>JBICID010000114.1:0-3150 GCA_043101615.1 Phycisphaerales bacterium JB040 | reverse complement strand
TGCAGCGGGTTGCCCGGCTCCAGCGCCGTCCAGTCCGCGTCCGCGTGCAGCAGCAGGCACTCGCCGAACACCGGCGCCCGCAACCGGCTCAGCCCCGCGAACGCCCGCATGAACTGCTCCAGCACCTGGTTCCCCATCGAGTGCGCCGCCAGGTGCACCCGCCCCCCGCAGAACGCCGCGGGCTCGTAGTCCGGGTCCTCCGGATCGGGACCGAACACGTCGCGGTAGAAGTGCACCACCTTTGAGAACAGCCGCCCGAACGCGATCCCCGCCTGCAGCGCGATCTCCTGGTCGCTCCGGTACCGAAGCTGGCTCCCCCAGCTCGGCCAGCTCAGGTACACCACGTGCTTCACCGGGCTCGCCGCCTCGTCCGCGTACACCCGCACCAGCCGGTGCAGGTGCTTCAGGCTGTCCGCCCACGAGTAGTTGAAACCGTGCAGGAACACCAAGGCGTCGCACACCCGCGTCTCAGGGCTCGCGTCCGCCTCCACCCCCGCCCGCATCGAGTCGTACAGCTCACGGAACATCTGCGCCGACCCCACACGCGGCGTCCCCCCCTCCAGAATCCCCCGATAGTCGTCCACGAACCCGTCCTTCACAAATCGCACCGCCCCCAGCAGGTCCTTCTTGCTCGGCTTGTCCCCCAGCCCGTCCGCGTCGAACGTCGCCACCCGGAACGTCGGCAGCCCGTTCAGCCGCCTGGTCTGCGACCCGTCCCTCACGCCGTGCCCGTCCGTCGCGTCCTCGTCCACCGACCGATTCGTGATGATCCAGTGCTTCGCCATCCCATGCCTCCGCTCGCGTGCGTGCCAGATCCGCCACAAGCAAGGCCCATCGCCTCCCCGGCCAGCGCACCCTACCCCAACCCGCGAACCCAAGCAAGCCCCAAAAATGAGTGTCCCGGGCCCGCTTTCCCTGATGAACGAAATAACCCCGCCCCGATCCGGAATGACTCTCCCGAGGAGGCCCATATGCGCCTGTGTTCCCGAATCCCCCCCGTCATCATCGCCTCGCTTGCCATCGCGGGCGCCATGCTGATCGTCGCCCTCGACACCGACAACAGCACCAACACCTTCCTCTTCCTTCTCCTCGGCTGGGCCGCGATCGCCGGCGCCGACACCGCCCGCAGCCGCTGCAAACTACGATTCTTCGCACGCGACTGACCACCCCACAGAGGACCCGTCATGCCCTGCCCGCCAGCCACCGCGATGACCCTGTCCAACGCCGTGCTCGTCGGCCTCAGCGTCATCGTGCTCGCCCTCCTCCTCACCGTCTTCAACGATGGCGATACCGACTGGCTCAACATCGCCCTCATCGGGTTCGGCTCCGCCTTCCTCCTCGCCGGATCCGGCCGTTCCCGCCCCTGCGCCCGCCCCCAAGCCTGATCCGGGCCGCCTCCGGCTCCCAATCAAGTCCGGAGCGCCAGCGACATTCTCCCCCTCTGGGGGGGTGGGGGAGAAGGTGTCCGCGCAGCGGACGGATGAGGGGGGGCAGGAACGG
The DNA here is from genome assembly GCA_043101615.1 of Phycisphaerales bacterium JB040. GTDB lineage: Bacteria > Planctomycetota > Phycisphaerae > Phycisphaerales > UBA1924 > JBLHKT01. Next base: position 1,650 of record JBICID010000114.1, on the reverse strand, counting down.
ACCGATGTCCAATCCGAGCCGCGGGCGTAAGCACGCGGCCCCCCGCCAACCAAACCACACCAACGTGAGCCCCCTCCGGCGCAAGTAACACCCGCGTCACGCACCCGTCACCCCAGCGTCACAACCCCCGCTCCGACCGCACACCCGCGCACCTCCCACCGATACCGTGCACGGGTCTCGCACAAGGAGCACACCATGCACGCCATCCTCGCCGTTCTGCTCACACTCACCCAGCCCACGCTCGAACTGAAAACACAGGACGAACTCCTCAAAGCCGAGCCCACCGCCAGCCAGACCTACGCCCAGCCCCGCATCGCCGGCCGCGTCCTCGCCTTCGACGGCATCGACGACCACGCCACCATTCCGGGAGCCCCCTCTCTCGCCTACCCCGGCCAGGGCGGCTGGTCCGTCGAGCTCTGGGTCAAGCCCATCGTCTACCCGACCGCCGAGACCGCCATCCTCGTGCAGGAGTCCATCAACGTCCCCGGGCACGACCCCTACTCCATCCGCGCGTACCCCACGCACTTCGCCTTCCGCGTCGACGGCCGACACGGCCAGTCCGACGAGATCGCCTTCGACCTCCCCCTCGGCGTCTGGTCCCACGTCGCCGCCGTCTACGACGCCGACGGCCACCACCACACCATGGCCGTGTACGTCAACGGCGTCCGTCTCGACTTCCGCGACACCCCCGTGCACATGGAGTCACGCCACGACCCCATCCGCCTCGGCAACGTCGGACGCGAGTACGCCCAGCCCTACTTCACCGGCCTCCTCGACGACGTCCGCATCTGGAACCAGGCCCTCACCGACACCGAGGTCGGCAACGCCATGCGGGCCGACCTGGGCCCCGTCCAGTTCAACCTCGTCCTCCACCTCACCTTCGAGGACACCTCGGACCTCTCGCCCATCTCGCTCGACCGCTCGCCCTACGCCAACCACGCCCTGCTCGGCGTCCCGACCGACGCAACCAATCCCGCCGCCCCGCGGCGGGTCCTGCGCCAGAACCCGGACGCCAACGAGCCCCACACTCACGCCGGCAGCAGCCGGTAGATCGGCCCGCTCCGGTCCTCGCGCCCCGCGATGCGGCTGCTCGACACGCCCCGCAGCACCTGCCACACGTCCGCGACCTCCTCCGGCCGGTGCAGATAGCCCCAGTGGTCGAACATCCGCTCCCGGGCCGACACCTCCGCCCCGCCCTCCAGGTCCAGCACACGCCGCGCCGTCGAGACAAAGTCCTCGCGCGAGGCGCTCGGCATCGCGCCGTCCGCGCCCGTCAGCAGGTGCATCCGACGCTCGTTCACCGGCGTCGCCGCCGGCTTGCCCGGCTTGCCACGCAGGTCCGAGCAGTCCACCACCACGGTCCGCTCGCTCAGCCGCTCCGGGCTCACCGTCCGCGGCCCGTGCCGCCCCAACCGGCGCGCATCGTTCTTCGTGTGCTCGCTGATCCTCAACGCATCGTCGCTCGTGTGGTTGTACACGTGGATCCGGTCCGCGAAGCTCGGCAGCCCGTGCAGCGGGTTGCCCGGCTCCAGCGCCGTCCAGTCCGCGTCCGCGTGCAGCAGCAGGCACTCGCCGAACACCGGCGCCCGCAACCGGCTCAGCCCCGCGAACGCCCGCATGAACTGCTCCAGCACCTGGTTCCCCATCGAG
>JBICID010000113.1:0-48592 GCA_043101615.1 Phycisphaerales bacterium JB040 | reverse complement strand
GGTGTCGAGGGGCGCGTCTTCGGATCAGACGCAGGCGAGGAACTGGGTGACGAAGGCGCCGATGTCGCCGTTGTCGAGGATGCCGTCGCCGTTGATGTCGGCGGAGAGGTCGGAGGCGAGGAAGGCCGCGACGAAGGCGCCGATGTCGCCGTTGTCGAGGATGCCGTCGCCGGTGAAGTCGATGGCGTCGCAGGGGTCGACGGTGCAGGTGGCGGTGTCGGTCATGAGGTTGAGGTACTGGTTGCCTGTGAGGGTGGTGAAGTCGATGGGAGTGCCGCCGAGGTTGCCGGTGATGTCGGTGGTGTCGCCCGCGACGTGTGAGGAGAAGAAGTTGTGGTCGCCGTTGACCAGGGCGGCGAAGAGCAGGATGTCCTGTGCGCCGTCCCAGCCGAGCTCGTCGAGGTCGTAGCAGATCTCGAAGCCGGTGTTGACGGCCTCCGCGGCGGCGCAGTCGGCGGTGGTGTCGGTGACGCCGCCGGTGTTGGAGTTGTTGGCCGCGGCGAGGATGGCCCCGCCGACGGGTGAGCCGAAGGCTGCGGTGGTGAGGCGGGGCGAGCCGTCGGTGCCGAGGAAGGTGCGTCCGTCCGCGGGGTCGGCGTAGGTGCCGGGGAAGTCCATCAGGGCGGGGTGTGCGCCGCCGGAGAAGGCGGCCCACTCTGCGAAGACCTGGAAGAACTCGTCGATGAGGACGCCGTCGGTGCGGACGGCGACTGCGTCGACGAAGTTGTTGACGGGGTCGGCGTTGCCGCCCGCGAGGGAGAAGCTGAAGTTGTTGTAGAAGTCGGCGTTGAAGCCCGCGTCGAAGACGGTCCCGCCGAGCTTGCCGTCGAGCAGGGCCTCGAAGGAGATGGTGGGGTTGTCGACGGGCTGGAGGGTGTCGGGGTTGATGCCCAGGGTGTTCTGCCCGCCGGGCTGGGTGTCCCAGAAGAAGAGGAACTTGTTGGCGGCGGCGGACTCGAGGTTGCCGCCGACGAAGAGGTAGAGCTTGTTGTTGGGGACGTCGATGTAGGAGCGGATGTTGTTGATCTCGGAGCCGTAGGCCCACGCGGCGTCGGGCGAGGTGGGGCTCTCGGGCTCGTCGGGGAGCTCGGTGCCGATCTCTGCGCCGGGGACGCCGGCGGTGTTGGAGTTGTCGGCGGTCAGGAGGAAGCCCGCGATCTCCTCGTTGGTGACGGCGCCGCCCGTGGTGAGGTCGGCGGTCTCGGCTTCGCCGGCGAGCTGGACGGTGCCGGCGTCGACGTCGGCGTAGAGGGCGCGCAGGGTGCCGAAGGAGTAGTCGACCGAGACGCCGTAGTTGGCGGTGAAGCCGGGCTCGAAGGTGGTGCCGGCCTGGTTGTTGACGTAGAAGGCGATGCCGTTGCCCGAATCGGTGGCGCCGCCCGCGAGGGCGTTCTGGCCGCCCGCGCCGGTGTCGAACCACATGTCCAGGCCGTTGCCGTTGCCCTCGAGGTTGCCGGCGATGTGGATGTAGAGGTTGTTGGAGTCGACGGCCATGGCGACGTTGTCGATCTCGGAGCCGCCGCAGCCCGGGGCGACGTCGCCGCAGGTGGAGTTGCCGAACTGGGTGTAGTTGTTCTGGACGAAGACCTGGGCGTAGGAGCCGTCCTGGGTGCCGTCGATGGCGATGGAGCCGTCGGCGACGACCGGGAGGCCGGCGATGGAGATGGACTGGGTGCCTGGGACATCAACGCCGTAGTCGGGGATGAAGGGGAAGGCGCCGAAGCCTCCGATGTTGGCCATGTTCTGGGGCTGGTCGCCGGCGTGGACGGTCTGGTTGGAGAGGAACTCGCGCGAGCCGGAGTTGACGGCGGCGAAGAAGTCGAAGGAGGTGGCCCCGCCGAGGGCGGAGAGGGGGATGGCGATCTCGATGCCGGTGGTGACCAGGTCGGGGTCGCCGAGCTGGACGGTGCCGCCCGGCTGGCCGGGGCGGAACTGGCCTGCGACGGCGTCACCGAAGCCGGTGGGGATGTCCTGGATGAAATTGATGGTGTACAGCGACTCTTCGGCCGGGCTCACGGTGCCGTCGATGGTGGGCTGCGCGATGGCAAGCCCGGCGGTCGCGGCGAGTGCGGCCGCGGCGGTCAAACGGAAAGTCTTCATTTCTGGGTCTCCCTCGAACCAGGAACTGATTGTCCCGGCGACCGATCGCCGGGTTGCCCGACACGGGTATCCACTTTCGTGGGGTCATTGTGTCAGAAGCATTCTCAGAAGGATATCGCGAGGGCGGATTGAAATCGAGCAAAAAGTGCGTGATTGCGGGGCGTGATTGCGACGCTGCGAAGGTGTTCCGGGCTCGAAACCGGTTCCCGAAATCACTATTCAGGCAGGGTTAAGAGTCGCTGGCGAGGCGAGTTCCGACCGGTCGGCTGTGGGCACGCCAGATATGAGAGCAAGAAGTCCGAAAACCCCGGGCGTGACAGGGGTTTCGGAGGCGATCGGGGTGTCAAAAGGGTCTGGAAACGAAAGCACGTTCGGTTGTAATCATGTGCGGCTCTTCGTAGGATGGGCGTCGAGGGAACACCCCCGGACATGAGCGGGGGCGTGCACAGGTCTTCGAGGGAGCCCATCCATGAGTCAGACCCGCCGTTGGTGCGGCCGCGCGTTCACATTGATCGAGCTGCTGGTGGTGATCGCGATCATCGCGCTGCTGATCGGGATCCTGCTGCCGGCGCTGGGGAAGGCACGCCAGAGTGCGCAGAATCTCAAATGCCAGACGAGTGCGCGAAACGTCGGCATGGGCATGCAGTTTTATGCGGACGACTTCAACGAGTGGTTCCCCGTGATGATGACTGCGAACCCGTCGCCGTACCGCACGTGGGCGGGTCGGAAGGTACTGGATTTGCAGTACAATGCCGGCGGGGTTGCAGGTCTGTTCAGCCTCGCACAAGCCGGCGACGGCACGATCGACCTCGACGCGAGAAAGACCGAAGGAGACGTTGGATTCTTCGGCTCTCCCTCAACGGGCTTCGCTCGCTATGCGGACGGGAACGAAGTGCCGCTGATGCGACCGTATATGGACTCCTATGAGAGCCTGGTGTGCGCCCGGGACAAGGAGGACCTCTACTGGAGCACGGCCCCCCGGTGGCCGACGCCACGTCGCAAGATTGCGACCGGGACGACCAAGACCCCTGTCGAGCCGGCGGGCGAAAAGGACGCGATTCACTACAACATCAGCTACCTTTACTTTGCGGGCCTTCAGCGCGACGATCGTGCCCTGGTGTCGTCTGTGGTCATGTGGGGCGACGAGACGCTGAGCTCCGACGCCAGCACCAGCGCGTTCTACGGGTATGACTGGGTCCGCGGGCGTGCCGGCAGCGACGGCGAGAATCAGGCGACGCTTGACGAGATCGGGTTCAATCCGGAGACGGGGTATTCCGAGCGCGACAACCATGGCAACAGGGGCGGCTACTTCACGTTCTCGGATGGGCACGTCGAGTTCGTCACCGAGAACCCACAGCAGAAGTTCTACGGATCGCCTGAGATGTACGAAGCGGCGGGACTTCCGCAGAGCGGCGTTTCCATCAATCTGATCGATCCGTACCGCTCCTGGACGACGCAGGTGATCGACTGAACGAGATCGGACCCTCGCGGCGAGAGCCGGTGGGGTCTTTTTTGGCAAGGGGGCTGGCCGCCGTGCGTACGGGTGGCATGTTTGAGCGGTCGAGACCGGCCGAGACGTGAGGACCGAGAACCATGACGAAGACGCGATGCGTATCACGCGCCGGGCTGACCGGTCGCACCCTGCTGGCCCTCGCGGGCACCGCGGCGATGGGCGCCCCGAGCGTGGCCCAGCCGCTCAACCTCACCCTGCTGCAGTGGTTCGAGCAGGAGTGGGACGACATGGAGCGGAAGGTGCCGGACTTCTTCCTGGCGGGGTACGGGGGCGTCTGGCTGCCCCCGCCCAGCAAGGCGAGCTACCAGAGCGCCGGGTACGACCCGTTCGCCCGCTTCGACCTGGGCCGGCCGCCGCTGCTGGACTTCTCGACCGACCGGGCGCGTACGACGTACGGCACGGAGGCGACCTTCCGGGCGGCGGTGGACGAGATCCAGCGGGCCAACGGCCTGGTGTACGTGGACGGGATCTTCAACCACAACGGCGGGCGCCGGACGGACTACGGGTTCTACGAGGCGGGCGGCTGGCCCGGGTTCTGGGTGCCGCTGCCGGACCCGCCCCGCGACCTGCAGCCGCTGGACGACTGGGGCGACTTCCACGGGGGCAACTCGCAGGGGTACCTGCAGAGCGAGAACCCGGGCGGGTCCAACTACGACCTGGAGCTGGGGGACCTGGTGGCGCTGCAGGACATCGCGCAGGAGTCGAACAACCAGTTCATCCGTCACCCGGTGGACCCGTCGGACCCGAACAACATCCCGGAGGGAACGGTCTGGAACCGGGCCGACCCGGGCAACGCGCGGTTCTACCCGGACCTGCAGCTCACGCCGCGAACGTTCACGAACCCGGGCACGAGCCGCAACCCGGGGTCGCAGAGCTTCACCCGGTACCCGTTCAACACGAACAACCCGCTGGCGGGCGACGCGGTGCAGGACAACGCGACCGGGCTGCTGATGCGCTGGGCGCAGTGGATGATGGAGGAGCAGGGGATCGACGGCTTCCGGCTGGACGCCCTGAAGCACGCGCCCAGCTTCTTCTGGGACACCTACTTCGACGCCGCGGTGCACCTGACGTGGCGGACGCCGGACGGTCGGACGCTGTCGCCGCTGACGTTCGGCGAGAACGTGCGTGGGAACTTCCAGATCCTGAGCGAGTACGTGCGGAAGGACTCTTTCGCGAACCGTGACGCCCTGGACATCCAGGGGTCTGCGCGGTTCCGGGACCTGCTCAACGCGGGCGGGTTCGGGAGCTGGGCGAGCCTGACCTCCAACGGGGACAACGCGCTGCTGGACTTCGCCGACGACGGGTTCATCAACGGCTCGATGGGCATGTACCACGTGTTCAGCCACGACAACGGGTCTGCGGGCGACGGCGGCTCGGCGCCGCCCGTTCCCAGCGCCCGCCAGCACGCGCTGCCGATGCACGCGTGGATGCTGCTGGCGCCGGGGCGGAGCATCGTGTACCACAACGCGCGCCAGATCGCCCGGACGGGCGGGTTCTACCCGCGCGCCGGGATGGAGAACGCGCTGGGGTTCGACCCGACCGGCTCGGGGATCGGGGACGCGCTCACGACGCTGCTGAACATCCGCAACGAGGTGGGGTACGGGTTCTTCTTCCCGCTCGGGGGGATCCCGACGGACGTGGCGGTGTTCGAGCGTGCGGCCGGTGGGCGGGCCAACGCGCTGCTGGCGGCGAACGACCGCTGGGACCCCGGGACGAACACGGTGACGGTGAACACGTCGTGGCCGCAGGGGACGCGGATCCACGAGCAGACGGGGAACGCCGCGAACCCGGACGTCGATCCGGCGGGAACGGTCCCGGAGACGATCGTGGTCGGCGCGAACGGGAGCGTGACGCTGACGGTGCCTCGCAACAGCTCGAGCGCGGTGACGGACCACGGTCGCGGGTACCTGGTGTACGCCGAGGCGCTGCCGGAGGGCGTGCTGAGCCTGGAGGAGTCCGTCTCGACGGTGCCGCCGGACGCGTCGAACATCCCGCTGCCGTTCCGTCGTCTCAGCGAGGTGCCGATCGTGACGACCGACACGATGACGATCCGGCTGGAGACGTCGCAGGCCGACCCGCTGGACCCGGCGACCGACGACAACGCGCTGTTCCGGATCGACCAGGGCGCGCGGGACTGGAACGGGAACGGGTCGCCGGACTTCTCGCTGGCCCAGCCGGTGCTGGGCGGGTTCGAGCAGTTCGTGACGACCAACCAGCCCGCCTTCGGGTCGGGCGGCTCGACCGGGCTGTACCGCCAGGCGGTGGACGCGACACGCCTGAGCGAGGGCTTCCACTACCTGACGGTGATCGCGTTCAAGCAGCGCCCGTCGGGCACGAGCCCGATCTTCAGCGAGTTCCGCGAGGTGGTGTACATCGACCGCCTGCCGCCCGCGGTGCAGTTCCCCGCCGACGGCGAGACGTTCGACTTCGAGTTCCCGGAGTTCTCCGTGATCGCGTCCGACCGGACCACCGAGCGGGTCTACGGCTTCGTGAACCTCGCGCCCGGGACGGACCCGCTGTCGCTGATCGGGAGCTCCAACGCGCTGAGCCGGTACGACCGCTTCGAGTACCGCGACACGCTCTCGGGCCCGCTCTCGCCGGGCGAGAACACGGTCACGATCGTGGCGACCGAGGCCTCGGGCAACGCGTCCGTGAACGAGTACACCGTTTTCCTGGCGAGCGACTGCCCGCCGGACGTGAACGGGGACGGCGTGGTGGACAACGGCGACATCGGGGCGTTCGTCTCGCTCTTCCTCGCCCAGGACCCCGCGGCCGACTTCACCGGCGACGGCATCATCGACAACGGAGACATCGGCGAGTTCGTCACCCAGTTCCTCGCCGGCTGCCCCTAACCCCCCCACCCCCCCCCCACGTTGGGACACTGGGTCTGCTGGGATTGAGGGGAGTCCCCTTAGGTCCGTTGGCCATATAGGGGCTGGCCGGGAATGGGTTCGGATCACAGGACAACGCCCCGGGTTGCGGCCCGGGGCGTTGTTTGTTGGGTGCTTTGGTGGGATCAGGACGCCGGGGCGAACGGGTCGTCGGGCGGGGCCTCCCCGGTCATGTGGTGGGGCCTGGTCTTGACGAAGCCGAACCAGATGACGCAGAACAGGGGCCAGGCCAGGCCGATCAGGAGGTTGGCCACTGCCCCGATGAGCCCCATGTTGACGCCCATGTCCATCTGCTGGAGGGTGGACTGTGCGATCGGGTTGTCGGGGTACTGCTGGGCCCACTCCTCGGTGGCCTTCTGCACGTTGAGGGTGTTGATGCTGCCGAAGATGACGACGGGCAGGAAGAGCAGGACGTAGAGCAGGTGGGCCATCCGGGCGGCGGGCTTGCGGAGGACGAGCATGGAGCCGGCGACGACGAGCAGGATGTTGATGGCGATGGAGGCCGCGAGGAGGCCGAGGGTGATGGCGTTGGGCTCGACGCTGGGCGGCGGGGGTGCTCCGTTGAGCTGCCCCTCGATCATCCCGGCCTGGAAGGGGAGGAAGGCGGCGCCGATGCCGCCGCAGAAGACGGAGATGCTGCCGAAGACGATGGAGAGGATGCCGATGACCTTGGGCCAGCCGGGGGGATCGACGAAGAGCTCGTCGGCGTTGGGATCGAACTGGGTGTGTGCGTCGCTCATGATGGGTCTCTGGTGACTCCGACCGGGTCGCTGGGGCGGTCGGTGTGGAACGGGAATTCGACAGTGTACGCGTCGGTGTCGAGCGTGCGCCCGGCCTCACCGGGGGCGTACTGCGGGCCCGGCGGCGTGTCGTCGGCGTGGGGCTCCGGGAGGGTGAAGGACTCGTCGCAGAGGCCGAGCGCGTGCATGCGGCGCTCGAGCTCGGTGCGTCCGGTGACCCCGTCCGGGGCAACGGCCCGGGCGACGAAGGCGGCCCGGGGCGGATCGGCGATCGCGACCTCGTCGAGGACGTCGAAGGAGGCGAGGCGGAGCATGCCGCGCACGGCGGCGGGCGCCGGTCGCCAGTAGGTGTAGGGCTCCGGGTCGGGGCGCTGGGAGGCCGGGTTGAGGCGCATCACCGGCTCGGACTCGCCCGAGAGGACCGCGGTCTCGAGGATGAGGAGGCCGCCCGGCGCGAGCAGTCGTCGGCACTTGGCGACGGCGACGAACGGGTTGAGCATGTGATACAGCACGCCGGCGCAGACGATGAGGTCGAAGGTGCACCCGGCGAGCCGCTCGCGCAGTGTGGTGAACTGTGTGCGGGGGAGGTACTCGACCGTGCCCCGGAAGCCCAGCACGTCGCGGGCGAGGCGGAAGGAGGCGACGTCGAGGGCGTCGGTGGCGACGACGGACGAGGCGCCCAGGCGGGCGAGCCCGAAGCTGACCAGCCCGCTCATGGCCCCGATGTCGAGGCAGCGGAGGCCGGACACGTCGATCCGGGAGAGGGCGTCGAAGACCGGCAGCAGCGTCACGTTCTGGCGCTGGGACCGGCCGAACCGCCCGGCGGTCTGGAACTCGCCCAGGTCCATGGCGTGGAACCACTGCAGCGTGTCGGCCCGCTCGCGCGGGGTGGCGGTCTCCATCCTCGGATGATACAGGATGCCGCGGTCCGGACGCTGGCTTGGAGCTGGTTCTTAGAGCTGGTCGAGGAAGCGGACGTCGTTCTCGAAGAGCATGCGGATGTCCGGGATGCCGTACTTGCCCATGGCGAGGCGCTCGATGCCCATGCCCCAGGCGTAGCCGGTCCACACCTCGGGATCGATGCCGCAGGCCTCGAGGACGTTGGGATCGACCATGCCGCACCCGCCGAGCTCGATCCAGGAGGGAGCCTCGCCGGGCTTGAGTGCGATCTTCATGTCGAACTCGAAGCTGGGCTCGGTGAAGGGGAAGAAGGAGGGGCGTAGGCGGATGTCGGCGTCCTCGCCGAAGTAGGCGCGGGCGAACTGGAGCAGGGTGGACTTGAGGTCAACGACGGAGACGCCACGGTCGATGTAGAGCCCCTCGAGCTGGTGGAACATGAACGAGTGCGTGGCGTCCACGGTGTCCGGGCGGTAGACGCGACCGGGGCTCACGACCTTGAGGGGCGGCCCCCACCCCTTCGCGACGGCGTCCTCCATCACGCGGATCTGCACGGTCGAGGTCTGGCTGCGGAGCATCCGCGGGCGGGCGGTGGTCATCGGGTCGTCGACGTAGAAGTTGTCGATGGGCTCGCGCGCGGGGTGGCCGTCCGGGATGTTGAGCTTGACGAAGTTGTGCTCGTCGTCCTCGAGCTCGGGGCCCTCGGCGACGTCGAAGCCGAGGCGGGCGCAGACGTCGACGAGTTCTTCTCGCACGCGGGTGATGATGTGGCGGCGGGCGACGTGGCGGGACTCGACCAGCCCCGGCTCGGTGACGTCCACCCCCCCCACGCTTGTGCCCCTCGCCCCCGTGGACCCCGTGCCGGCCTCGCCGTTCTGCCTGGCCTCGAAGGCGGACTCGAGGGCGGCCTTGACCTCGTTGAGGCGCTTGCCGACCGCGGCCTTCTGGTCCTTCGGGACGTCCTTCATCATGGGCATGACGCCCTTGAGGCGCCCCTTGGAGCCCAGGAAGGCGATGCGCCAGGCCTCGGTGGAGTCCGGGTCGGTCGCGGCCTCGAGCTGCGACAGCCCGTCCCGCTCGATCTGGTTGAGTGCGTCCAGCATCTGGCTCATGGGTCGCAATGCTAGCGGCCCCGGGGGGACGAAACCCGCGCGGGCTGGGGGCGGGGGCCGGCGCGACGCCCGATGCGCCTACTTGGTGAGGTCCGCCTCGACGACCTGCGGGCGGATGAGCACGAGCAGCTCGCGGTCGGTGTCGTCGCCGACGACTCGGCGCACGAAGAAGTGCGAGTGCTGGTCGGGCAGGGTGGCGGTGGCGCGGGCGGTCGCGGTGGGGCCGACGCTGAGCCCCAGGTCCTGGGCGACGATCTCGAGGGTGGAGTCGGCCTCGGCGAGCCTGAGCTCGTAGCCGAGGGTGACGGTGGCGGGCCGGCCCTCGCCGGTCGCGGGCGTGGCGGTGGGCGAGAGAGCGATGCGGAGGGAGTCGCGCGCGGTCGGGAGGCCGGACGCCTGACCGGTCGAGAGCGACATGACCTCGACGGTGGCCTGCTTGCCGCTGGCGATGAGGACGCGCGGGGCCGAGACGGTGCGCACCACGCCGTTGCCCTGCAGCATGGACAGCAGCGGGCTCATGGCGTCCACGGCGGCGGGCGCGAGCGTGTCGCCCCCGCTGGAGGCCAGGTACTGCTCCAGCGGGGCCAGGTCGTCGGGGGTGGCGGGCGTGAGCTCGTAGACGCTGACCTGCACGAGGACCTGGAGCGGGCCGGCGGCCTCGTCGGCGTCCGGGGTGCCCGGCGTGGGCTGCGTGGGGGTGATGCCCGGGAGGTTGGCCAGCGGGCTCTGGGTGGGCTGCTCGGCGTCACTGGGGTCGGCGTCGGCCGGGTCCGTTACGTCGCCCGCGTCGGCGCCTGTGACGGGCTCGACGGGACGACCCGCGGCCTGGTCGATGACCTCCGGCTCGTCGTCCTGCTCGGGCTGTGCGGGGGGCGTCTGCTGGGTGGCGGCGTCGTCTGTGGGGAGGCGCTCGGGCTCCTCGGAGCCGGAGCCGCAGCCGGCGAGCGTCAGGGCGAGCGAGAGGACGAGGGCATGGATGGGGGTACGCACGGCGGGATCTCCTGACGGCCGGGGCGGGTTCGCGACGGGCTGTGGACGAAAACACCCGCCGGCGCGTGTCCGGCGGGTGTGCATGGTAACTCGGGTGTGGGCAAGAGGCTGCGAGGGATCCGGTCGTGGGCGACCGGTGGATGCCTCGCGGAGGGCCCTGGGGGTCAGTCCCCGTCCTTCTTGTCGCCCTCGTCGGTGGCCTCGGGGGCGTCGGCGGTGGCGGTGTCCTGTGCGGGCTCGTCGGCCTTGGCGGCGGAGGCGGCCTCGTTCATGCCCTTGCGGATCTTGGCCCAGTAGGCGGTGCGCCGGTCGGCCTGGCGCCGGCGTCCGGAGGGCTGGCCGCCGATCTCGGGGCCGTCCTCGGCGCCGCAGAACTGGATGACGCAGAGCTCGCCGTTGTCGCCGAGGCGGTTGACGCCGAGCTTGATGATGCGGGTGTAGCCGCCGTCGCGGTCCTCGAAGCGTGGGGCGACGTTCTCGAAGATGTGTCGGACGAGCTTGGGGGCCTTACGGAGCTCGCCGTAGCGGTTGCGCTCGACCTGGTCGGCGTCGGGGATGTCGAAGAACTGCTGGGCCCGCTCGCGGAGCTCCTCGACGGCGTTGCGTTCGTCGTCGGAGGCGTTCTTGGGGATGTGGCTCCAGTCGAAGGCGTGCCGGTCTGCGCCGAGCATGGCGATGACCTGTCGGCGTGCGTGGAGGTCGCCCCGCTTGGCCTTGGTGACGATCTTTTCGACGAAGGGCTGGAGGGCCTTGGCCTTGGGGATCGTGGTGGTGATCTGGCCGTGCTCGAAGAGTGAGGCGGCCATGTTGCGCAGCATCGCGGTGCGGTGGCTGCGTGTGCGGTTGAGCTTGAAGCCTGCCTTGCGGTGTCTCATCGTGGGACTCCGGTGCGAATGGAGCCGTGGGTGGCGATTAGGCCATGCCCTCCGGCTGGGTGATCTGGTATCCGTCGGGCAGCTCGAAGCCGAGGTCGAGCCCGATGTCCTGGAGCTTGCGCTTGACCTCGCGGAGAGAGGTGCGCCCGAAGGAGCGGAGCTTGAGCAGCTCGCTCTCGGTCTGGGTAACGAGCTGCGCGACGGTCTCGATCCTGGCGGACTCGAGGCAGTTGCTGGCGCGGACGGAGAGCTCGAGGTCGCCGATGGGCATGTCGAGCTTGCGGATGAGCTCCTCGTCGACGCCCGCGGCGGCGGCGGCCTCCTCGGAGACGCGATCGTCGCCGAGCTGGGGGACCTGGACGAAGGGGTTGAGGTGCTTGCGGAGGATCTTGCCGGACTCGACGAGGGCCATCTCGGGTGAGACGGTGCCGTCGGTCCAGATCTCCATGATGAGCTTGTCGTAGTTGGTCTTCTGTCCGACGCGGGTGTCCTCGACGCGGTAGCGGACGCGCTGGACTGGGGAGAAGAGTGCGTCGACGGGGATGACGCCGATCTCCTGCTCGTCCTGGTCCTGGATCTGCTCGGAGGCGGGGACGTAGCCGCGCCCCTTCTCGACGGTGAACTCCATCTCGAAGGGGATCTCTGCGGTGAGGGTGCAGAGGACGAGGTCGGGGTTGTGGATGGTGATGGCGGTGTCGGCCTCGATGAGGTCGCAGGTGACCTCGCCGGGGCCCTGGGCCGCGAGCTTCATGGTCTTGGGCTCGTCGCCCTCGAGGGAGACGACGATGTCCTTGACGTTGAGGATGATGTCGGTGATGTCCTCGAGGACGCCCTGCATGGACTGGAACTCGTGCTCGGCGCCCTTGATCTTGACGCTGGTGACGGCGGAGCCCTCGATGGAGGACAGCAGGACCCGCCGGAGCGAGTTGCCGATGGTGGTGCCGAAGCCCCGCTCGAAGGGCTCGATGGTGAAGCGTCCGAAGGTGGCCTCGCCGACGTACTTGGCGTCGGGGGTGACCTTGGACGGGAGTTCCAGACCTCTCCAGCGTACACGCATGTGTTCGATCCTTTCGGCGGCTCGGGATGGGTTCTCTCGGCCCTGCCTGGCTCACGGGTCCGCCGTCCCGCCGGTGTCCGGCGGCGGCCCTTCTTCCCGGGCGGGGCTCACGTGCCTCGGGCCGAGTGTTCGGCGCGGGGCGGGGTTGCTTTGATCAGCCGCGGCGCTGCTTGCGGGGGCGGCATCCGTTGTGGGGGACCGGGGTGTGGTCCTCGATGGCGGTGACGCGGAGGCCGGTGGAGACGAGGCCCTGGACGGCGGACTCGCGCCCGGCGCCGGTGCCCTTGATCTTGACCTCGATCTCGACCATTCCCATCTTGCGGACCTTCTGGCCGCACTGCTCGCCGGCGCGGGTGGCGGCGAAGGGGGTGGCCTTGCGTGCGCCCTTGAAGCCGATGGTGCCGGCGGAGTCCCACGCGAGTGCCTCGCCGTTGGTGTCGGTCACGGTGATGATGGTGTTGTTGTGGGTGGCCTTGATGTGTGCCACGCCGCGGACAACGTTCTTGCGGAGCTTCTTCTGCTTCTTGGCCATGCGTTCCTCGCTGCTGTCGGATCCACTTTGGGTTCCCGGCCTTGCTCAGGTCGCGGGCTGGGTCCTTGCGATGACGTGATGCTGTCCGGGCGTCGCCCGGGGTGTTTCTGCTGCGGGCGTCAGCCCTTGATGCCCTTCTTGCCGGCGACGGTCTTCTTGCGTCCCTTGCGGGTGCGTGCGTTGCAGCGGGTGCGCTGTCCGCGTGTGGGCAGGCCGCTGCGGTGGCGGTCGCCGCGGTAGGAGCGGATGTCGCGGAGTCGCTGGATGTTCTGTGCGGTCTGGCGACGCAGGGCGCCCTCGACGAGGTAGTTGGTGTCGATGATGCCGTTGATGTTGGAGATCTGGGACTCGGTGAGCTCGTTGGCCTTGGTGTCCGGGTTGATCTGCGCCTCGGCGAGGATGTCGGCCGCGTACTTGGGGCCGATGCCGTGGACGTACTGCAACGCGTAGTAGACCTTCTTGCGATCCGGGATGTCGACGCCGGCGATACGTGCCATGTGGCTGCTCCTGCGGGGGGTTCGGCCTTCGGGTTAGCCCTGGACCTGCTTGTGCTTGGGATCGGCCTTGCAGATGACGCGGACCTTGCCCTTGCGACGCACCACCTGGCACTGGTTGCAGATCCGCTTGACGCTTGCCTTGACCTTCATGACCGATGCCTCTCGCTTTGGTACAGCGGGTGCGACACCCCTGGGCTCGCCGGGTCCGTCCCGCGCGAGTCTTGGGGCGAGGGGAAGCGTAGGCGTGGGCCCGACCCGAGTCACTCCAGGGCGTGCCGACAACCCGGTTTGACTCCAAAAATTGCCGCACGAAACAAGCGCCGCACGCCGCGGGGCCTCACGCCCCGACTCCGCACAGAGTCCGGACACCGGATCCGGTGACCGCGACCGTCCGCTCCGCGCAGGCTCCGGGGCACCCGGTCTCGGTTCGGACCCCCCAGACCCCCTCGGTCTCGATCAGCTCGCAGGGCTCCGGGGTGACGATCGGCTCGACTGTGAAGACCGTGCCCGGCGCGAGCAGGAAATCGCCGGGGGACCCGGGCCGCGTGTCGAACCCCGCCTGCGGGGGTTCGTGCAGGGCACGCCCGATGCCGTGCCCGGCGAAGACGCGGGCGATGTGGACGCCCCGTCGTCGTGCCTCGTCGTGGGCGGCAACGACCGCGTCGGACCAGAGCCCGCCGGGGCGGAGGGCCCGGACGGTGGCCCGGGTGACGGCCCGGGCGGCGTCTGCGAGTGCGGCGTGGGCCGGGTGCGTGCCCGCCCCCCCCACCACGGCCGGGACGGAGGCGTCGGCGTGCCAGGCGTTCAGGGACGCGGCGAGGTCGAGGGTGACCAGGTCGCCCGGCTGGAGCGGGCGGTCGTCGGGCTCGGAGTTGGCGACGGCATCGTTGACGCCGATGGAGATCGCGCCCGCGAAGGGGGCGAGCCCGGGGCGGTCGGGGTCGGTGTAGCCCGACAGCGCCGGTGAGCCGGCGCGTGCTTCGAGCCACCGGCGCGTCTCGAGGTCGATCCGGCGACCGGTGATCCCGGGGGCGAGGAGTCCGAGCGCGTCGGTGAGGGTCTGCGCGACCAGGCCGCCCGCTTCCGCGATGGCGTCGATCTCGGTGGGTGTCCTGAGTCGGAAGGCCACGCCGGCCTCCGGATCGCGGCGCGTCGGTCAGCGTGCGCGGGTGGTTGGGCCCCGGTCGTCCTCGCCGGAGAGGAATCCGGCGTAGTTGCGCATCAGGAGGCCGGCCTCGACGCGCTGGAGGAAGTCGAGCGCGACGGAGACGACGATGAGCAGGCCGGTGCCGCCGAGGAACTGTGTGACGACGAAGTCGACGCCGAGGTTGGTGTTCACGATCATGGGGAGGACGGCGATGATGGCGAGGAAGCCGGCGCCGACGTAGGTGATGCGCTCCATGACGGTCTCGAGATACTCGGCAGTGCGGGGGCCGGGGCGGAGGCCGGGGATGAAGGAGCCGTGGTCTCGGAGCTGCTTGGACATCTCCTCGGGGTTGAACTGGACGGTGATCCAGAAGTAGCTGAAGAAGAAGACCATGGCGATGTAGACGATGAGGTAGGGGAAGGCGCCCATCTGGAAGGCGTCCGACAGCCAGCGTGTGGTGTCGACGTAGAGGCCGCTCTGGTCCTTGACGCCGTCGTAGAGGGCGCCGAAGACGACGGAGGGGAAGACCATGAGGGAGGAGGCGAAGATGATGGGCATCACGCCGCCGTGGTTGACGCGGAGGGGGAGGTAGGACTTCTGCCCGCCGACGACGCGCCGCCCTCGGGTGTGCTTGGCCTGCTGGACGGGGATGCGGCGCTGGGCGACGGTCATGAGGACGGAGCCGGCGACGACGAGGACGAAGCCGCCCAGGAGCAGGAGCAGGCCCATCCAGTTCATCTTGTTGGGGTCGGTGGGGTCGAAGTTGGTGTAGACGCTCTGGATGGCGTTGGGCATGCCGGCGAGGATGCCGGCCATGATGATGAGGGAGACGCCGTTGCCGATGCCGAAGCGGTCGATCTGCTCGCCGAGCCACATGAGGAAGACGGTGCCGGCGGTGAGTGCGGAGACGGCCATGACCCACCAGAGGGGGTTGGCGGACCACTCGGCGTAGACGAGGTTGGCGCGGGTGATGTAGGTGAGCCAGCCGATGGCCTGGACGAGGCAGAGCCCGACGGTGGCGTAGCGGGTGTACTCCTGGATCTTCTGCTGGCCGGTGGGGCCCTCCTCCTTGAGCTTCTTGAGGGCGGGGGAGACGGACTGGAAGAGCTGGAAGATGATCGCGGCGGTGATGTAGGGCATGATGCCCAGGCCGAAGATGGTGGACTGCTGGAAGGAGCCGCCTGAGAAGATGGACATGTAGTCGGCGAGGCGCCCGATGGCGGAGCCGGTGTCGGAGGCGGTCTGGAAGGCGCGGGTCATGGCCTCCTGGTTCACGCCCGGGAGGGGGATCCAGAAGCCGATGCGATAGACGGCGAGCATGCCGAGGGTGAAGAGGATCTTGTTCCGGAGCTCTTCGACCCGGAACACGTTGACGATGGTTTGAAACAGCATCCGGTCCGTCCGTCGTCCGTGAGGGGGCCCGCGCAGCCGGGGTGGCCCCGGCTCGCCCCGGTGTGGTCCTGCGCCGGCTCAGCCCTTCTTGAGGACCTCGCCCTTCGCGAACGCCTCGCTGCGCTTGGCGTGCCACTGGCGCTTCTTGAGCTTCTTGGTGAGGTTCTTGGGGGTGCGGTCCTCGGAGTTGCGGTCCACGCCGCGGACCTGGTCACGCCGGGTGCCGATCTCGGTGACCGAGCCGCCGGCCTCGGTGATGAGGCGCCGGGCGTTGTCGGTGACTCGGTTGACCTCGACCTGGAGCTTGACCGTCAGCTTGTCCTGGCCCTCGGGCAGGGAGCCGAGGATCTTGATGTCGCGGCTGGTGTCGCGGACCAGACCCGCGGCGATCAGCGAGTCGGCGTTGACGGCGCCGCCCTTGGAGAAGGCCTCGCTCTGCACCAGGTCGCGCAGGTTGACGATGAAGAAGCTGGTCTTGAAGTTGGCGTTGGTGAAGCCGAACTTGGGCATGCGCCGGAAGAAGGGCATCTGGCCGCCCTCGAACTGGTACTTGCGGCTGTTGCCGGAGCGCGCGCCCGCGCCCTTCTGGCCGCGCCCGGAGCGCTTGCCGTGCCCGGAGCCGGGGCCCCGTCCGACGCGCTTGCGGTCCTTGTACTTGCCTGCCTGGGCGGTGATCTCGTGGATCATCATGGCTGGTCACCTTCGTCTGGTGCTGACGCGGCGTGGGCCGCGCGTGGTGTGCTGGTTAGCTGTCGGAGGACTCGGAGGAGTCCTTGCTGTCGGAGCCGGAATCGTTCTGGGAGGAGTCGGCCTGGGGGGCGGTGTCCTGTCGTCCGCGTCCGCGTCCGCCGCCCCGTCCGCCGCGGCCCCCGCGTCCGCCGCGTGAGTCCTGTCCGACGGTGTTGACGGGGCCCTTCATGCGTTCGACGGACTCGTCGACCTTGGGGACGAAGCGCTGGCCCCGCTTGATGCGCTCCTCGATGTCGGTGGTCTCGATGGTGACGCCGCGCTTCTCGGCGATCTGCTCGCGTGTCTGGAGCTGGGAGATGGCGTCGAAGCATGCCTTGATGGTGTTGAGCTTGTTAGTGGACCCGTAGCACTTGGTGAGGCAGTCGGTGACGCCGGCCATCTCGAGGACGGCGCGGACGGTGCCGCCCGCGACGACGCCGGTGCCCGGGGAGGCGGGCAGGAGGCGGACGACGGAGGAGGCGAAGCGTCCCTCGACCTCGTGGGGGAGGGTGGTGCCGGCCATGGGGACGTGGACCATGGCCTTGCGGGCGTACTTCTGGCTCTTCTCGATGGCGGTCGGGACCTCGACGGACTTGCCGTAGCCGTAGCCGACCTTCCCGCGCCGGTCACCGATGACGACCAGGGCGCCGAAGCTGAAGCGGCGTCCGCCCTTGACGGTGGCGGCGGTCCGGTAGATGTTGACCGTGTGGGATTCGATGCTCTGGGTTTCGTCGAGGATCTCGGCCATGTGGCTGTCCTTTTGTTGACCGGGTGGTCGTGTTCGGCGTCGTTGCGCCGGTGGTTCGTGTCCTGATCAGAACTGGAGTCCGCCCTCGCGTGCGGCGTCGGCGAGTGCCTTGACCCGGCCGTGGTACTTGAAACCGCCCCGGTCGAAGACGACGCTGGAGACGCCGGCCTGCCTGGCCCGCTCGGCGATGAGCTTGCCGACCTCGGCCGCGGCTGCGGCGTTGCCGGTGCCGCCCTTGGCGCCGAAGGCCTTGTCGCGGGTGGAGGCGCTGGCGACGGTGGCGCCGGCCAGGTCGTCGATGACCTGGACGTAGATGTGGTTGAGCGAGCGGTAGATCGACATGCGCGGGCGCTCGGGGGTGCCCTGCACCCGCTTGCGGATGCCGATGCGCCGACGCGTGCGACGAACCAGCTTGTCTTTCTGCTTGTCCATGACTCGTTCCC
The DNA here is from genome assembly GCA_043101615.1 of Phycisphaerales bacterium JB040. Classification (GTDB taxonomy): domain Bacteria; phylum Planctomycetota; class Phycisphaerae; order Phycisphaerales; family UBA1924; genus JBLHKT01. The sequence goes on along the minus strand of JBICID010000113.1, from coordinate 30,929 downwards.
TTCGCGCGTGGCCTGCGCCCGCGTGAGTGTCTGTCAGTTGCCGAACGCCTTGCCTTGCTTGCGGCGGATGACCTCGTCTGCGTACTTGATGCCCTTGCCGTTGTAGGGCTCGGGCTTGCGCTTGGAGCGGACGGTGGCGCAGAACTCACCGACGGCGTGCTTGTCGGCGCCCTCGACGGTGACGAGCTGCTTCTCCACGCTGACGCTGACGCCGGTGGGGATCGGCACGCTGATGGTGTTGGCGTAGCCGACCTTGAGGTTGAGGTTCGTGCCCGCGACGGTCGCGCTCCAGCCGACGCCGACGACCTCGAGCTGGCGCTTGTAGCCCTCCGAGACGCCCACGATCATGTTGTTGATCAGGGCGCGGGTGGTGCCCCAGTGGGCGCTGGTCTCCCGCTTGCCCTCGTGGCCCTCGGCCGCGTTGACGGTGCACTCGCCGGCGCCCTCGTCGACGCTCACGCTGATCTCGGGGCGGTGGGTGTAGGACAGGGTGCCCTTCTTGCCCTCCACGGTGACGGTGCGGTCGCTGATCGAGACCTTGACGCCCTTGGGCACGGAGACGGGTTTCTTGCCGATGCGGCTCATGGCTGTTTCCTCTGGCTGTCGTCGTCGTCCGGCGGTCGGTGGTGCTGCTGGTGTGCCGGGGAGTCCAGCCCTTGGGTGGGTGCGTGCGGCGGGGTCAGTACAGGGTGGCGAGGAGCTCTCCGCCGACCTTCTTCTCGCGGCAGAGGCGGTCGGAGAGGACGCCCGAGGAGGTGGAGACGATGGAGATGCCCATGCCCTGGAGGGGCTGGGGGATGTCGTCGACCTTGGTGTAGAGGCGTCGCCCGGGCTTGGAGGCCCGCTTGATCTCGTGGATGATGACCTCGCCGCGCGGGCCGTACTTGAGGGTGATGTCGATGACACCCTGGCCGGTGCGGTCGGTCTCGACGGCGTAGTCGGTGATGTAGCCCTCGGTCTTGAGGACCTCGGCGACGCCTCGGCAGACCTTGGAGTTCTTGACCTGGACGTGCTTGGCCTTGTTCCGCGTGGCGTTGCGGATGCGGGTCAGCATGTCGGCGATGGGATCACTCATGGACATGAGTCGGTGCCTTTCTTACCAGCTGGCCTTGCGCATGCCGGGGATCTTGCCTTCGAGCGCCAGCTTCCGGAGCATGATGCGGCTGACGCGGAACTTGCGGTACACGCTGCGGGACCGCCCGGTGAGCTCGCACCGGCGCACGATGCGGGTGGAGTACTTGGGTGTCCTGCGGCTCTTCGCGATTTGTGCCTTGGTCGCCATGGGTCTCGTGGCCTCTCTGGTCGTCGGCTGGGGTGCGGGGGTCAGTTGTTCTCGGGCTTCTTGAACGGCATGCCCATCTCGGCCAGCACGAAGCGGCTGAGCTCGGGCGTGGAGTTGGCGAACGACATGTTGATGTTCATGCCGTGGGTGAAGGACTGCTCGGCCATGTTGATCTCGGGGAAGACACCCTGCTCGGTCAGGCCCATGGAGTAGTTGCCCTGGCGGTCGAACGCGGAGTCCGACAGGCCCCGGAAGTCCTTGATGCGGGGCGTGGCGAGGTTGATCAGGCGGTCCAGGAAGAACCACATCCGCTCCCGGCGCAGGGTGACCTTGTAGGCGGTCTCGTAGCCCTCGCGGACCTTGAAGTTGGACACGCTCTTCTTGGCCTTGAGCATGACGGGCTTCTGGCCGGTGATGGTGGTGAGCGTGTGGATCACCGACTCGCGGACGCCGGCGGGCACCTTGGTGCCGTCGAGGTGTCGCCCGACGTTGACGTTGATGGTGATCTTCTCGAGGCGCGGGTGCGCCATCGGGTTCTTGAGGCCGAACTCCTCGGTGAGCTTGGCGCGGATGGAGTCGTCGTAGAGAGACTTGAGGCGCGGGGCGTTCGGGGCCTTGGCGGCCTGCAGTGTTGCCTCGTCGAATTGGCCCTTCTTTGCCATGGCGGTTCTCCTTCGGGCGTGGGGCTCAGCTCTTGGCCTTGGCGGAGCGGACCTGGCCCAGCTCCGACCCGTCCCGGGCGGCGACGCGGACCTTGGTCCCGTCGGGCTTGGTCTGGAAGCGGACGCGTGTCGGCTTGCCGTCGACGACGGGGCTCACGTTGGACATGTGGATGGGGGCCTCGAACTCTTCCTGGCCGCCCTCGGGGTTGAAGCGAGTGGGCTTGCGGTTGCGGGTGACCATGTTCAGGCCCTTGATGACGACCCGGTTCTCCTTGGGCATCACGCGCAGGACCTCGCCGGTCTGACCCTTGAGGTCGCCGGCCGTGACGATCACCTGATCTCCGCTTCTGACGTGCGCGGGCATCACACCACCTCCGGTGCCAGGGACACGATCTTCATGTACTTCCGCTCGCGGAGCTCGCGGGCGACGGGGCCGAAGATGCGCGTGCCCTTCGGGTTGCCGTCGTCGTTGATGAGCACGACCGCGGAGGAATCGAACTTGACGTAGGAGCCGTCCTTGCGCCGCGTGGCCTTGGCGGTGCGGACGATGACGGCCTTGGACATGTCGCCGGACTTGATGTCCGAGCCGGGGAGCGACTTCTTGACGCTCACCAGGACCCGGTCGCCGACGCCGGCGGTCTTGCGGGTGAACTGACCGGAGCCGGTGGACCCGCCGTACACGCGGATCACGTAGGCGACCTTGGCGCCCGAGTTGTCCGCGACTTCGCATCTGGATTCTTGCTGGAGCATGGCTCGGCTTCCTTGGGGTCGGCCGCGGGGGGCGGCCGTGCTGGATCAGTCGTTCGCGTCGGCCCGCGTCTCGATGACGCGGAGGAGCTTCCAGCTCTTGGTCTTGGAGATGGGCCTGCACTCGGCGATCTCGACGCGGTCGCCGACGCGGCTCTCGTTGTTCTCGTCGTGGACGTGCAGCACCGTCCGCTTCTTGATGTACTTGCCGTACTTGGGGTGCTTGGCGACGTACTTGACCACGACGCGACGGGTCTTGTCGCGCTGGTCCGTCTCGACCACCCCGATCCTGGTCCCGTGCACTGTTTCGGCTGTCTGGCTCATCGTCATCCTTCTTCAGTCGCTACTGCGACGCCCTTCGGTCGCGTGCGCGACGCCCGTTCACCCGGCGGCCGCGGCGGCCTTGGCCCGCCGGGCGTTCTGCTCGGTCTTGAGTCTCGCGATGTCACGGCGCAGCTTGGTGAACCGGGAGACGTCCTCCACCTTCTCGCTGTGGCGGTGCCCGCCCAGCTCGAAGAGCTCGCCCCGGAACTTGGCGACCAGGGTCGCCAGCTCGTCGTCGGCCATCGCCCGCACCCGCTGTCCGTCAAGGCTCTCGTATGCCATGGCGTGCTCCTTAAGCCTCCACCCGGCGGGTGATCATGCGGCACTTGACGGGCATCTTCATCGCCACGCGATGGAAGGCGCCCTTGGCCTTGGTCTCGCTGACGCCGGCGAGCTCGTACAGCACCGTCCCGGCCTTCACGCGGGCCGCCCAGTAGTCCACGTCCGCCTTGCCCTTGCCCATCCGGGTCTCCAGCGGCTTCTTGGACACGGGCTTGTCCGGGAAGACCCGGATGAACAGCTTGCCCTCACGCTTGAGGTAGTGCTGGCAGGCGATGCGCCCCGCCTCGATGTGGTTGGACTTCAGCCAGCACTGCTCGAGCGACTGCAGGCCGAAGTCGCCGAAGGCGACGTAGTTGCCCTTGGTCGCCTTCCGCTCGCGGACGCGACGGAACTCCTTGCGGTGCTTCACTCGCTTGGGGATCTTGTAGGGAGGCATGCTTCAGGCTCCAATGCCGGACGGCCCCGGCTCGCGGGGGCTCGTCCCGGTGTTCCTCGTGGTTAACGTCGCCCTCGTGCGCGGGCCCGGCCGCCCGCGGCGTCGGACGCGGTGTCGTCCTCGGTCGCGGCGCCGTACTCGCCCTTGTACACCCAGACCTTCACGCCGATGACCCCGTAGCTCGTGCGGCTCTCGGCGAAGCCGTAGTCGACCTCGGCCTGCAGGGTGGACAGCGGCAGGGCGCCCAGGCGGACGTCCATCGTGCGGCTCATCTCGGCGCCGCCCAGGCGACCCGAGATCTGGATCTTCACGCCCTTGGCCCCGGCCTGCATCACGCCCTCGGCCCGCTGCTTGACCAGACGCCGGAAGCCCATGCGCTTCTTCAGGCCCTCGGCGACGTTGGCCGCGGTGAGCTGGGCGTCGATGTCGGGGCGCTTGATCTCGAGGATCGAGATCTGCACCTTGCGACCCGTCATGTACTGCAGCTCCTCGGTCATCCGCTCGACCTCGGCGCCCTTCGGGCCGATGACCAGGCCCGGGCGGGCGGTGCGGACCAGGATCTTGAGCTGCTCGCGCGTGCGCTCGATGAGGATCTCGGAGACCGCGGCGTTGGGCGGGGTCTGGTTGAGCCTCTTGTCGAGGTACTGGCGGATCTTCTCGTCCTCGACCAGCAGCTCGCCGTACAGCGCCTTGGGCGCGTACCAGCGGGAGCGGTGGGTCTCGGTGACACCGAGGCGGAATCCGAAGGGGTGGGTCTTCTGTCCCATTACGCACGCTCCTCCACGCCGACGGTGATGTGGCTGGTTCGCTTCAGGATCGGGTGGGCCCGACCGCGGTCCTTGGGCTGGAACCGCTTGATGTGGATCCCGCGGTCGACGCGGCACTCGGTGACGACCAGCGAGCTCTCGTCGGCGTCGTTGAACTCGGCCTCCGCCCGCGCCGCCTCGAGGGCCTTGCGCACGTCCACGGCGGCCCGCTTGGACGAGAACTGGAGCTGGTTGAGCGCCTCGTAGTAGCTCTTGCCACGGATCAGGTCCACCAGCAGCTTGGCCTTCTTCGGGCTGCCGCGGTGGCTGCGGACCTCGCTGGTGAAGCGGACGATCTCGCGCGGCTCGCACCCGATGGCGGTGGCCATCGCCACGATGTGGGCCCGCTTGCAGCGCGGGTGATCCCGACCGGCGATCCAGTTCCTGACGGCGCTCAGGGCCTTCGGCCCGGTCAGCCCCTGCCCGGCGAGCGACTCGGCGAGCTGCTCCACGGTCAGCCCGGCGTCGGTCGCGAGTCTCTTGAGTTCTTCGCCTCGAAGCTTCATGGCGAGCCCTTTCGCTCAGACGCTCAGCGCGTCTTGAGCCCTTCCTTCTTGTTGGTGTGACCCCGGAACGTCCGCGTGTTGGAGAACTCGCCGAGCTTGTGCCCGACCATGTCCTCGGTCACGAAGACGTCCTGGAAGACGCGTCCGTTGTGCACCTGGAACGTGTGCCCCACGAACTCGGGCACGATCACGCACGAACGCGACCAGGTCTTGATCGGCGAGCGGCGTCCGCTCTCGCCCATCTTCTCCACCTTCCGGTAGAGGCTCTCCGCGACGTGCGGCCCTTTCTTCAGGCTCCGGCTCATGCGTCCGCTCCCTTTACTTCTTCAGCCCGTAGCGCTTGCTCTTGCGCCGGCGGATGATCAGGTCGGTCGAGTGCTGCTTGCGATTGCGGGTGTTCCCGCCCTTGGAGGGCGTGCCGGCGGCGTTGGACGGCGCACGCCCGCCCTTGGACCGGCCCTCGCCGCCCCCCATCGGGTGCGCGTGGTGGCTCATCGCCATGCCGCGCGTCTTCGGGCGACGACCCAGGTGCCGGTTGATGCCCGCCTTGCCCAGGCGACGCAGCTGGTGGTCCGAGTTGCCGACCACACCCACGGTGGCGCGGCAGTCGATCGGGACGCGCCGGATCTCGCCCGAGGGCATCACCAGCGTCGCGTACCGCCCCTCGCGGTTGCTCAGACGGGCCGAGGAGCCCGCGCTGCGGCAGAGCTTGGCGCCCGAGCCGGGGCTCAGCTCGACGCAGTGCACGTTCATGTCCGTGGGGATGAACCGCAGGGGCATCGAGCTGCCGACGGTCGGCTCCACGCCCGAGTCGTTCGAGGTCTCGATCGTCATGCCGTCGGTCAGCCCGGCCGGGGCCAGGATGTAGCGTCGGACGCCGTCGGCGTACTCGATGAGGGCGATGTGGCAGGTGCGGTTGGGGTCGTACTCGATCCCGACCACGGTGCCCTCGATCCCGTGGCGGTCGCGCCGGCGGAAGTCGATGACGCGGTAGCGACGCTTGGCGCCGCCGCCGCGACCCTGCACGGTGATCTTGCCGCTGTGGTTGCGCCCGCCCTTCTTGTTCAAGGGGCGCAGCAGGCTCTTCTCCGGCTGGTGCTTGGTGACCTCCTCGTTGAGGTTCACCGAGGCGTTGCGGCGGCCCGCGCTGGTCGGCTTGTATTTGCGGATGGCCATGTCGGTCGGTCCTCTTCGTTCGGCCTCAGAACAGCTCGATGACGTCGCCCTCGCGGAGACGGACGGTCGCCTTCTTGGTCTTCTTGTCTGCGATCCACCCCTTGCGCATCCGACGGGCCCCGCCCTTGCGGACCTGGGTGGTCACCTTCTCGACGGTGACGCCGTACGCCCGCTCCACCGCCTCCTTGATCTCGGTCTTGCTGGAGCGCGGGTCCACCTCGAAGGCGTACACGTTGGCGTCGTTCAACGCCAGGGTGGACTTCTCGGTGACCAGCGGACGCTTGAGCACGTAGATGGGGTCCATCAGGCACCTCCCTCAGCCGACGCGACGGCCTGCTTCCTGGTGTAGGGGCGGACGCGACGGGGCTTCTTCTCGCCGGCGCCCTTGGGCTCGAGCTTGGCGTCCTTGCCCGTCTGGCTCGACGGGCCCGCGAGCCACTCCTCCAGGTCCGCACGATCGATGACCAGGTGCCGGCTGTTGAGCATCTCGAACGCGGTGAGCTGGTCGGCGCGGCACATCGACACGCCGTCGATGTTGCGGGCGCTCAGGCGGGCGTTCTTGCTCTTCTCGCTGTCGGGAGAGAGGGCCAGCAGGGCCGACTTCTCGATGCCCAGGCTCTTGAGGAAGTCGACCATCGCCCGGGTGCGGGGGGCGTCGAGGGTCAGGCCGTCGATGACCTTGACCTCGCTGTCGACCAGCTTGGCGAGCAGGGCGTTGCGGTTGGCCTTGCGACGCATCTTCTTGGGCATGGTCAGGCGGAAGTCCTCGCGGGTCTTCTTCTTGGAGTGCCCGTGACCCCCCTTGCGCATCAGGCCGACCTTCTTGTCGCCGTGGCGGGCGCGCCCGGTGCCCTTCTGCTTGTAGATCTTCTTGCCCGAGAAGGCGACGGCGCCGCGATTCTTGGTCCGCGCCGACCCCTGGCGGGTGTTGGCGTGGTACATCACGTACGCCTGCTTGATGAGGACCGGGTTGACGGTCTCGCCGAGGGCCACCTCGTCGATCGGCATGGCGCCGACCTCCTGGCCCTGCATGTTGTAGACGGGGACATCCATCTGTCTTACCTCGTCCGACGCCTTCGCCCGCTGGGGCTGCCTCCCGCTGCCGCCGCCTGTCGCCCCCGGCCCGGTGTCCGGTGAGGGGCCCCCGCTGCTCGCGGGTGACGGTGGCCAGCGTTCGACTCGGCTGTCCACTCCGGGGAACGCCCCGGAAACCGTGCTTGTGCTGCCCGTCGGTTTCGGCTCGGCTGCTGCCTGACCGACCTTCCGGGCCCGCGAGGAGGAACGCCCTGCCCCGCGGTGTGTAACTCCGTTGCTCCTACCCCCGGGCTCTCGCCCGGGAAGAATCCGTCCAGTCACCCGGCGTCAGCCGGACCCCGCTCCCCGGCGGGTCAGCCGGCCGCTTCGGCCTGCCTCGCCGCCTTGCGCTTGTACAGCCTCACGCTCGGGCGAATCTCGACCCACGAGCCGTTGTGCCCGGGGATCGGACCCTTGACGAGCATGAGGTTGTTGTCCTTGTCGATCCGGACCACGTCCAGGCTCCGCATGGTGACGCGGGTGTTGCCCATCTGGCCGGACATCTTCTTGCCCTTCTTGATGCGCCCCGACATGCCCGCGTTGCTGGCGTGCCCGCCGATGGAGCCGGGGGAGCGGTGCTTGCGCTCCACGCCGTGGCTGGCGAGCTGGCCCTTGAACCCGTGGCGCTTCATGCTGCCCTGGAAGCCCTTGCCCTTGGAGGTGCCGGAGACGTCGACGAAGGCGCAGCCCTCGAAGGCCTCGACGGTGAGCCGCTGGCCGAGCTCGTAGGGGGAGGTGTCGTCGGTGCGGAACTCGCGATGGTGACGCTTGGGGCTGGTGCCGGCCTTGGCGTCGTGCCCGATCACCGGGATCGTGGTATTGCGGGCCTTCACGTCGCCGGCGCCGACCTGGACCGCGGTGTAGCCGTCGGCCTCCTCGGTGCGGACCTGCGTGACGGTGTTGGGCAGCACCTGCAGCACCGTGACGGGGACGCTCACACCCTCGTCGTTGAAGATGCGCGTCATCCCGACCTTGGTGGCCAGGAGCTGCGGGCCGCTGAATGTCGAGTCTTTCTTGGCCATCGTGGGCGTCCGTCTCTTCCCGGGTGTCGGCCGGGCCCGCGTCGTGACTCGTCGGTCAGAGGACGGTTGTGAACTGTCCGTGCCCCCGGGGGGGCGTCGAAAAACAGGGCCCGGCGTGCCCGCCGGACCCGGTGTCAGGCCTTGATCTTCACGAACACGCCGGCGGGGACGACGAGGCGGTTGAGGGCCTCGACGGTGCGGGCGTTGGGCTCGTGGATGTCGATGATCCGCTTGTGGGTGCGGATCTCGAACTGCTCGCGGGACTTCTTGTCGACGAACGGGCCGCGCAGGACGGTGTACCGCTCGATGCGGGTCGGCAGGGGAACCGGGCCCTTGACCTTGGCGTTCGTCCGCTTCGCGTGGTCGACGATTTCCTTCGCCGAGGCGTCCAGCGCGATGTGGTCGTAGGCCTCCATCCGGATTCGGATTCGTCCGCCGTTCATGCCTGCTCCTGCGGATCCCGCCCTCGGGATCCCGCTCGTGTCTCGCCGCCGGGCACGCCCCGGTCGGGTGTCCAATCCGCCTGCCGCATCGTTTCCGATGGGGCGACACAACCGCTGGGCCGAAACGCTCACTCCCTGAGCAACTCTTCGGCCGCCGATTCAGAGCCTGTCCGATCGGTCGGTGCTGTTGGCCCGGTGCGGTGGCATCGGGCTGCCGAACCCCGGCGGGCGTGCGTACACAACACCGACCGTCCAGCTCGGAGTCGGGAAGCGTAGACCTTCTCCCGCCCGAGTCAACCGATCCGCGGGCAACGGTGCGTGAAATCGGGCAATCTCCGGGCCGTCCCGCGTCGTACCGAATGCGAGGATCGGGGCGACATTGCGCCGATGGTAGACTCGTTCGGTCACCACTCACCCACAGGGCACCCCATGCAGCTCCAACGCACCCGACGCGGACGCCGGAACCCCCTCCCGACCTCCCGCCTGTCCCCCACGCCATCCCTCCCGCTCCTGGCGGGACTGCTCCTGGCGCTCGCGCCCGCATCGCTCGCGCACGCCCAGGCCCCCGAGCCGGACTCCGTCGAGCTCTCCTCGACCCCCTACCAGATCGAGTCGGTCGGGCTGACGATCTTCCTGCCCGTGGGCGCCACCGCCACCACCGACCCGTTCGGGGGCAGTCAGGTGGCGACCATCATCCCCGCCAACAAGCCGGGCGTGATCACCATCCAGGACCGCTCCTCCACCAACGAGACCCTCACCCCTCAGGACATCGCCGACGGCATCCTCAAGTCCAAGCGCGGGGCCTTCCTGCTCACCCGGAATCAGGGGATCAGGGTCGACGGGCGGGCGGCGGATCGGCTCTACATGCGGATCCCGGACCCCGGCTCCTCCACCGACGCGATGTGGGGCGTGACGGTCGTGCAGACCGAGCCGGGCCGGTTCGCCATCTTCGAGCTGCAGAGCGACCAGCGGACCTTCGCGCAGGCTCGCAAGGTCTACGAGGCCATGGTCGGGGCGGCCAGCTTCTACGACGCCGAGGCCGCGGCACAGCAGCGGGCCGAGTCGCTCAAGCAGAGCTCGCTGCTGCTCCGCGAGCTGACCCCGGAGGACTACGAGCGGGCGCTGTCGCTCAGCCACAACCGCTGGGAGCGCCTGTACACCCCTTCCCCGTCGGGCAACGACCTGGACGCGACCGAGCACGGGTACCGCCGGATCAAGGCGTGGCGCGGCAAGCGCGGCGAGCTGTCCCCCAACAAGCCCCGCCAGACCTGGTCCGCCATGGAACGCCAGGACGGCTACATCGTGCAGATCGACGCCAAGCTGCTCGAGCGCGACATCCAGGTCCACACCGAGGCGATCTACTTCCTCTCAGAGGACCGGCGCGAGGAGGCCTGGACGCTGAAGATGGCCCTGCGGGACGGCCCCAAGCCCACCGTCTGGACCGAGACCGGCGCCCGGTCAGGCTCGTCGCTGACGGTCACCACCCGCCAGGGCTCGTTCCAGCCGACGACGGTGGAACCCGAGATCGAGGGGGTCGGCTACCTCTCGGTGCTCGAGACGTACATCCTCGGCCCGCTGCTGATCGCCGGGGAGCAGACCGGGGCGTTCTCGTTCTACAGCTACCAGTCCTCGACCGGGGCCGTGCGCCTGCGCCAGGACACCATGAAGGCGACCGAGCGCGGGTTCGAGCTGTCGAGCCGGTACCCGGACGGGCCCGGGTCTCAGGTGACGACGTTCGCGCCCGACGGGTCGCTGATCCGGGTGATGCAGCCGGACGGGAAGGTGTGGGCGCCGATCGACCAGAACCGCCTGGTGCAGCTGTGGGACGCCAAGGGCCTGCTGGACGAGTAGCCCCCCACTGCCTCTCAACGACGCCCCGGCCCTCGAATCGCGACAAAAACGGCGAACTGCGCCGCGAGTGCGCCGCCCGATCGCAACGGGGGGCGGGTGGATCGGGTACGCTCCGTCCTGACCCATCTGCAAACCAACCCTCGGAGGACCGATCGATGTCGCACCTCAGCCGCGTGCTCTGTGCCGCCACCCCTACCGCCCTGCTGCTGACGACCCTGGCCGGGTGCTCGTCGGGCGGGGGCGTTGATCTGAGCGAGAACCCCTACGCCCGCCCCGCGCCGGCGAGCCCGTACGCGATGATCGACGGCGAGAAGGTCCCCGTGCCGCGTGTCGCGATGGGCGACGCCCGCACGGTCGAGGCGATCATCGCCGAGGGGCAGACCGACAACCGCGTGATGGACCACCTGACGCACCTGACACAGGAGATCGGTCCGCGTCTGACCGGCTCGCAGGCGGAGGCCGACGCGGTCCGGTGGATCGAGTCGCGGTTCCGTGCCTGGGGCCTCGAGAACGTCCGCCTGCACGAGTGGGGCACGATCGCGACGCGGTTCGACCGGGGCCCGTCGTCGGGGCTGATCTACGTGCAGGGCGACGAGGAGCCCAACCGCGAGATGGAGTTCACGACGCTGGCGTGGGTGAAGGGCACCGACGGCCCGGTCCGCGGGCACGCGGTCCGCATGCCCTCGACCATGGAGGAGCTGGACGCGGTGCGTGACCGTCTCGACGGCGCGTGGGTGATCGTGCCGACGCAGTACGCCGCCGGCCGTCGCGGGATCCGCGGCGTGGGCGGGCAGATGCGCAACCGTCACGAGGAGCGTGCGGAGATCCGCGAGAAGCTCGAGGCCGGCGAGTACGACTTCGACACGCAGGGCGAGGTGCTGGGCGCCGCCCCCGAGGGCATGACCCGGTGGACGGGCGCCTTCGTGTACCAGGGCACGGACGTGCCGCTGATCCTGGACGTGTCGGACATGGCGGTGGACGACATCACGGGCGTGTTCTCGGTGCAGGGCTTCCACGAGGGTCCGATCGAGAACGCGTCGTTCGCCGACAACGAGCTGACGTTCACGTGGCCCAACCCGATGGGCGAGTCCACGGTGTCGTTCACGATCGACGGGCAGCGCGGCTCGGGCAAGGCGGTCGCCTCGTCCGGGGACGCGTACGACGTCCGCATCGCGATGGACGAGTCCGAGCCGACGGTGGTGGCCTCCGAGATGATCCTGGCCGAGGTGCTGCGGGCCGGGCCCGCGGGCTTCGTCTCCAGCTCGAACGACGAGCGTGTGTGGACGACGTCCAAGTCGGGCTGGCGCGAGACCGAGCTGGCGGACTACGCCGAGGACGTGGAGGTCTCGATCCGAGCCTCGGACTACGACTACATCAACTCCCGCCTGACCGACGGGGCCGAGGTCGAGCTCGAGTTCGACCTGGACCACCGCCTGGTCGCCGGCCCCGTCCCGGTGCACAACGTGATCGGCGAGATCGTCGGCACCGAGATGCCCGACGAGGTCGTCATCATGTCCGCCCACCTGGACTCCTGGAACGGCCCCGGCTCCGAGGGCTGCACCGACAACGGCACCGGCTCGTCGGTGACCATGGAGGCCGCCCGACTGCTGGCCACGGTCGGCGCCAGGCCGAAGCGCACGCTCCGATTCATCCTGTGGACCGGCGAGGAGCAGGGGCTGCTCGGCTCGCGTGCATACGTCGAGAGCCTGTCGGACGAGGAGCGGGCGAAGATCTCGGCCGTGTTCGTGGACGACGGCGGCACCAACTACCAGGGCGGCACCCCCGCGCTGGCCGGGATGGTGGAGTACCTGGCCGCGGCGACCGCCCCGCTCAACGGGCGCTTCTTCTCCCCGACCGACTACGAGGCGGCGATGAGCGACGACGATCCGGACAACGACGCCGACGCCGGGCTCATGCTGGTGGACATCTCCACGCTGCGCGACCGCGAGGGCAACGAGCTGACCAGCCTCCCGCGCGGCGGCGGGTCGGACCACGCGGCCTTCAACGCCGTGGGCGTCCCCGGCTTCTTCTGGAACGAGACGGGCCGTGCGGTCTACCGCTACGGCTGGCACACCCAGAACGACACCATCGACCTGGCGATCCCCGAGTACCTGATGCAGTCGGCGACCAACTCCGCGGTCACGCTCTACAACCTCTCCTGCGCCCCGGGGCTGCTGCCCCGCCCGGCGACGGAGGAGTCCGAGACCGCGATGAGCCGATGATCGACTGACCACCCCGCGCCGCCCGCCCAACCGCGGGCGGCACGCTTCCCACCACCCCGAAAGGCACCATGGCGACGGACCGCCTCATCGCCCCCACCGCACGACCCGAGGAGGAGCGCACCAACTGGGCGCTGCGTCCGACGTCGCTGGACGACTACGTCGGGCAGACGGAGCTGGTGGAGCGACTCACCATCGCGGTGCAGGCCGCCAAGATCCGCCAGGCCGCCGCCGGTCCGGGCGAGGACCCCGCCCGGGGCACCGCCACACGACCCGGGCTGGAGCACCTGCTGCTGCACGGCCCGCCCGGCCTGGGCAAGACCACCCTCGCCCACGTCATCGCCGAGGAGATGGGGCGTACGGTGCACTGCACCTCCGGCCCGACGCTGGCCAAGGGGACGGACCTGGTCGCCTCGCTGACGCGCCTGCAGCCCGGGGACGTGCTGTTCATCGACGAGATCCACCGCCTGCCGGTGCAGGTCGAGGAGTTCATCTACCCCGCGATGGAGGACTTCCGCATCGACATCTGCCTGGACGCCGGGCTCAACGCACGCACCGTGCAGATCAACGTCCAGCCGTTCACCCTGATTGGGGCCACCACCCGGGCCGGGCTGCTCTCGGCACCGATGCGCTCACGCTTCGGGCTGGTGCACCACCTCCGCTACTACGCCGAGGGCGACCTCACCGCGATCCTGACCCGCTCGGCCCGCCTGCTCGGGATCGAGCACGCCGAGCCGGAGGCGCTGGCGACCATCGCCCGGCGCTCGCGCGGCACACCGCGCATCGCCAACCGCCTGCTGCGCCGCGTGCGCGACTTCGCCGACGTGAAGGGCGCTGGGCGGGTCACGGTGGACATCGTCGACCGGGCCCTGGCCCTCGAGGGCGTGGACGCGCTCGGGCTCGACGACCTGGACCGGTCCTACCTCACCACCATCGCGACCACCTACAAGGGGGGGCCGGTGGGGCTGGAGACCGTCGCCGCGACCATGAACGAGGACGCGGGCACCCTCGAGGACGTCGTCGAGCCGTTCCTGCTGCAGATCGGCTTCCTGGCCCGCACGCGGCGCGGGCGTGCGATCACGCACGCCGCCGCGGAGCACCTGTCGCTCCCGTACCACCCGCCCAGGCCCGCGCCGGGCGGCCCGTCGCTGTTCTAGCACGAGGCGTGTGAGCCGGGCCGCGGGGGTCGCCCGTGGTGGGCCCTCGGGCAGGGGATCACTTCTTGCCGGTGGAGGCCAGCAGTCGCTCCTCGACCTCGGGCTCGAGGTAGAGGATGCACCCGTCGTTGGGGCTGAGGGTGAGCTTGCCCGAGAGCAGGCTGATGGCGACCTCGACCGGGACGGACATCATGGAGGAGCCGCAGACGTACTCGTGTCGCTTGGCGTCGGCGATCTCGAGCGGGGCCATGGCGTCCTCGCCGCGCTCGTCGAGGAGCTGCTCGTAGACGCCCAGGGCGTCGGCGGGGACCTGCTTGGCCTGCTGGGCCCGCTTGGACTTGAGCTCCTCGAGGGTGCCGGCGATCTCTGCCTCGCGCTTGGCGCGGTCCTGCTCGGCGATCTCGCAGATCTTGACCTTCTCGGCGTGCTGGGTGTCGAGCTGTTCCGCCTTGGCGCTCAGCGCCTCGACCTGCTCCATGAGGGCGATGACGGACTCCTCGAGCGTGGCCTTCTTCTCCTTGAAGGTGTTCACCTCCGAGAGGGTGGCCTTGTACTCCTTGTTGGTGCCGGCGGTGTTCATCCGGTCGCGGAGCTGCTCGATGTGCTCGTCGAGCGAGGCCATCTCGACCTCGTTGTTCTTGATGGTCGCCTGGAGTTGTCGCTGCTGGCTCCGGGCCGCCTCGCGCGTCGTCTCGATCGCCTTGAGCTGGGCCTGCTGGGCCTTCAGGAATCGCTCGGCCTGGTCGAGGCGGCTCCGCAGGCCTCGGATCTTCTTGTCGGTCAGGAACAGGCCGTACAGCTGATTCGTCACGGACATCCGATCCTCCGCGGGCGGGTCGGCCGCCCGGCTCAAAAAACCACTCCGGGATCGGTAGTGTAGCGGCTCCGTCGGCTACGACGAGCCCGCCCCCACCCGAAGCCACCAAAACGCCACCGGGCCGGCGAGCACGAGGGAGTCGATCAGGTCCCGCATGCCCCCGAACCCGGGCAGGCTACGCCCGGCGTCCTTCACGCCCGCGTCCCGCTTGAGCAGGCTGGCCAGCAGGTCCCCGAGCTGACCGACCGCTCCCAGCGCCGCACCCACCAGCAGCGCCTGGGCCCACATCGGGAAGGCGGAGCCGGTCGGCCCGACGGCCCCCACCAGCACGCCGCCGCCCAGGGCGACCAGCGCCGAGGTGACGACCCCGCCCCAGAACCCCTCCCAGGTCTTGCCGGGGCTGAGCCACGGGATCAGCTTGTGCTTCCCGATCGCCCTCCCCGTGAAGAACGCCCCGATATCGCACGACTTGACCACCAGCACCAGCCACAGCATCACCCAGACCGAGTGGTCCCGCCGGATCAGCACCCAGAACGCCATCAGCAGCCCCAGGTAGCAGAAAGAGAGCAGCGCCCCGCCCGCGGCGGCGAGCATGCCCTCCACCTGCTGGCGTCGCGAGTAGATGATCAGGGACACGACCAGCACGATGCCGACCGAGGCGTTGATCAGGCCCGCCCCGCTGGTGCCCGCCCAGGACTCGGGCACGAACGCCGCGAGCGCCAGCCCGCAGACCGCCAGCGTCCCGTTGAGACGCTTGGTCGCGGGGACGCCCTTGCTCTTCAGAAAGCGTGTCAGCTCTCGTGCGGCCATCACGCACATGACCGCGAGCACGGGGAAGACCAGCAGGCCCGGGGGCCAGGTGCCGTCGGACGGGTCGTCTCTCGAGATCGAGTCCACCCACGCGGGTGCCGCGAGCGCGTCGATACGCTCGTCGAGCCACGCGAGCCCGAGTGCGAGCAGGATGAACAGCGGCCCGAATGTGAGGCGGTACTTGAGCACGGGGCGGATGGTACCCGGGGCGGGTCCGGGCTACACGCCGCGCTCGGGCGCGGCGGGCTCGGCCACGCCCCCGAAGCGGCGCGTGCGTTTGGCGTACACGCGCAGGGCCTCAAGGTAGGCCTCCCGGTCGAAGTCGGGCCAGAGCACGTCGGTGACGTACAGCTCGGCGTAGCTGATCTGCCAGAGGAGGTAGTTGGAGACCCGCAGGTCGCCCCCGGTGCGGATCAGCAGGTCCGGGTCGGGCAGGCCCGCGGTGTACAGGCGGGAGGCGAAGACGGCCTGATCGATGTCGTCGGGGTCCAGCTCGCCGTCGCGCACGCTGCGGGCGAGCGAGCGTGCGGCGTCGACGATCTCGTCGCGTCCCCCGTAGTTGATGGCCAGGCAGAGCGTGATGCCGTCGCAGGAGGCGGTCCGGGTCTCCAGCCGGTCGAGGGCCCCGAGCACGTCGGCGGGCATGTGCTCGCGTCGCCCGATGACGCGGACGCGGACGTTGTTCTTCTCCAGCTCCGTCAGCTCGCCCTCGCAGTAGGCGACGCAGAGCTGCATCAGCGCCTCGACCTCCTCGGTCGGGCGTTTCCAGTTCTCGCTGGAGAACGAGTACAGGGTGACGGCCTCGATGCCCAGCGCCGCGCTGGTGCGGAGCACCGTGCGGACCCCGGCCACGCCGTTGCGGTGGCCGAAGGCGCGCGGGAAGCCCCGCTGCTCGGCCCAGCGCCCGTTGCCGTCCATGATCACCGCGACGTGCCTGGGCAGGCTCGCGGGCCCGAGGCCGAGTTCCCGGAGCACGTCTTCGCGGGTCTTCGTGTCGCTCATCGGCGTTCCTCGGCCCGGCTCAGCCCGCGGCGACGACGGCGCCGGGGTCACGCGTGATGGTCTGGGCACGGTCGGGACCGACCGAGACGATCGAGACGGGGACGCCCACGGCGTCCTCGATGCGACGCACGTACCGTCGCGCGCCCGCCGGGAGTTCGTCGAAATCCCGGACACCGCTGATGTCCTCTCCGAAGCCGTCCAGCGTCTCGTAGACCGGCTCGGCCTTCTCCAGGGCGAAGCCGTCCGCCTCGAAGCGATCGGTCACCGCGCCGCCCGGGAGGCGGTACCCGGTGCACACCCGCAGCTCGTCGAACCCGCTGAGCACGTCGAGCAGGGTGAGGCAGATCTCGGTCGCCCCGCTGACCATCGCGGCGTAGCGGACCGCGACGAGGTCGAGCCAGCCGACGCGGCGCGGGCGTCCGGTGGTCGTCCCGTACTCGCGCCCGCGCTCGCGGATGCGATGGGCGGTGTCGCCGTCGAGCTCCGTGGGCATGGGCCCGCCGCCGACGCGGGTGGAGTAGGCCTTGACGACGCCGATGATGCGTCCGATTCGCTGCGGGGGGACGCCGCTGCCGGGCCCGATGCCCAGGGCCGAGGAGTTGGAGCTGGTGACGTACGGGAAGGTCCCGTGGTCCACATCGAGCATCGTGGCGTTGGCGCCCTCGAACAGGATCGGCTTGCCCTCGTTGAGCAGGTCGTGCAACAGCCAGGTGGTGTCCCGGATCTTGTCCCGCAGGCGCTCGCCGTGCGCGAGCATCTGCCGGGTCAGCTCGTCCGGGTCGAAGCGGACGGGATCGCCCACGTGCAGCTTCTCGAACATGGCGTTCTTGATGGCGCAGGCCAGCTCGATCTTGGGGCGGAGGATGTCCTCGCGGACCAGGTCGCCGACGCGGATGGCCGAGGCCCGCTGCACCTTGTCGGCGTAGGCGGGCCCGATGCCCCGCCGGGTGGTGCCGATGGCCTGCACCGCGTTGCGGGGCCCGCCCTCGCCCTGCGGGGGGGGCGCGTCGGTCCCGCGGGTGAGCAGCTCCTCGCGCAGGGCGTCCTCGGCCTTGTGGTAGGGCAGCACCACGTGGGCCCGGTCGCTCACGACCAGTCGGGAGACGTCCACGCCCCGGGCACTCAGCGCGTCCATCTCCTCGAGCAGGCGTTCGGGATCGACCACGACGCCGTTCCCGATCACCGCCAGCACGCCCTCGGCGAGGATGCCCGAGGGCATCAGGTGCAGGGCGTAGCGCTCCCCCCCCACCACCACGCTGTGCCCGGCGTTGGCCCCGCCGTTGTATCGGACCACCGCCGCGTACTTCCCGGCCAGCAGGTCCACGAGCTTGCCCTTGCCCTCGTCGCCCCACTGCAGGCCGACGACAGCGCTGGTCTGCCCCTCCGGTGTCCGCGTCCGCATCGCTCCAGACTCTGTCACGTCCGCTCCGGGGTTCGGTGTCTCGATCGCGCCCGAGTCACGGTTCCCGGACCCAGAACCATACGCGCCCCACCCCCGCAACAGGTCCCCCGATCTCCCAGCCGTCGCAGCACACCCGGGTCCGGTCGTGGCGGTCGCGCCGCTCGCGGGGCTCGATCAAGGGGGACGCGCACGGGGCCGAAGACCGAACCGGAGGACCGGACCATGAGCGACTCGTCCATCAGGCTGATGTGCCCCAATCTGACCTGCCGCAAGGTGCTCGCGGTCCCCTCCACGGCGCGCGGCAAGACGGTGCGGTGTCGCAACTGCGGCACGAACATCCGCGTGCCGATGGGCGTCAAGGCCGAGCAGAACCCCGACGCCGCGCCCGACAAGAGCGCTGAGAAAAAGAGCGAGAAGAAGAGCGACCCGACCCCGGCGCAGGCCCCCAAGAAGGCCGGCTGAGGCGCGGACGAGCCGGCGGGGCGAGTCAGAGCGGGGGCTGCCCGTCCTCCTCGTCGCCCAGGTCGAACTCGAAGTCGGCGATGCTCGAATCGTCCGGGTCCACCGCCGGGACGAGCGGCTCGCGCCCGGCCCCGCCGCTGCTGGGCGCCGGGCGCATGTCCTCCTCCTCGTCGGGCAGGCCGTCCTCGTAGAGCAGGGCCGCCTCGAGCTCTTCCGGGTCGCCGTTGACGCGCACCACGAAGACCATGCCCCCGATGCAGACCAAATCGCCCGGCGCGAGCGGGCGGCTCTCGATCCGCTCCTGGTTCACCCAGGTGCCGTTGCTCGATCCCAGGTCCTCCACCGCCAGGTCCCCCTCGGGGGTCTTGATGAAGGCGCAGTGCGTGCGGCTGATCTTCGAGACCGGCACCCGCACGTCCGCGTCCTCGCTGCGTCCGATGACCGTCCGCTCGCGCGTCAGCGTCAGCTCCCCCTTCACACCCTCCGGCGTCACTCTCACAAGCGTCACGTCCACAGCGGTCTACCCTTCTCAGGAACCCTCTCGCGGCGCACACCCGGCGCACCCATGCGGCACGATACCGACTCCACACCACTCCGGCAATTCCCAGGCGACTCCGCTCGCACCTTCCTCGGGGCGGGAAGGCCAGGAGCGGCTCGCTCGCTCTACATCCATGTCCCGTTCTGCTTCCACAAATGCCACTACTGCGATTTCTACTCAATCGTGGACACACGCGACCGCCAGGAGGCCTTCACCGACCGACTGATCCGGGAGCTGATCGCGATCGCGCCGCTCGCCGGCGACCCGCTCTGGACGGTCTTCGTCGGGGGCGGCACGCCCACGCTGCTCCGCACGGACCTGTGGGAGCGCCTCCTCGACACGCTGCACCGGCACTGGGCGATCTCGCCCGAGACGGAGTTCACCGTCGAGTGCAACCCGGAGACGGCCACGCCGGAGCTGTTCGGGGTGCTGGCCGGGGGGGGCGTGAACAGGATCTCCGTCGGGGCCCAGTCCTTCGACCCGGCCCACCTCAAGACGCTGGAACGCTGGCACGACCCCGCGTCGGTGGGGCGGGCCCTCGAGCTCGCCCGCGAGGCCGGCATCGGGCGACGCTCGATCGACCTGATCTACGCCATTCCGGGCCAGACCACCGACGAGCTCGCCTCGGACCTGCGCACCGCCCTGGCCCTGCCCGTCGACCACCTCTCCGCCTACGCCCTGACCTACGAGCCCGGCACCGCGATGACCGCACGCCTCGAGCGCGGCCTGGTGCACGCCACGCCCGACGACCTGGAAGCACGGATGCTGTCGCAGGTGCTCGAGACCGTCCGATCGCACGGGTTCGAGCGGTACGAGGTCTCCAACTTCGCCCTCCCAGGCGCCGAGTGCAGGCACAATCTCGCCTACTGGCGCCAGGACAACTGGCTCGCGGCGGGCCCGTCGGCCTCGGGCCACCTGGACGGGCGTCGCTGGAAAAACACGCCCCGGCTGGACACCTACCTCGGGTTCGACGACGCGGGCTTCGCCCCGATCGTGGACCACGAGACCCCGGACGCGGCCCGCAACCTGGCCGAGCGGATCATGACCGGCATCCGCCTGCATGAGGGGCTCGACGCGCCCGGGCTTCTGCAGGACGCGTCCGCGATCGGGCCGGGGGCGTCCGATCGGCTCCGTCGCCAGGCCGAGCGGCACCGATCGAACGGGTGGCTGGAGGAGACGGGCCCTCGCTGGCGACTGACCGACGCGGGCTACCTGTTCGCCGACCGCGTCGCGGGCGACCTGATGCACGCGTTGTCAGGCGTCTGAGCCCCCGTCCGCGTCCTGTGCGGGCAGGTCCGGTCGTCGCAGGCCCATCGCCCGGACGAGCTTCTTGAGGTCGTTGGGCCAGCCGGTCTGGAAGTCGAGTTCTTTCCCGGTGACGGGGTGGGTGAAGCAGAGCCGGTGGGCGTGCAGGGCGAGGCGGGCGGAGGCGTGATCGACCGCGCGCGGGCCGTAGACCTCGTCCCCTAGCACCGCGCACCCGATCGAGGCCAGGTGGACACGGACCTGGTGGAGTCGCCCGGTGACGGGCCTGGCCTCGATCAGGGCCCCGATGTCGTTGGCCTGCAGCACCCGGTAGGCCGTCGCGGCGGGCTTGCCGGCCTGGGTCAGGCGCGCGGACTTCTGGGAGGTGTACTTGCCGGTGCGCGTGACGACCTCCTCGATGGGACGCTTGATGACGCCGTCGGGCTCCTTCGGGGCCTTGTGGCACAGGGCCCAGTAGAACTTGCGGACGTCGCGCGAGGCGAACTGCTCGCGCAGGTGCTCGTAGGCCCGCGGGCGCAGGGCGACGACGATCAGCCCGCTGGTCTCCTTGTCGAGCCGGTGCACCAGACCGAAATCACGCGACGCCCCCACGTTCTGCAGCCTGTCCCCGTACCGGGCGAACAGCCCGTTGAGCAGCGTGTCGTGCTGGTGGCCCACCCCGGGCTGGGTGACCAGCCCGGCCCGCTTCTCGACCACCAGCACGTCCTCGTCCTCGTGGCGCACGCGGAACGTCACACGCTCGTTCGGCTCGATCGACAGCGACGCGCTCACGACACGCCCCCGCGACCCGGGAAGCCGACGGGGTGTCCGCACGCGGCGTGGTCCACGAACCAGCGCAGCACGCCCCCGGTCGGCTCGATCCCGTGCCCGGCACGCTCGTCGGTGAGCGGGGCCTGCGCATCGGACCCCACCGCCAGCACCGCGACGTACCGGCAGGCGTTCACGAGCCGGGGCGAGACGCTCATGCGCCCGCCCGGGCCGGCCAGCGCGAGCCCGGCGTCCTCGTCCGCCCCCGCCCAGTCGGGGTCCAGGCCCGCGACCCGGGCGTGCTCGTTGAGCGTGAGCAGGGCGAAGTCCGGGCGGTCCTGGCCCTTCTCGCGCCAGCCCAGCATCTCGTGCAGCAGGTCGCGGTAGGAGGCGACGCCGGATTCCGGATCGTCCCCTCCGAATCCGTGGAGCTGCTCCGGGGGCAGGCCGGAGTGCCCGATGAGCAGCTCCGCGATCGAGGCGAGCCCCTCGCCATCGGTGGTGTCGTCGCTGACCCAGACACGCGTGCGGGTCCAGGGCAGGGCGCGGTAGTGCGGGTCGGTCATCAGGCGCCGGATGACCCGCTCGCAGGGCAGCTCGGGCGAGACGATCAGGTGAAAGTCCCCGAACTCGCGGACGCAGTTGCCGGCCTGCAGCATCAGGTCGGCGCACAGGGCGTCGTGCAGGTCGTCCTCGGTCTCGCGCAGCACGACCTGCCCGGGCAGCGACGGGGCCTCGGGAACGCGTTCGAGTTCGTACGGGTCGGCCATCGGCCCTATTGTGCGCACACCGACGGACGAATGCCATGACCGACGCAAAACACACCGGCCGCACCCGCGACAGGGCCGACGCGACGGCCCGGCTGCTGGACGCGAACGCGAACCGGTGCGCCGAGGGCCTGCGCACCCTGGAGGACGTCGCCCGCTTCGTGCTCGACGACGCGGAACTCAGCGCCGAGGCCAAATCCGTGCGCCACGCCCTGCGCTGCCTCGTGCGGGCCCTGGCGGGGCCGGGGCTGATCGAGGCCCGCGACACGCCGGGCGACGTCGGCACCGCGATCTCCGAGCCCGGCGAGCGGACGCGAGCGGGGATGCACGCCATCGCGGAGGCCGCCGGGAACCGGGCCTGCGAGTCGCTGCGGGTGCTCGAGGAGGCGAGCAAGGTGTCAAGCCCGGGCGAGGCGGCGGCCCTGGAAGCGCTGCGGTACCGCGTGTACGGGCTGCAGCGAGCGGTCTGCACGCGGGCGCGCGCGATCGCCCCGCAGTGGCGGGTGTGCGTGCTGCTGACCGCGAGCCTGTGCGCAGGGCGCGACCCGGTCGAGGTGCTGCGGTCGGCGCTGCGGGGCGGGGCCGACTGCGTGCAGGTGCGCGAGAAGGACATGGACTCCGGCCCGCTGCTGGAGCACACGCGACGGGTCGTCCGGGCGGCGAGGGAGTTCTCCGCGGGGGTGATCGTGAACGACCGCCCGGACATCGCACGCCTCGCGGGCGCCGACGGCGTGCACGTGGGGCAGCGGGACCTCCCGGTCGCCGACGCCAGGCGCATCGCGGGGGAGGGGGCGATCGTGGGCGTCTCGACCGCCGACCTCGGCCAGGCCAGGAAGGCGGTGGCCGACGGGGCCGGCTACTGCGGGTGCGGCCCGATGTTCACCAGCACGACCAAGCCCAGGGACGCGCTCGCGGGCCCCGCGTACCTGCGCGCCTACCTCGACGACCCGGCGACCGCGTCGACGCCCCACCTGGCCATCAGCGGGATCGACGGCGAGAACATCGGCGGGCTGGCGGAGATCGGCTGTCGCGGGGTGGCGGTGAGCCTGGCGGTGTGCGCTGCGGACGACCCGGGGGCGGTCTGCCGCCGGCTGCGGGAGACGCTGGAGGGCGCCCCGAGCGGCGTGTGATTCGCGCCCGCACGCGTGCGCCCGGGCGGGCGGCGTGCTACCGTGGCGGATGAGCGTGACCTATCGCGAAGCGGAGCTCGACAACGGGCTGAGGGTGATCGCGGAGATCGATCCGGACGCGGTGTCGTCCGCGGCGGGATTCTTCGTGAAGACGGGGGCACGCGACGAGGACGCCTCGATCATGGGGGTGAGCCACTTCCTGGAGCACATGATGTTCAAGGGGACGGCCGAGCTGTCCGCGGACGACATCAACCTGGGCTTCGACCGGATGGGCGCCCGCAACAACGCGTTCACGACCGGCGAGATGACGGCGTTCCACGCGCACGTGCTGCCCGAGCGCCTGGGCGAGGCGGTGGACCTGCTGGGCGCGATGATGCGTCCCGCACTCAGGCAGGACGACTTCGATACCGAGAAGCAGGTCATCCTGGAAGAGATCGCGATGTACGCAGACAACCCGTTCTGGGTGCTGTACGAGGAGACGGTGGACCGGCACTACC
Source organism: Phycisphaerales bacterium JB040 (assembly GCA_043101615.1). Taxonomy (GTDB): domain Bacteria; phylum Planctomycetota; class Phycisphaerae; order Phycisphaerales; family UBA1924; genus JBLHKT01. The sequence goes on along the minus strand of JBICID010000113.1, from coordinate 7,504 downwards.
GCCCGCACGGGCTGGGGCACCGCGTGCTGGGGACCAGGGACACGGTCGGCGGCATGTCTCGCGAACAGATGCTGGGCTACTTCCGGAGCCGCTACTCGGCGGACAACACCGTGGTCAGCCTCGCCGGGGCGCTGGACTTCGACGCGATGGTCGACCGCGTCAGGGAGTCGTGCTCGGGCTGGGAGCGGACCGGGGCGGACCGCGACGAGGCCAGGCCGCCGGTGCACCACAGCTCGTTCGCGATGCGCGACCCGCGCGTCAGCCGCGGGTACGTCGTCATGGTCAGCGAGGGGCCCGCGGTGGCCGACGAGGAGCGGTACGCGGCCTCGGCCCTGGCGTACGTGCTGGGCGGGAGCGACAACTCACGCCTGCACTGGGCCCTGATCGAGGAGGGCATCGCCGAGGAGGCCCAGGCGGCCTATTCCGGGCACGCGGGGACCGGCGACTGGTTCGTGTACGCCTCGGGCGACCCGGACCGGCTCGACGAGATCGTGGGCGTGATCGACCGCGAGGTCGAGGGGCTGGTGGGCTCGCTGGAGGACAGCGACCTGGAGCTGCTGCGCAACAAGCTCGCGACCGGCGCCACGCTCTCGGGCGAACGACCGGAGGGGCGCATGCAGCGCATCGGCCAGCAGTGGGCGACCATCGGACGCTACCGCTCGCTGGAGGAGGACCTGGACACGATCCGGGCGCTGACGCTCGACGATCTGCGGCGTGTGAGCGAGCGGTACCCGCTCCGGCCGGCCACGGTCGGGCGGATGCTGCCCGGCGAGCCGACCTCCGCGGGATGAGCGAGGACGCCGGTGTCAGGCGGCCTTGGGGATGAACGCCCGGAAGGCGTGCCCCTGGTCCTGGCGCGAGGCCTTGAGGGCCCGCGTGACCGCGATGATCAGCTCGTCGGGCGTGGTGAAGTGCGCACGCGTCTGCCGGTTCATGGTCGCGACGCCAAGGTTGACTCGGATCGGCGTGGTGGGGTCGGCCCCGGAGGGGATCCAGCCGGGCAGCGACGACTCGACCTTCCTGGTGAACTGCTCGACCACGGTCTGCGCGGCATCGGCAGAGGTGTCGGGCAGCACCACCGCGAAGAGCTGCTGCGCCAGGCGGCAGATCACCCCGCCCATCGGCTCGAAGTACCGCTGCATCTGAACGTTCAGGCCCAGCACGACCTCGTCGGAGACCAGGTCGCCCTGCTCGGTCGACAACGCCCCGAGCCCGTCCACGAAGATCTGGACGATGGAGAGGTCGATCTCGCCGCGTCCGGCCTGCTCGAAGGCCTGGTTGACCGCCGCGTCGAAGCCGCTCCTGCCCAGCGCGCCCGTGAACGGATCGACCTCGTCGGCGCCCTGGATCAGGTCCTCGAGCTTTGAGGCCGCGAAGCTCTCTCGGGGCTGCAGCCGAGCCATCTCGCGCATCCTGGTCTCGGCGGTCTGGAGCACGGCGTTCGGGTCGACGGGCTCGCCGGCATCGACGTTGAACAGCCCGGCGATCTCCTCGAAGGCCTCGCTGCAGCGCCGGACAATCTCGTCCACCGTCTCGCTCTGTGTGTTCCACCACTGCTTGGATTTGTCGTACAGCAGCTTGATGTAGTCCGTGGGATCCTCGGACAGGAGTGCGTCGTGCACGGCGTTGCCCAGCGCGACGCACTGCACCAGGTCCTTGCACTGCTGCGGGGCGGCGCTGGGACGGACGTGGAACTTCACCGGGAGCACGAGGTCCTGCGGGAGCTTCCATGACTCGCACAGCATCGCGCCGATCGAGGCGTGGTCGATCTCGAAGGCCTTGAGCTCCAGCGAGTTAAGCCGGGCGTGCTCGCCACCGGTCTGCCCGAGCACCTCCAGGTAGCGCTCCCCAAGCGCCCGGTACATCGCGACCATGCCCACGTCCTGCAGCAGGCCTGCGAGGAAGGCCTCGTCGGCCTTGGTCTTGCAGACCTTCTCGGCGAACAGCCGGGCCGCGATGCCCGTGTACAGCCCGCGGCGCCAATAGCCCGGGAAGTCGAACGGGTCGTCGGGCTCGCTCTGCATCGTGGAGACGAGGCTGAAGCCCAGCACGAGCGACTTGACAGGCCCGAGCCCGAGCAGCACCAGGGCCTTCTCGATCGAGCTGCACCGCTCGCGCAGGCCGAAGAAGCTCGAGTTCACGGTCTTGAGGATCCGGGCAGAGAGCGCCTGGTCCTGCCGGATCGCCCGGTCCAGGTCCGCGATCTTGACGTCCGGATCGCCGGTGAGCTCCAGGACCTTGACGGCGACCGCCGGGAGCGACGGCAGCTCCGGGCAGTTCAGGATCTCGTCGAGCAGGTCTTGGTCCATTGGGTCGGTCCGGGCGGTCGGGTCGGGGCGGTCGCGATGCGTGCGTGTTCCGGGTCCGGGCGGCACGCCTCTATCGCGCACCAGATCGGCCTTTTACCGACCCCACTTCACCCGGATTGTGAAGTCCGCAAGGTCCGGGTAATCGCGTCGAGGGCCGCCTGCTGCGTGTGGGGGGGGGAGCCGAGCTGGTGCGTCAGGCAGGCCGCCAGAAAGCGGTTGGCCCGGTCCAGATCCGCCGGGTCGGCCTCGGACGCGGGGCGCCGGAGCACCCCGAGGGTCCGGCGCCGGATCCGCCAGACACCCGACGCCCCGGGCCCGGGGTCTCGCGTGAGCGAGCCGGTCTCGGGGTCGAACCCGAGCGTGTCCGATTCGGGCAGGCCGCCCGGCTCGAGCTGCGGCTCGTGCCCCATCTCGCGCAGCAGGCCGGCCTGGAAGCGCAGGATGACGGCGTCCGGGAACACGCCGGGCAAGATCGTGCCGATCGACCCGAGGCTCTCGCCCAGCAGGTCGAACAGGGCCGGGTGCGGGTCGGACTCGGGCAGGGCGTGGTGGATCAGGTCGATGGCGTACAGCCCGGCGTGGTGGCGTGTGAGGTCCTCGCGACAGGCGGGGTAGGTCTGGGTGAGGTCCCAGGCGGTGAGGGTGGCCAGGCCAGCGCCCGGCTTGGTGATGGCGAGCACCTCGCCCCGGGTGAGGATCTCGAGCCCGCCGGAGAACGGGGCCTTCTCCCGCTTGGAGCCCTTGGCGATGCCCCGCAGCACGCCGTGCTCACGCGTGAACAGCGAGACGGTCTGGGAGGTCTCGGACCAGTCCCAGTGGCGTATGCAGATCGCGTCGTCTCGCAGCGTGGGCACCGGCAGAGGGTAGCCACGGGGACGCGCGACGTGCCCGGGACGCGGCTACCGTGGGGGCATGCACTTCTGTCTCGTCGATCGCGTGCTGGAGCGGAGCGAGGACCGCGCGGTGACTGTCAAGGCGGTCTCGTCGGCGGAAGAATACCTGCAGGATCACTTCCCCGGGTACCCGGTGCTGCCGGGCGTGATGATGATCGAGTCGATGGTGCAGGCGGCACGCGTGGTGCTCGACGAGCACGGGACGAGCGAACTGCCCTGGGTGCTCGGTGGGGTCAAGGCCCTCAAGTACGGACGGTTCGTGCGCCCGGGCGACCGGCTGCGTGTGGAGGTCACGGTGCACGCGCGCGGCGAGGAGGGGGTCGAGTTCAAGGGGCGCGCCGAGGTGCTGGGCCCGGGCTCCGACGAGCCGCTGGGTGTGGGGTGCTCGGGTCGTTTCACCATGCGGGCGCCCCGGGGAAACTAGTCCCCTTTTCAGGGGATTGCACGCACAAACATGGTTCGTGCCGCGGTCTGGCGAGGCTGGGTCGGAAGGCGTAGCATGGCCCCTGCGGGATTGGCCGGGCGAGTATGGCCGGGCCGGGACGAACCCGCGTTCGCTCTCCGGATGAGGACGCCGACACGATGGACCGAGACGAAATCTTTGAGAAAGTGCGCGAGGTGCTCGTGGACGCGTTGGCCCTCGACGACGACGAGGTGACCGGCGAGGCGACCATCATGGGGGACCTGGGGGCGGAGTCGATCGACATCCTGGACATCCAGTTCAAGCTGGAGCAGGCCTTCGGGTTCAAGATCGCCCAGGGGGAGCTGTTCCCCGAGGGCGTGATGCAGGACCCCGAGTACGTGCAGAACGGCAAGATCACCGACAAGGGCCTCGAGGAGCTCAAGGCCCGGATGCCCCACTTCGACTTCTCCAAGCTGGGCGAGCAGCGATCCATCGAGGGCATCGGCTCCATCTTCACCGTGGACACGCTGGTGAGCTTCTGCGAGCAGAAGCTGCAGGCGGCCTGAGCAGCACACCGACCGGGGACCCTCGTTCATGCGATGGATGTGGATCGATCGCGTGGTCGAGCTGACGCCCCACGAGAGGCTCGTCGCGATCAAGAACGTGAGCCTGGCCGAGGAGCACCTGCACGACCACTTCCCGGGGGTCCAGGGGGGGCGGGCGGCGATGCCGATCATGCCCGCGAGCCTGATCCTGGAGGGGATGGCCCAGACCGCGGGCATCCTGGTGGGGCACTCCGAGGGGTTCCGGGAGAAGGTGATCCTGGCCAAGATCGGGCGGGCGGAGCTCAGCGCCGAGGCCCTGCCCGGGGACCGGCTGTGGTACACCGCCCGGATCACGAGCAAGACCGGCGCGGGCGCGAGCACCGAGGGCGTTGTGGAGCTGGAGCGACCCGGGGGGTCGCCCGGGGGCCCGGGAGTGCAGACAAGGTCCGAGATCGGCCGAATCGAGATGATGTTCAGCCATCTCGACCAGAACCTTGCGGGCGAGCGCTTCCCGGAGCATAATTTCGTGTTCAGCGAGGGATTCCGTACACTCTTGCGTACCAGCGGGGTCGAGGCGACGTTCTAGCCGCCCCACAGCCAGAGCCTCCCACGGACGGGGCAGAGGAGCACTTCAGTGATGAACCCAGCCGCACGCCGCGTCTCGATCGTCTGTCTCTCGCTCGCGGCGGCGGTCGTGCTGAGCGGGTGCAAGGTGGGGAACACCTACTGGGGACGCATGGCGATGCGGGGCCCGGCCTACAAGCGCCTGATCCCGACCTACTCCGAGACCGTGGGCCTGCAGGCCGAGCTGGAGCGCCGCTACCAGGAGGAGGCCAACGCCGGCGCCTCGGGCGACCGGCTGGCGGCGATCGCGGGCCTGCGCGACGACGTGGAGCAGTTCCGGACCGAGGCGGCCCGGGCGCTCGAGCTGCGCCGGCGCATCCTGTGGCACCGGATGCGGATGGGCGGGCTGTGGGACCGGTACGAGCAGATGTTCCCGAACCGCGAGGTGGACCTGCGCCGCGCGTTCGAGAAGGAGCGCCTGGTGGACCGCGACGAGATCCGCATGCGCCGCACGCCGCTGACCCACGAGATGCGCTTCAGCGTGCTGAACCTCGAGTCGTGGGACATCCCGCCGGAGGACATGGGCATCTTCGACGTGCTCGGTCGCCCGCGGATCTCCAAGGACCCGCTGCGCGGCAAGTGGAAGCAGTGGGACCACATCCGCGAGGAGTGAGACGCGGACTCACGCTGGCTTGTGCCAGCCCTCGGCGCGAGCCGTGGGAGGTGAGCACGGCATGAGCGCCGTGTGTGCGATATTGATGCTGAGACTGTGCTTGGGCGGGGGTGAACTGCAAGGCGTGGGGCCGCGTGCTCACGCCCGCGGCTCGGATCAGAGGGTGAAGACCCGATCAGTTGAAGTAGAACGCCTGCATCGCCCCGATGAACACGACCTGCAGCAGCGTCAGCACGATCGGGACCGACGAGATCGCGACCGCCCACTCGGACAGGCGTTTGCCCGATTCGAACCGGCGCTCCCCCACCGCCTCGCAGATCAGCAGCACGACGACCATCGTTGCGCCCTTGAGCGCGATCAGGCCCCAGAAGCCGGCCCGCTCGATGGCGTGGGCCGCGACGACGTTGACCTCGGTCGCGCCGGCGTGGGTCATCACCGTGTGCGTGAGCATCAGGTCGAGCGCGCAGACCAGCACGTACCAGGCGTAGGCGTTCGGGAAGAGCACCGGGCGCGACCAGATGGGGAGGCGTGCGCCCCCGGGCGTCGGGCGTGCTGCGCCGGAGGTGGTGGGATCGGTGTGCGTCGGGACGGGGCCGGACGCGTGCGGGCCCGGGATGGGGCGCGGACGATCCACGAAGAGTCATACGGCGCGTCCGGGCGGACTGTTGCAGCGGCGGCTCAGGATTCGCTGAGGCGCTCGCGGACGAGCCGGTCGAAGAGATCCTCGGGTGCGGGCCGGCCGGTCCAGAGCTGGAACTGGTGGGCGGCCTGCTTGACGAACATCTGGACGCCGTCGATCACCGTGAGGCCGCGAGCGCGGGCGGCCTTGAGCAGCGGGGTCTCGATCGGGTTGTAGACCGTGTCGAAGATGACGGTCTCGGGTGGGAGCGGGGGAAGATCGTCGAGCGGGATCGCGAGCGCGGCCGGGTCCGGGCCGCCTGCCATGCCGAGGGGGGTGCAGTTGATGTAGAGGTCGAAAGGTTGGGCGGCAAGTTGATCGGGAACGCCGACGGTGGCGTGAGGGAAGTCGGCGGCGAGGGCTTCGGCTCGGTCGCGGGAGCGGTTGAAGATGGTGGCGCCGGGGACGGCGGCGAGGGCGGCGCGGGCGACACCACCGGCTCCGATGATGGCGGCTTGAATGCGTGGACTCGTGAGGTCAATGGTCACACTGAGCAGTGATTGGATCGCGAGCGTGTCTGTGTTGAGGAATTGCTCGACTTCGGGAATCCAACCTGGATACTCGGATTCGGCGTACCAGAAATGTTCGCAGTAGTAGGTGTTTGCGGCACCAGAACGTTGCACAGTGCCCGTTGGATCATTCAGGACGTCATCGGACTCGCGCGCCAAACGCTCTTTGTGGGGTAGTGTGACGCTGGCACCCGCGAAATCGAGCCAGGTCTTGCAGAATGAGTTGAATGTTGCCTTAAAGCTAGCGTCGGAGCCTTCGAGGTCGTTCGGGTCCGCCGCGATCGGCATCGGCAGGTAAACCCCGTCGTGCCCGATCTCCGCGAACCCCGCGTTGTGGATCAGCGGCGACATCGACTGCGTGACCGGCCAGCCGATGATGCCGTACACCAGCGTCTTGGGATTGATCGAGCGGAACCGGTACAGATTCAGCAGCTCGTCGAGCGTGGGCTGCCCGGGCGCGGTCGCGCCCTCGTCGTTGAGCGAGGCGAACGTGAGGAACCCACCGAACTTTGGCGCAAGCACGCGGCTCATCAGGCCGAACTCGCCCATCCCCAGCCCGATCGTCGGCTTGGGTGAGCCGGACGTGATCTCGAAGATGTCCAGGTTGTCCCGCAGCGACCGCGCCCGGAAGGCGAACTTGACCACCGCGCACGCGGGCTCGCCGTACGCCGCGAGCAGGCGGCGCTCCAGGTCGGCGGGTCGTCCCTCGAAGTCGTGCAGGCTCAGGATCAGGCGGGTGGTGACGCCGTCCCGCTGCTGCTTGGGGTGGGCGACGCACAGGTTGATCTTCTGGCGGAGGTTGGCGGAGCGTTGGTAGGCCGCGAGCTCGAAGTCGAGGTAGGCGGGGGGCGTGTCGCACGCGCAGGTGAGTTTCTCGAGCAGGGCGACCCGGTCGGCGTCATCGCCGTCGTAGTCGCCCCCCTCGTCGG
>JBICID010000112.1:0-24054 GCA_043101615.1 Phycisphaerales bacterium JB040 | reverse complement strand
GGTTGTGTGTGCGCATCTGAGGTCTGTGTGCGCACAAGAACACCCCGCCCGAGGTCTTGTGAAACTCGGGCGGGGCGTGAGTGCAAGCAGCGGAGCGGTGTCCGGCTTACCGCCTGCGGCGGAACGCCAGCCCGCCCAGCCCGAGCACCGCCACCGAACCCGGCGCCGGGACCGTGTACGTGATGGTGAAGCGACCGCCGGTGATGTAGTTGTTGAACAGGTTGGTGCCCGGGCCGGTCGTCACGCCGTTGGCGAGCCCGAAACTGGTGCCGTTGTCGGTCACGCCGGCGGCGCCGCTGAAGATCACGGCACCGTTGTTGCCCAGCAGGTTGAAGGTGCCGGTGGCGGCCGACAGCTTGTAGGGGTCGTCGAAGAAGTTCGGCCCGCCGTTCACGCCCGGCACCTCGAACCGGACGGTGTCGATCACGGCCCCGCCGATGGTCAGGCCGCCGATGGCCAGTCGAGCGTTGCTGGTGGTCACCATGTTGATCACGAGGGTGCGGACGTTGGAGGCGCTGGTGGAGACGCTGGAGGAGACGACGACGTCGCCGATGGTGCCGGGCAGGCCGGCGGAGGCGTTGGAGCCGCCGACGGTGTGGGTGCCGGGGCCGTGCAGGAAGGTGCCGCCGGCGGTGCTGAACGCGGTGATGGCCCAGTTGACGGTGTCTCCCGCGACGGCCAACTGGGGCTCATCGGGGAGGCCGCCGCCGGGGACGATCAGGGCGCGATCGAGCGCGATGAATGAGGATTCGGCGCACGCCGAGCCGGCGCACACGAATAGCACGAGCACAGACTTCAACATGATGGGGGTCCTCTCAGTTCTCTTCTCTTGCGTGGCGCGGGGCGGCACGCTCTCGTTCTCTGCCTGCCAGGTCTGACCGCCAGGGGTCTGGCCATGTGCCCACGTCTGGGCACAGAACCCGATCGCGTGCCGCACAGAGATGGCGGGGTCCGCGATGGGGACCGCACATACTCCCAGAATGCGGGGATTCACGCAAGATCCCGGAAATCGATTTTCAACAAAATCTGAACACGACCCGGTCATCCGGGCGAGTGCCCAGGAAGGGGGTCAGGGGGGACTGGGAACGGGGTTGGGGGCGGCTCAGCCCTTGAGGCCCGCCGAGGCCCCCGAGTCCACGAAGTGCTTCTGGGCGCTGAAGAACAGCAGCACGCAGGGGAGCATGGTGATGAGACTGGCGGCGAGCAGGAGGTTGCGTTGCTCGACGCCGTACTGCCCGTTGAAGGCGTTGAGCTCGATGGCGAGCGTCCGCATCTCCGGGGAGTTGAGGTAGATCAGGGGGGCCAGGAAGTCGTTCCAGGTGAACATGAAGCTGTAGATGGCGCAGATGGCGATGACGGGCTTGGTCAGGGGGAGCATGATCTGGGCGAAGGTGCGCAGGGCGCTGGCGCCGTCGATCTTGGCCGCCTCGACGAGGTCCTGGGGGATCTGCATGAAGAACTGGCGGAACATGAAGATGAAGAACGGGTTGCCGAAGGCGAACGGCACGATCAGCGGCCACAGGGTGTCGACCCATCCGAACTGGCGGAAGAGCAGGAAGACGGGGATCATGGTGACCTGGTAGGGCAGCATCATGGTCGCGAGCATGACCATGAAGACCTGGTTGCGCCCGCGGAACCTGTAGCGGGCGAAGCCGTAGCCGGCGACGGCGCTCGACGCGACCTGCAGCAGCAGGACCAGGACCGTCACGACGATGGTGTTCGCGAGCGCCGGGAAGCGTGGCAGCAGCGTCGGGCGCGGGTCGGAGCCGCCCTCGGGGATCACCGGCGGCGGTCGGTCGAGCAGGTTGTCGAACCACGCGGGCATCTCCAGGCCCATGAACTCCAGCGACTCGAGGAAGTTGGCCGGCTGTGGGTCCGCGGGCAGCAGCTGCTGGAGATTGGAGATCTCCTGGTCGGTCTTGAGGCTGCTGGAGATCAGCCAGAAGAAGGGGACCATCAGGACGACCGCGCCGGCGACCAGCATGGTGTACGACCCGAGCAGGCCGAACAGTGACCTGCGGTCGCGGACGACGGACTGTGGCTCGCGCCCGCTCACGACTTGAGCCCCTCGTAGTGCACGACGCCCTTGGACAGCTTGAAGACGACCAGCGTGAGCCCCATGATCGCGAGGAAGAGCAGCCACGCGAGGGCGCTGGCGTATCCCATGTTGTAGTAGCGGAATGCCTCGTCGTAGAGGTTGAGCACGTAGAACAGCAGGTCCTGGTTGGTGCCGCCGGTGGCGCCGCGGATCACGAAGGCCTGGGTGAAGATCTGGAAGCTCAGGATGATCGCCATGATCACCTGGAAGAAGACGATGGGCGAGATCATCGGGAGCGTGACCGCGAAGAACCGCTTCATCGATCCGGCCCCGTCGAGGCAGGCGGCCTCGTACAGGCTCAGGGGCACGTTCTTGAGCCCGGCGAGGTAGATGATCATGCCGCCGCCCACGCCCCACAGCGTCATGATGACCAGGGCGGGCGAGGCGAACCAGGTGGCGTCGGTGCCGAACCAGTCCGGCGGGCGCAGTCGCACAGGGTCCGGCGGGCGGTTGGCGAGGGCCTCCTCGGACGCGACGCCGGCGTCGGTGGCGGGTTCGCTCGCGTCCTTGCCGGTGTCCGTCTCGGCGTTCGCGGGCGTGCCCGTGTCCCCGACCGGCGTGGCGGGTGGGGTCTCGTAGGCCAGTCGCCACATCTCGAGCTCGGCCTCTCGCTCGTCGTTGTCGAAGACGGGGTCCATGACCCACTCGTTGAACTGGTTGAGCACGGGCTTGAGGATGACCTGGTTGAGGATGCCGTTGGAGTTGTCGAAGATGGTGATCCAGAGCACGACCAGGGCCACGCCGCTGACGACGCTGGGCACGAAGTACATGGTGCGGAACAGGCCGATGCCCTTCACGCCGAAGTTCATCAGCAGGGCCACCAGGATGGCCACGACCTGGGTGATGGGCACCGCGAGCAGTGTGTAGTACAGCGTGACCTTGATCGACTGCAGGAAGCTCTGGTCGCCCGAGAGGATCTGGATGTAGTTGCCCAGCCCCACGAAGCGTGCCTCGGTGAGCGGGCTCATGGCGCTCCACTTGGTGAAGCCGAGCAGCAGGCTCATGACCATCGGGCCCAGCACGAAGATCAGGAACCCCACGACCCAGGGGCTGATGAAGTACCAGCCCGTCCGCTCGTCGGCCCGCTCGAGCTTGCCGAGTTTCTGCCTGCGTGAGATCAGGAACAGCCCGGCGAAGGCCACGCCCAGCACCAGCACGGTGGCGAGCGTGACGAGCCTCCAGGGCATGCGGCTCAGGCCTGGGTCCTGCAGCGGGGACTCGTTGTGTGCCGCCCAGCGCCGTTTGACCGCGACCGCGGCCTCGGCGGGGGTCTGGCGCATCTTTGTGAGCGCCTCCGAGCGGACCTCCTCGTCCACGAACTTCTTGAACTCCTGGCCCTGGGGCCACTGGAGCAGGCGCGAGTGCTCGATCTCGTCGAGGAACAGGCGGGCGTGCTCGGGCTTCTGGTCCGGGGCGAGGAAGGTGTCGGACTCGGCGACGGACCGGAGGGCGGGGATGGCGATGCCCAGCTCGGCGGTGAGCTGCTGGCCCCGGGGCCCGCACAGGAACTTCATCAGTTCCCAGGTCTCGTCGGGGTGCTCGGTCCGGGTGCTCATGCACCAGGCGACCGTGGCGATCGCGTTGACCGGGTCCACGCCTTCCATCGTCGGGAGGGGGATGACGTCCCAGTCGAAGTCGACGCGGCGCAGGGTGGGCACCCGCCAACGCCCCAGCGGGCCGATGATGCCGACCTTGCCGAGCCGGAAGAGCTCGTCCTCGCTCTGGGCGATGCCGGTGGCGTTGTAGACGGTCCCCTCCTCGCGCCGCTCCACCAGGAAGTTGAAGGCCTCCTGGGCCCCTGGCTCGTCCAGCGTGACGTCGAGGTAGTCGGTGCCGAAGTAGTCGCCCCCGAATGTCCAGACGAAGTTCCAGAGGACCCAGTCCCAGGTGAGGATGACGCCGCCCCAGTACTCCCGGTCCCGGGCCGCGGGGTCGTTGATCTCGTCGATGGCGCGGACCGCCTCGGCGTAGTCGTCCCAGGTCCAGCGGTTGTCGGCGGTGGGCATGTCGACGCCGGCGACGGCGAGCAGGTCCTTGTTGACGTACATCACCGTGGTGGTGAAGTCCTTGGGCAGCCCGTACAGGGTGCCGCTGCCGGTGCGCCGGGCCTTGGGGTCCCAGCGGAAGGCGTCGACCAGCTGGGGGTAGAAGTCCTCGAACCAGCCCGGGTTCTCGGCGCGCTCGCGCTCGACGAAGGGCTCGAGGTTCTCGACCTGGCGCGACTCGACGAACTGGCCCAGGAACCGCTCGTAGGGCACGTAGAAGGCGTCCGGCGGGTCGCCGGACGCCATCATGGTCATGAGCTTGGCGTCGTAGTCGGCCGAGTGGATCGGCAGCACGTCGATGCCCGGGTTGGCGGCCTCGAACTCCTCGACGAGCGTGTAGACGATGTCGCGTTCGCGGTTGTCGCCCCAGAAGAGGATGGAGAGCCGGATCTTGTCGGCGGCCCCGTCCCCGAAGACCGCGCGTGCGCCCACGGTGGCGAAGGCCCAGACCACCAGCACGGTCGCCAGCGTGATGAGTACCCACCGCAGGAATGTCGCGATCGATCTGAGCAAGGCGGCTCCCTCAAGCCGGCGAAAGTCTTTCCGGGGGTGAGTTTACGCGGGGGGGCTCCGCCCTGCGCTCCGTCACGCCGGCCTCACACACTCCATCGGATACACGCCCCCCGGGTGTGAAATCGGGGGCGACACGGGCGAGCCTCGGGAGGGTCGGCTCAGTGCAGGTACGCCTTGAGCACGTAGTCCTTGAGCATCCGGATCGTGGTGAAGTGCGAGCCGTTCAGGGCGATGCAGCTCCGCATGATCTCGGCCCAGTACTCCTTGTCGTCGCGGTAGAGCGGGAGGATGTCGCGGGCGAGCTTGTCGTAGATGCTCGCGGCGTTCTCGGCCTCGGTCTCGCCGTCGATCGACCAGCCGGTGACGTGCTCGGAGTGGCCCTCGATCCACCAGCCGTCGAGGCTGGAGAGGCTGGGGACGCCGTTGAGTGCGGCCTTCATGCCCGAGGTTCCGGAGGCCTCGAGGGGCGGCTTGGGGTTGTTGAGCCACAGGTCGCTGCCCGCGGTGAGCTTGGCGCCCAGCTCCATGTTGTAGTTGGGGATCCAGGTGATGGGGAAGTGCTTTTTGACCTGCCTGGCGGCCTGGAGCACGGTGTGGATCGCCTCCTTGCCCTTGCCGTCGGCGGGGTGGCTCTTGCCGGTGAAGAAGACCTGGATGGGGTGCACCGTCTCGTTGATCTCGATGAGGCGATCGAGGTTGTGCATGAGCAGGGTGGGTCGCTTGTACGGGGTGGCCCGGCGGGCGAAGGTGATGGTGAAGCGCCCCTCGTCCACGTCGGCGCCGGTGCGTTCGTGCACGTGGGCCATCAGGTCCTTCTTGGCGCTGGCGTGGGCGTCCAGCAGCGGTTTGTCCGGGATGGAGGTCGCCATGCGGAGGTCCTCGCTCCGCACCCGCCACTCGGGGAAATGCTTGTCGAAGATGGCCTGCATGTACGGGCTGGCCCAGGTCGGGGCGTGGATGCCGTTGGTGACCGAGTCGATGGTGTAGCCGGGGAACATCTCGCGGCTGACCTCGCCGTGGCGCTTGGCGACGCCGTTGGCGTAGCGCGAGAGGTTCAGGGCCATGATGGAGGCGTGCACGGTGCGTCCCTTGGCGCCCTCGCCGAAGATCTCGGGCTCGCGGAAGACGGGGTGGTCGCCCACGACCTCGCGGACGTCGGCGACCTTGAACTGGTCGTGCCCGGCGGGCACTGGGGTGTGGGTGGTGAAGACGCACTTTTCGCGTGCGTAGCGGACGCACTCGGCGTCGACCTTCTGCTTGTCGAAGCGGGACAGGTGCTCGCTCATGAGCTCCATGGTGAGCAGGACGCCGTGGCCCTCGTTCATGTGGTAGACGTCGACATCGTGGGTCAGGGCTCGGAGCATGCGGGGGCCTGCGATGCCCAGGACGGCCCGCTGGCGGAGCTTGTCGTGGTCGTCGCCGATGTAGAGGCGCTCGGTGATCTTGCGGTCCCGGGCGGTGTTCTCGGGCAGGTCGGTGTCGAGGAAGTAGACCGGCACGTACTTGCCCGTCACGCCCTTCCAGATCTTGCGGAAGCAGCGGACGATGACGTTGCGCCCCTCGATCGGGACGTGAACCCGCTGGGGCATCTCCTCGAGAACGGAGGACGGATCCCAGTCGACCGCCTTCTCCTTCTGGTTGCCTGAGCGGTCGATGGACTGATCGACGTACCCGCCCCGGTAGAGCAGGGTGCAGGCGACCATGGGCAGGCCCAGGTCCGCGGCGGCCTTGATCGTGTCGCCCGCGAGCATCCCCAGCCCGCCGCAGTAGGTCGGGATCGTGTCGTCGATCCCGATCTCCATCGTGAAGTAGCCGATCACCTTGTTCGGATTCGCCACCGCTCGCTCCCTCGGCCTGGCCGATTCTGGTCTACAACGTCCGTGTTTCGCCGGGGCCGTGCGGCCCCGCAGCGCGGCAGGATACACCCACGCAACCGCGTTCGCCCGCATTCCCGCGCGATTTCACCCGATCTGCGCTCTCAGAGGCTCACACGCACCGCCTCGGCGCTGCGCCCGGCACCCCGCACCACCCCGTGCTCGGTAAGCAGCTCGACCTCGATCGCGCGGTCCCGAGGCGTCCGGTCGCCCCCCACCACCTCCGAGCGGACCACGACGGCGTCTCCCTCACGCACGGCGGTGAAGCGCTGGCGGCAGAACCCGCCCCGCTCGTGGGCGTGTCCCTCACCGTCGTCCTCGTACAGCTCGCCGACCGCCCGACCGTCGGCGTCCAGGCAGACCACGAGTGTGAGCGGGTCGACGGGCTTCTCGTCGTGCCACTGCATGGCCGGGCCCATCGGGACGATCGCGCCGCCCCGGAGGCGCAGCTCTGGGATGGCGGGGTCCCCGGTGAGTGCCACGGGGCCCTCGACCGGCTCGAAGGCCCGCCAGGTGCCAGCGGGGATCCTGTGGCGTGGGGGGGTGTCCCCCTCGATGTCGTTGACCAGCACCAGCAGGTCCGAACCGAGCAGGAAGGCGTGGTCCTCGTCCCGCAGGGCGGGGTCCTTGGGGTCGGCGAAGAAGACGGGGCGCATCACGGGCAGGCCGGTCTCGTGGGCCTCGCGGAAGAGGGTGTAGAAGTACGGCAGCAGGCGGTAGCGGCGTTCCAGGGCCCGGCGGATGGTCGCCTCGACCTCCGGGCCGAACGCCCAGGGCTCCTTGTGCAGCCTGCCCTTCTCGACGTGCCCGCGACAGAACGGCAGCATCGCCCCGAGGCCCCACCACTTTGCCATCATCTCGGGGGTGCCCTCCTTCATGAACCCCCCCAGGTCCGGGCCGACGAAGGGCTGCCCGCTGAGGCCCATGTTGAGCCCCATGGTGATCGACCAGTGCAGGTCGTTCCAGGTCGCGGAGTTGTCGCCGGTCCAGGTCGCGGCGTATCGCTGGCCGCCGATGTAGTTCGCGCGCGTGAGCAGGAAGGGGCGTTTGTCGGGGTTGGCCCGCTTGATGCCCTCGAGGCTGGCCCGGACCATCAGGAGGCCGTACACGTTGTGGTACTGCGCGTGCGGGCCGGGCGGGAGGCCCAGCAGGCCGCCCTTGTGTCGTGCGTCGAGGGGCATGGTGTAGTTGCCCTCGGCCCCGCCGAGCACGAGGGCGGGCTCGTTCATGTCGTTCCAGACGCCGTCCACGCCGGTGGCCATGAAGTCCCGGTACAGGCCGGCCCACCACTCGCAGGTGTCTGGGCGGGTGAAGTCCGGGAAGGTGCACTCGGGGGGCCAGACTGCGCCGGTGAAGACGTCCCCGTCCCAGGTGCGGCACCAGAGGTCGCGCTCGGTGCCCTCCTCCCACACGGAGTAGTCGTTCTCGACCCCCGGGCCGGGATCGATCATCCAGACCGCCTTGAAGTTCAGGTCGTGCAGGTCGTCGTTGAGTTTGCTGGGATCGGGGAACTTCACCGGGTCGAAGGTGAAGATCTTGAACTTGTCCATGTAGTCGATGTCCATCCAGATGACATCGCAGGGGATCCGGCGCTGCCGGAACTCCCGGGCCACCTCGCGGACCCGCTCGTCGGGCTCGTAGCTGAATCGGCACTGGTGGTAGCCGAGCGTCCATCGGGCCGGCATCTGGATGCGTCCGGTGAGCTCGGCGAGCCCGCGGAGCACGCCCTCCGGGGAGTCGCGCTCGATGACGTACACTCGGAACGGCCCGCCCTTGGCGCGGAACTCGATCTCGCTTGACAGGTCGATGGCGCACTCCCAGGTGGTGTCGGCGAGCACGCCGAAGGCGGTGCCGTCGGGGCGGACGGCGAGCACCCAGGGGTGCGACTGGTACAGGGCGTCGTGCTGCTCGGTGTAGCCGGGCAGGTCGGAGTTCCAGGCGCGCGTGCGCTTGCCGTTTCGCCGCAGCGGTCCGGCGATCTCTCCGGTCCCGTAGAGGTCGGTGCCCTCGCCGGTCCGGACGGTGGCGACGTGTCGCCCGTCCCACGTCCGGGCGAAGGCGGGCACGACGCGCGCGTCGTTCGCGGGCCCGTGCACCTCGGGCTGGCGAGCCAGGGCCAGGCTGGGTGGCATGGCGGCCGGGTCCGCCCGGGTCGGCCGGTAACGGAAGATGCCGTCACCGACCCGCTCGCCGGTGGAGGTCTCGAGCGCTCTGGTCCGGTCGCCCAGGCCGGCGGCGTGGGCCATGCGGGCGCGCAGGGTGGTCGGGAAGCGGTATCGTTCCGGCCTGGACTTCGGGTCGGGCATGGGCCAACCGTAGCAAGGCGCACACTCCCCGGTGGCCGGATCCCGCGGGCCCGCTCGAAAACCTGCCCGGGAGAGGCCGGCCCGTGCCGTTGTGTCGGCGCGGGGTGGCGGCGCCGGGGCGATTCAGAATCGGATCTGCAACTGCGCACGCAGCGCCACCTGCGAATCGCTGGACGCGAAGATGGCGCGGCTGTCGCTCGTGCCGAGCGGGGAGTCGTTGAGGTCGCTCAGCATGTACTGCGCGTCCACCGTGAGCTTCGCGGCGTGGGACTCGGGGATGAAGAAGAAGGTCGCGCCGGCCGTGATCGTGTGCAGGTCGTCGGCGGTCGGCGAGCGGTCGCTGTCCACGAAGATGGCGTCCCAGCGGGCGAAGACCTCTGTGGTGTCGTTGACGAAGACCGAGCCCTGCAGCACGAGGCCGTGCTCGGTGAAGTCGCCCGCGGTGGTCTCGCGGTCCATGAAGTACCAGCCGGCCATGGCGCCCGCGCCGTTGAACTCGGCGCTGACGTCCGCGGTCAGCGCGAACACGTCGTCGAGCGCCGTGGCCCCGGTCGCGGCGCCGGTGTCCCCGGTGGACTGGTAGTGGGTGGCGGCGCCGAACAGGAGGCCGCGCTCTCCGCCCCGCCATCCCTGAAAGTCACGGAACTGCGACCACGCGCCCTCCGGCTTCCACTCCACGCGCGCGGTCAGGCCGATATCCGCCTCGGCCGAGGAGAACGTCGGGGTGCTCAGCGCGTTGAACCCGTCGCTGAGCGAGCCACGCAGCCTGAACTCGCCCCGCTGCCACTCCAGCTCCGCGCCCTGCGAGCGTCCGCCGGAGAAGAACGAGTGGGTGACCGAGCGCTCCACCGCCACCTGCCGGCTCGCGCTCACGTCCTGCTCGCGCGTGTACGAGAGCACGTACTGGCCGATCCTGAGCGTGAGCTCGTCGGTCAGGGCGAAGGCGATGTTCGCGTCCAGGACACTGGTCGTGCCGCCGGCCGACTCGGTGCCCAGCACGTAGCCGATCTTGTCGGTCAGGTTGCCCTTGACGCCCAGGCGGAGCCGGGGCTGCGTGAAGCCGGTGGTGACGTCCTCGCCGCTGTCGAACCCGTCGCTGAACGACGCGACGTATCGCGTCTGGAGGTACCCGTTGATCGTGAGCGACGCCTCGCCGTCTGAGATCTGGAACGAGTCGTACCCCGCCGCGTCCGCACGCAGCGCGGACTCGTACCACCGTGTGTCGTCGTTGGAGGCGATGGAGGTGGTGCAAGCCAGGCCGACCAGTCCGGCCGTCATCGCGATTCGCTGCATGTGGTCTCTCCGAGAGAGGGTGTGAGGAGTGTGGGTGGATCTGCGGTGTACGCGCCCGCTCGGGCGGGCAGTCGGACTCGGGAATGATAAGAGATTGTGAAGGCGGGGTCGGCGTGTCATGGGTATCCCGGCTCAGACAAAGCGAGAATGTAGCAAAGTGCCTGTCCTGTCAGCACTTACGGAGGCAATTCCGTGCTCCGGTGATACACGTGCCCGGTTCGACGGGCGGGTGCGGAGGTCGGGAACCATTCGCGACCCCGGGTTTCGCGTCGTCCGGTGGAGGGGCGTCCGGGCTTCGACGCGGGTCGATCGCTCGGGATCTCGGATCGGCGAGTCTGATATGCTGGCCTCCTGCGCCGGGCGGCGATCGAGCACGATGCGGGCGCGCCATTGTTGGACGTACGTTTGCACCCCGAATCCGGCCACTGCCGCGAGCCTCATCCATGACACTGCTGCTAGACGACACGGCGCTGCACGCGGACGATCTCGTCACGGTCGCGCGTGCCACCCCGGACACTCCCCGCCCGGTCGGCGTGCATCCGGCGGCCCTCGAGCGGGTCGGCTCGACGCGGGGCGCGCTCGAGGCCGCCATCGCCTCGCCCGAGCCCTTCTACGGCGTGAACACGGGGTTCGGCTCGCTCTCGCGGACCCGGATCGAGGGCGGCGACCTGCGTGCGCTGCAGACCAACCTGCTGCGGTCGCACGCCGCGGGCGTCGGCGAGCCGCTGCCCGTGCCGGTCGTGCGGGCGATGCTGGTCTGTCTCGCTTCGTCGCTGGCTCGGGCGCGGTCGGGCGTGCGGCCCGTCGTCATCGAGCGGGTCTGCGACCTGCTGAACCGGCACGTCACGCCGGTGGTGCCCGAGCTGGGCTCGGTCGGGGCCTCGGGCGACCTGGCCCCGCTCGCGCACGCGGCCCTGGTGCTGCTGGGCGAGGGCGAGGCGTTCGACCCGTCGGGCACGCGCCTGCCCGGCGCGGAGGCGCTGAGCCGGGCGGGGCTTGCGCCGATTGCGCTGGAGGCCAAGGAGGGGCTGGCCCTCATCAACGGCACGCACCTGATGTGCGCCCGGATGGCGCTGATCCTGCACGATCTGGACCGGCTCACGCACGCGGCGATGCTCGCGGGCGCGATGTCGATCGACGCGTGCCGCGCGACCGACGCGTTCCTCGACCCACGCGTGTACGAGCTGCGGAACCAGCCGGGGCCCGCGCGGGCCGCGGCGGGCCTGCGGGACGCGCTCGAGGGTTCGCGGATCCTGGCGGACCACCGGTCCGGCGATCCGAGGGTGCAGGACCCCTACTCCTTCCGGTGCGCCGCGGTCGTGCTGGGGTCCGCGCTCACCGCGATCGAGCAGGCCAGGGGCGTTCTCGGGGCCGAGCTGGGGGCGGTCACCGACAACCCGCTCGTGTTCCCGGACGGGTCCGGCGGGGCGGAGATCATCTCCGCGGGCAACTTCCACGGCATGCCGCTGGCGATCCCGCTGGACACGCTGGCGGTCGCGGTGTCGCACGTCGCGGGCATCGCCGAGCGTCGTGTGTACCACATGCTCTCGGTGTTCGACCCCGAGACGCACCTGAACCCGTACCTGTCCCCCCAGCCGGGCCTGCACTCGGGTCTGATGATCGTGCAGTACACCGCGGCGGCGCTGTGCAACGAGCTGATCGGTCTGGCCACGCCCGCGTCCGTCGCCAACCTGTCCACCAGCGCGGGGATGGAGGACTACAACAGCTTCGGGCCGCGGGCGGCGGCGAAGGCGGCACGCGGGGTGGAGCTGGCCCGTCGGGTCGTCGCGATCGAGCTGCTGTGCGCCGCGCAGGCGATCGACAACCACCGCCCGCTCACGTCTGGTGCGCGCGTGGAGGAGGCGTACGCCCGTCTGCGCGAGCGGGTGCCGACGCTCACCGAGGACCGGCCGCCCTCGCCCGACATCGAGACCATCGCGCAGATGATCGCGGACGGCGCGTTCGAGCGGGTCTGACCGGCGGGTTACGGGATCTGGAGCGCCTCGCGGGCGCCCGCGTTGATCTCCATCGCCAGGTGGTCCTCCAGCTCCCAGTTGCTCAGGAGCTCGACGTGCCCGTCGGCGAAGCCCACGTTGGTCTGGCCCGTGTAGAGCAGCATCGAGCGGTCGATCGCGACGATGCGGTCGGACTCGAAGCCGAACAGGGCTTCTCCCGGCAGGTCGAGTCGCACCGCGATGTCGGGCCCGTCGAAGGCCTCGCCGTAGGGCGACGCGAGCATGTCGGGCGTCAGGTAGCCGCCCTCGATGAGCACCTGCACGCTGGGGGGCACGGCGTTGTCGTGGTCGTGCCCGTACACGATCACCGCCTGCACCACGCCCCTGATCTGGGAGGCCGCCTTGACCTGCTTGGCGGATTCCCTGGCCTTGCCCAGCGCCGGCAGCAGCACGCCGCCCGTCATCGCGGGGGTGTAGAGCTGCTGGAGTTCCCCGAAGGCGCCGATCACCTGGGCGAGCTGCACGAGGACCGAGCGATCCGCGGCGGAGCGGTATACCAGGTCTGCCCCGTCCCAGTAGCCCATCTCGACGAAGGGCTCCACCCCGTCCACGAAGTCGGCGTAGGGAGGCATGAGCACGACGGAGGAGCGCTCGGGCTCGTCGGGCGAGCGCACGGCGTTCGCCAGCCCGGACAGGAGCAGGTTGGTCGGGCCGTAGCCGGCGCGGGTCAGCTCGGCTGTGTCGACCCACGTCACGGACACCGCCCCTTCGTTCGGCCAGGCCTCCAGCACCGCGTCCGCGAAGCCCCGGTTGTCCAGCAGGCTGTCGCCGCCGGGTCGCAGCTGGGCGAGGGCGCCCCGCATACCCGCGGGAGACAGGGCCGCGATGAGCCGGTCGCCCCGCACCGCCCACGTGGGCTCCAGGGGGATCGGGATCCCCGGGAAGGTCATCGAGAACACGTCTGCGCCGTCCAGGTCCCAAGAGCGGACCCGGGCGTACCCGTTGGCGTTCTCGGCCGCCATCTGGTTGACCAGTTCCACGATCGAGGCGTGCGCCGCCCCGAACGCCTCGGCGTCCTTGAGTTCCACGTGCAGCACGGACGAGAGCACCCCGCCCCCGCCCGTCGATCCGGCCTGGTAGTAGACCCATCGCGGCCCGAGGTTCTCCAGCAGGTCGGTGCGGACGTCAACGCCCAGGAACTCCTCCGCCTCGCCGAAGGGGTCCTCGCCGCTCTGTGCCGCCGCACGCTCGACCATGTCCAGCAGCCACCCGAGCTCGAATGCCGCGGCGGACACCACGCTCGCGTCGCGAGGCACGGCGCGGAGCACGTTCGACGAGAGCGTGGTCCCGCCGGTGTAGCGTGAGACCAGCTCCCGTCCGTTGGTGAGGCGCAGGTAGTCCACCCAGCGCTGGTCGGTCGTTCCGGCGGCGTATTCGATGGAGGGTGCGCCCGGTCCGAACCAGCCGCTCTCCTCCAGCAGCGCCGCGAGCTCGGGCTCGTCCGCTTCGATCATCGGGAGCAGGAAGGAGCCCAGGCGTTCGAGGTCCACCATCATGGACATCTCGGGCGTGGCGTCGTCCGCGAGCCCGTAGCGTCGGACGCCGGGGACCACGTCGCCGGCCTCGCCGGCGCGGACCAGCGTGAACGCCTGTCCCTCTCCCATGCCCATCGAGATCGAGGCCGGGCCGATGGGCGTGTCGAACCGCATCGCGCCGTCGTCGCCGACGTTCATCGGGATGCCCGACTCGGTCATGAAGCGTCCCAGCGACTCGGTCAACGCCGCGGCCCCGCCGGCGCCCGCCGGCAGCACCGCCATGGCGAAGCCTGGTCCGGCCTCGCCCAGGTCGATCCTCAGAGCCGTCTGCGAGTTCAGCATGTCCCACAGCAGGGCCAGTCCGGCGCGCGGCGCGGGCTCCATGTCCAGCTCGTCGCCCAGCTCTCCGAGGCGATCGCCCAGCAGCATGAAGGCGTCGTAGGCGGCGCGGTCCTTCTCGTGCGGTTCAGACTCGGACAGGCCGATCGCGCGGATGTCCAGCACCGGCCCGGAGGTCTCGGGCTGTGCGAGCGCGGCGCCCGCAGCGAGCACCAGCGACGACAGCGCGCCGGAGAGCGGGGTTCGGGTGATTGAATGGGTGGCCAGCATTGCGTCCTCCGTTCAAAATCGGTTCCGATACGCATTCTACACGGGGCCTGCGCAGACCCTCGGTTAGAATCACGCAAAGTCGCGTTTCGAGCGGCCCGCACCCCGGAGATTCCATGCCCACGACCAAGCACGCGCCGCGAAAGCTCCTGCCCGACCCCGAGCCCCGCACCATCCGCGCTCCCAGGGGCCCGCAACGCTCCTGCAAGACCTGGCAGGCCGAGGCCGCCATGCGGATGCTGATGAACAACCTCGATCCTGAGGTCGCCGAGCACCCCGAGTCGCTGGTGGTGTACGGCGGGCGAGGGCAGGCTGCGCGGGACTGGCCCGCCTACGACGCGATCATCGGGCATCTCCAGCGGCTCGAGCCCGACCAGACGTTGCTGGTCCAGTCGGGCAAGCCGGTCGCGGTGGTCACCACGACGCCCGACGCCCCGCGCGTGCTGATCGCCAACTCGAACCTGGTGCCGCATTGGGCCACGCAGGAGCACTTCGACGACCTTGTCTCGCGCGGGCTGATGATGTACGGGCAGATGACCGCGGGTTCGTGGATCTACATCGGGACCCAGGGCATCCTGCAGGGCACCTACGAGACCTTCGCCGAGTGCGCCCGCGAGCACTTCGGCGGGACCCTGGCGGGCACGCTGTCGGTCACGGCGGGCTGCGGGGGTATGGGGGGGGCCCAGCCGCTCGCCGTGACGCTCAACGGGGGGGCCTGCCTGATCGCGGACACCGACCGCTCGCGCCTGGAGCGTCGCGACCGTGACAACTACCTCGACGAGGTGATCGACGACCTCGACGCCGCCATCGACGCCGCGCTCGAGGCCAAGGGCGCGCGCCGTGCCCACTCCGTCGGCTGGCACGGCAACGCCGTGACGCTGCTGGAGCGTCTGCTCGAGCGGACCGTCACGCCGGACACGCTGACCGATCAGACATCGGCCCACGATCCGCTCTTCGGGTACGTCCCGGTGGAGTACAGCCACGAGGAGGCCCTGGAGGCACGCGGCGCCGATGAGGGCGCGTACGTCGAGCTTGCCACCGCCTCCATGGCCCGCCACGTCCGGGCGATGCTCGAGCTGCAGGCCCGCGGGAGCGTGACGTTCGACTACGGCAACAACCTCCGCCAGCGGGCCAGGGACCGGGGGGTCGAGAACGCGTTCGACTTCCCGGGTTTCGTGCCGGCCTTCATTCGCCCGCAGTTCTGTGTGGGCCGGGGGCCGTTCCGCTGGGCCGCGCTCTCGGGCGATCCGACCGACATCTACAAGACCGATCGCGCACTGCTCGAGCTGTTCCCCGAGACCGACGGGCCCTACAACGCCCGCCTGCACCGCTGGATCCGGTCGTGTCACGCGAACCCCGAGGCCCTGATGGCGGCGGATTACGCCGGCTGCGCCCCCCGGTTCGCCTTCCAGGGGCTGCCGTCGCGCATCTGCTGGTTCGGGTACGGCGAGCGGGACCGCGCGGGGCTGCTGTTCAACGAGATGGTGGCACGGGGCGAGCTGGCGGCCCCGGTCGTCATCGGCCGCGACCACCTCGACTGCGGCTCGGTCGCGAGCCCGAACCGCGAGACGGAGGCGATGCGGGACGGCTCCGACGCCGTGTCGGACTGGGCCATCCTCAACGGGCTGGTCAACGTTGCGTCCGGGGCGTCGTGGGTGTCGTTCCACCACGGCGGCGGGGTCGGGATCGGCTACTCACAGCACGCGGGGCAGGTGACGGTCGCCGACGGCACCCCGGAGGCCGGGGCACGCCTGAAGCGGGTCCTGACCAATGACCCGCTGATGGGTCTGGCACGCCACGCCGACGCGGGGTACGAACTCGCGACGGACTGTGCCCGTACGCACGGCGTGAATCTGGGCGCCAACACCCCGGAATAACCGGGCGCCGGCGTCCGTTCGCACCGGACGCCATCGTTTGATTCGCGAAATCCCTCCCCACGGAGTCCCCCATGATCACCACCCGCAAGAACTTCCTCGCCGCGTGCGCCGCGGTGCTGTGCACCTCCGGCCTGGCCGTTGCTCAGGACGAGATGTCCGAGCCGGTCACCGCGACCGCCGCGACCGTGAAGAACCTGGAGCCCAAGACCGGGCTGCCGGTCGGCTGGATCGCGCCCGGTGTCGAACTCAAGGACAAGGACGGCAAGGCCGTCAAGCTGTCGGAGCTGTACGCCAAGGGGCCCACGGTCGTCGCTTTTTACCGTGGCGGCTGGTGCCCCTTCTGCGTCCGCCAGCTCAGGGACTGGCGGGAGTACGAGTCCGAGTTCGAGGCGGCCGGGGTCAACCTGGTCTTCATCACGCCCGAGGCCGTGGAGAACGTGGCGTCCTCTGTCGAGAAAACCGAGACGCCCTACACCGTGCTGTCAGACACGGAGCAGAAGGCGGCCTCGCTCTTCAACGTGATCTTCCAGCTCGACGACCAGACCCGGCAGCGGTACAAGGGCTACGGGATCGACCTGAACGCGTGGAACGCGAACAGCGAGTGGTCGCTGCCGGTTCCCGGCGTGTTCGTCATCGACACCGAGGGCGCCGTCCGCTGGACCTACATCAACGAGAACTACCAGGAGCGGGCGGACGTCGAGGAGGTCCTCGAGGCCGCCGCGGCGCTGAACTGACGCCCTCTCGTTGCGCCGGTCCGCCGGCTTCCCGGGGCCGCCCGGGGCGCGGTATCCTCGCGGCATGAGGCCGCCGCACACAGTCCAACCCACGTGGCCGGAGGCGATCCCCTCCGGTCGCTTTGCCTCGACGATCCGGACCGACTCCCACGAGGGCTGCGACATAGCCCTGATCGGCATCCCGGACGACACCGGCATCATTCTCAACAAGGGGCGGGCCGGAGCGGCGGAGGGCCCGGCGGCCTTCCGGGCGGCGCTGTACCGGTACGCCTCGTCCGACCCCGCCGGGCTGCGCCTGCCGCGCGTGTTCGACGCCGGCGACGTCGAGCCGACCTCCGAGCTGGAGCTCACCCACCAGCACGTGACCGCCGCCGTGTCCGACCTGCTCGAGCGTGGGCTGTTCCCGATCGCGGTCGGCGGGGGGCACGACGGCACGCTCCCGTTCGTGACCGCGGTGGCCGAGCACCACGGGCCGATGGCGGGGATCTACTGCGACGCTCACCTTGACGTCCGCGACCGGCCCGGCTCGGGCATGCCCTTCCGGTTCCTGACCGAGCGGGGGCACGCGACGCAGCTGCACGTGCAGGGGCTCAGCCCGCTGTCGAATTCTCAGGAGCACGCCAACTGGTTCGCCGCCAACGGCGGGCGCATCGACGCCCTGGACCCGCGTGACGAGTCGTCCTGGCCGACAGGCGGCCTGTTCGCCTCGTTCGATCTCGACGTTGTCGATCAGTCCGCGGCGCCGGGGGTGAGCGCGCCCAACCCGTGCGGCTGGACCCCGGCCCACGCCGCGCTCTGGTGCCACGCGCTGGGTCGCTGCCCCCGAGTCCGCTGCTTCGACATCATGGAGCTCTCACCCCCGCACGACAACCACCTCCAGACCGCGCGCCTCGCCTGCCACCTGTTTCTCGCGTTCCTCACCGGGTACGCCCAGAGGCCGTCGTGACGCCGCCCCGCCCGCTGCTCATCACGAACGCGCGCGTCCTCACGCTGGATCCGGACGAGGACACGGCGCCGCCGCTTCGCGGCCCGCACCCCACGACCGACGATCTCGCCCCGCTGGAGCGGGCCGACGTGCTCGTGACCCCCCCCACCATCGCCGAGGTGGGGCGGGGCCTGGTTGCGCCGGATCGCGCCGAGGTGCTCGACGCCGGGGGGCGGGTGCTCATGCCCGGGTTCGTCGACTGCCACACCCACGCCTGCTTCGCGGGTTCGCGCCTGGGGGAATGGGAGCAGAAGCTCGCGGGGGCCGGGTATCTCGACCTGCTCAGGCGGGGCGGGGGCATCATGTCGACCGTCCGGGCGGTGCGTGAGGCCTCGCGGGACGAGCTGGCCGGCCTGCTGCTGGCCCGCCTGGATCGCGCGCTGACCGAGGGCACCACGACGATCGAGGTCAAGTCCGGGTACGGGCTGTCCACCGAGCACGAGCTCAAGATGCTGCGGGCGATCGCCGACGCCGCGGAGGAGTGGCCCGGCACCGTGGTGCCCACCGCCTGCTGCGCCCACTGCCTGGACCCGGAGGTCGATGCGGGGGAGTTCGTCGAGCGGACCATCACGGAGACGCTGCCCGCGGTCGCGTCGGAGTTCCCCGGCATCACCGTGGACGGCTACTGCGAGCAGGGGGCGTGGTCGCTCGATCAGTCGCTCCGGTACATCCGGGCCGCGACCGATCTCGGTCTGCACGCCCGGTTCCACGCCGACCAGTTCCACGACCTGGGCTTCATCCCCGAGGCGATCGGCCTGGGCGTGCGGTCGGTGGACCACCTGGAGGCCTCCGCGCCGGAGCACCTGGAGTTGCTGGCCGACTCCGAGACGTTCGCGGTGATCCTGCCCGCCTCGGGCTTCCACCTGGACGGGCGGTACGCGAACGGGCGGGCCTTCCTGGACGCACCGGGGCGTGGGCGGGCCCTGTGTGTCGCCACCAACTACAACCCCGGCTCGGCCCCGTGCCTCTCCGTCCCGGCGGCGATCGCGCTGTCGGTCCGCGGGTGCGGGCTGACGCCCGCCGAGGCGATCGCGGGCGCCACCCGGAACCCGGCCCGCCTGCTGGGGTTTACGGATCGCGCCCACGTCGCCCCAGGGGCCCGTGCCGACCTGGTGCTCCTGCACCACGCCGACGAGCGTGCGCTCGCGTTCGAGTTCGGCGGGGCGCACGCCCACACGGTGATCGCCGGTGGGATCATCCAGCGGGCCGCCCCGGCCGACCGATGACCTGACCATGCCCACCCGATCCGGCACCACCTTCCGACGCTCCCTGATCCTGAACCTCACCGCGCTGCTGGTGGTGCTGGGGCTCGCGATCACCGTGACGCAGGCGCTGTTCGCCCGAAAATCGATCCGCAACCTCTCCGGGGCCCTGACCACGGCCACGCTGGCGCAGACCGAGCGCGGCCTCACGCAGTTCTTCCAGCCGGTCAACAGCTCGCTCCGGCTCGCGGTCCGTTGGGGCGACGACTACAACCTCGTGACGCTCCCGCCCGAGAGCATCTACGCCATCTTCGGTCCGTTCCTGGACCAGGTGACGCACATCTCCGCGGCCCTGCTGGCCAACGAGCACGGGCGTGAGATCATGGTCCTGCGCAACGACGACGGCACCTTCTACATCCGCGACATCGACCCCGCCCGGCAGGACGCGCGTGCGAGGGTGATCACCTTCTCGCCGGACGGGAACAGGCTCACCGATTCCCGCGAGGAGATCGAGTACACGCCCGTGCGCCGACCGTGGTTCGTCGGCGCGATCGAGGCGCTCGAGGAAGTGCAGGTCGATCCGGGGGTCGGGCCGGTGTACTGGACCGAGCCCTACACCTTCTTCACCACGCAGGAGCCCGGCATCACCGCCGCCAAGGCCTTCGAGGCGGGCGGGACGACGTGGGTCGTCGCCTTCGACGTGCTGCTGCAGGACATCTCCGCGTTCACCACCAACACCACCGTCTCGGAGGGTGGGCGTGTGATCGTCGCCGACGAACGCGGGCGTGTGATCGGCCTCCCGCGCGACTTCCACGAGCTCAACGCGAGCCAGCGTGAGCCGTACCTGCTGCGCAACGCCGACCAGCTCGACCTGCCCGTGCTCGCCGCCGCCGCCGACGCCTTCGGCTTCGACGCGGACTTCACCGCGCCGACCGGCGCCGATCCGGGCAACGCGATCCGGTACACCTCGGGCGGGCGGACCTACTGGGCCGAGTACGAGCCCTTCGTCCTCGCCAATCGGACCCTCTGGATCGCCGTGGTCGTCCCGGAGCGCGACCTGATCGGCAACCTGAACAACCAGCGGAATATCCTGATCGTGGTGCTGATCGCGATCCTGATCGCGGCGATCTTCCGTGCCCAATTCCTGGCGGCCCGGTACGCGCAGCCGATCGAGTCCATCGCCCACGCCGCGGACCGCATCTCCAAGCTCAAGCTGGACACGCCGGCCACCGCGCCCACCAACGTCCGAGAGATCGCCCGCCTCGCCGCCGCCACGGAACGCATGCGCGAGTCGCTGCAGAACCTCCTGAAACTCGAGCGCGACCTGCAGACGGCCCGCCAGATCCAGCAGGCGACCTTCCCGGAGAACCTGCCCAGGCTCCCCGGCATCCAGCTCGCTGCCTACTCCGAGCCGGCGGAGGAGACCGGGGGCGATTCCTTCGACCTCATCGGGCTCACCTCCGGCGTCATCGGGCTCGACGGCACGACCGAGCCGCAGCAGGACATCGTCAACGAGGGCGACGCCAACGCGGCCCTGCTGTTCCTGGCCGACGCGACCGGGCACGGCGTCGGCCCGGCGCTCTCGGTCACCCAGGCCCGATCGATGATCCGCATGGGGGCTCGCCTGGCCAGCCCGCTCGACGAGATCGCGCTACACCTCAACGAGCAGCTGACCCAGGACCTGGCCGAGGGACGCTTCGTCACCATGTGGCTCGGGCAGCTCGACGCCGCGAGCGGGCGGCTCTGGTCGCTCTCCGCCGGGCAGGGGCCGCTGCTGCTGTACCGCGCGGCATCGGGCACGATCGAAGACGTGCCCGTGGACACCACGCCGCTGGGGATCGTGGACCCGCTCCCGGAGTTTCCACGGACCATCCTCCAACTGGAACGCGGCGACGTGTTCGTGGCGCTCTCGGACGGGATCTTCGAGGCCGCGGACAAGGACGACGCCATGTTCGGGCGTGACCGCGTCGAGGCCTGCATCCGGACCAACGCCGCGAAGTCGGCCGAGGACATCCTCGGGGCCCTGCGTGCCGCGGTGGAAGAGTTCACCGGCGACGTCCCCTCGCGCGACGACCAGACCGGCATCATCATCAAGCGCGTCTAGCAGGCGCTGTTCCCCGGGTGCCGATGCTGAGAACGGCCCCGCCCGGCACGTGGCCCGAGCGGGACCGGAGGAGCATTCAGAGAACGGCCCCGCGGGGCCGCCCGGTGCTTCGCAATCCGTTGACTCCCGGCGACCATCTCGCCGGGGTCGCGTTGTGTTACCAGCGCAGGCACCATTCGATGGCGGGGCGCTGGACGACGACGGTGCGGACGTGCTCGCGCTGGACCCAACGCCCGCGATCGCAATCGCGTCCGCGATCGTGATGTCGTCCGAAGTCCTTGGCGTGCCCGATGACGGGGCGTCGGTACTTCTGGTGGAACCGGATGGTGACCGAGCACGCGTCCCTGCCCACGATTACGCCGTTGAAGGTGCCGTCGCGGAACCAGGCACGCCCCAGGCGGTGGTGCGACCGGATGGTGAAGGTGTTCTCGTGCCGGTAGACGCGGTAGCCGGCCCGCTCGAGCGACCGCTCGAACTTCACCAGCGCGCCGGGCCCGTCCCACAGGTAGAAGCGGTCTCGTCCGAGGTAGAGGGTGCCGCCCTCGTCGTGCACGTGGTGCGTGTGCACCTGGCACACGCCGCAGTCGAACCGGTCCTGGTGGTGGCCGGCGTGGTGCCCGTGCCGGCCGGGGCCGTCCGCGAGGGCCGTGGAGCCCGTGCCCAGTGCCAGTGCGATCGTGAGGGCGCGGAGCGACCGCGCCAGCGTGGTGTTCATCCGCTGCATGACAATCTCCTTGCGTGCTGTGCTCGGCCCGGGTGTCCCGGGCCGCTTGTCCCGGCCCGCCGGCCCCGTTCCGGCCGGCGGGCGTGAGCCCGCTCCAGGCTCACGCCGTCTACACCGTCGAATAAAACCGCCGCTGACAGGGCTCTTGCGGGGAGAGGCAAAAAAAGTTAGTATGCACTGAACTACAGCAACTCCCCAGCGCGTTCTACGAAAAGACCGTCAGCGGGCGACCCCGAGCGACGGTCACCACTCAACGGGGCCCTTCCGGGCGCCCCCGGCAGGAGGATTCCCATGGACGACCAGACCACCTCCAACTCGCACGACACCACGATCGTCACCGCCCCCACCGGCGACCTGTCGCCGCTCGAGGCCGCGATCATGGACGCGTGCAACCAGCTGCACGAGGCCCGCAAGCTCGGCGACGATGCCGGCGTGAGCGAGATCCGTTCGCGGCTCTTCGACCTGATCGACCGGTACGACGCCACCGACGGCGACGACCACCCGAACCCCGCCTGGGCCCGCCCGAACCAGCGTGCCCTGGCGCTCTCGGCCGCGGGCGAGACGATGAAGGCGATCGACACCGAGCGCCTCGCGCTCAAGTACGCCGACACCAACCGCCGGCTCGAGATCTCGCTGGACAACCTGTGCGACCGCTGCCTGCGGGTCGGGCGGTACGAGGAGGCAATCGCGTACTTCCTGCGAGCCACCGAGATCGCGCCGCACTCGGTCAACGTGCTGCTGAACGGGGCGCAGGCGCTCTGGCTCGCCGGGTACCGCGCCCAGGCGAACACCATCTTCGAGGCGGTCGCGGACCAGCCCGAGCAGCTCGCCGCCACCGGCACCCTCGCGGCCTACCTCGACTGCGAGCCCCGCTTTGAGCAGATGCGCCAGGACCTGCCCGCCCTCGATCACCTCTTCACGCTCTACCGGTCCTCGCGACGCACTTCGGAAGGGGGTGCCTCGTGAACCGCGACCAGCACGACCTTTTCTGGCGGATGTACGACCAGACCGCGCGCCCCACGATCGAGCGTGCCTGCCGCGCCGCGTCGTCCCGCCTGACCTCGAACACCATGGATCCCGACGAGATGTCGGGCTGGATCCACCAGCGCGTGTGGAAGCTGCTGGAGCGCAACGCCGCCCCGACCTTCCACGACGACCCGGCCCCCGAGGTCGCGGTCGAGCGTCTGGTCGAGCACGCCGGCACGCTGGCACGCTGGTCGTACATGGCCCTGTCGCGCAGGCACTGGCGCCGCGAGCAGCACCAGACCGAGCACCTGCAGTCCATGAGCCGGGCCGAGCGGCTGTCGATGGTCTCGACCGTCGGCAACGGCTTCGAGCACAGCGAGAACCTCACCAGCGAGCTCGACAAGCTCAAGAAGGCCCTCGGGCCGGATCTCTCGGCCAAGATCGCGGCCTCGTGGCCGGAGAAGTCCGAACGCACCCGCATCGCCAACGCCCTCGGCGCCACCCGCGACGAGGACGCACGGCTCATCCAGGAGGCCACCGACGGCACCATGAAGGACAACACCGTGCAGCAGATGCGTTCCCGCGCCAAGCGCAGGGCCTCGGAGATCGCCAGCGCCATGTCTCGTTCGGCCCTCGCCCTCGTCGCCGCGGCGTTGCTGGCCCTGAGCCTGAGCACCTCGGACGCGGTCGCCGGCGGCGAGCAGTCCGGCGGGCGAGGCGGCAACGGCCAGGGCGTCGTGCTTCCCGAGGGCACCCACGCCTCCGGCGGTGAGCAGTCCGGTGGTCGGGGCGGCAAAGGCCTCGTCGCCCTGGACGGCGAGCAGTCGGGCTCGTCCCGCATCGCCTTCCGCACCGGCGGCGGCGAGCAGTCCGGCGGACGAGGCGGCTAACCCCCCCCCTGCCCCCCTCCCCCCCACCCCCCCACTCTTGGTTCTTGATTTTCGTAACGCAACTGGAAGCTCCTCACGCGCGGCGGCCCAACCTCGGGTCGCCGCGTTGCGTTGACGTCTTGATCGCCATGGAACGAGCATTCCCGCCTCTGGCGGCCTACGGAAAGCGCCCTGGAGTTGTGTTTTTGGGGGTGAGTGGGTAGTGTGCCCGATCCCAGAGACGGGCCGGCGACGCCCTCGCCGGCGCCCCGCACCCCTCCCCGTCCCCCAACCACCAGGAAACCCCCCCATGGCGTATCAGACCGCACCGGACCCCCAGCAGACCCAGTTAGATCGGAAGAGCACAC
>JBICID010000111.1:0-44910 GCA_043101615.1 Phycisphaerales bacterium JB040 | reverse complement strand
GACGCGTCCATCGCGATCTTCGGGGCCTTGTTGATGTTCATCGTCCCCAGCGGGAAGGAGCACCCACGGCGCATCATCGCATGGGAGCACGCGCAGACGATCCCGTGGGGGATCCTGCTGTTGTTCGGCGGCGGGCTCGCGCTCGCGTCGGGCGTGTCCAACACCCAGCTCGACGTCTGGATCGGCAATCAGGTCGCGGGGCTGGGGAACCCGGGCGAGCTCCCGCTGCTCGCCGGCGTGTGCGCCCTGATCGTGTTCCTGACGGAGATGACCTCGAACACCGCGACGACCAGCACCATGCTCCCGGTGTTTACGGCCCTCGCGGAGGGTTTGGGGATCGCGCCGATCAAGCTCGTGCTCGTCGCGACGCTCGGCGCGTCGTGCGCGTTCATGCTCCCGGTCGCGACGCCGCCCAACGCGATCGTGTTCGGCTCAGGGCGCGTCACGGTCGGGCAGATGGCCAAGGCGGGGCTGTGGCTGAACCTGATCGGCGTCGCGCTGGCCTGCATCGCGGGCTACTTCTTCGCCGGCTACGTCGTGACACCGAACGGATAAGCCGGCCGATCCGGGCCGCGGGCGTGAGCACGCGCCCTCGCAGAACCGAGCACCGATCCGGGTGCCACGGGTTGGCCGAAGGCCAAACCGTGTGTGATTCCCCATACCCGTTTACGTTCACCGCAAGACACGGCTTGGTAGCCAAGCCGTGGCACCCGAGCCCGCTGCGACCCCGCGTGCACCACTAAACTCCCCGCATGAACATCTGCGTCATCATCCCCGCCGCCGGCTCCTCGGCCCGCTACAACGCCGACGCCCTCGAGGCTCGTTCCAAGCTCGACGAGGACCTCGCCGGGCGCCCCGTGCTGCAGCGCACCGTCGAGCTGTTCCACACCCGCCCCGAGGTCGGCGCCATCCTGGTCGCCGGACCCCACGACGACGACGCATTCGAGGCCTTCCGCTTCCGGCACGCCGACAAGCTGGCCATCCTGGGCGTCACGCTCGTCCGCGGCGGCGCCACGCACCGCTGGGAGACCGTCAAGGCGGCGCTCGAGCACGTGCCCGACGACGCGACCCACGTCGCGGTGCACGACGGCGCCCGACCCGGCACCCCCGAGCCCGTGCTGGACCGCGTCTTCGCCTCCGCCGAGCGACACCCAGCGGTCGTGCCCGCCATCGCCATCGCCGACACCGTCAAACGCGTCGAGCCGTTCGAACGCGAGAAGGCCGCCGATCCGCTCGCGGCCATCCTGGGCGAGGACGGCGGCTCCACCGAGACCTCCCTGCGCGTCTCGGGCACGATCGACCGCACGAACCTGCGTGCGATCCAGACCCCGCAGGTCTTCGAGCGCGGGCTGCTGGAGCGGGCCTACGCGCAGGACGACCTGTCCAGCACCGACGACGCGGGCCTGGTCGAGCGGCTCGGCGAGGAGGTGCTGGTGGTCGAGGGCGACCTCCGCTCGATGAAGATCACCACGCCGAACGACCTGCACCTGCTCCGGCTCATGCTGAATTTGAAGGGCCCGAAAGAGCGATCAATGCACCACAAGTTCTGAGTAAGGTCCGTTTATTGTGACCGAGAACCGGAATTGGGTGGTCCGGGAACGAATCGTGGGCCAGATTGAAGTGTCCATCCGTCCGGAGCGTTCTGTAAGCGTTTCCATTGGGTGGGAACATCGTTGAGGGACGGTCGCGGGGCGAGGGATTCTGACTCCTGCGACCAGGAACACACATGCTGCGTTGCCCGATCCTTGGCGCTGTCCGTGCGGCCGCACCACGGACAGCGCCCACGCCGCGCACACATTGAGGAGTAACACATGAATCATGTTCTGACCACGCTCGCGATCTGCTCGCTCGCCGGGGCGGCCCACGCCCAGACGATCGGCATCGACTTCGGCGACCTCGGGAACATCACGCCGGGCAACTACAACAACGTGGACCACCTGCAGAACCCCGTGTTCAACCTCGTGGACACCACCGGCGCCGGCACCGGCATCACCCTGAACGTGACCGACACGTTCTGGCCCGGGTCCAACCAGAGCGGCACCGGCGTCCCCGCCGGCGACGCCGCGGGCATCCCCGCCAGCGCCACCGCCGACAACCTGTTCGGCTCCCTCACCGAGTTCGGGGGCTTCACCGAGCCGACGGGCGGGATCACCTTCGGCGGGCTCGACGCCACCGGCGCCACCACCTACGACTTCATGTTCTTCGGCAGCCGCATGGGCGTGTCGGACAACCGCGAGACGCTGTACTCGCTCACCGGCGCCAACTCCGGCTCCGCCGCGCTCGACACCGCGAACAACACCAGCGACGTGGCGTGGGTGACCGGCATGCGGGCCGACGCCAACGGCGAGATCGTGCTGAGCGTGACGGCCGGCGAGAACAACACCAACTCCAGCGGCTTCTACTACCTCGGCTACATCGAGATCGGCGTGGTGCCCACGCCCGCCTCCGCGGCGCTGCTCGGCGCCGGAGCCCTGGCCGCTTCCCGCCGCCGCCGCTCGTGAGAGGGAGACCGCCCATGAAGATCACCACACCCATCGCGCTGTTTGGTGCGCTCACGCTGGCCGCGTCCGGGGCCGGCGCCGAGCCCCTCAACCTGCTGTTCTACGGCAACAGCTTCTCCGCGAGCGGCGGGGGCGTGCACACCCTCGTGCGCGACATCGCCACCGCCGCGGGGCACGAGACGCCCCACGTCTACGGGCGCATCGTCTCCGGCCAGACGCTCGAGTACCACCTGAACACCGGCACCTCCGTCATCACCTCCGGCATCCCCGCCGGGCAGGAGTGGGACTTCGTCACGCTGCAGGAGTACAGCACCAGGCCCACCACGCACCCGGCCGACGGGAACGTCCCCGCCTTCCTGAACGGCGCGCAGGGCCTGTACCAGGCGGTGCAGAACCACAGCCCGGACGCGCGCGCCGTGCTCTTCGAGACCTGGGCACGCCACCCCGCGCACTTCTTCTACCCCGACACCTGGAGCGGGCCGGAGGTCATGCAGCAGGAACTCCGCGACAACTACAACGCCGCGCAGGCCCTGCTCGACCCGATGGGCGGCGCCGAGGTTGCGCCCGTCGGCGACGCGTTCCAGGGCGCGGGCTTCGAGACGCCCCTCTACGCCGGCGACCTCTACCACGCAAGCAACAAGGGGGCCCTGCTCATCTCGCTCGTCCTGTACGGCACCATCTACGACGACACCACCACCGGCGACTTCGACCTCTCCGGCGTGCGCGACCGGCTCGGACTCTCCCAGCAGGACGTCGACGACGTCACCGCCTTCGCCGACGCCGTGCTCGTCCCCGCCCCCGGATCCGCGGCCCTGCTCGTCGGGTTCGGCGCCCTTGCGGCACGCCGCAGACGCTGAACAGTCCAGTCACCCCTCACACGATGAACGCCCGGGCCGCGTGGCTCGGGCTTTTTTCAGTGCGCACGCGATCGGTGCACCGCATGCACGGGTTGTCCTTCGGTCCACCCGTGGCACCCACGTATGGGATTGGGAGGGTCAGAGCTCTTCGTCCGCCGCCAGATCCAGCGGGCTCCAGGCCATGCCGTCGGGCGTCTGGCCCGCGGTGAGGCGCGACACGATCTCGTACGACTCCAGGTCGATCACGGTCACGATGTCGGCGTTGGTGTTCGCGATGTAGGCGTGACGGCCGTCGCCCGGGATCAGGATCCCGATGGGCACCGGGCCCTGTGTGAACACGGTCCCGCCGTCCTCCGCGTCGCCCGCCCCGTCCGCCATCGGCACCCGCGCCAGCTCCTCCCGGGTCTTGGCGTCGAAGACCGCGACGTCCCCCGACGCGGCGCACGACACCAGCACCCGCCCCCCGTCCGGGGTCACCTTCACTCGGATCGGGAACCGCCCGCACCGGAGCTGCCCCGTCACCTCCAGCGTCTTGGTGTCGATCACCGTGACCGTGTCGTTGGCCCGGTTGCCCACCCACAGCTCCGACCCGTCCGGCGTGACGTCCAGCCCCTCGGCCCCCGCCCCGGTCTCGACGATCGTTACCAGCTCGCCCTTCCCGAGGTCGATCACCGAGACCGAGCCCGAGGCGATGTTGGAGACATACGCACGCGTCCCGTCGGGAGACAGCACCACCATGTGGCTCGCCTGCTGGTCGGTCGGGATCGACGCCGCGGTCTCGCCCGTCTCGACGTTCACCCGCAGCAGCGCGCCCCGCGTCTCGGCGGTCACCGCGACGTGCACCCCGTCCGGCTCGAACTGGATCCCGTGCGGGCGGGCCGGGGCGCCAAGGTCGATCGTCCGGATCACGCTCTTGCCGGTCAGGTCGATCACGGTCAGCGAGGCGCCGGGCGTCTGCTCGCCGTAGTCCGCGACCACCGCGGTCTTGCCGTCCGGGGAGATCGCCGCCTCGTGCGGGCCGACCCCGGTCGGCAGGGTGGCGATCGTGTCCCCCGTGTCGCGGTCCAGCACCGAGGCGGTGGCCTCCGACTTGTTCAGCACGATCAGCGTCCCGCCCGGCCCGGCGTGGGCGAGCAGCGAGGCGCCGGCGACGGCGATCGGGGCGAGGATTCGGGCGAGGCTGGTCATGGCGTGCGCTCCCAGAGACCCGGGTGACGGGGTGGGGTGGAATGCAACACCCCCGAGGACACCCCACCACGGGTGACCTCGGGGGTTGGTACCGGCCCGCCGGCGCGGGGTTTCCCCGCCGGCGGTCGTCGGGAGCCGGTGCGTGCCTCGTTCCGGGTGTGGCGGGGGCTCAGTAGCGCCGCACGACGCCCTTCACGATGCCCTGGATCTGGCAGAACTTGACCCGGATCGGCTCGAAGGCCGGGTTCGCGGGCTGGAGGCGGATGTGGTCCGGCTCCTTGTAGAACGTCTTGAGGGTGGTGTTGCCGTCCTCGAGCAGCGCCACCACGCGGTCCCCGTTGCGGGCCACCTGCGAGCGCTCCAGCAGCACGATGTCGCCCTCGAGGATGCCCTCGTCGATCATCGACTCGCCCTCGACCTGCAGCGCGAACATCGATGACTCGTCGTCGATCCCGCCCAGGAACTCGGCCAGGTCGATCTCGTCCACGTCGGCGACCTTCTCGATCGGGTAGCCCGCGGCGATCTTGCCCACCAGCGGGAACCGCATCGGGCGGTCCTCGTCCGGGACCGAGATCCCCTCAGCGATCGACAAAGAGCGAGCCTTGTTGGGCTCGCGCACCAGCGCGCCCTTCTTGATGAGCGCCTCGACGTGCTCGAACACGGTGACCTTGCTGACGCCGATCTCGTCGGCGAGCTCCTGCATCGTCGGGGAGTAGCCCCGACGGACGCGAGAGTCGCGGATCAGCTTCAGGATGCGCAGTTGCTTGGGGGTGAGGTTCATGGGTGCTCCGTCCTGTTGCGTTGTGCACGGGGGCAAACAGCCCCGTGTGATCCGGGGACCCCGACGGTCCCCGGCGGTGTGTCCTGAGTCCCGACGCCTCCAGCGAGGCGCCGATCGATCGCAGGGCGACCCCCTGCGACCACATCGCCTGCAGGGCGAGCGTCAGCCCGCCCAGAAGGTGCAGGCCATCCGGCGAACCCGGCTCGCGAGCCGGCGCGTGCTCCGCGCGGGGCCTGAAGATCCTCCGCAGCGGGCGGGCGGCTCGCCCCGCCACGAAGTCCCGCCGGAAGTCGCCTCCCGGCCCGAGTGAAACGAGTGGTGTCTGGTTCGCCTGCATGCTGCCGTCCGTGGTCTGGTTCGAGCGGTGGCGATCCTCGCGTGGCTCGTCGTTCGCCAGCGCCCAGGGTTGCCCGATGCCACCCCGACACGCTGTATGGGTTTTCCGAGCGTGTCCCGCCCGGCTGCCGTATCTGTCGGCGCAGTATACCGACCAGAATCAAGAAATGCGAGGGGAATATTCGGGTCCTATTCCGAAAAATAGTGCGAATACCCCATGGGGCCCTCCGAATGCGGGATTCGTGCCACAAAATTGTGGGCCGGGGCGATCGGAGAAACACCCGATCACACCCGGTGCAGCACCCCGCGCCGACGCTTCAGGCGACCCAGCAGCTCGAGTCGCGTCACGGCCGCGGTCACCAGGTGCGGCTCCAGGCTCGAGTCCGCGATGAGCTGATCCAGGGTGCGCGGGGTGGCGAGCAGCTCGAACAACGCCGCGTCCGGCGTGCCCGAATCGGGCGCCAGAGGCTCGGGCTCTGGCACGAAGGCGTCGAGCGAGCCGCGGTGGGCGTGCCAGCCCGCGGATTCGAGGATCTGCAGGACGTCGCCCGGCTCGGTCACCACGTGGGCCCCGCCCGCCTTCAGCAGGGCGTGCGAGCCCTCCGACGCCGGCGAATCCACCCGCCCGGGCAGGGCCATCACCTCGCGCCCGTGGTCCTCGCCCGCGTGACGGGCGGTGATGAGGGCCCCGGAGCCCTTCGCGGCCTCGATCACGATCACCCCCAGCGACAGCCCCGAAATCAGCCGGTTCCGGGCCGGGAAGTTGCTCCGGTCGGGGGGCGTGTCCATGGGCAGCTCTGAGAGCAGCAGCCCGCCCCGATCCGCGATGCGGTCGAACAGGTCGCGGTTCTCCGGCGGGTAGGTGTGCCCCAGCCCGCACCCCAGGACCGCGATCGTGCGTCCCTCGGCCCGCAGGGCCCCGCGATGGGCGGCCGTATCGATCCCGCGCGCCCCGCCCGACACGATGGTGAGCCCGGCCCGGGCCAGCGTGGAGGCGAAGTGCTCCGCCTGCTCGATCCCGTAGGCCGTGCAGGCGCGCGAGCCCACGATCGCGACCGGGTAGCGGAACAGGTCCGGGTCGCGCGAGCCGCGTGCGTACAGCAGGGGCGGTGCACCGGGCAGGTCGTTCAGGAGGGCGGGGTAGTCCGTGGTGCCGCGGGCCAGCAGCGTCACCCCGGCGCGATCGACGCGCCCGAGTTCCTTTTCCAGCAGGGCGTCGAGATTGCGGGCGGCCTCGGCCACCGCCCGGGCGGTTTTGGGCCCGATGCCCGGCACGCGCGCCAGGGCGGGCTCCGATGCGCCCAGCGCCGCGCCGGGCGACGCGAACGATTCCAGCAGCCTCGCGATGCGGACCGGGCCGAGCCCCGGCAGGAGCGTGAGTGCGAGCAGGTCTCGTGCGTGCTGGTCCATGCGGCGCTCGGTTCGGAATCAGGGATCGGTTGCCGGATCGGTCACGAGCAGGTCGGTCGGGGCGTAGGGCACGTGGTGGGCGGGGGGACGCTGGTCGTGGTCCAAGACGCGTGCCCAGACGCGCGAGCCCGGCGTCGGGGGCTGGTTGGTCCGCACCGTCTTCTCTGCGATCACCTGCGGGTACAGCAGCCCGGGGTCGGGCCGGGTGACCGTCACCAGCACGCGCGGGCCGTCCGCGGACCGCTTCGAGCCCTCGGCGGAGATGGTCCAGCCCGGGTTGGGGGCCTGCAGGGTCACGTCGATCACACCGTCCGCGGTCTCTATCGCGAGCGGGGGGGTGTCGGGCGTAGCGCCGGGGTTGAAGCTGATCCGCGAGGAGCACCCCGGGAGCAGGGCCGTCGCCCCCACGAGCGCGAGCAGGGCGCGTGCCCGGGTGCGGAACCGGCGAGTCTTCCCGACGCGCGGGTCTGAGTGGTGCGTGCCGTCTGCGATGCTCATAGGCTGTCTCCCTGTGTGCAGGGTACACGCAATGTTCGCTCAATGACAGGGTGATCGGAGCACGACTTGGCGGACCCCGGGCGAGGCTGGGCGAGGTGGGCGCGATCGCTGGGGATGGTGCGCGACCTGCCGCCCGCCACCGTCGTGCTCGCCTCCCTCACCGCGGTCTGCCTGCTGCTGGTCGTGCTGCTGCTCGCGGCCCCGACCCCGGCGCTGCCGACCCGGGCCGGGGCGGTGGGGTCCAGCGGGGAGATCACCGGGGGCATCGACATCCGGGTTCGCGTGGTGCGCCGGGCGGTCGGTCTGACGCTGGAGAGCGACTCGGACACCGTCGAGGTGCGGGACGGGGCGTCGGGCGAGACCTGGGTGCTGCGGGGGCCGGTGGAGGTCAGCGCGCGCGACGGGCGCCTGGGGCTGATCGGGGCTGAGGGCGTCGAGGTCTCGGGCGCCGGACCGTTCACGATCGCGGACGGACGCTACCGGCTGGGCGGCATCGCGGTGGTGGGGGGGCTGGACGTGCGCCTGGCGATCGGGGAGGCGGCCCTGGTGGACGTGATCGCGGAGCTGCCCCTGGAGCGGTACCTGCCCGGGGTGCTGGCAGGCGAGCTGCTCAGCGGGTGGCCTCTGGAGGCGTTCCGGGCCCAGGCGGTCGCGGCCCGGAGCTTCGCGCTGCACGAGCGACAGTTCTCGCGCGCCCGCGGGCGGGCCTGGGACGTGGAACGGACGACCGTGAGCCAGGCCTACATCGGTGAGACCTCGCTGGGGGTGGCGATCGAGGGGGCCCAGAGCACCCGCTCGGAGGTGCTGCGCTGGGAGGGGGGCGTGCTGCGGGCGTACTACTGCTCGACCGTGGGCGGTCGGGCGGCGAGCGCCGCGGACACGTTCCGCACCGACGCGGGGTACGGGTTCAACCTGGCCCCCCCGCTGCAGGCCACCCCGCGCGAGTACTTCTCGCAGGATTCCCCCACGGACCGGTGGGAGCGGGAGCGCCGCATCTCCGGCCTGAGCGCCCGGTTCCGGGCGTGGGGCGCGTCGCGGGCGCACGAGGCCGCGGAGCTCGGGCGCCTGACGCGGATCGAGGCGGTGGGGTTCAACGCGGTGGGTCGTCCGACGGCGTACGAGGTCGAGGACTGGTCGGGGCGTGCCGTGCGCATGAGCGCCGAGGACGTGCGCCTGGCGTGCAACGCCGTGGTGGACGGGCTGGCGTCCGTCGGTTTCTCGCGCCGGGTGCTCTCTGGGGACGCGACCTTCGACTTCGGGCGCGAGCGGGTGACGATCCGCGGTCGCGGGTTCGGGCACGGCGTCGGGCTGTGCCAGTACTCGAGCGCGGCGCTGGCCGAGCGTGGCGAGGGGTACCGCGACATCCTGGCGCGTTACTACCCCGGTGCGGAGCTGGTGCGGGTCGAGGACGTGCTGGATTAGGCGATCACGTCGATCATGCGTCCGGTGCCGGTGTGTCGCACGACCGCCTGTCGGGTGTCCGGGGCGCCCTGCGCGGGCGCCGGCGGGCGACGCCACGAGGCGGGCGTGAGGACGTCTCCGAGCCTCGCCCAGCCGGACTTCGAGGGGGCGGGCGTGGCGTCGGTGGGAGTCGTGCGTGCGCGGCGCGGGGAGGCGTCCCCGGACAGCGAGAACGTGTCGGGCGTGCGCCCGACCCGGTTCGCGTCCTCCAGGTGGGCGTCGAAGGGCACCGAGCCGGGCGGCGGGCGGTGCGAGGCGCACACCGATGCGTCGCGGCACGACTCCACGAACCGGCGGCGGGCCGCGAACACGTCGGCGTGGTGGCAGGGCACGGGTTGGGCGTCGCCCGGGTGCATGCCTCACGTGTGCGAGGGGCGGGCCGAGCCGGCGACGGGCGATAAAACCCGGCGTCCCACCATGCGCCGGGCGTGCGCCCCCCGTGCGTCTGTGTGTGTGGGGGGAGGGTTGTGAGGGCGTGTGGCGTGCGGGCGACAGGGGTGTGGTGCGTAGACTCGCCCTTGTGCGTACCGAGCTGCTCGATTTCGACGTCCCTCGCGAGCTGATCGCGACCGAGCCGGTGTCGCCGCGTGACGCGGCGCGCCTGCTGGTCTGCTCTCGTTCCGACGCGTCGCGTGTCGAGCACCGCCTGGTGCGCGACCTGCCCGAGCTGCTGGCGCGCGGGGACCGGCTGGTGTTCAACACCACGCGTGTGCTGCCCGCACGCCTGCTGGGCGAGAACAAGGAGACCGGGGGTGCGACCGAGGCGCTGTTCCTGGACGACCTGGGCCCGGTCGAGGCCGGCGGGACCGGAACGGGCGAGGGTGCGGGAGGGTGGGGGGCCAGGTGGCGGGTCATGATCAAGGCCAAGCGGGCCCGGGCCGGGCGGACGATCGCGCTGTTCGATCCGTCCGGCGAGCCGACCCGGATCGAGATGACGCTGCGGGAGCGGGTGGACGGGGGCTGGGTCGTGGAGGTGCGGGACTGGGCCGGTGAGTCGGGGTCCACGCTGGAGGCGTTGGAGCGGGTGGGGCGGACGCCGTTGCCGCCCTACATCCGGGGTGCCCGCAAGGACCGGGGCGTGGAGCACACCGACGAGGAGGACCGGGCGTGGTATCAGACCGCCTACGCCCACGAGCCGGCGGGCATGCACCCGGAGCAAGTGGGTCTCGGCTCGGTCGCGGCCCCGACCGCGGGGCTGCACTTCACGCCCGGGCTGCTGGAACGCCTGGGCGGGCTGGGCGTCGAGCGGAGCGAGGTGAGCCTGCACGTGGGGGCGGGCACGTTCCAGCCGATCGAGGCGGACGAGGTCGAGGGGCACGACATGCATTCGGAGTGGTGCTCGCTGGAGGCGAGCGGGCGTGCGGCGCTCGAGCAGGCGTCGGCCCGGGATCGGGGTGAGGCGGTCGGGCGCGTGATCCCGGTCGGGTCCACCAGCGCGCGGACGCTGGAGAGCTTCGCGGGCGCGGGGCGCTGGGAGGGGTGGCTGTCGACAAGCCTGATGATCGCGCC
This sequence comes from Phycisphaerales bacterium JB040, assembly GCA_043101615.1. Lineage (GTDB taxonomy): Bacteria > Planctomycetota > Phycisphaerae > Phycisphaerales > UBA1924 > JBLHKT01. The sequence goes on along the minus strand of JBICID010000111.1, from coordinate 34,369 downwards.
CGGGTACAAGTGGCGGGTGGCGGACGGGCTGCTGACGAACTTCCACCTGCCCCGATCCACGCTGCTGGCGATGGTGGCGAGCCTGTTCGGGGCGGGGGAGGACGGCGTGGCGCGTCTGCGGGCGGTCTACGACGAGGCGGTGCGGGAGCGGTACCGGTTCTTCAGTTACGGGGACGCGATGCTGGTGCTGCCGTAGGCGTGTTCGTGGCTGGAACGGATTGGGCGGGGGGCCGCGTGCTCACGCCCGCGGCGCGGATCCGATAGAGCCCCGACCGTGAGGGAGGGGCCGGGGAGGGGGGGAGGCGAGTCCGTGATCGCGCGGCCCATCGCTGACGCTCCGGGCTCCATGGGAGTGGTTGTGCGGAGGAAAACACAGAACCCCCTCGCTCGCGCTCGGGGCTCGTCGGTGGTTCTTTCTCTGCGACTCTGCTCCACTCCGCGTCTCTGCGTGCCCGCCTTTCCGTCACGGATTCACCTCCCGATTTGCAGGCGAAGGCGGAGGGTGCGAGAATATCACGGGCCCGTCGGAGCCGGGCCGATGGGTTCTCACGGAGGCGACATGGAACTCGGGCGACTCATCGAGGGCCTGCCGATCGAGGTGGTCGGGAAAGACGCGGCCGGGGCGGCCCGGGTCCGGGTGTGCGACCTGACCGACGACTCGCGCACCGCGGTGCCGGGCAGCCTGTTCGTCGCGCGGCGCGGGCACGCGCAGGACGGTCGTCTGTACGCGGCGGCGGCGGTGGAGTGCGGGGCGGTCGCGATCCTGACCGACGACCGGGGGATCGATCCCGGGGAGCGGTCACGCGCGGTGGTGCTGCACACGACGGACGTGCCGTGCATGACGGGGGTGCTGGCCGAGCGTTTTTACGGCGAGCCCTCGCGCGAGCTGGCGCTGGTCGGTGTCACGGGGACCAACGGCAAGACGACGGTGTCCCACGCGATCCAGGGGCTGCTCAAAGCCAGCGGCGTCCGGTGCGGGCTGATGGGGACGGTGCAGATCGACGACGGTCGCGAGGTGGCGCGGGCGGTGCTGACGACGCCCGGCGCGATCGAGATCAGCCGCACGCTGGCGACGATGGTGGAGAGCGGGTGCGAGGCGTGCGTGATGGAGGTCTCGAGCCACGCGCTGGACCAGGGGCGGGCCAGCGGGCTGGGGTTCGACGTGGGCGTGTTCACGAACCTGACCGGCGATCACCTCGACTACCACGGCGACGAGGAGAGCTACGCGCGTGCCAAGCGGAAGCTGATCGAGTCGCTGGGCGAGGGGGGCGTCGCGGTGGTGAACATCGACGACGAGCGCGGGTCCTGGATGGGGGCGGGGGCGCCCGACGGGGTGGAGCTGCGGGCGTGCAGCCTGACCGACCCGGGGGCGCCGTGGCGGGCGACGGCCGAGGACGCGACGATCGACGGGATGCGGGTGCGGGTGCGCGGGCCGGAATTCGAGATCGGGGGGCGCGTCGGGCTGATCGGCGCGTTCAACGCGATGAACGTGCTGGAGGCGGTCGCGGGGGCGGACGCGGTGCTGGCGGGGCTGGGCTGGAAGGGTGAGGACCGTGCCGGTGCGCTGGGCGAGGCGCTGGGCGCGATCCGGCCTCCCGCGGGGAGGCTCGAACGCGTGCACCCCCACGGCGTATCGGAGCGCGGGGGCATCGTGGGGGTCAGGGTGCTGGTGGACTTTGCGCACACGGACGATGCGCTGTCGAGCACGCTGCGTGCGGTGCGCCCGGTGGTGCCCGAGGGCGGGAAGCTGGTGGTGGTGTTCGGGTGCGGCGGGGACCGGGACCGGAGCAAGCGACCCCGGATGGGGCGTGCGGCCGCGGAGTTGGCGGACCGTGTGGTCGTGACAAGCGACAACCCTCGGACGGAATCTCCCAGCGCCATCGTGTCGCAGATCCTGGAGGGGATCCCGCAGGGCAGGCGGGGCGCGGTCGAGGTGCACGTGGAGCGAGAGAACGCGATCCGGGAGGCGATCCTGGGGGCGGGCGAGGGCGACGTGGTGGTGATCGCGGGCAAGGGGCACGAGACGGAGCAGATCTCGTCCGACGGGCTGGGTGGGCTGTTGCGACGCCACTTCGACGACCGTGAGGTGGCGGGGAAGTACCTGCGCGAGCGACGGCTGCGCCGCGCCGGGGCGGCGGCCGGGGGCGTCGCGTGAGCGCGGGCATGCGTGCGTTCTGGTCGGGCGAGGCCCTGCGTGCGCACACACGCGGGCGATGGGCGCACGCACCCACGCGCGGGATCGGGCCCGGCGGGGTGCGGATCGACGCGCGCGAGATCGGGCCCGGCGGCGTCTTCGTGGCCCTGGCGGGCACGCGCTCGGACGGGCGGGCGTTCCTGGCGCAGGCGTGGGAACGCGGCGCGTCGGCGGCGATCGTGGCGGGGGACGGGCTGGGGGCCTTCGTGGTGCCCGACGGGCTGGGCGTGCTCGCGGTCGACGACCCCGCCTCGGCGCTGGCGGATCTGGCGCGCGCGTACCGGGGCACGTTCGAGGCGACGCGCGTGATCGGGGTGACGGGGTCGAACGGCAAGACCACGACGGTGCGTCTGATCGAGGCGGTGCTCCGCGGGGGCGGGCTGCGAGGCTCGCGCTCGCAGAAGAGCTTCAACAACCACCTCGGGCTGCCGGTGACGCTGCTGGGCGCGAGGCCGGGTGACGACTACGTGGTGTGCGAGATGGGGACGAGCTCGGGGGGTGAGATCGGGTGGCTGACGGAGATCGCCCGCCCGGACGTCGCGGTGATCGTGTCGATCGGTCGGGCGCACCTGGAGAAGCTGGGCTCGGTCGAGGGCGTGGCGCGCGAGAAGAGCGCGATCGTGCGCGGGATGGCCCGGGGCGGCAGGGGTGTGGTCCCGAGCGGCGTCGGCGTGCTGGAGGCGGCGCTGAGCGGGTTCGGGGGCACGCTGGTCCGCGTGGGGGCGGGCGACGACGCGGACGTCAGGGTGGAGCGGGTCGAGACGGACGGCGAATCGACGGCGTTTGCGCTGGTCACGCCGGAGGGGTCGTGGCGGGCGCGTGTGCCGCTGGCGGGTGCGCACAACGCCTCGAACGCGGCGCTGGCGGTGGCGGTCGGGCGTGCGTGCGGGGTGTCGATCGAGCGGTGCATCGCGGGCCTGGCGGGGGCCTCGAACGAGTCGATGCGTCTGACGCGCGAAGAGGTCGAGCTCGACGGGGGGCGTGCGTTGATCCTGAACGACGCGTACAACGCCAACCCGGACTCGGTCCGGGCGGGGCTGAGCGTGCTGGGCGCGTTCGAGACGCCTCCGGGCGGGCGCCGGGTCGCGGTTCTGGGCGATCTTTTGGAGATGGGCGAGCACGAGGCGGCGGGGCACGCCGAGATCGCGGGCCTGGTGCGGGGCATGCTGGAAGACGGCGTGCTGGGGGCCGGGGTGCTGATCGGAGAGCGGTTCGCCGCAGCGGGCGAGGCCTGCGAGGGCCTGACGGTCATCGCGGGCTCGGACGACGGCGTGACGCAGCGGGTCGCCGGGCTGGTCCGTCCCGGGGACGTGGTGCTGGTGAAGGGCTCGCGTGGGATGCGCCTGGAGCGGGTGGTGGATGCCCTGCGGGGCGTGTGCCGATAGCATCCTGACCCCCCCCCCGCCCCCCCCCACACTGGGCGACCCGTTCCTGCTGTTCGCCTTGTTTGCAGCGTTCCAGAGAGAATCCAGCCGGCAGTTATTGAGGTTTCCCGCGACCGATGCTCTATTTCCTGATCAGCTGGCTGCGGGACCGCCTGTACGACCACTGGATCGACCGGCTGCTGGGCGTGTTCGATCAGCCGGAGTTCCGAGTGATGTTCGCGGCGGGCCTGTCGTTCGGGCTGGTGGTGTGGCTGGGGCCTTTGACGATCCGGCGTCTGACCGCGCTGAAAATGGGGGATTCGGGCGAGACGGACGCGGAGGCGCTCAAGAGCCACGCGGCGAGCAAGGCGAACGTGCCGACGATGGGCGGGGTGCTGCTGTGCGGGTCGATCCTGGTCTCGACGCTGCTGATCGCGGACATCGAGCGGTTCGTGGTGCAGCTCGGGCTGGTGGTGCTGCTGTGGCTGACGGTGCTGGGCGGGTTCGACGACTACCTGAAGATGACCGCGGCCCGTCGCGGGGGCGGGCGCCAGGGGCTGCACGCGTGGGAGAAGCTGGTCTTCCAGCTGGGGATCGGGCTGCTTGCGGGGTGGTTCCTGTACGACCACGGGGTCGTGCCCGAGGGGGATTCGATCCGGCACGTGGTCAACCTGCCCGGGCAGCGGACGTACGTGCCGGGGGGCGGTGGCGTGGCGGAGGGGCTGTGGTACCTGGGCCCGGCGGCGTTCGTGACGGTGAGCGTGCTGATGGTGGCGGGGATGAGCAACGCCGTGAACATCACCGACGGCATGGACGGGCTGGCGGGGGGGACGAGCGGGATCGTGTCGCTGGGCTTAGTGATGCTGGCGCTGGTGGCGGGGAGCGAGGGGCTGGCGCAGACGTACCTGGTGCCGCACGTGCCGTTCGGGCAGGAGCTGGCGGTGCTTGCGGGCGCGATGGGGGGCGCGTGCCTGGGTTTCTTGTGGTGGAACTGCTCTCCGGCGCGTGTGTTCATGGGCGACACGGGCTCGCTGGGCCTGGGGGGGGTGATCGGGTACCTGGCGGTGGCGCTGCGTCAGGAGATCGTGGTGCTGGTGATGTGCGCGGTCTTCCTGCTCGAGATCGGGAGCGTGGTGCTGCAGGTGGGGTGGTTCAAGTGGACGCGCCGGCGGACGGGGACGGGGCGCCGGATCTTCCGGGTGGCGCCGTACCACCACCACCTGCACCTGGGCGCGTGGACGGAGAACCAGGTGGTGGTGCGTCTGTGGATCGTGACGATCCTGGCGTGCGTGGTGGCGCTGGCGACGATCAAGCTGCGGTAAACGTGCGCCACGAGCATTGCGCAGCGAGGGTCGCGACGTGGATCCGGACGTGCGATCGGATGCCGACCGGGAACGGCCTGTGGTGCCGGCTGCGCGCCGCCCGTCGCAGACGCTCCCGGCTCGGGCGGTCAGTCGCGTGCGACGACGAGCAGGGCGTCGGTCAGCGTCACGCGGTCCTGGATGGGGCCGCGGTCGCCGGGCTCGATGCGCAGGACCAGTCGCACGGCGTTGTCCGGGATCCGCGCGATGAGGGCGGCCTCTGGGCGGTCCTGGTCGAGGGGGGCCTGGGCGAGGGGCGTGCGGTCGCCGCCGGGCGTTTCCACGAGCAGGCGGACGGTGACGTCGGCCCACTGGGCTCGGTCGAGTGTGGCTCGCGCGTGGAAGTGGGTGGCGCCGGGGGGGAGCTGGTAGACCGCCTCCATCGGGCCCGGGTAGGCGATGGGGCGCAGGGCGGCGGGGGCTCGGTCGGGCGAGACCTCGGGGTCGGGCGACCAGCGCCGTCCGGCGAGGGGGGTGACCTCGATCAGCGGGAGCGAGGCCATGGGCAGCAGGCGGGCGGACGGGTTGGCGGGGCGGACGGCGAGGATGTCCTCGGGGTTGACGTGGATCGTGGGCTGCGAGGTCTCGCCCTCGGGCCCGGCGAGGACGACTGAGATCGCGACTCGTCCTGCGTCGGCGGGGGCGATGGCGCCGGCGGCGAGGACGGTGCCGTCGGCCAGGTCGACGAGGGTGTGCGTGGCGGGCTCGGGCGGGTTGGCGAGCGAGATGGAGGCGACGCGGTCGAGCGGGACGCGTGTGCTGTCGACGATGACGTCGGAGGCGATGGTCTCGATGAAGCCGGAGATGGCGTCTCCGTTGGCGAGGCGGACGGTGTCGTCGAGCCGCGGCCCGTCGGTTCCAGGCGAGTCGAAGAAGACCAGTGCGCGGAGGTGCTCGAGCGGGATGCCCCACTGCGTGCCGTCCTGCAGGGTGACGTCGAGCACGTCGGGGTTGGCCGACTCGGGGGGTGTGGGCCAGACGCGGTGTCGCTGCCCGTCGGCGAGCACGGCCCAGCCGACGAGCTCGGGGGTGGGGACGATCTGGGCGGGGGGGCTGAACCCGTCGCGCCGCGGGCGCAGGGCGACCAGCACCTCGCTCCAGGGGCGCAGGCGTGGCAGGTCCAGCTCGTCGAGCAGGACGATGCCGTCGGTCGAGAGCGAGCGTGCCCGACCGGTGTGCGACTCGAGCTCGACGGAGAGGACGTGGAACTCGCCCACGTCGGTCTGCGCCAGCCCCCCGGACGCGAGCGCACCGACGCCCCACGAGAGCAGGAGGACGCACTGCGGGGGGCGGATGGGCATCGGGGCGGGGCTCACTTCTGGAAGATCGGCAGATAGCGCTTGGGGATCTGCAAAACGAGGAGGCTCATCGAGGTGCCGTACGAGGGGCCGACGGACCGGTCCTCCCAGCTCCCGTCTTCGAGCTGCTCGTCGAGGAGCTCGCGTCGGATGGCGGGCCACCAGGCGGCCCAGGCGTCTCCGCCGGCGAGGAAGTGTGCCTGCACGGCGTAGTAGTTGCCGTACTGGCGGTGGGCGGGGGTGGCGCGCCCGGTGCCGGGCAGCGCCTCGCGCTTGAGGTACTCGAGCCCGCGGTCGATGGACTCGTCCTCGTAGATGCCGGCGTAGAAGAGGGTGGCGACGCCCGCGGCGGTGCGGGGCCAGGCGCTGATGCCGCCCTCGAGCTGGTACTTGAAGCCCCCGTCGGGGTTCTGGCAGTTGCGGACGTACTCCACGGCGTTGTCGATGGTCTCGGCGGCGACCTCGATGCCCGCGTTGCGGGCGCTGCGCAGGGCCATGACCTGGCAGATGGTGACCGAGACGTCGGCGTCGTAGGGGACGGGGTTGTAGCGCCAGCCGCCCTCCTCGTTCTGGGAGCGTTCGATGAGGCGGACGGCCTTGACGATGGCCTCGTGGATCTTGCGGGAGCGCGCGGTGGAGGCCCCGCCGGTCATCCCGTAGACCTCGCCCAGGAAGAGCGTGGCGAACCCGTGCCCGTACATGGGCCCGTTGGCGGAGTCGGAGGCGATGAGGCCGTTCTCGGCGGCGTTGGCGAGGACGAAGTCGACGCCGCGGTCGATGATCGCGCCGTACTCCCCGCGTCCGGGCATGTGCCCGTCTGACATGAAGGCGAGGCAGGCGAGCGCGGTGATGGCGACGTTCTTGCCGTAGCGCCCGCCGTCGAAGGAGCCGTCCTCGTCCTGCTGGGTGGCGAGGTAGGCCAGCCCGCGTGCGACGGCGGCGTTGAGCTCGTCGGTGAACTCCTCGATCGCGGGCTCGGGCTGCGCAGGGGCGCTGTCCTGGGCAGGCGCCGGGCTCGCGAGCAGGGCGAGCGAGAGCGTGAGGGTGCGGGCGGGGCGGGGTGTCATTGGTCGGCCTCCTCGGCGAGGCGCTGGTAGTAGCGTTCTGTGAGGCGCTCGTACAGGGCGCTGTACTGGTCGGAGACGCCCTGGAGCAGGGCGCCGCGGAGTCGCTCGGGCAGGGCGCCCCAGGCGGCCCCGGCGGAATCGATGTTGGGGCCGGTGTTGACGCCCTCGAGGCCGGGGGCCATCACCTCGCCCCGGTTGTCGCGCTGCCCGGGCTGCTGCTGGGCCTGCGCCTGGCGCTGCTGGTCGGGCTGGGGCTGCTGCGAGCTGGACGAGGAGGAGGACGAGCTGGACTGCTGGCTCTGCTGCTGTCGGGCGCGGGCCTGCTCGATGACCTGGTCGAGGCGGGCCAGCGCGTCGGCCTGCAGGCGCTGCGTCGCGACCCCCGCGTCCGCGACGGTGTCGAGGCGGGTGCGGGAGCGCTGGATGAGGTCGACCGCGGCCTCGAACGGGTCGCGGGCCGCCTGCTCGCCCGAGAGGGCGCGCTCGAGGTCGGTCGCGGGTTCACCGGGTGGGAGTGAGCCGGGCTCGACCAGCCCCAGCAGCTCGTCCAGCGAGGGGAGCGGCGAGACCGGAGCGGCGTCGGGTTGTGAAGACTCGGGGCGGGGGGGAGTGGGCTGGGCGAGGGCGACCGCGCCGAGCGTGCTCGCGAGCAGGATCGAGATGTGCCGGGCGCGTGTCACGGCGCGTCGCTCCCGTCTGGTTCCCCGCCTGTACTATCGCCCGAATCGGGCCCGTTGTTCGGGATTTCGGCGTCGGGGGCCGGTTGGAGGCCCTCGGGCTGGGGATTCTGGTCGGATTGCATGGATTCGAGCAGCGCCCGGGCCTGTTCGGCGACGGCACGCTGGATCGAGACCGCGTCGTCCAGGTCCGCGGGTTCCCCCGTGGTGTCGGCGAGTTCGGTGGCGCGTGCTGCCTGGTCCTGGAGGGTGCGGAGCACGACGAGCTCGGCGATGGGGGGGATGGCGGGCGGGTCCTCGCCGCCCGATCCGCCGCCGCCGCCCTGGTTGGAGGCGCTGTCCCGCTCGAATCCCTCCTCGGGCGGGGGGAGGTCCTCGAGCGAGGCCGCGAGCTGCTCGAGCAGGTCCGCGATGGACTGCTGGGTGAGGGTGTCGCGTGCGCCGGGGGTGCCGTCGCGGAGGCTCCGGGCCACGCGCTCGGAGAGGCGTGCGGCTCGCTCGTGGGCGAGCCTGAAGACGGGCGACTCGTCGATGGCCTGGTGCTCCTGCTCGAGCGCGTCGAGGTCGGACGCGATCTGGTCCTGGGAGGTGGCCAGGCCGCGCGCCGCGGCGCGCTCGCGCCGGGAGAGCTGTCGCTCGGTGTACGGCGGGGGCTGCCCGATGAGCTCTCGCTGGCGGGCGGCCAGGTCGGTGTAGGCCTGCCTGAGCTCCTCCTGCTCGCGTCGTGCGGCGCGCCCCGCGGCGTCCTCCTCGGCCTCGCGTGCCTCCTCGAGCGCGGCCTCGAGGTGCTCCAGGGCGGTCCGCTCGAAGGGTCGGACACGGTCGGCCTGCGCGCCCTGGGCCCGCAGCGCGTTGATCGCCTTGCCCTGCGCGTCCTGGGCGCGGTCGAGGCGCTCGGTGACCACGGCCAGGTCGGCCCCGCCTCCCGCGGCCTGCGCGGTGGCGTCGAGCGTGCGCTGCTGGAGGTTGAGCATCGCGGGCGCGAGCTCGACGACGTCGCGACCCGCGTCCTCGGCGTTGTCGAGGTTGGCCAGCTCGAAGGCCTGGTCGTCGACCAGGACCTCGAGCGTCTCGACGAGGCTGGCCAGCACGCGGCGCAGGGCCTCGTCGCGCAGGCGCTCCCCCTCGTCGAGCTGATCGAGCGCCTGCTGCATGTCGTCGATCGCCTGCTGCTGCTGCTGCTGGGCCTGCTGGGTCTGGTTCTCGCCGATCTGGCCCGCGGCGGCGTCCAGCCGGTCGGGCAGGCGGGCGCGCCGGGCGGTCGCGGCGGCCTCCTCCAGGGCGGCGGCCTGGGCGGGGTCGCGCTCCCGCATCCGCTCCGCGGCGTTCTCGAGCTCGTCGATCGCCTCCTCGGCCCGGCGGGCGGCGGCGCGCTGGCGGTCGGCGATCTTCTGCAGCTCGGACCGCTCGTCCTCGGTGAGCTGCTCGGTCTCGCGACCGAGCGTCCGCTCCTGCATCCGGGCGGTGGCCTCCTGGATGTCGCGCTGCTCGTCGAGCAGGCGCTGCAGGCCCTGGCGGGCCAGCCACGAGTCCTCGCCCCGGTCGAGCAGCGCGACCAGGCGCGAGATCTCGTCGCGGACCTCGCGCTGCTCCTCCTCGGCGCCCTCGCGGTCGTCGCGTGCGAGGCGCTCGCCTGCCTCGTCGGCGGCCTCCTGCGCGTTCTCGAGGATCTCCTCGCCCTGCTCGAGCAGCGCGCGCAGCGTGTCGTCCTCGAGGGCGTTGCGTTCGAGCCGCTCGGCGAGACGGCGGGCCGCCTGGCCCTGCTGGGCGATGCGGTTGGCGATGTCGTCCTGCTCGCGCGCGAGCTCGTCGGGGGTCGCGGGCTCGCCCGTCGGCTCGACGTCCGGGGCGTCCGCCTCGCCGGCGTCGCGTGTCCGGGCCTCGACCTGGGCCTGCTGCTCGTCCAGGCGCATCGCGGCCCGGCGCAGGCCGGCCAGCTCGGCGCGGAGCTGGTTGATCAGGGTGGTCTCGCTGATGATGCGGAGCGTGCGTGCGCGCGAGCGGACCTGGTCGCGCGGGGCGCCGCCCGGGCCGGTGTACGCGTCGGAGGCGATGGCGGTGACCCGCACCTCGTCGCCGGGGACCAGCGTGAGCGGCGTGAGGGCCAGCGTGGCGCCCGCCTCGGTGGTGGTGCTCCCCTCGGCGATCACGGACGCGAGCTCGATCCCCCGGTCGTCGGGCTCGGTGTCGGCGGAGGCGTCGATGCGGACCACGTCGGCGACGAGCGAGACGGCGCGCAGGGCCAGGTCGTCCTCGGCGCGGGCCAGCAGGGCGACCGCGGCGGTGGGGAGCACGTCCTCGTCACGCTCGGGGGTGACCACGGCGATGCTGGGGGGCAGGTCCTCGACGACGTCCACGCGGTAGGCGGGCTCGCCGCGTGTGCGGATCCCGTGCTCGTCGGTGAGTGTCAGGGGCAGCAGGGCCGGGGCGTTGAGCACGCCCCGGACGGTGGCGCCGGCGGAGTCGTCGGCGGTCTCGATGTCGAGTGTGCCCGCGTCGTCGAACTGCTCGAGCAGGGCCTGCACCGCGGTGATGGAGACGGGCTTGTTGAAGCGGAGGCGAAGCGTCAGGGAGGAGCCGGCGAGCACGGGGCCGACCGAGTTTCGGGCGTCGTTGCCGTCGCCGAGCTCGACGGCGCCGCTGAGGAAACGGCCGGACGCTTCCAGGCCCGTCGCGTACTCGGGGAGCTGGACGGTGAGGTCGCCCGAGACGACTCGCGGGGGGTAGACCAGTTGCACGCTGCGCCGTCGGGCGGTGTCGTCCTCGGTCTCCAGCCGGTACTCGAGCGTGACCTCGGGCTGTCGGTCCGGCTCGGCGCCCGGGACGACGGGCTCGACCAGGCGTTCGTACAGCTCGCCGGCGAGGGCCTGCCCGGGCGTGGCGTTCTGCGGGGTGAGGCGGACGCGCTCCCAGGGGCGGGCCTGCCCGTCGATGATGAGCCTGTGCTGGGCCCAGACCGGCGTCTCGCCGGGCGCCCGGTTGGTGGTGGTGACCAGGGCGCGCAAGGGGACGGCGCGGTCGATCGGGAGCACCCCGTCGCCCTCCACGTGCTCGACGATCTGGCGCCGGGGCCACTCGGCGTCGGTCCAGGGCATGAGCGTGCGCCGCAGGCCGGTCTGGGCCAGCCCGGGCTTCCAGGACGCGAGCAGCAGCGCGAACGCGAGCGAGGCGAGCGCGACCGCGCCCCAGCGGAGCGCGGGCGTCGGGTTGACGGCGCGAGCGGTGAGGGCGGGATCGAAGCCGCGTACGGCGCGATGGACCGCCGCGGCCCGGAGGGCGATGGCCTGGGGCTCGGTGTCGCGCGGGTCGGGCTCGGCGAGCTCGAGGCCGGAGGCGAGGCGTCCCGTCCATCCGGCGCCGGCGAGCGGTTCGAGCCGGAGGGCCAGGTCGGTCGGGGTGGGGCGGATCGACCATGCGACCAGCCACCAGCGCCGCACCAGGTGCGCCACCAGGGCGATCGCGCACCCCAGCAGCACCCAGCGGAGTGCGCCGGGGAATCGGAGGGCGTAATCGATCAGGATCAGCCCCACGAGCGTGACCACGCACGAGGCGACCACCTTCGAGCCCGCGCGCACGAGCAGCACACGGCGTGCCTGGGCGCAGGCCCGGCGCAGCGCGATCCGCAGCGCGTGCACCGGGCTGTCGGCGGGCAGGTCGCGAGCGGGGGGCGGGTTGGTGGGGGTGAGCGTGGTCACGGGGGTGGTTCGTGGTGAGATCCGTCGGGGGTGCGGGTCGGTTTCGGGTGGTTTCCTTGCTGTGACACGGGGCGGTGAGGGGGGTGGGGGGTTACACGAGCCGGAGCAGCTTTCTTCCGATCCACTCCCCGCTCAGCAGCACGAGGAGCAGGGCGAGCCAGACGGGCTTGTCCCAGAGGGTGGCCAGGTCGGGGGCGGCGTCGAGCACCAGCCTCCGGTTGGGGAAACGCTGGGCCAGCGTCGCGATTTCCGACGCGTCGAGGAGTTCGCCCCCCGTCTCGTCGGCCAGGCGCTGCAGCGAGTCGTGGTCCGCGGCCGGCTCGCGCTGCTCGTCGCCCGACCAGTGGGCCCGCACGCCGGCCTCCAGGTCTGTCCCGACCAGGAATGCGTCTGACGACCGGACCGACCAGGGGCCCGATTCGGGGGGCGACCAGACGGCCCCGTACCGCCGCCGGTCCTGCGACTCGGGGGCGAGCGTGATCTTGGTGGTCCGTGCCAGGGCTCCGGTGTCGTCTGGCTGTCCGACCACGAGCTCGATCGCGGGCGGGGCGGTGTCGATGAGGGCCTGGTCGATGAGCTCCAGGTCGAGGCGGACGGTGGACCCGACCGTGGCGTCGGCTGGGGTGGCGCGGAGCACCGCGGGCTGGCCGACGCGCTCGACGCGTGCGCGTGCGAGCTGTCGGACGAGGGGGAGCCAGAACCGTTCCTGGAGGTCCTCGCCGCGCCCGTAGCGCCAGCGCCAGGTCTCCTCGGTGGCGGAGTAGAGCGAGCGTCCGGCGCCGTATCGCATGAGCAGCAGTGCGGGGGTGCCCGAGGCGTGCAGCTCCGATCCGGTGAGGGTGGCCAGGTCGATGGGGACGGCGGTGGCGAGCACCTCGGCGCCTGGCTTGACCAGCGCCGGGTCGAGGCGCTGGGCCCAGCGCAGGCGGGACCAGCCGGTCGCGGGGTCCTGCAGGCGGTCGGGCCAGCTCAGGCCGTCGTCGTCGAGGGCGAGCAGCCCGCGTCGCCCGGCCTGCTCGGTGCGGGCGAGGACCACCTCGCGGTCCCACTCGGGCAGGCCGGTCTCGGGGATGCGGGCGGCGGAGACCGGGAGCAGGTCGCCCAGCTCGGTGCGGGCCCAGGAGCCGGTGGGGACGTCGGGCCCGGCCATCCAGATCAGGCCCGCGCCGCGCTCGGCGACGTGCTCGCGCAGCGACTCGAGCGCCGCCGAGCCGAACAGCTCCGGGCGGACGTCGCCGATGATGACCACGTCGAAGTCGGCCCACTCCTCGGGGGAGGTTGGGAGGGAGGCGAGGGTGATGTCGCCCTCCTGCATGAAGCGCCGGTCGGGCGAGAGCATGAGGCTGACCGACTCGATGGTGGGCTCGCGCAGCAGCAGGCCCCGCACGTAGCGGAACTCCCAGCGCGGGTACCCGTCGATCTGCATCACGCGGATGGGGCGGTCGGTCAGTGCGATGGAGAAGGCGCGCTCGTCGTTGCCCGGCTCGAGGTCCTCGCCGGCCGGGGCGAGGCGTACCGCCCAGCGCTTGTCGCCGGCGCCCGCGGCGTCGGCCAGCAGCGTGAGGTCCAGCGCCGTGTGCTCCGGGTCGTCGCCCCGGGCCGGCACGCCCGAGGAGAGCGGCTGCGTCGCGAGCACCTCGCCCGTGTCGGCGTCCACGAGCTGCACGCGCGTGCGGTCGATGTCGGCCTCGGTCTCCGAGCCCGCGACGGTGACGGTCGCGCGCACCGGCACGCGGTCGCCGGTGAACGCGACGGTGGGGGCGTCGACGCGCGTGACGGCCAGGTCGGTCGGGGGCGAGGTGGAGCCGAGCGCGACGGCGAAGACCGGGACCTGGTCCTCGAGCAGGCGCTGCATGGTCTCGGGCGAGACCGGGTCGGGCGAGCGCCCGTCGGTCAGCAGCACGACGGCGGAGAGCGGGCGTCCGGCGCCCGCGGCGATGGCGCCGCGCAGGGCCGAGTCCATCGAGGTGCGCCGCCCGTCGGCGGGGGGCAGGCCCTCCGGGCCGGGCAGCTCGTAGGCGTCCGCGTCGAAGGCGAGCCAGGTGCGGTCCTTGGGCTCGCGGGCCGCGCCGAGAGAGGTCTCCAACGCCGCTGCGGCGGTGCGGAGGGTGCTGTCGCGTGTGGCGCGCCCGGGCTCGTCGCGGACGTTCATGGAGCCGGAGCGGTCGAGCAGGACGACGACGCGGTCGTTCTCGATGCGCGTGTTGGGGCGTTCCAGGCGCGGGCCGGTGAGCAGCAGCACCACGATCGCGATCACCGCGGCCCGGGTGAGGGCCAGCAGCGCCCGGGCGAGCCGGTTGCCCTGCATCCGCCGGTAGCTCCAGTAGCCCGCGACGCACGCCCCGAGCAGCAGCAGGGCCCACGCCCACTGCGGGAGCGGGTGCTGGGCGGTCAGGCGGACGCCCTCGTCGCCGAAGCCGACGCCCTCGAGCCCGAACAGCCTGTTGAGCAGCCCGTTCATGCGCCCTCCACGTGCGAGACGCGCCGTGCGAGCCAGGTCTCGACCGCCGCGAGGCAGAGCACGATCGCGAAGACGATGAAGGCGAGCGGTCGCTGCGGGAGCGCGGAGGCGAGCGCGCCGTCGCCGCCCCGGTCGCCCTCGCTCGCGAGCGGTACCACGCTCGCGCCGGTGCGGGCCAGCCACTCGCCGAGCTGCGCGGGGGTGGAGGTGGCGGTGTCGCTGGCGTCGGTGTCGGGATGGGTGATCACGGCGCCGTCGGCCCGCCCCTGTGCGTCGAGCGTCAGCCACGCGCCGCGGGTCAGCGACGCGCGGTCGCTCGGGTCGCTCAGCGTGAGCGACTCGGGCGTGGTGTCTGGGCTCCAGCGTCGGAGGCGGTCGGCGGCCTCGGGGAAGGGTTCGCCCGCGACGAGCTCGGTCAGCGTGGTGTCCGGCGCGACGCCCTGTCGCAGCAGCTCCTGCAGCAGGGGGACGAAGAGGGGTCGCGTGGGCAGGTCGGTCCACGCCAAGTCCGGGGCCGAGGCGAGCCAGAGCAGCGTGCCGCGCCCCACGGAGCGGGCGACGAGCCAGGGCTCTCCGGATCGGGTCCTGAGGAGGGTGCGTCCGACGGGGTCGCCGGGGTTGGTCGCGCGCGGCGAGAGCCAGCGCGAGGCGGTGACGGGTGTGAGCAGGAAGGGCAGCTCGCTGGCGAGGACGTCGAGCAGCGGGTCGTCGTCGGAGGCGAGCTCGAGGGGTGTTGGGGGCTCGCTGACGCTGACCTCCTGCGGGAGGGTCCAGAAGGGGGCGAGCTCGGAGAGGCCCTCGCCCCAGGACGCGGTCTCGTCGCGGGGCGAGGGGGCGATGAGCACGAGGCTGCCGCGTTCCAGGAACCACCGCAGCGCGTCCCAGCCCGCGGGCGCGAGCGCGCCGGGGTCGAGCACGAGTGCGGCGTCGAGGTCGGCCAGGCGCGGGCGGGTGACCGACTCGGGGTCGATCAGTCGCGGGGCGAAGCCGGCCTCGCGCTCGCCCAGGGCGATCGAGGCCCAGTCGGCGGGGCGGAAGCCGGTGACGCCCGACTCGGGCAGGGCGCGCCGCGCGAGGATGCCGACGCGCAGCTCGGCCCGTGCCTCGATCGCGGTGAAGCGGGCGTCGTCGGCCGGGAGGGCGTCGGTGTCGGCGGTGGCCTGCAGCAGCACGCGTCCAGCGGGGGCGTCCAGCGCGTTCGCGCTCAGCGGGACCGGCACGGTGCGGGTGCGCTCGCCCTGCGACCAGGGCACGGTCAGCGAGCCGAGGGGTCGCCCGGAGGTGGGCTCGACGACGCGTACGGTGGTCGTGGCCTCTGGCAGCGGGTCCTGCCCGGAGCGCCTCAGGCCCACGAGCACGCGCCCCAGGCCGCCCACGCTGTCGCGGTCGGAGAGCACGACGCGTCGGTCGGGCTCGAAGGAGGTCACGGCGAGGCTGGGGGCGGGCTCGTCGGCGGGCGGGGTGGCGATGAGGCTGACGCTCGGCGGGAGCACGCCCTCGAGGTCCTCGGACGGGTCGAGTGCGCCCCGGCGCCACGCGCTGGCCAGGATGACGCTGGCGGGGGCGTCCTGCCCGTCGCTCGAGGCGAGCTCGGACGCGGCGGCGAGCGCGCCGCGCCAGTCCGGCGTGGAGTCCTTGGGCGTGACCGCCTCGATGGCGCGCCGGGCGGCGCCCAGGTCGGCGGTGGGGGGGGCGACGAGGGCCCGGGCCGGGGACGCGGCGCCGATCAGGGCGACCCGGTCGCCGCGTGCGCCGTCGGCCTGGTCGAGCAGCGCCAGCGCCCGGGTCCGGGCGCGGTCCAGGTCGGTCTGGCCCCGCAGCGTGGCGCCCGAGGTGATCGAGTCGTCGATGACCACGACGAGCAGTCGCCCGGAGGAGGACGACGCGCCCCCGCCCAGCACCGGCGCGGCGATCGCGGCGCCCAGCAGGGCCACGATCAGGCAGCGGGTGATCAGCAGCAGCATCTGCTCGAGCGTGAGCCTGCGCCGGCGCTTGCGGTAGGCCTCGAGCAGGAACCGCATCGCGGCCCACTGCACGGGCTGGCGACGCCGGCGCAGCAGCAGGTGGATCAGGATCGGGATCGCGATCGCGAGCAGCCCGGCGGCCAGGATGGACGGGTGCAGGAAGCTCATGGCTGTGCGATGGGCTCGCTCATCCGAACTTGGACCTCTTGATGATGGCGTTGCGGTGGGCGACGAAGCTCGCCAGCGGGGGGCCGAGCCAGTCGGACGTGCGGACCTTCTGGTAGTCGAAGCCGAAGGAGAGGATCATCTTCTCCAGCTCGTTGTTGTGCCGGTTGATGGCCTCAAGGTAGTCTCTGCGGATGGCGCGCGGGTCGACCCGCAGCGTCGGCTCGCCCTCGAGCCCGACGAACGGGGCGACGTCCTGGAAGTTGAAGGTCTCCTCCGCCTCGTCGAGCACCTGGAAGCAGATCAGGTCGTGCCCGAGGTGCTTCAGGCGTGCGAAGGAGGACCGCATGGACTCCAGGTCGTCGAAGAAGTCGGTCACCAGCGCGAACAGGCAGCGGTTGGTGACCTTGCCCAGCGTCTGGTCCATCAGTCGGCTGATGGAGGTCTGGCGGTCGACCGGGTGCATCGCGAGCACGTCCACGATGCGCCGCCAGGCGTTGCGCCCGGAGGTGCGGTTGACGATCGAGCGGATCTCGTCGGCGAAGACGACCATGCCGCAGCGGTCGCCCTGGGAGAGGGTGATGTAGGCCAGTGCCGCGGAGAGTGCGGTGGCGTGGTCGTACTTGGTCCAGCTCGGGTTGCCCCGGAGCGACCTGGTCTCGCCCTTGCCGGAGGCGTCTGCGAAGGGGCGTGTGCCGTAGTCCATGGAGCCGGACGAGTCGCACAAAACGACGAGGTCGAGGTTGGTCTCCTGCTGGAACTGCTTGATCTGGAGCTTGTCGGTGCGGGCGTAGACCTTCCAGTCGAGGTGGCGGATGTCGTCGCCGGGTGCGTAGGGGCGGTGCTGTGCGAACTCGACCGAGACGCCGGCATACGGCGAGCGGTGCTGCCCGCTCATGACGCCCTCGACGATCATCTTGGCGCGGAGCTCGAAGGTGTCGAGGCGGGCGAGCGTGCGCGGGTGCAGGTACAGGTGGGGGTCGATCTGGGCCCGGCCCTCGCCCCCGCCGACGGTGACCGCGGGCCAGTTGGGGTCGCGCATGCCCCCGCCGGGCGCGATCCGCCCGCGGGCCCGCTCGGGCGCACCGGGCGACGGATCAGACGGGCCCGGCGACCCGATGGGCGATGGGGTCGGCGCAGGAGGCGTCTGTCCGGTTTCTGCGGGTCCGTCCGGCATACGCGCATGGTACCGGCTCGGATCGGGGGGGCTTCAAGAAAACACGGGCCCGCTCCGGGAGGGTTCGGAGCGGGCCCGCCAGGGGGAGTGAACGCCCGGAAGATCACGCGGCGTGCACGCGGTGGGTGGTGATGTGCGGCGCGGGCGCCCTCAGGGGGTGTCGGTGCGGACCTCGGCGTGCCTCGAACCGGAGGTGAAGGTCTCCATCGCCAGCACGCTGTTCAGGTGCGTCTGCTGCTGCGACTCGGCCCACTGCTCGAGGTGCTCGGCGCGCGACTCGTACCGCTCGGCGTGCTCGTAGGCCAGCTCCGGCCCGAAGCGCGACACCAGCGTCTCGGGCGACCCCTCGTAGAAGTGGGCGGTGAAGAACTGCTCGGCGCTGATCTCCCTCGCCCGCGACAGCTCGTGCCCGCGCAGTCCTCCGTCGTCGTTGGCGTCGAACCGGTCGACGAGTTCGTTGAGGGTTTGGACGTGCTCGTGGAACAGCCACTGGCGTGCCTCGCACCGCTCGTCGGTGGAGAGCTCGCCGCTCTCGTCGGCGTCGAACCGCTCCCGCAGCGTTACCTCGTACTGGGCCTGGCGGGCGACGATGTAGACCTGCGCGGTCGTGCGCTCCTGCCCCTTGAGCAGCCCGTCCCCGTTCTCGTCGAAGCGGGCGAGCAGCTCCTCGGCGTACATGGGTCGCAGGGCCATCGGGTCCGGACGGCCCTCGAAGAAGGTGTCCTCGAAGGTCACGCAGGTCGGGTGCTCGGTCTGCATGTCCTGCTCGCCGAGCAGGAACAGCGCGGTCTCCAGGCGGTCCTCGGTGTCCCGCACGCACCCGCCGGGGGCGATGGCGTGCTCGCGGGGCGGCTCGGCGGACGCGAGGCCCGCGGCGAGCGCGAGGGTGCCGAGGAGTGTCGCCGTGGTCGCGTGCTGCATGCCGATCCCCTGGGTAAGGCGGGGCGGCGATCCGACCCGCGGTGAACCCCCGAAGGCTCGCAAGCAAGCCTCCGGGGGGCCACCGGAACGGGTGGGCGAACACTCCGGGCGCGGTGTGCAGCCGTCAGGGTCGGCCCGACCGTCACAGCCGGACCGGTCCGATCAGCAGCCCGCGAGGAACGCGGACACGAACGAGGTGATGTCGCCGTTGTCGAGCACGCCGTCGGCGTTGAAATCCGCGGCGAGATCAGAGGCGAAGAAGGCGGAGACAAAGGCCGCGATGTCGCCGTTGTCGAGCACGCCGTCCCCGTTCAGGTCGGGCGTGCACAGCGTGAGCCCGAGGTAGCCCTCCAGGTAGAGGGAGGCGTGGTGCAGGCGCTCCATCATGGTCGAGCCGTCGGGCGAGAGCACGACCGAGATCGGATCGGACGGAGCGATGCCGGGCGCATCGGTGGCGAGTGTGAAGGTCAGCACGTAGAGCACGCCGGCGGGCTGCATCGCGGTGTCGTAGTTCACGTCGCCGTCGGCGAAGCCCGTCGGCGCGACGCTGCTCTCCAGCAGCAGCGTGCCCGGGGCATCGGTGCTGACGAAGGCCCCGTCGATCGAGGCGAAGATGATCTCTCCCGACTCCAGCGGGGCGAGCGTCGGGACTGTCCCGGCCATCGGCATCATCGGGGGCGAGTCCCACTTGGACGCGCCGGTGAGCTCCAGCGTGAGGCGGTGCCCGACCAGCGGTCCGGGCTCGAACAGGTCGAATCCGGGCAGGTCGGCGGTGGCCCCGCCGGAGACCAGGTTGGAGAAGTGGTCGTGCATCGCGTTGAAATACGGCCGGACCACCCCGGCTCCGTCGTCGAATCCGGCGGAGTCGTAGCCCCGGGCGTACAGCTTGCCGTCGATGACTTTGATCTCGAAGCGGCGCCCGTCGTGGGCGAGGGCCTGGGACGCCAGCGCGGCGCACGTCAGTGCCTGGATCGCGTGTCGGTACATGTGTCGGTGTGCTCCAGATGCGTGCCGGTGGACCGGGGGAGATGCGGAGGGGGTCGGGTTGAGTGTTCAACACCCTGCGAGAAAGACCACTACGAACGCCGAGATATCTCCGTTGTCGAGCACCCCGTCGGGCGCGAAATCGACCGCAAGATCCCCCGCGAGGAAGGCCTGCACGAAGGCTCCGATATCCCCGTTGTCGAGCACGCCGTCCCGGTTCACATCGCCGGGGCACGGGTCGGAGCCGAGGTGCGCCTCCAGATACAGCGCGGCGTGGTGCAGGCGTGCGACCGGGTCGGGTCCGTCCGGGGCGAGCACGCTCCAGAGGCTCTCGCCCCGATCGAGGCCGTCGATGATGAGGCGGAACTCCAGGGCGACCAGGCGGCCCTCGGGCTGGCCGGGCGTCTGCGCGACGATGTCAAAGGACTCGCCGGCGGACACAGACTGGCTGAGCGTGAGCGTGCCCGGGTCGAGCGTCGAGACCGAGTCGCCGTTGACCGACAGGGTCACCGCGTCGCCCGCCCCCAGCGGCGTGAGCGCCGGGACGGTTCCGGGTGCCGGGAAGAGGTCGGGGCCGGTCCAGGCATGCCCGCCCACGAGCTCGAGCGCGAGGCTGTCCCCGGCAAGCGATGGTGACGAGATGTCTAGTCCGATCAGGGCCCGGGCGCTGCCGTCGCCCTGGTCGGCCCAGTGCGTGTGCACCGCGGAGGTGTACACGCGCGCCGACCCGCCGCCGTCGTCGGGGCCGCTCGGCACGTGCCCGCGGACCTCGAGCGGCCCGTCGCCGACGATCTCGAATCTGGGGAGCGACTCGGGGTGGAAGTCGGCGCTCATCCACCGCAGCCGGATGGTGTCGGGCGTGTAGCCGGGCAGGGGCGTGCCGGCGGGGTCGCCGATGTAGACCCGGTACTCGCCCCGGAACACGCCGAGCACGTCCGCGGCGTGGTAGTTGTGCAGCATGCTCCCGTCCCAGGCGAAGCGAACGGGAGAGCCCGCCGTCCCGTGGATCGGCTGGAAGTAGCTCCCGGTGCTGGTCGGGCGCCCGAGGTAGACCGACAGGCGGGGGTCCTGCTCGATCGCCTCGATCCAGACGGCGCTGCCGAACGGCGGGGCCCAGAAGCCTGACGCGAGCCAGCCGTACTGCGCGTTGAAGTGCGAGCCGTTGAGCACCGCCTCGGCCCCCGCGTACCCGTCGCCGTACTCCGACAGGAACATGTATCCCGGGCGTTCGGTCTCGAGACGGAACGAGCCGTCGGGCATGAGCTCGACCGTGACGTGGTTCATCTCCCCGCCGAGCGGCGGGGCGGCCAGCGCGAGGCCGGCGAGCATGGTTGTGAGCAGCGGCATGTGAGCCCTCCGATTCGGATCCCGGTCCAATCCGTGCGCGCCCGTTCCCGGACACGCACGGCGCTCTCCCCTTCGATCAGCGACGCCGGCGGGCCGCCAGCAGGGCGCCCAGCCCCAGCACGCCCGCGGCGCCCGGCGCCGGCACGGCGTTGAAGCTCAGCGTGAAGGTGTCCTCGCCGATGCCCTCGTCCCGGACGCCGAACTCGTCACCGATGAAGACCCGGAAGCTCATCTCGTGGGCGCCCAGCACCGTGGTGGCGAACCAGGGGTGGGTCATGGCGCCGAGGTACTCGATGCGGTCGCCGTCAGACTGGAAGATCGGGTCGTAGGCGTGCATCGCGGCCATCATGCGCATGCCGCCCGAGTAGGCGTTGAGCCCGGCGGTGGCGCCGGTGCGCTCGATCCAGAGGTGCTGACCCGCCCCGAGCGACAGGAAGCCGTCGTGCAGGATCCCGTACCGGCTGGAATAGGCAGTCCCATTGAGGACGGACGCCGCCCCGTCGTAGGTCTCGCCCTCGTACGCCGTCAGGGTGACGAGTTCGTGCGGCGGATCGACGGAGAGGAGGGCGCCGTCGAATGACAGCGTGACGTGCACCATTCCCCCGTCGTCGATGCGGGGGATGTCGGCGAGGGCGTGTGTCGACGCGAGGCAGGCGGTCACAATCGCAATGGAGGTGTGCATGGGATGGTCTCTCTCGCCCGTTCGGGCGGTGGTGGTTGTGGCTGGTCGTCCGGCTACCGCGCGGTGGCCGGGTCGAAGCTGTCCACGGAGCGCTCCGGGTCGAAGTGCTCCGCGGTGGGTGCGGATTCGGCGTGCCCGTCGAAGAAGAGGTATCCCTCGCCGGTGCCGTGCAGGCCCGACGCGAGCGTGACCGGTGAGCCGGTCCGCCACGTGTGGGCCATGAGGTGGTCGGTACGCCCCTTGCGGGCGCCGTCCGGGTACTCGTCGTTGTTGCGGTCCGCCGCCCACGCCGTGGACGACGGCCTCTGGATCCACTGCAATCGCCGGTAGGGCTTGCGGCCCGTCTGGCCGACGCCGAGCTCGGCCTCGGTGAGTTCCGGGTAGACGCTCACGGCGTACGTGCCGTCGTAGCGCAGGAAGCCGGTCCGCTCGGGCACCGCCCGGTCGAACGGACAGCGCAGGTGCTCGTCCACGAAGGCCAGCCAGCGGGCCGCGGCCGCGGGCCCGCGCTCCGGGCTGGACAGGTCCGCGGGGTCGATCGCGACACCGAGCGCCCCGGTGACGGTGATCGTCCACGGGGCGCCGGCGAAGCCGGAGTGCGAGCTGATCGCCAGCTCCCCGTCGCGGTCGAGCGCCTGCGCGAACGCGCCCTGTCCCAGGTTCCGCAGGTGCGTGGTGCAGACCACGGCGCGTGCGGAGTCCCGGGCGCGGGACAGCGCCGGCAGCAGGATGCCGATCAGCAGCGCGACGATCGCGATGACGACCAGCAGCTCGATGAGCGTGAAGGCACGGTGTGCGCGTGTGAGCATGTTGAC
Organism: Phycisphaerales bacterium JB040; assembly: GCA_043101615.1. Classification (GTDB taxonomy): domain Bacteria; phylum Planctomycetota; class Phycisphaerae; order Phycisphaerales; family UBA1924; genus JBLHKT01. The sequence continues at coordinate 12,197 of JBICID010000111.1, read as the reverse complement.
CCATGCGGAAAAGGACGGCGCGACAGCCGGCGCGTGCGAACGAAACGCCCGGCGACGTGGATCCTGGTCAGGCTCGGGTCTTTTTCGGGGGCGGGGGCTCGTGCGCCAGGGTGCGCGAGCGGGGCGTGCGTCGGGCGTGCGCCGGCTCGGGGCGCTCGTCCGGATCGTCCGAGACATCGTCGGCCCGACGGGCGAGCACGATCACCAGCCCGAACGATCCCAGCAGCAGCGCCAGCGGGGCCTGCAGCGAGGCGTTGTACGAGACGACCACCTGGGTCTGCGGCTCGGGCCCGTCGTACCCGGGGCAGAGGGGGCAGACGGGTTCCTGCTCGAGCGGCATGAGGCAGGAGCACAGCGCCAGGCCGCACTTGGACCACGGGGCACGCTCCGGGACGCCGTCCGAAAACCTAGGCAGGAGCCCCAGCGTGCCGGCCAGCAGCATCGCCACGAGGGCCACCGGGGCCGTCTTGCGAATGAATCGGGATGTCCGGGTCCGCCACCGGCGCATGGCACAATTCTAACGCACCGGCGGGCATGAACCATCAACTTCTGGCAAGAGACCCAGGATTCATGGAAACCTGAGGGGGGTGTGGTACCTATGAATATGTAGATGGGACGTTCGCTCTCCAACCCGCTCCGCTGGCTGGCCGTGCTCGCGGTTATTGCTTCGCAGGGCGTGCTGGCGTCGTCTCACCTGTGGCACGACCACTCTGGCCATGCTCATCACGGGCACGACCACGAGCGACAGCAGGACGAGCGGCAGGACCAGCCCCGGGACACCGACCCGGCCCAGCACGACTGTGTCGTGTGTGTGCTGCAGGCCCAGGCCAACATCGTGGGTGACGACCACGAGGCGCGCGGGCTCACGCTCGAGCCCGCCGGCGTGCTGCCGACCCCGCGGGTGCCCGAGCCCGATTCGCGGCGCTCGCCCGAGCCGAGATCACGCGGCCCGCCGGCCTGAGCCCGGTTGTTCAGCCCGTACCTGATCCGGGCCGGCTCTCCGTCGGCTCTGTGCTCGCACGCTCACAGAAAGGCCAGCGATGGCACGCACGCACACGCGTGGCGGTCGCGCGTTCACGCTCATCGAGTTGCTGGTGGTCATCGCGATCATCGCGCTGCTCATCGGCATCCTGCTCCCCGCGCTCGGGAAGGCTCGTCAGAGCGCCCGCGCCGCGGTGGATCTCAGCAATCTCCGTCAGATCGAGCTCGCGCATCAGCAATACCTCGACGACTGGGACGGCTGGTTCGTGGACGCCGCGCTCCCGCACGGCGGGCCCGCGGGTGACTTCCGCAGGAGCTGGCTGGTCCAGCTGCGTGAGTACACCGGCGGCCCGCTCCCGCTGCACTCTCCGCTCGACCGGAGCCCCTGGTGGGATCCGTCGGAGGGCGGCGACGACGACGGGGCCTCGCTGGAGGAGCTGGAGGCGTGGATCGACTCGCACCCCGAGTCCTTCACCGAGGAGGCGCTCCAGAACGGATCGCCCGACTACCCGGAGATCGCGCGGGTCACGAGCTACGGGCTGAACAACTATCTCACCCGGTCCGTCGCGCCGCTGGGCAAGCGCGACCCCGTCCGCGGGGTCCGCTTCCGGCAGTACGACTACCCGTGGCAGCGTTCCACGAACGTGCCGCGACCGTCCGGGACGGTCCACTTCCTGCCCATCGCGCCGCGGTCCGAGACGGACCCGTCGGACGAGGGCTTCGCCAAGAGCGACCACGTCCACGCCGAGGGGTGGGACCTGGGCGCTGCGTTCGGCCCGGAGGCCGCGGCCAAGGTCGCGGGCGACGAGGTCTACCTGCACGCGTACTCGGGCGACCCCGGCACGCTCAACGCGTCCGCCGGGTACGCCTTCCTGGACGGCTCGGCCCGCGCCATGCGGTTCGGCGAGCTGTACCGGGACGCGCGCACCAACCGTTTCCATCCCGAGGCGGCGACTGCCGGCCTCGACTGATTCGCTCCTGAAAGGAGGACGCGATGACGATCCGATTCACAACCGGCCTGCTGCTTCTCGCGGCGGGCCCGCTGGGGGCCCACGCGCAGCCCGTGCACGACGCGGACTACGCCGTGCGGCTCAACAGCGGCGCGCTCGAGACGGGGGCCTACGACCCCGCTCTGGGCGAGGTCGTGTACCCGATCCTGATCAAGTCGGCGGAGTTCGGGGCCGAGGGGTTCCCGAACTTCACCAACGATCCCGGGGTGAATTCCGCGCCCGGGGCGCTCGAGCCGGACCTGGGCATCGGGTTCGACCTGGAGGGCCCGCTGCTGGAGTGGGACGGGTCCGGCTTCAACGAGCCGGCGCCGTTCCCGCTGCGAGTCCGCGACGGGTTCGACCAGGCGGACACGCCCATGTCCGACGTCACCGTGCCCGGGTTCCTGTTCGGCTTCGCCGGATCGGACACCCAGGCGATCTTCCACAGCCACGTGCAGTTCCTGCTCGACCCCGACGGCGGGGCGGGCGCCCACGACGGCATGTGGCTGCTGAAATGGCGTCTCTGGGGTGAGGACGCGCTCGGCATCGCCGTCGCGCCCACCCCGGTGCTGTACGTCGTGTTCGCGCAGGGATCGGCGGCGCTGCTCATCGAGGACGGCGTGCTCTGGGTCGAGGAGAACCTCCTCGACGCCGGGTGCGCCCCCGACGTGAACGCCGACGGCGTGCTCGACAACGGCGACATCGCCGCGTTCGTCGGGCTGTTCCTGGCCTCCGACCTCGGGGCCGACTTCACCGGCGACGGCCTGCTGGACAACGGGGACATCTCCGCGTTCGTGCAGGCCTTCCTGGCGGGGTGCTGACACCCCCATCTGTTTCATTCGCTTTGTTTTCCGTTCCGATCTGTCACACACATATCCACCGGCCGCGTGCCGGTTTGAGAGAGGATTTCGCCATGCGTTCCATGATTTCTGTTGCTGTTGTTGCCGCCGTGTCCGGTTCCGCCCTCGCCGACGGCGGTGACTACGGGCTCTGGACCCAGAACGGCAAGGTCCAGACCGCGATCGGCGACCACACCGACCAGGTCCTGTTCGGCTTCGGCGAGCGTGTCTTCGCCGCGGACATGCTCGGGAGCGTCGCGACCGGGTGGGAGGCCGACGAGCCGGGCATCTTCATCCCCGAGGCCTCGCTGCCCGACAACACCGCGGTCGGGTTCAACATCCTGGGCAACCTGCTGTACTGGGACGGCACCGGGCCGGTGTCGGCCGTGGACGCCTCCGTCGCGATGACGCTCCGGTTCGGGCCGGAGAGCCGGGTCACCCCGGGCGACGCCTCGACGGTCGCGGGCTTCACGATCAACTACGACGCCGACGCCGTCGGCGGCTTCGACGAGCACTACGACTACCTGCTCGGGGCCGGCGCCGCCGAGGGCATCTACTTCCTGCAGAACAGCTTCACGCTGAGCGGGTTCCAGGAGTCACGCTCGGTGTGGACCGTGTTCAACGCGGGGCTGACCGAGCTCGAGCACGACGCCGCGATCGAGTACGCCGAGACCGTGCTGGTGCCCGCCCCGGGCGCCGCGGGCGTGCTGGCGATGGCCGGGCTGATCGGCGCCCGTCGCCGCCGGAGCTGAGAGAGAATCGACGCACCCGCCCCGGGCCGGAACGTCCGGGGCGGGATTCTCATACCAAGGGATGAGGCCTCGCCGGTGGTCAGGGCGTGCGCTCGCGCCTCCCGGCCGATTCAGCACCCAGCCAGGTAGCCCCGCACGAACGCGGAGATGTCCCCGTTGTCCAGCACGCCGTCCTCGTTGACGTCGGCGATGGTGTTGCCGTCGAGGTAGAAGTCGACGAAGGAACCGATGTCGCCGTTGTCCAGCACGCGATCACCGTTGAGATCGACGCGGCAGAGGTAGAGCCCCAGCGTGGCCTCCAGGTGCAGGGCCGAGTAGTGGAGCCGCTCGACCGGGGTCGGCGCATCGCCGGTCGCGAAGATGACGTGCAGCGGGTCTGAGTCGGCCACCCCGGGCGCGTCCGTCCGCAGGACGTACGTCACGCCGAGCAGGTAGTCCGTCGGCTGCGCCGGGGTGTCGTAGCGGACGTTGGCCTGGACGAATCCCCCCGGGTCGACCGCCTCGGACAGCGTGAGCGCCCCGAGGGTTTCGGTCGAGACCGTCACGCCCCCGTACCGCGCCAGGATGTATTCGCCCGTCGCGAGGGGCTCCAGCACGGGCTCCGTGCCGGGCGTGGGCAGCAGCGGCGGGTTGTCCCACCGGAACGAGCCGACCATCTCCAGCCAGACCCGGTGCCCCACCAGCGGGCCGGGCTCGTACAGGTCGAACCCGAGCAGGCAGACCGACCCGCCGACATCGCGGCTGCCCCAGTGGTTGTGCTGGGCGTTGAAGTAGGGGCGCGAGACCCCGTTCCCGTCGTCGTTGTAGTTCAGCAGGTACCCGTGCGCGTACAGCCTGCCGTCCAGCACGAGGATCTCGTAGCGTCTGCCGTCCAACTGCGACGCGCCGGGGGCGTGTGCCGCGGACACCAGCAGGACGACGGCGAACACGGCGCGACGCATCGGGGGCCTCCTCCGGATCGGGCTCTCCATTCTATGTGCGCCGCCGTCGCCGGCGCAGACCCGCGGCACCCCGGGCGCCGTCCGATGGCAAGTGAGACCCGTCGCCGATCCGGCGTCCGCACCCACCCACGACGCGCCCCACTCTTCCCCGCTACCCTGCGCCCATGCCACAGATCAACGACCGTGTGCCCGTCTCGGGCGTCAAGCGCATCGGGGTTCTCACCGGCGGCGGCGACTGCCCCGGCCTCAACGCCGTCATCCGCGCCGTCGTCAAGGACGCCATCTACCACAACATCGAGGTGCTCGGCATCGAGGACGGCTTCCTCGGCCTCATCGAGGACCGCATCCGCCCCCTCACCACCGACGACGCCTCCAACATCCTCACCAGGGGCGGCACCATCCTCGGCTCCTCCAACAAGGCCAACCCGCAGAAGTACGCCGTGGGCAAGAACGAGGACGGCACCCCCCGCTTCAAGGACCTCACCGACGTCTGCATGACACACATGGAGGTCCGCGGCATCGAGGCCCTCGTCGTCATCGGGGGCGACGGCACCATGTCCGGCGCCAAGCCCTTCGCCGACCGCGGCATCAACTGCATCGGCGTCCCCAAGACCATCGACAACGACCTCTACGGCACCGACATCACCTTCGGCTTCCAGACCGCCGTCTCCGTCGCCACCGAGGCCCTCGACCGGGTGCACACCACCGCCGCGAGCCACCACAGGGTGATCGTGGTCGAGGTCATGGGGCGCAACGCGGGCTGGATCGCCCTCAACGCCGGCGTCGCCTCCGGGTCCGACGTCATCCTGCTCCCCGAGATCCCGTTCGACCTCGACAAGGTCTGCGAGTTCTGCATCGGACGCTCCAGCAAGGGCAAGCGGTTCAGCATCATCTGCTGCTCCGAGGGGGCCAAGCCCAAGGGCGGCGAGCAGATCGTCGACCGCGTCGACCCCACCAGCCCCGACCCGATCCGCCTCGGCGGCATCGGCAAGTGGCTCGCCGACAAGATCGAGGACTGCACCGAGATCGAGTCCCGCCACGTCGTCCTCGGGCACGTCCAGCGCGGCGGCACCCCCGTCGCGGGCGACCGCGTGCTCGCCACCCAGTTCGGCCACCACGCGATGCACCTGTTGAAGATGGGCAAGCGCAACCGGCTCGTCGTGATGAACGGTCGCGAACTCGGCGACATCGAGATCACCGCCGCCGCGGACAAGCAGCGCCTGGTGCCCAAGGACCACCCGCTGATCGAGGCGGCGCGTTCGGTGTACACCTGCTTCGGGGACTGAGGCGGACGCGTGGTGATCCCCAAACAAGAAAGCCCCACTCGCGTGGGGCTCTCGGTTCCGGAGTGAGCGCCGTAGGGGTCAGTTCCGGCGCCTCCGGGTCGCGATCAGCCCCCCGAGCCCGAGAAGTGCCGCGCCGCCCGGCGTCGGCACGACGCCCACGAGCCCGCCGATCCCGAACCCGCTCCCGGCGTCCGGGCCGAGCGTGCCGATCCGGGTCTGAGACCCCGTGTGCAGGTCGATCCTGTACAGCGCGTTGTCCCCGTCCGAGCCTGAGACCGTGCCTGCGGTGACGTAGTAGCCCACATCGCCGAGCGCCGTCAGTCCTCCCACGGATCCGGCGTCGGGAGTGATCAACGCCGCGATCGTCGTGACTTCGCCCGTGACGAGGTCGACGGAAACGAACTCGTTCGCGTCACCGTCGATCCCGACCAGCACGCCGTCGTCGCGGAAATGCAGCCCGTTCAGGTCCGCGGCCGTGCGGTCCAGCACGATGGTGTGCCCGATCGAGCCCGTCGCCAGGTCGATCTCGAACAGCCCACGCCCACCCCCCGCCAACCTCGACCCGCCGATCGCGTGCCCGGCCCCGTCGAAAGCCAGGCCCCCTTCGAAGGTGAATCCTGCCCCGAGCCCGCCGACGGGGTTGGCGGACCAGTCGCCCGGATCGATCTGCAGTAACTGCCCGGAGATCCCGTCCGTGATGGCGTACAGCATGCCGTCCGGGGCCGAGGCGATTCCCATGACGCCCCGGACCAGCTCGCCCAGTTCCGTCGCGCTGGCGGTGTGCTCGTCGATCGAGAACACCGCGCCCGTTGAGTAATTGACACCGATCAGGTCTGCGTGGGCGGGGTGCAGAGCGGCGGAGGCTGCTGCGAGAAGAACGGCGGTGGTCGGAGTGATGCGCATGTGTCTCGTCTCCTTGTGAGAGTGGGATCCCCCATCAGAACAGAGCCGCGCGAGCCGGATGGGTTACACCCTCATCCCGGGGGCTCGCACAATGACGGGTGTGATCGATCCGGCACTTCGTCAGGAGTCTGGCGTAACCGAATCCGGCGACCGGGCTCTGTGATGTCGAGGAGAGAGTCTCGCACGCTCGACGGGCGGGCTCGCACAGTCCCGATCAGATCAGGGGAATCACGCCATGAGCGAGATCGCCGTCGCGGAAGGGGTCGTCCCCGCCTGCACGCTCGCGGTCCTCTGGGCACTGGAGGGAGTGGCCCCGGCGCTGCACGGCGCACGAGCGGGGCTCGCCCAACGGGCGCGACACCTGATGCTCGGCCTCGTGAACGCCTCGGTCGGGCTCGTCGTCGCCGCGATGATGCTCGCGTCCCACAGGGCATCGGAGCAGATCGGCTTCGGCACGCTGCGATGGCTGCCTCTGCACGACTGGGCGCGAGCGGCGATGGCGCTGATCCTGCTCGACCTGTGGGGGTACGCATGCCATGTCCTGATGCACCGTGTGCCGGTGCTGTGGCGAGTGCACGCGGTGCACCACCACGCCGACAGGCTCGAGGCGACCGTGGCGATGCGGTTCCACGCCGCCGAGATCATGCTGCAGGGTGCGGCCACGGTTGTGATGATGTCCGTGGTCGGGCTTGGGATCGAGCACGTGGCCCTGTACAACCTGGTGCTGCTCCCAGTCTCGCTCTTCCACCACTCAGACGTGCGTGTCCCGGCGCGCCTCGACCGAGCGATGAGGCTTTTCATCGTCACGCCCAGCCTGCACTGGCTGCACCACTCACGCTGGCAGCCCGAGACCGACAGCAACTACAGCCCCGTCCTCTCGGTCTGGGATCGGCTGTTCGGCACCCTCCGGACCAGGTCGCGACCGGAGGCCGTGGAGGTTGGGCTCGACGGCTTCTCTCCGGATGAGGTTTCCACCGTCCGTGGGATGCTGGCAACGCCCTTCAGCGGCTCGAGATCCGGGATGGGGCGTCCGCCTTGCGGTTCCGGATCCGCAGCAGGATCCCGCTCGGGTGTAACCAGATCAGATCCGGAGGCTCTATATAGGCAAAGGAGGTCCGAATCATGAACGAACGCAAACTCACGGCACTGTACGTCCCCCTCCGCCTCTGCTACGGGCTCGTCCCGATCGTGGCCGGCGCGGACAAGTTCACGAACCTGCTCACCGACTGGTCGCAGTACCTGCCGGGGCAGGTCTCGGGGGCGATCCCGATCGGCGCGGAGACGTTCATGATGATCGTCGGTGTGATCGAGATCGTCGCCGGGCTCGCGGTACTGACCGCGCTCACGCGTCTGGGCTCGTACGTGGTCGCGGCCTGGCTGGTGCTCATCTCGCTGAACGTGCTGCTCGCGGGTCACTACGACATCGCCGTGCGGGACCTGGTGATGGCGCTCGGCGCATACACTCTGGGCGGTATCGCGGCGCTCCGCGGCGAGGGGTTCTTCCCGGCGTCCAACGATCGCGGCGGGGCCGCGCTCATCTCTACGGGGTCGTGAGCCATGGTCGCCACCTATAAGCACAACACGGCTCCGGGCGGCGTTGGAGGCGATGAGCACACGCGCCGGGCGGACCTGCAGTCTCTGGCGCCGCTCAGCGACGGCGAGGTCGTCGCCCGGATTATCGAAGGCGACACCGCCGCGTTTGAGCTGCTCATGCGTCGCCACAACCAGCGTCTGTTCCGCCTGGCCCGGTCCATCGTCAGCGACGACGCGACCGCCGAAGACATCGTACAGGAGACGTACCTGCGCGCGTTCGCATCGCTGGCGCGTTTCGAAGGGAGATCATCCGTGATCACTTGGCTGTCCAGGATCGCGCTGCACGAGGCACTGCGTCAACGACGCAGGCAGCAACGGGCGCCCGGCGCACTCCCGTGCGGGCACGAATCCGTCGACGAGTCATCGCGGGAGCGCCCATCCGAGATTGAAGTTCGGCGATCGCAAACGGAGATCGTCGCCGCGCTGGACGAACTCAGCCCCGTTCATCGAGCCGTGGTCATGCTGCGACTCGTCGAGGGGCTCAGCACTCGCGAAACCGCTCAGAGCCTCCGGCTCAGTGAAAGCAACGTGAAGGTCAGCCTCCACAGGGCCAAGCGAGAGCTCTCGGGAAAACTCAACAGAAAGAGGACCGAACAACTTCGCCAGCATTTCGCCTTTGCGGAGGATCGGTGCGATCGCATCGTGACAGGCGTCTTTGCTCGAATCAGAAAGCTTGGATGAGTGAAGCGACCCGGGTGCACCCCGAATTCCTCTTGGTGTGCTCGGATTCCGAAATCGGGAGGGTGGGCCGGTCGAGTGGCCATCTCTTTGGAATGGTTCTAGGATAGAATTCCCGGACCTCTGTGCCCGGAGCGATGCGTCTACGAAGCGAGCCGCGTCGCGACCGAGTCTATTTCTTGAGGAGATCGCCATGGCTTCCGACAGCCCCAACGCCACCAACCCCTCTGCCAGCAAATGCCCGTTCATGACCACGGCGGATGGCAACCCCATCGCCGACCAGAACGCCATGACCGCCGGCCCGCGCGGACCACTGCTCATGCAGGACGTTCAGCTCCTCGAGCAGATGCAGCACTTCAACCGCGAGCGGATCCCCGAGCGTGTCGTCCACGCCAAGGGCTCGGGTGCCTACGGCACCTTCACCGTCACCCACGACATCTCCAAGGTCACCAAGGCCAAGCTGTTTAGCGAGGTCGGCAAGAAGACCGACGTCCTCCTCCGCTTCTCTACCGTCGCCGGCGAGCGCGGCGCCGCCGACGCCGAGCGCGACGTCCGCGGCTTCGCCATCAAGTTCTACACCGAAGAGGGCAACTGGGACATGGTCGGCAACAACACGCCGGTCTTCTTCGTCCGCGACCCCTACAAGTTCGCCAACTTCATCCACACCCAGAAGCGTGACCCCAAGACCAACCTCCGCGACATGGACATGCAGTGGGACTTCTGGAGCCTCTGCCCCGAGTCGCTGCACCAGGTGACGATCCTGTTCAGCGATCGCGGACGCCCCGTCGGCTACCGCCACGTCAACGGGTACGGCTCCCACACCTACAGCTTCGTCAACGCCGAGGGCGAGCGCGTCTGGTGCAAGTTCCACTTCAAGACCAACCAGGGCATCAAGAACCTGATGGACGACGAGGGCGACAAGCTCATCGGCGAGAACCGCGAGAGCTCGCAGGAGGACCTGTTCAACGCCATCGAGCAGGGTGACTTCCCCAGCTGGACCATGAAGGTCCAGATCATGACGCAGGCCCAGGCCGAGCGGTTCGAGAAGGACACCGGCTGGAACCCCTTCGACCTCACCAAGGTCTGGCCGCACGCCGACTTCCCGGTCCACGAGGTCGGCCGGCTCGAGCTCAACCGCAACCCGGAGAACTACTTTGCCGAGATGGAGCAGGCGAGCTTCTCACCGTCGGCCCTGGTGCCCGGCATCGGCCCGAGCCCGGACAAGATGCTCCAGGCCCGCCTGATGTCCTACGCCGACGCCCACCGCTACCGCGTCGGCAACAACTACCACCAGCTCCCGGTCAACAAGCCCAGGTGCCCCGTCATGAACTCGCAGCGCGACGGCCAGATGGCCACCGCCGCCGACTACGGCTCACGATCCAACTACTGGCCGTCCAGCCGCGAGGGCATGCCCGACGTCGCCCCGCAGTACAAGGACCCGGCATGGGACATCGGCCAGGCCATCGTCGACCGCTACGACTCCACCGTCGACCACGACGACTACACCCAGCCCGGCAACCTCTACCGCATGTTCGACGACGCCCACCGCGACCGACTCGCCACCCGCATCGCCGGCGTGCTCGGCCAGGCCCGCAGGGAGGTCCAGCTCCGCCAGCTGTGCCACTTCTTCCGCGCCGACGAGGACTACGGCAAGCGCGTCGCCGAGAAGCTCGGCATCGACCTGGACAAGGTCATGGCCGAGATGGGCGCCCAGCCCGCCGGGGCCTGATCCGATCGCCACGGGTGCCCCGATGACGGCGCAGCCTTCATCGGGCCCGTGCCGCAGCGCATCCCACCGGAACACACCCGGCCCAACCGGCCGGGTGTTTTTACGAGCCCGGAACGCCAGCGACGGGGCACGCCATGCCGGTCTGCGCCCCGCAAACCCGGGCGCAAGCCGAGGGCGCCCCGCCCGCGTGCAACGGTCTCACCCCACCCGGCTCCCCGCGGGCGGCTCGACATCCAGCCGTCTCCTTCGCACGACCCAGTCCTCGCCCCGCTCCGCGCGCAGCACGCCGCGCTCGCCGCCCCGGACCACCCCGGCGAGCACGCTCCACGCCGCCCGTCCGAGCGCGGCGAACGCGCCCCGGGCGCGCGCCCACCCGCGCAGGTGCCGCTCCTTCCCGCGCCGCACCAGGCGGTACCCCAGCAGGTGGAACACCTCGCGCTTGCACACCGCCGCGATCTCCGGGGCCACCAGCAGGTCGCGCGCGTGCCCCGGGCGCCGGCGCACGCCGGGCGCCAGCAGCGGCAGCAGCCGGTGCGTCACCCCGCCCCGCGCCCACGCCGAGACCGACAGCCACACCCGACCGATCGGGCGGGCGACGAACGCCGCGTCGTCCCCCACGCGGGGCCTCTTCTGCCGGTTCGGCATCAGCACCACGCCCGACTCGGGCGCGATCCGCTCCTGCCCGTGCTGCACCGCCAGCAGCGTGTGGCCCGCGACCACCCGGTCGAAGCTCCGCAGGCGCGGCGGGATCGTCAGCCCGGGGTCCAGCACCGGCTCGCGGTACCGCAGGTCGTACACCCGCCCTGCCCGCACCCCCGCGGCGTCGCGCAGCGTCCGGCGCACCGACGCGATGCGCGCGGGGTCCAGGCGCACGCACCCCATCTCGTGCAGCGCCGCCCACACCACGCACTCCAGCGTGTCCACCGACCCGGGCAGGTCGTGCTGGCCCCCCTCGACCAGAAGCGACACGAACCCCAGCTCCTCCGTGGCGTAGTCCGACAGCACCCCGGCCAGCTCCTCCTCCAGCCCCAGCACGATCGGCAGCCCGAGCGACTGCGCCAGGGACCGGTTCGCCAGCGCGTCTCCCACCACCGCGAACGCCTCCGACGCGGCGCTGGTCGTGTGCAGATCGATCAGGTGCACCGGCCCGCGTGCACGGCGTGCGACCCGGTCGAAGGCCTCCAGCAGATCGATCGCCTCGCCCTCCTCGACGGTGCGTGAGCCGGGCTCGGACCCGCGCGCCCGCTCCAGCCGCTCACGCGTGAAGGCCCGGTTCAGGTCGTGGTCCAGGTACCGCACCGCCGGGTCGCCCGAGGAAAACGCCGGGACGTTGCCGACCAGCGCCACCAGCTCGCCCCGCACCAGGCGGGCCGCCCCGGACCGCACCGCCACCGCGACACGCCTGATCGATCGCGTCGTCGCGGACGAGCCCGGCCCGACGCTGATCCTGACGTGCGCCGTGCACGGGAACGAGCCGGCGGGGGTGCACGCGGCCCGGCGTGTCGC
>JBICID010000110.1:0-4239 GCA_043101615.1 Phycisphaerales bacterium JB040 | reverse complement strand
CGACGCTCTTCCGATCTGCCCCGCTGGCGCTCGCGGGCAGCACCCTCTCGCTCTCCGGGAACGGTGCCGCGCGAAGCGATCTGCTCCGCTGGGACGGGGCCCAGTGGGCACCCTCGGCCGAGACTTCCTACGGCGTCGGCTCGGGGCTGCTGCTCAGCGGCACCGACTTCTCGCTCGACACATCGTTCCCCGTCGGCGGCGATCTGTCGGGCTCGATCGGAGCGCCGACGGTCGCCGGGCTGCGCGGCTTCCCCGTCAGCGGTGCGTCGCCCGTGGCGGGCCAACTGCTCGCGTGGAACGGCGGCCAGTGGGAACCCAGCACGCCCTCGTTCATCAGCTCCGGCCAGAGCGCGGGGGGCGACCTGGCGGGCACCTTCCCGACGCCCTCGGTCGCGGCGTTGCGCGGGCGCACGGTCTCGACGCTCGCTCCCGGTACCGGGCAGGTCCTGACCTGGAGCGGGGCGGACTGGCGCCCGACGACTCCCGACATCTACAACGCCGGCACCGGCCTGATCCGCGTCGGCACGACGTTCTCTCTGGCCAACAGCGCGTCCTCGCTCAGTCTCGTCACCGGCGGGGCCGCGAATGTCAGCTCCGGCCAGATCGGCATCAACACCTCGCCCACGGCCCGACTCCACCTGAACGCCCTGGCGGGCGAGGACGCACTCCGGGTACAGGCCAACGGCACCACCCGACTCCGTGTGAACTCGAACGGCGGCATCGCGCTCGGTGCCAACAACTCCACGGTCGAGAACGGGAACACCTACGTCAGCGAATCGCTCGGTGTGGGCAACCCGTTACCGGGCGCCCGCCTGCACGTCGTCGCGACCAGCACGACCGCCGACGGCGTGCTGGTCTCGTCCGGAAGCGTCGAGGCGCTGCACACCCCTGCCGGGCTCTCGTCCAACAGCAACTACGCCATCGAGTCCGACAACGACCTGCTGCTCGATGCCGGCATGGTCGGCGCTTTCCAGGCAGGGCAGAACCTCACGCTGCAATCGGGAGCCAAGCTCACACAGACCGCCGCCGTCGAAAGCGAGATCAACGCCCCGATCATCGATCTCAACGGGAGTTCCATCGTCGACATCAATTCGGACGGCAACGTTGATATCGACGCCGCGGGCAGCGTCATGATCGAGGACGCCACCTTCACCGGCGGCGACGCGACCATCGCCGACGACCTCACCGTCAACAACGACGTCATCGTCAGTTCCCAGCTTACGGTCGGCGGGCCCGAGGCGTTTACCTTCGCGATCAACAGCTACGGCGACGCCGGCAAGCCCGGCGGCGGGCTCTGGGCGCTGTTCTCCGACGAACGACTCAAGACCAACATCCGGCCCGCCCCGCGTGTGCTCGATCGCCTGCTCCGGCTCGAGCCCGTCACCTTCGAGTACGCAGACCCCGACCACTTCTCGTATCTCCCGGGCACCCAGCGCGGCTGGATCGCGCAGCAGGTCCGCGACGTGTTCCCCGAATGGGTGACACCCGCCGCCGACGGCTACCTGTACGTCGATCCAACCGGCTACGAGTCCATGGTCGTCCAGGCCATCGCAGAGCTCCGCGAGGAGAAGGACTCAGACGACGCGCGCCTCCGCGAACGCGTCCGTGAGCTCGAGGCAGAGAACGCCGAGCTGCTGCGTCGGATGGAGCGACTCGAGCGGTCGCTCGGGATGAGCCCCTGATCGACGCGGGCCCCGTTCGCGGGCCAGGGTTCGACCACGCGAAGAACGGCGCGCGGGCCCTCGCCCGCGCGCCGCACGATCATCCGCGCACGTCCTCCAGCGACGCGCCGTAGTTGATGTGGAACACCTCGCCTCCCAGCACGAGCGCCGGGACGCTCTTCACGCCCAGCCGCTCGGCCTCGTCGAGCCGCTCGCGCGTCTCGCCCAGGTGCACCGATTCCACCTGGTATCTGGACCGGTCCAGGCCGGACGCCACCGACTCCTCCGCGGACACGCACACCGGGCAGCCGGCGTGATAGAACGTTGCCTTCTCCATCGTGAACTCCTTTCGGTATCTCGTCTGGGCCGGCGGCCTCCGCCGTTCCCGGTGACACTCACCGGCACGCGTATGATCCGACGCGACCCCGGATCCATTCCGACCGCACCGGAAGGTGCCGCACGCACAAAGCGGAAACCATGAAGAGTCACGCCCACCACGACGCCAACACGGACTGCCCGCCCGACGCACAGGCCGACCCGAGCACGGGCTACGAGCTGTCCGAGGCCTTCCATCGCGTCACCGACGTGCTCAAGTGCAAGTGGACGCTGGCCGTGCTGCGGTGCCTGGAGCACGGGCACACGCGCCCCTCCGAGATGCAGCGCCAGCTGCCCGGCCTCACCTCCAAGGTGCTCACAGACAGGCTGAAGCGGCTGGAGGACGACGGTTTCGTGGACCGCACCGCCTACCCCGAGATCCCGCCCCGCGTGGAGTACACGCTCACCGAGCGCGGGCGAGAGCTCACCGGCATCCTCGACGACCTCATCCGATTCATCGAGCGGTGGTGAGCCGCCGGGGGCGCCGGGCTGTGCACTGGCCGATCGGCCAGACCCGCCCCCCGCGTGAGCCCGCACGATCTCGACACCTTCCCCGCATCGGCCCGCGTGCCCACCGGGTACACACGCCATGATCGCCGCCACACTCGCGCTCCTGCTCGCCCTCGCCCAGCCCGCGCCCACCGAGCTCGCCATCCCCTCCACGGACACGGGCGCCGAGCCCTTCACCATCCACGCCGACCTCTACCTGCCCGAGGACGGAGCGGAGCCGCGTGCCCTCGTCCTCGCCTTCCACATGGCCGGCTCCAACGCACGCACCGAGTACGCCCCCGTGCTCGTCCCGGCGCTGCTCGAGCGAAACCTCGCGGTGCTCACGCCCGACCTGCGTCTCGGCGGCTCCCGAATCGGCGGCACCAACCGCACCGCGCAGGCCCTCCAGGACGCTGGCGTGCCCGAGCTCGGTTCTTACTGCGACGCCTACCCCGACCTGGTCAGCGTGCTCGCCTACGCCGAGTCCTGGCTCGAGGACACGGGCCAGGACCTCCCCGTGGTCGCCATCGGGTCGTCCTACACCGCCACGCTCGTCCTCCGGCTCGCGGCCGAAGAGGGCGACCGGATCGACGGTGTCGCCTCGTTCTCGCCCGCCGCGGGCAACCCGATGCGGGGCTGCCAGCCGCAGGATTTCCTGGACGACATCGAAATCCCGATGCTGCTGGCGGTGCCCGAGCGCGAGGCCTCCGACAGCAAGCGCGCCCTGCTCGCCCGGGGCGAGCGTCTCGGCGGGCTGACGCACATCGAGCCCGCCGGCGTGCACGGCTCACTCCTGCTCGACCCGCAACGCAACACCGACCACGACGCGGACGGCGCCTGGGACGCGCTCGACCGCCTCATCGCCGACGCGGTCGACTGAGCCCGCACGCCACTCGCTCGGCCCGGTATCCTGACCCCATGCGCCGATTCGCAGCGATCGCACTGGGCCTGGCCCTGTCCGTCCAGCCGGACCCGCCGGCGCGTTCGGCCCCGGGCGACGAACGCCCGAACGAGGACGGCACGCCCGCGCTGACCGACCCGGCGCTCGAATCGATCGCGGACGCCCGCGAGCGCCTGGGCCCCGGCGAGGCCGTGCTGGACGTCACGGTGCTCAACGAGTCGGTCGCGATCCCGCTGACGCAGCTCGCCCACCATCGCGCGGTGAACCTCGCGGTCGCCGGGCGTCGCGTCGCGGCGGTCTGCACGCCCGAGACCGCGACGCTCGCGCTGCTCTCACGCACGCTCGGGCCGAAGGGCGACGGGGAGGGCGTGACAATCCAGCTCGCCGACTCCGGACTGCGCCGGGATCACGACGCGCCCCTGCTCGAGCTGGGCACGGGCTCGCTCTGGTCCCCGCTCCGCACGGCGTTCGAACGGGGCCAGCTGCGCGGCGCCGAGCCCGAGCGGCTGCCCGTGCGCGTGGTGACCCTCGAGCGGTTCGCCTCGACACACCCCGGCGGGCTGGTCGTCGCGCCGACGGACGAGGCGAGGATCGAGCCCGACCCCGCGCGAGGCCCGATCGGGCTGGGGGTCTTTCACGGAGAGCGACGATGGTTCGTCGAGGCCGAGACCCTCGGGGAGGGGTACACGCTGCACACCCCGTCGGGCCCGGTGATCGCCCGGCGCACCCGCGGCGACGGGTGGTCGGGGGTGGAGGTCATCGGCGTGGCCCCGGGCGCCGGGACCGTGCAGACCACCCGGGGCGCGTGGACCT
>JBICID010000109.1:0-118085 GCA_043101615.1 Phycisphaerales bacterium JB040 | reverse complement strand
ATGAAGTTCTCGTAGCCCGCGGCGTAGGGACGGTAGCTGCGACGCTCAGCGTTGAAGATGCCGGTGTTCTCGACGATGTCCTCGAGGATCCTGCCGTAGCCGGGCGCGAAGTCGACGTTGGTCACGGCCTGGTAGTAGGCGTTGCGCCCCTCGACCACGTCCAGGAAGTTGTAGTACAGCTCGCCCTGGCGGAACATCTCCTGCAGGCTCTGCGCGAACACGCGGTAGGCGCCCACGAAGTCGAACGCGTCGGAGTTGCGCTCGTCGACCTCCATGGAGCCGACCTCGACGCCCCGCTTGGCCCAGTACATGCCGTGGGCGGCGGGCAGGCGCCAGTCGATGGGCCCGAGCTCGTCGGTGAGCCGGTACATGCGCAGCGGCTCCATGTTGTAGTCGTCCTCGAGCACACGCCTGCGGACGAAGGCGGCCAGGTCGTCCCGGTCGCGGTCGGTGAAGTCCTCGCTGACCCAGAGGCGGAGGAAGCGGACGCCGGCGCCGGGGACGTCCTGCCGGCTCTGCTCGACCATGTCGAAGCCGCGACGCTCGTACGCCTCGAACAGGGCGACCTGGCGCAGGAAGTTCTTGCCGACCTCCTCGCCGAGCTCGGCCTCGTACCGGTCGGCCAGGGCGGCGGCGCCGGGCGAGGTTTCGGCGAGCCTGGCCCACGTGGCGGGGGCGTCCACGACCGGTCGGAGCCAGTCGAGGTACTGGTCGATGCGGACGCGGTAGTCGCGGTTGGTGTAGTCGGGCTGGGGGGGGCGCCCGAGGACGAACTCCCACTCCATGGCGTGCTGGCGCTTGTAGTACTGGTTGGCGTCGTCGGTGTAGCCGCCGATCTTGTGCTGGAAGATCCAGCCGAGCTCCTTGTGCAGGAGCATGTCGTTGGGGTTGGCCCGGAGCCCCTCGTCGCGCAGCAGGCGGATGCCCGACTGCACCCACTGCCAGCGCTCGCCGGGCGTCTGGGTGGTGACCGAGATGTTGTAGGCGAGGTTCCAGGCGTGGAAGACCCAGACGCGCGGGAAGCGGGGCTGGAGCTGGGTGATGGCGCGCGAGAGCTCGATCGCCTCGAAGTGCTTGCCATCTTCCTTCATCGCGTTGGCGCGGATCCAGAGGAAGTTGACGAAGACGCCCCGGAAGGCCCCCATCGCGACGCCCAGGGCGACCTGCGGCGGGTCGCCCTCCTCGCTGCGGTCGGTGTAGGTGAGCCCGTGTCGCCCGGAGGAGGCCGCGACGCGCGGGGAGAGGGCCACGGAGGAGGCCAGCGCCGCCGCCAGGACCGCCCCCGCCACCATCCGCACCCGTGTCTCGCGTCGCATGATTCACCTCCGCGCCCGCTCGGGACGCCGCGTGTGGTACGTGTCAGTGGCCGGAGTAGATCGCCAGTTCCCGGCGTTTCATGATGTAGACGCCGGTGAGCAGCAGCCCGGACATGGCGATGGCCAGCACCACGGTGCCGCCGCCGACCTCGTACCAGGAGAGCAGGCGCCCGTCGGACAGGCGCGTGGTGGGTCTGAGCTCGGAGTAGACCAGGAACAGGTTCGAGATGGTGTCGGCGATCGCCTTGGCCACCACCCGCCAGGCCTCGGTGTTGCCGTCGTAGTCGGTCAGGCTGAACATGTCGATCGAGGACTGCACGAACGAGGCGCCCTCGGCGACCAGGAACGTGCCGACCGAGACCAGCCCGGCGACCGGGAAGCTCAGGAACGTGCCCGCCCAGATGCCCAGGGCCGCGAGGAAGGCCAGCTTGATCCACAGCACGAAGACGATGCGGACGAAGTTCATGTGGTAGCTGCCCGCGGCGTAGCTGAGCTCCAGCCCGTCCACCGGGAAGGTGATCGTCGCCGGGTTGGGCACGAACACCGGGCGCCCGTCCTCCAGCACCCGCAGGGCCCCGTTCCAGATGCGCAGGTCGAAGCGCCCGTCCTCGCCGATGAACTCGGGCGAGAACGTCAGCGTGTGGCTGAAGCCCAGGCCGGTGGTGCGCCCCGGGGGCGGCGTGAGCGGGCCGTCGGGCGTCTCCATCATCAGGGTGTACAGGGCGTCGGGGCGGTTGCCCTCGGCGTTGACCTTGTACCGCAGCGTGATGGGCCGGTTGAAGCCCTTTGCCCCCTCGAGGCCAAGGAACACGAACTCCTCGTACCGGTCCCCGGCGGGGTCGATCGAGCGGTACTCGAGACTCTCGCGGTTCACCACCTCGATGCGCAGGGCACGCAGCTCCGCGGGCGAGGGGTCGTAGTCCGGGTCCTGGCGACGCTCACGCTCGATCTGCTCGCGCACGGCGACGTCCACGGCCTCGTCGCGGATGTCGACCAGGTCCTGCGGGTACACGCTCTTGCGGGCGGTGAGCACCTGCGTCTCGAGCACGACGCGGTCCTCGGACAGGTTCAGGGGGTCGATCTCGCCGGCGACCTCGCCCTCGGCGGGCTGGGTGCGCAGGTACTCGGTGAACAGGAAGACGCCGCTGGACGAGACCGCGAGCAGGATCGCCGCGAGCAGCGACACGCCCAGCCACTTGCCCAGCAGGTACTGCCACGGGGCGACCGGCTTGGTCATGGTCTGCCAGATGATCTTGTCGCGCTGCTCGAACGCGACGGTGCCGACCGAGAAGAACACGACCATGGTCGCGATGATCCAGAAGCTGCCCCCGGTCGCCCACTGCAGGAAGGTCTGCACGCGGTAACGCAGGGGCTGGGCGTCGTCGAGCAGCAGCGGCAGGGCCGCCATCAGCACGATCAGCATGACCACGAAGACCATGGAGAGCTTGAGGCGGACCGCCTCGGCCAGCACGTTGCGCGCGATGGAGAGCACCGGCTTGGAGCCCGCGAGCAGCAGGCGGGCCCCCTGCATCAGGGCGGTGAAGGCCATGGTGAGGGCCACCACGCCACCGATCATGCGCCCCGCCCCGGCGGTGCTGTCGGCCAGCAGCAGCGGCCCCGCGACCAGGGCCCCGATCAGGCCGAGCCCGAGATACGTCAGCCCGAGGCCCAGCCAGATCACGCCGATGACCGCCACGAGGGCCAGCAGCGCCGTGACGCCCATCCCGACGAGCGGGTTGCTCGCGCCGGCGATGTCCTCGAACAGGGAGTACTGGGCCTGGGCCCGGGCGGCGACCTCGGGGTCGAGCCCCTCGGGGAGTGTCAGCCCGCCGGCGCCCTCGCTGGTGGCGAGGACGACGTAGAGCACGGCCGCGGAGACAACGAGCAGGGCCACGCCGATGGACGCGCCGATCTTGAAGCCCCGCGATTTCTGGAGCCGGTCCGCCGCTCTGACACGCTCGCGCAGCGTCACGAGGGCTTCTCCTCCCGCTCGTCGTCGTCCATGAGCGACCCGATGACGCCGAGGTCGACCTCGTCGTCGTCTGAGTCGACGCCCGCGTTCTCACCGCCGGGCCGGGATGGGCCGCCTGGCTTGCCGGACCGCTCGGGCGAGGGGGCGGGGTCGCCGGTGTCGCCGGCGAGCAGCGAGCCGATGACGCCCTCGTCGGAGCCGGCGGGCCCGGGGCCGGTATCGGCGGGCCCGTCCGGCTCGGGGGTGTCCTCGGGCTCGCGGTCGGTCATCAGGCTGGAGATGAGGGCCTCGCCGGTCTCGCCCTCGCCCTTGAGGAAGGCCGCGGTGCCGCCGCTGTGCACGGCGCCGGCGGTGGCGACGCGTTCGGCCTGGGCCCGCTCGACGATGCCCAGGAAGAACTCCTCGAGCTTCTGGCGGGGCATGGTGACGCCCCGGATGGACTTCTCGCCTCCGGTGCGTTCGCGGATGAGGCGGTCGATCTCGGCGATGGTGTCCTCGTCGAGGGCGTCGGTCTCGATGGTGGTCTTCTCGTGGCTGGCGAGCAGCTCGTCGCAGGTGCCCTCGCCCCGGACGCGTCCGCCGTAGAGGATGACCATGCGGTCGACGACGTCCTCGACGTCGGCGAGGAGGTGGCTGGAGAGGATGACGGTCTTGCCGCGTCGTCCGAGCTCGAGGATGAGGTCCTTGACCTGGCGGGTGCCGATGGGGTCCAGCCCGGTGGTGGGCTCGTCGAGGATGAGCAGGTCGGGGTCGTTGATGAGGGCCTGGGCGATGCCGATGCGTCGCTGCATGCCCTTGGAGTACTCGCGGACGGGGCGGAACTGGGCGTGCTGCAGGCCGACCATGTCGAGCAGCTCGTCGATGCGCCGCGTGCGTGTCTTGGGGTCGATCTCGAAGAGCTTGGCGTAGTACTCGAGCGTCTCTCGTGCGTTCAGGAAGGGGTAGAGGTAGCTCTCCTCGGGCAGGTAGCCGATGCGCTTCTTGGTCTGCACGTCGGTCGGCGGCTTGCCGAAGACCATCACCCGACCGGAGGTCGGGCGCAGCAGGCCCAGGATCATCTTGATGGTGGTGCTCTTGCCCGAGCCGTTGGGGCCCAGCAGGCCGAAGATCTCCTTCGGGTACACCAGCATGTCCAGCGCGTCGACCGCCTTGGCGTTGGGGCGCATCCAGAAGTCGCGGAAGACCTTGGTCAGACGCTGGCACGCGACGATCGGGCGGTCGGTGCGCCCGCCGGGGGCCGCCCCGGTCTCCGCCGTCGTGCTCGCTGAGGTGTCCGCCATGGGTGCTCCGTTCGGTGTGCTACGAGTGCGACGGGGTGGGGGTTCTCAGTTGCCCTGCTGCTCGTCGAAGTCCTGTCGGGCCTGGCGGCGCTGCTCCTCGCGCGTGGCGTCGGCCTGCTCGGCCTCCTGGCGGCGCTGCTCCATCTCGAGGGCGCGACGGATGTCCGGGTCCTCGCTGATCCACGCCCGGGCGGTGTTGCCCTCGCCCGCGGGCAGGTAGAACGACTGCACGAACTCGCGCCCGAAGAAGGCGTCCATCGCCGAGGCCCACTCGCGCATCACCATCAGGCGGGGGTTGGCCTCGTACCTCTCCAGGTTGGCCTGGAACAGCTCGAGGTCGCCCCGCGCCTCCGAGACCACCCGGAACGAGTCGTTGCGGGCGTCGGCGAGGATCTGCGAGACCTCGCCCGAGACCACGGCGACCACGGGCTCGCCGTCCAGCTCGATCGCGTCCCCGATCATCAGGGCGTCGATCTGCGCCAGGGTGCGTTCCGCCTCCTCGGCCTCGCCGAGCTCGACGGCGCGCTCGTAGCGGTCGATCAGGTCCACCAGCACGGGCGCCGCGCGACCGGCGACGCGGTTCATCATGTCCTGGGCCTCGGTGCGGGCCTGCTCGCGCAGGCCGCCGGCCTCCTGGGCCGCGGACTGCACCTCGGCGAAGTTGTCGAGCAGCACCGCGGGGGCGAACTTGCGGTTGAGCGTCATCTGCTCGATGGTGATGCCCGAGTTCATCTCGTCGAGGGCCTCCTGCGCCACGCGCCGGGCGACGGAGGCGACCGTGTCGCGGTCCTTGAGCAGGTTGTCGATGCTCGTCCGGGCGACCGCGTGCACCACGCCCCGCATCGCGGCCACACGCACGATGTCCCGCTCCTGGGCGGGGATCACGTTGGTGGCGTACTCGACGTGGTCGGCCCGGCGATAGTTCACGGTCCACTGCGAGTGGGCGATGTTGAGGTCGGCGGTGATCAGCGAGCCGTCCTCGGCCGGGTTCAGGTCGTTCTGCTTGCCGATGTCGCTCTCGGCGATGTTCCAGTTCCCGCTGCTGACGAACGGGAAGAACTCCTCGCTGGTCTCGAGGCGCAGCTCGAGCGAGCCCGAGCCGACGGTCACGATCTCGCCGATCGGGTAGGGCGGGGCCCACGCGAGCCCCTGGCCGAGGTCGCCGTTCTGCACCTTGCCCAGCACCACGCGGATGCCCCGCTCGCCCTCCTGCACCATCCGCACCGCGGAGCCCAGGAAGAGCACCACCAGCACGACCATGCCGATCTGCACCAGCCGGAACGTGATCTTCAGGGCGTCGGCCAGCGACTGGTTCGCGGCGTCCATCCGCATCGCGGCGCGGGCCGACTCGCGGACGTCGGCGTCGGCCCGGAAGCGGACCGAGGTCGCCCGACCGCTCTCGCTGGGCAGCGTGCCCGGGGCCTGGCCCGCGTCGCCGCCGCGCTCGGGAACGCCGTTCTGGTCCTCCGGCGGCTCGCCCGGGGGCTGGTTGGAGGGGGGGGTGTCGCTCACTCGCCACCTCCGCGGGCCGTTGTGTCGCCGGCGTTGAACTGCGTGGGGATCTCGCCGGCGGTCAGGTCACGCAGCACGTCCGGGCTGAACAGGTTCAGGCCGAAGTCCTCGGTGGAGAGGATGAGCGTGGCCCTTTTGGCCATGGCGTTCTTGATCAGGTCGATGTTCTCGAGGTAGACCGCCAGCTCCGGGTTGGCGTTCTGCTGGGCGAGGTAGACCGCGGCCTCGCGCTGGCCCTGGGCCAGGATCTCCTGGGCCCGGCGGCGCGCGAAGGCCCGGATCTTCTCGGCCGACGACTCGGCCTCGGCCTTGATCGAGTCGGCGATCGCCTCGCCCTCGCTCTTGTACCGCTGGGCGAGGCGGGTGCGGTTGGCCCGCATCCGCTCGATCACGCGCGTGGTGGTGCCCTCCGGGAAGACGATGCGGTCGATGCCGACGGTCACGATCTCGATGCCGTAGTCGGCCAGCGGGGTGCCCCCGTCGCCGCCGCCGCCGGACATCATCAGCTCCTTGAGGCTGGCCTCGAGCTCGGGGATGCGGCTGGCGTCGGCGTCCTCGGTGAACAGCTCGTTCACGCGGTACTTGCTCGTCTCGCCCAGCTGGGCGCGCAGGCGGTCGCGCAGCACCTCGTTCTCCGCCTTGCGGTAGTGGTCCACCGAGCGGCTGCCCGCGTCCGAGAAGCTGCGGAAGAACTTGAGCGCGTCCGACACCCGGTAGGTCATGTACGCCTCGACGATGATCTGGAAGTCGTCGGCGGTCTGCTGCGTCTCCGAGCGCGTCTGCACCAGCCGGCCCCGCTGGTCGTACTTGGTCACCGACTGGATCGGGTACGGCAGCTTGAACTTCAGGCCCGGCTCGGACTGCACCGAGCCCTCCCCGGCCGCCCCGAAGGTGGTCCGCACCGCGACCTCCGTGAACCGGACGGTGTAGGTGATGGTGTAGAGGATGATCGCCAGCACGAACAGTGCCGCGAAGATGATGACGATGTTCTCGCTGAGTCGTTTGAACACGTTCGGAATCCCTTCGATGGACGGGCGCTGCGCCCGGCCGGCCCGCTTCGGGCTTTACTGACCCTCGGTCCCGGTTGAGAACACGTCGCGACCGCCGGCCCCCCGGTCCTGCAGCTGCAGGACCGAGTCGATCGGCACGTCGGACAGATAGACACGCTGACCACGCATCGCCTCACGCAACGCCTGGAAGTACAGCTTGGAGCGGTACAGGCGCGGCGCGGCCTGGTACGCCGCCTGCTGGCCACCGAACAGCGCCGCCTTGCCCCGCTCGGACATGTGCGCCGACCAGCGGTTGCTGCTGGCCTCCAGCAGCTCGCGCCCCGCCTCGCCCCCGGCGCTCTCGAGCAGCTTCTGCACCTCGAGCTCCGCCTCGTCGATCTCGGCCTCCGGCACGCCCGAGGCCCGCATCGCGTCGATCGCGTCCAGGCGGGCCACGATCTGGTTGGCCAGCTCCACGCTGCCCGCCGCCGCGGTCAGCTGGCTGATCTCGTAGGCGCGGGCCATCTCGATCGTGCCCTCGCGCGCCTGCTCGGCCTGCACCACCGCCTCGAAGTCGGGCGCCACGTCGCGCGGGGGGTGCACGCCCGACACGCCCACGAACGTCAGACGCACGCCGGCACCCGCGCCGTCGTTCAGCCTCGCGTACGCCGCCTCGAGCTCGCGCTTCAGCGCCGCGGCGATGCCGCTGCGGTCGCTGGAGATCACCTGGTCCACGCTCAGCGTCGAGACGTACCGCGTCACGACCGCCTTGCCCACCGACTCGAGCAGCCGCTGCTGCTGGCCGGGCGCGCTCAGGCGGGTGTAGGCGTCCACGTCCTCGATGACGTACTGCACCGGCACCTCGATCGCCACCAGCGACAGCTCGCCGGCGGTGCCGGAACCGATCCGACCGGCACGGCTGGGCTGCACCACGTGCAGCAGCTCGATCGTCGCGTGCTGCACGGTCCACAGGATCGGCTCGTCCGAGTCGTCGTCGGGCGGGTTGGTGCCCAGGTGCATCACCTGCACGCCCGTCGTCGTCTTCACCTCGCGCGTGCCCGTCTCGCCCTCGTCGATCACGTGCGTCGGGGTCAGCACCTGCGAGATGGGCCACGGCCACTTCAGGTGCAGGCCCGGGCCCACGTCCGGCCGGCTCACCTTCCCGAACGTCAGGATCATCGCCCGCTGGTGCGGCTGGATGACCACCAGCGTGGACATCAGCCACCCCGTGACCAGTCCGAACAGCACCAGCCACGTCGCCCACCGACGCAGCATCTGGTAGAACCAGCTGCTCGTCACGTCCACGCCGAACTGGTAGTTGATGGCCTCGCCGACGCTCTCGGCGATCTTGTCCGGGGCCGCCACGAAGCCCAGGATGCGGCTGTCGAAGCTCGGGCGCATCAGCTCGCCGGGAGCCCGCGGGCGGTACACGTCCAGGATGAACAGCGCGAAGACCTCGATGCCCCCGATCATCATCGCGACGGGCACCAGGATCTGCAGCACGCGGTGGGGCCAGTCGGGCCCCTTGGCCGCGAGCACGAACAGAGTCACCATCAGCAGCAGCCCGAGCAGGGCCGTCCCGACGGTCTGGGCCGAGCCGGCACGCAGGGCGCTCCACGCCGGCTCCTTGCTCATGCCCGACACGAACCGCGCGAACACGAACCCGACCACCGCGATGACCAGCGCCATGCCCCCGCCGAAGACCGAGAAGTTGGGCCCCGAGCCGAAGGCGTCCGGGTCGGACAGCTCGAGCGCGGAATGGTCCCCCACCGCCAGACGCAGGTAGCCGATGCCGAGCAGCAGCGCTCCGACCAGCAGGCTCACGCCGGGCAGGAACCACTTGGTGACGAGCTCCAGCCGCTGGGCGGCGGGACGCAGCTCGGCCCCGGAGGAATCGAACGCGCTCGCCGCCGCGGACTCGGCCGCCGCGAGGCTCTCGGCCTCCAGCGCCTCGATCCGCTCGCGCCGGTGCTGGTCGTACAGGATCACCAGCGCGAACCAGACGACGCAGCCGATGGCCATAGCGATCGCGGCGGACATCGCGGCGTGATCGCCGCCGGCGTACCGCGCAAAGATCGCCGTCCCGATCGCGAACATCAGCTGCAGCACCAGCCCCAACAGGCTGATCTTCGTCGCCTTGCGATACGTCAGAAAGTCGGCGTTCATCGTGGGGTACGAGCTCCTGGTGGCACGCCTCCGGGCTCACACCGAGCCGGACACGCTCGCCTCGACCGAGGCCTTCTGGTCTGACCGGCCCGTCGCACGCGCCGGGCGGGGCCGTCCCGCTCAGCACGCACCCCCGGGCCATCGAGCGGGTCTCAATTGTCGGCACCCCGGGTCGCCGCGTCCACCTCGCCCGAAACTCGGACGCCCGATGGACACGCCGCTCGCCCTCCGTGGGAGTCACACACCGGGGATCTGCCCGCTCATTCTGCTCATCAATGCGGCAACCGCCCGGGCGCGTGGCGTCCGGGCTGCCCGGTGTACGAACGGTGCGAACCCCGGTTCGGCACGCGTCGTAAAAAAACCTCCCGCCCCACCCGCCGGGCACCGACCCGAGCGACGGATACCATCCCCACCCATGATCGCCCCCGTCACCACCATCGCCAGGAACACGCTGATCGAGGCGATCAGGCAGCCCGTCTTCCTCATCCTCGTCCTCGTCGCCGGGCTCCTCCAGGTGCTCAACACCTGGATCACCGGCTTCTCCATGGGCTACCGGCGCGTCCCCGGCGAGGTCACCGGCGACGACAAGCTCCTGCTCGACATCGGGCTCTCCACCGTCTTCGTCTGCGGCACCCTGCTGGCCGCCTTCATCGCCACCGCCGCCGTCTCACGCGAGATCGACAACAAAACCATCCTCACCGTCGTCTCGAAGCCCGTCGGGCGGACCACCGTCGTGATCGGGAAGTATTTGGGCATCGCAGGCGCGCTCTCCATCGCCATCTTCCTCATGCTCGTCGGCCTGCTGCTGGCCATCCGCCACGGCGTGCTCTCCACCGCCGCCGACGACCCCGACCAGCCCGTCATCGTCTTCACCTGCCTGGCCGTGTTCGGCTCGATCCTCCTCGCGGCGATCAACAACTTCATGTACGGCTGGCAGTTCTCGCAGACCACCGTGTTCCTGCTGGTGCCCGCGGTCTCGCTGGCCTACCTCGGCGTGCTGCTGGTCAACGAGGACTGGGAGATGCAGCCCCCGGGCACCGACCTCAAGCCCCAGATCATGCTGGCCTGCGCCGGCATCGCCATCGCGCTGCTCATGCTGGCCGCCGTCGCGACCGCCGCGAGCACGCGCCTCGGGCAGGTCATGACCATCGTCGTCTGCGCCGGCGTGTTCGTGCTCGGGCTGCTGTCCAACCACTTCATCGGGCGGTACGCCTACGTGAACACCCCGGTGGGCGAGATCACCGGCTCCCAGCCGGACTCGCAGCTCAACCCGCGCTTCGACCGCATGGGCGCGGTCTACCACGTCGCGATCAAGCGCGAGGCCACCGCCGAGCTCAACGTCGGCGACGTGCTCTACTACGGCCCGTCCCCCAACGGTGTGGGCATCTCCACCCCGCCCGTCTCCCCCGCCTTCGACGCCGCGGAGCTCAATCTCGACGACACCCGATTCCCCGCCGGCACCCCCTCCGCGATCGTGATCACCCAGTTCCCCGAGGAGACCGACGGTCTGGGGCTCACGCTCAAGAACGTGGGCAACCCCCCGGTGCCCGTGCTGGCGCCCCCGATGGCGGGCGACTTCATCTTCGTCACGCCCACCAGGACCAACCCGCTCGCCCAGGTCGCGTGGGGCGTCATCCCGAACATGCACGTCTTCTGGATGATCGACGCGGTCACACAGGCCCGCCCCATCCCGCCCTCGCACCTCGGCCTGGTGGCCCTGTACGGGCTCACCCAGATCGTGGCGATGCTTGCCGTCGCGGTCATGCTCTTCCAGACCCGCGACGTGGGGTGACCAAAGGCACTGGCACTAGGCATTAGGCACTAGGCATTAGTATTTGGCGTGCGAGAAGAAGCATCGGAACTGCTTCGGCGAGTTCATCGCCTGCACTCTGATGGCATTCCCCAGTGCCTGTTGCCCAGTGCCCAGTGCCCAGTGCCCGTTGCCCAGTGCCCAGTGCCCAGTGCCTAGTGCCCAGTGCCTAGTGCCTAGTACCTGGTACCGAATGCAAAGCACCCTCGCCGCGTCACGCGCCGATCGCCCGCCCGTAGACTTTCACGGTCTTCTGGGCCGCGCCGTCCCAGGTCAGCCCGCGCAGCTCGAACGCCCCGTGCTCGCGCAGCGTCTGGCTGAGCGGCGGGTAGCGCAGCACCGCCACGATCTTGTTGGCCATCTCGTCGATGTCCCAGAAATCGACCTTCAGCGCGTGCGTCAGCACCTCGCTCACGCCGGACTGCTTGCTCACGATCACCGGCGTGTCGTTGCGCATCGCCTCAAGCGGCGCGATCCCGAACGGCTCGCTCACGCTGGGCATCACGTAGCAGTCCGCCATCCGGAACACGCGGTCCACGTCGCGACCGCGCAGGAACCCGGTGAACAGCACCTTGTGCCCGATCCCCATCGCCGCGGCCTGCTCGATCATCCGCACCGCCATGTCGCCCGAGCCGGCCACCACGAACTTCACGTGGTCCACCTTCTCCAGCACGCGCTTCGCCGCCTGGATGAAGTACTCCGGCCCCTTCTGCAGCGTGATGCGCCCCAGGAACAGCACGATCTTGTCGTCCCGCTCGATCCGGTCGGCGCTGGTTGGCTGCACCGAGTCCTGCTCCACCCCGTTGTAGACCACGTCCACCTTCCGCTCGTCGGCACCGTACTTGCCCACGCAGATCGCCTTGGTCAGCCGGCTCACCGCGATCACCCGGTCCGCACCGTGGATGCCCGCCCGCTCGATGTCGTACACCTGCTGGTTCACGTGATCGCCCGAGCGGTCGAACTCCGTCGCGTGCACGTGGCAGACCAGCGGCTTGCCGGTCAGCGCCTTCACCGCCAGCCCCGCCGGGTAGGTCAGCCAGTCGTTGGCGTGGATCACGTCGAACTGCAACCCCACCGCCAGCGCGCTCACCAGCTTGGCGTACCGCTGCGCATCGCCGAACAGGTCGTGCCCGTAGTGATGCTCGGCCCCGTCCGAGCCGTCCACCTCCTCCAGGATCCTGGTCATCACGTCCGCCAGCACCCGGGCCGACGCGCCCTTGAGCGCCCGCAGCCCGCCCTCGCCCGGGCGCAGCTGCTGCAGGGCGTCGGTCGCCCCGTCGGTGCCCAGGTCCTCCAGCACCGAGCGGATCGCGTCCTCGCCCCCGACGTCCAGCCCGGTGTAGGGCGAGCTGAACCCCGCCGGCACCGCGTACTCCCGAACGCCCGCGGGCATCGGGCCGGCCTTGCCGGTCGCGCGAACCGTCGGGCCCGCGGTGGCCTCCTCGTCCAGCACCGTCTCGACGACGTCGGGCGCCGGCTCGTCCGGCGTTACCTGCGCGATCTCGCGCACCCGCTCCACGGTCCGGCGCAGCGACTCCGGGCTCATCAGCTCGACGATGTCAGACCGCGCCTCCCCGATCGGCTTGGGCAGCACGAACATCACCTCGTGCCCCTGGTTGTGCAGCGCACGCGTCAGGCCGGCGCACGCCGTCCCCAGACCGCCCGCCACGAACGGTGGAAACTCCCAGCCAAGCATCAGGATCCGCATCGTCTCGCTCCCAAGCCCTCTGGTCGTCCAGGACGCCTCCCTGGGGCGCCCGCACGCGATCGGCACGCCCGATCAATCGTCCCCGGTCGTGTCCATGTCACCGAGCTGACGGAATGTCAGCTCGTACCCCAGGAGGCACGTCGCCACGGTCTCGGGGTCGTCGCTCGGCACGCGGCTGCGGAACGTGAACAGCATGTCATCGGACCGGAAGTGCTCGAACCCCAGCGGGCTCCCCTCGTACCCCAGGTCCGCCAGCTCCTCGTCGAGCAGCTCCTCGAGCTTGTCCCCCGTGTGCATCAGCTCGGCCTCGATCGACTCGCTCTGCCAGCGGTCCTTCATCACCAGCGACACCCAGATCTCGGGGGCGGATCCCTCGGCGTGCGGCTCGACGCGGTACTGCGCAGGCTCGGCCGAGTCCTTCGCCTCGCACACCAGCATGCCGTCCTCGACACGCACACCGGCGAACACGCCGGAGTCCTCCGCCCGACGCCTGACCTGCTCCAGAAGCGACTGCATCGTGCTCTCCATGGGCCTCTCCAGACGGCTCATGCGCCTGCTCCGCGGGAATGATCGGACCTGCGGCCGTCCCGGATCCGGACCGGACCGTTCCGCAGAGGGACTATAGATGAGCACTCGCCCCACTTCTCACCCCCTCGACGCCTCCTGAAGAGAGGCCTAGACTCGGGGCCGCGGTCTCAGGGCCGCGACCTCATGCCCAGGTGGCGGAATTGGCAGACGCGCTACCTTGAGGTGGTAGTCCCGGCAACGGGGTGGAGGTTCGAGTCCTCTCCTGGGCATTCTCGACGCGTCCGCGCGCGTCCCCTTCCCGCACGAGCCGGAACCAAACCCGGCCGCGTGCGAATCCCCCCTCGGACACACCGAGCACGAACGGATCGCCGCGGGGACCGCACGCGGCCACTCTGGGGATGACACCAACCGCCACGCCAATCGGGATCGCCCTGCTGCTCGCGCTCGGCGCGGGCGTGGTGCTGCCGACCGCGCGCCACGGGGCACGCCCGCTCCAGGCCGCGCAGCCCGAGCGTCCCCAGCCCCGCTCCAGCCCCATCGAGGCACTCGCCCTCGCCAGCCTGCCCGAGGCCGTCATCAATCACCGCGACGGGCGGGTCATCCGCGGCGAGATCCTCGAGGAGGACGACTACGCAATCGTCGTGAACCTCGCAGGCATCCGCACCGAGGTGCAGCGGTCCGACATCAACACCATCCGGCGTCTCCCCCCCGCCCTGGACCGCTACGAGTCGCTGCGGGCCACCCTCCCCCCCGACGACGCCGAGGCACGCATCGCCCTGGCCGACTGGCTCCGCGACCGGCGACTCTTCGCCGAGGCCTACCGCGAGGTCCGCGACGCGCTCGAGATCGATCCCGGCAACGCCCAGGCGCGACGGCTCGAACAGTGGCTCGACGCCCAGCTCCGCATGCGCCGCGTGCAGCCCACCCCCGAGGAGGACCGCCCGGACCGGGACCGCGCCGAATCGCTGGACCTCATCCGCGACCGCGACGCCCGCCCCAGCCCGCGCGCCGCGCTCCCCCTGCTCTCCGACGACGACGTCAACATCATCCGCGTCTACGAGGTCGACTTCACAGACCCGCCCAGGATGCGGATCTCACGCGAGACGCTCGAGAAGCTCTACGCCGCCTACCCCGGCTCCCCGGCACTGCCCGCCACCTCCGAGGAGCGCGAGCAGCTCGCCAGGCGGCCCGCCCACGAGATACTCGACCTGATGTTCCAGCTCAAGGCCAGAGACCTCTACCCCGAGGCACAGATCTTCGAGGACCCCGAGGCCCTGCAGACCTTCCGCGAGGAGCTCCACGGGCGGACCGGCTGGCTGATCAACTCGTGCGCCTCGGTCCGATGCCACGGCGGCAACGACGCCGGCTGGTTCAGGCTCGCCACCGAGCGGGCACACTCGACCAACACCGTCTACACCAACTTCTACATCCTCGATCACACCAGGCTCCCCGACGGCACCCCGCTGATCGACCACGACGAGCCCGAGCAGTCCCCGCTCCTCCAGTTCGCCACGCGACGCGACAACGCCTCCAGGCCCCACCCCCCCACCGGCGCCGACCGAGGGCCGCGCGCCTGGCGACCCGTCTTCACCTCCACCTCCGACACCAGATTCCGCAAGGCGGTCGCCTGGATCCGCTCGCTGTACCGACCACGCCCCGACTACGGCATCGACTACCCCGTCCCGCTCCCGCCGGACGCCGCCGGCCAGTCCGATCCGCACCAATCGGACCGCTCCTCGCCATTCTCACCCGCCGAACAGGGAACTCCCGACCCCGATCCGGCGAACCCCACCACGCCGACCCCCCCCACTCCGGACCCGACCACGCAGGACCCGACCACGCAGGACCCTCCAGCTTCCGACGACACCACTCCGGACGACACCTCTTCAGGCGACACCGACGAGCCCACCCCGGACGGGTGATTCGAGCGTCCCGGACGACTAAAGTCACCGCCCGGCCGCTCACCACTCCCCGGACCGCCCGCGCCGACAGGACTCCCCATGATGCACCCAACCACCCGTGCCTGCCTCGCCGGCCTCGCGTTCCTCACCCTCACCGCCTGCACCGACGATCCCGACGGGAAGAAGATCTCGCGTGTCGCGGACCACATGAGCGGCGAGCTGATCGAGGACGCCTCCGACGCCAACCAGTCGTACAACGAGATCCTGACGACGCTGAATTCCCTCTCGGGCTCGCCCAGCGCGGGGATCCAGGAGGCCGCCGCCGTGCTCGAGGGCGCCGCCAAGTCCGGCCTGGCCAGCACGAAGGCCGAGGAGGCCCAGGCCCTCGAGTTCCGGCTCCGCGAGATGAGCACGGTCCTGCGTGCCACCGTCTCCAAGTGGCAGCGCCTGGACGCCCAGGCACGCGCCGCCGAGCAGATCTCCGTGGACGAGGAGCTGGCCGAGATCGCGGCCCTGGTGCAGCGGGGCAACCAGGAGCGCGAGACCAACCTCGCCGACAAGGCGGAGTACGACAGCCAGATCGCCGAGCTCAACACCCAGATCCAGGACTTCCAGGCCCGGGCCGCCGAGCAGCGCAACCAGGCCGGCGAGCTGCAGCTCCAGCTCTCGCGTGTGTCCGCCTCCGAGGCGGCCACCCTGGCCGAGCGGATCCGCGAGTTCACGCTCCGGGCCGACGAGCTGGAACGGCGCGCCTCCGAGCTGACCACGACGCGCGACCAGATCACGCCCGAGGCGCGCGAGGCATCGCTCAACGTCGAGAAGATCGAGACCCAGCTCCGGCTGCTCGACCGCCAGCGGGCCGAGGCCCAGGCGCGCGAGCAGGCCGCCCGCGAGGACGCCGAGACCGCCCGCCGCAGCGCCGAGGCGGTCAAGACCGAGCTGCTCAACCTCGCCCGGGAGCTCACCGCGTTCGTCGAGGGCGAGCTGACCGCAGGGTTCCAGCAGGTGATCAGCGAGATCAACGCCTCCCAGCAGGCGGTCCGCGCCGCGAGCGACATCGCCCGCAACAGCGCCAGCCTGCACCTGGGCGTGTCCAACCAGGCCAAGGGCATCATCCTGTCGCGCGAGTCCGACGCGCTCGCACAGGCCTCCGGCGCCTTCCGCACCATCGCCGCCGCCGGGCCCGTCCCCTCGGCCGAGCAGACCGCCGACGACCTGCTCCAGCGTGCCAGAGACGCCCACACCGCCGCCTGCGAGGCGTTCGCCGCCGGCGCGAGCAACCTGAACAGCGTCCGCCTCGAGGCCGAGTACCGCGACATCCAGGACCGCCTGCGCGAGGCGGGCGAGGCCCTGACCCGACTCTCCGAGACCCCCTTCGGCGGGGTGCCCGAGTTTGCGCCCCCCGCCCCCGAGCCTGCCTTCGGCGACGAGCCCGCCGAGGAAGAGGGCTTCATCGAGACCAACGAAGAGATCTGATCCACCGCCGTGGCCTCGGACGAACCCATCCCGGGCGTGCCGACACTCCGGGGCGTTCAGCAGCACCTCGTGCGACCCGACGCCCCGGTCCGGGCCCGGGTCGTCTCCACCGAGCGGTGCACACCGTCGGCCAAGGCCGCCTACTTCGCCCGCCACGTCTGCATCGACGTCGGCGGCACCCCGCTCGAGCGCGGCTTCGTCGCGGGACAGTCCTTCGGCGTCGTCCCCCCGGGCACCGACGACCGCGGACGCCCCCACAAGCTCCGCCTCTACTCCATCGCCAGCCCCACCCGCGGCGAGGACGGGGACGGCCGGGTCCTCTCGACCACCGTCAAACGCGTGATCGACGAGCACTACGAGGACCACCGGCTCTTCCTGGGCGTCTGCTCCAACTACCTGTGCGACCGCCAGGTCGGCGACGAGGTGCTCGTCACCGGGCCCGCCGGCAAGCGTTTCGTCCTCCCGGAAGACCCCTCGCGTCACGACTACGTCTTCTTCGCCACCGGCACGGGCATCGCCCCGTTCCGCGCGATGCTGCTGGACCTGCTGCACGCGGGCTTCCCCTCGCGCGTGCTGGTCGTCATGGGCGTGCCCTACGCGACCGACCTGCTCTACCACGAGTGGCTCACCACCCTCCAGCAGGACCACCCGGAGTTCACCTACCTCACCGCCATCAGCCGCCAGATCAACCCCGACGCCAACCGGCGCCTGTACGTGCAGGACCGCCTCGACACCCACGCCGACCTGCTCGCCTCCTTTCTCGACTCCGACCGCACGCTGGTCTACATCTGCGGGATGGCCGGGATGGAGATCGGCATCTTCAAGGCCATGGCGCGCCTGCTGCCGCCCCAGCGCCTGGCCCACTACCTCAGGGTGAAGCCAGCCGCGGGCGACCCAGAAAACTGGGAGCGAAAAATGATCCCGAGAACCATCGCCCCGACCAAGAGAACCTTCCTGGAGGTCTACTAAACGCCCCCCCCCGGCCGGGCCTCCGTCACGAGCGGGTCACAACCCGCACGACACGTGGCAACCCGCCCCACGCCCCCCACGAACAGGCACCCGGGATCAGGACGACGACACCCACCGCCGCACCGAACAGGAGACCACCGTGATCAACCGAACCCACTTCAGGGCCCTCGCCGCGGCACTCGCGACCGCCCTCGTCGCCCTGCACGCCCCCGCGCAGATCGTGGACCTGCCCCCCACGCTGCACACCAAGACGGTCATCAGCCCCGCGGACCGCACCCAGATCGACTCCTTCGCGCAGGCCCACGCCGACGCCCTGCAGTCCGACACCGTCGCCCAGGACGCCATCACACGCTCCCGCAACGACCTCACCCGCCCGGTGCAGAACGCGAACGTCACCCTCGCCTTCCGACAGGCCTACGCCCAGGCGGTCACCCCCATCGCACGCACGCTGGCGGGATCCGACGACCCGGTGCGTCGCCTGGCGGGCATCCGCATCGCGGGCGTGCTGGGCACCGACGACGCAGCCTCGATCGTCCTCGACGCCGTCGAGTCCGACGACCCGGGCACGGTCTACTTCGCGGTCATCGGGCTCGGCGACGCCCTCGCGACACTCGCCTCAGGCTCGCCCAGCCTGAGCACCCAGACCGCCCAGGACATCATCGCGGCCCTGCAGAACGTCATCGTCAACGCCGACGACCCCGTCTTCGCCGACGCCGCCATCCGGGCCCTCATCGGCGCCGCGTACATCTCACAGCCCAACCAGCTCGGGACACGCCACGCGGCGCTCACGGCCCTGGCCAACGCCACCGGGGACCGGCTCCGCGCCACCCGCGCCGCCGACCCCGACGCCGACCAGCTCATGATCTCCGCCCTGCGGGCCTGCGGCGCCGTCCGAACCGCGATCAGCAACCCCCAGATCACACCCACCCGCGCCACCGCGGTCGCCGCGATCCGGCTCGGGGCCGACGCGTTCGGCTTCGTCTTCTCGCGCGTCCGCTCCGGCGTTGTCGACCTGGGCGCCGACGAGGAGGACCGCTCGCTCGAGATCGCCCTGGTCCAGATCGCCGAGCAGACGCTCTACCGCGGACGGATCGCCGCGGGCGAGGCCTCCCCGCCCCCGACCGAGACGTTCGCCCAGCTCGAGTCCGGCGACTCGCGCCAGTTCAACTTCCGCACCTCCGAGCTCATCGGGCCCGAGTCGGCCATCGTCGGCGCGTACGGCTTCGATCGCGACCGCTTCATCCGCCCCGCGGCCGACGACTGACCCCATCGGGCTCGCCCGGGCCCGCGACCTCCGGAGAGGGGGCCCGTCCCGGGATCCCGCCGAACCGCGGCGCGCCCGGCGCGGTAAGGTTCTGCCATGCTCCGGCTGCTGCTGCCATTCGTCGTCCTGATCGCCCTCGTCGGCGCCTCCGTCGCGACCGACCGGCCCCTGCCGCGCGCCGACGTGGTGATGTACAACGGCAACGACGTCAACACGCTCGACCCGCAGCGGATGACGTGGATGCCCGACCTGCGCGTCGCGCGGGCCCTGTTCGAGGGGCTCGTCCTCAACGACGTGCACTCACCGGGCTTCGACATCACGCCCGGCGTCGCCGAGTCCTGGACCGTCTCCGAGGACCGCCTCACCTACACCTTCACCCTCGACCCCGACGCCCGCTGGTCCAACGCCGAGCCGGTCACCGCCGGCGACTTCGTGCACGCCTGGCGCCGGGCCATGCTCCCGGACATGGGCTCCAAATACTTCGACTTCCTGATGCTCATCGACGGCGCCCGCGACTTCTACGACTGGCGCCAGGCCCGCCTCGACGAGATGGTGGAAGGGGTGAGCGACCACGCCGACGGCGACGAGCTCTGGGACGCCACCCTCGCCAGGTTCGACCGGACCGTCGGCGTCAGCGCCCCCGACGACCGTACGCTCGTCGTCCGCCTGGCCCGCCCGGTCCCCCACTTCCTGGACCTGTGCGCCTTCCCGACCTTCTTCCCGGTCTATCCCCCCCTGCTGAACCAGTTCGAGCGCCCGGACCCTGAGACCGGGCGCCTGGTGCGCCGCACCGGCTGGACCAAGCCGGGCGTGCTGGTGTGCAACGGCGCGTTCACCGTGGAGCGCTGGCGGTTCAAGCGCGACATGCGCCTGAAGAAGAACCCCCACTACCGGCGCGCCGACGCGATCGCGATCGACACCATCGACATCCCCTCCATCGGCGACCCCAACGCCGCGATCCTGGCCTACCAGACCGGGGCCGTGGACTTCATGGCCGAGGTCACCGCGACCTACCGGGGCGACATGCTGGCCGACAAGCGTCGCTTCTACGACGAGCACCGCGAGGAGGTGGACCGCCTGCGTGCCCTCGGGCTGGACCAGTTCACGATCGACGCGATGCTGCCCGACGACCCGCGCAAGAACATCCACGCGGTGCCGGCCTTCGGGACGTATTTCTACAACTTCAACTCCCGCCCCGAGCTCAACGACGGGCGGGCCAACCCGTTCCACGACGCCCGGGTCCGGCGCGCCTTCGCGATGGTGATCGACAAGCGGGCCGTGGTCGAGGAGGTCCGACGCGTCGGCGACGCGGTCGCGTACACGCTGATCCCGCCG
Organism: Phycisphaerales bacterium JB040; assembly: GCA_043101615.1. GTDB lineage: Bacteria > Planctomycetota > Phycisphaerae > Phycisphaerales > UBA1924 > JBLHKT01. The sequence continues at coordinate 97,859 of JBICID010000109.1, read as the reverse complement.
GGCTCGATCGGCGGGTACCAGTCGCCCGCCGGGCTGCCCTGCCTGTCCGACGCCGGGACCGAGGAGCAGCGCCGCAGGATCGTCGACGAGGCCCGCGCCCTGCTCGCCGAGGCGGGCTACCCGGACCCCGCCACCGACTTCCCGCTCACCGTCGAGCTGCTGTTCAACAAGGACTCCGGGCACGACCTGATCGCGCAGGTCATCGCCAAGGGCTGGGAGAAGCACCTGGGCGTCCAGACCCGCCTCGCACAGAAGGAACTCAAGATCTTCCGCGAGGACCTGCGCACCAAGAACTACATCACCACCCGCGCGGGCTGGTACGGCGACTACGGCGACCCCACCACCTTCCTCGACCTCAACCGCACCGGCAACGGCAACAACGACCGGGGCTACTCCGGCGCCCGCTACGACGAGCTGCTCGACCTGGCACAGGCCGAGAGCGACCCCGACGCCCGCATGGACCTGCTCGCCGAGGCCGAGCGCGTGCTGGTGGAGGAGGAGCTGCCGCTCGTGCCGATCTTCCACTACGCCACCGTCTACATGTTCGACCCCGACGAGCTGACCGGCCTGACCACCCACCCCCGCACCAAGCAGCAGCTCATGCTGCTCGACGTGCTGGGAGACGGCAAGGGGCCCGACGCCCTCCGCCCCATGCAGTCCAGCCGCCCGGGACTCGAGGGGCTCACGCGCGATCCGGGCGACCTCGGAGGGGGGGGGTCGTGACCAGGCTCGTCGCCAGCCGGCTCGCCCAGCTCCCCCTGATCCTGCTGGTGATCTACACCGTCACCCTGGCGCTGGCGTGGCTGGTCCCGGGCAACCCGCTCGAGAACGCCGAGGGACGCCAGCCGCCACCCGAGGTCGCGGAGCAGATGAAGCGACAGTACAACCTCGACTCCTTCGAGCGGTTCTACATCACCTACCTCGACAACGCCACCGGCTTCCGCTGGGTGCGCGACTGGGCCTCGGGCGATCTCGACGAGGCCCGCACGCGGGCCGAGGAGGCCGGCACCGCGCCCGCCTCCCGCCCGGTCTTCGACCTGGGCCCCAGCCTGCAGTACGATGACTGGACCGTCAACGAGATCGTCTCGGGCGCCCTGCCCGTCTCGGTCGCGCTCGGCGGGGCGGCGATCCTCATCGCCCTGTTCATCGGCGTCGCCGCGGGTCTCGTCGGCGCCCTCAAGCCCAACAGCCCCGCGGACCTGCTCACGCTCGCCGTCGCCCTCGTCGGCATCAGCCTGCCAAACTTCGTCATCGGGACGGTGCTGCTGCTGGTCTTCAGCCTCGTCCTGGGGCTCTTCCCGGTCGCCGAGTGGGGCACGCTCCGCTCGCTCGTGCTCCCCTCGATCACCCTCAGCCTCCCCTTCGCGGCCTACATCGCCCGCCTGATCCGCATCGGCCTGCAGGAGTCCCTCGGGGCCGACTACGTCCGAACCGCTCGCGCCAAGGGCGTCTCAGAGACACGCGTCCTGGTCGACCACGCACTCAAGAACGCCTTCCTGCCGGTCCTGAGCTTCCTCGGCCCCGCCACGGCCCTGGCGATGACCGGCTCCTTCGTGGTCGAACGCGTCTTCAGCGTCCCCGGGCTGGGCCAGCACTTCGTGAACGCGGTGCAGAACAAGGACCTGTTCCTGATCATGGGCGTGGTGCTGATCTTCGCGACCATGCTGGTGGTGCTGAACCTGGCCGTGGACGTGCTCTACCGATGGGTGGACCCGCGGATCGCGTGAGCGCTCCGCGTCGGACCCCGAGCCGGCACAAACCCACGCCCCATAACCCCGAATCGCAGATTCGCTGAACCCGTCCCCACCACGCGGCCGATGGCACGCTTGAAAAGCCCGCAAAGAAGGCTTTTTTTCCGTGGCACGTCGTGATTGAGGGGACTCGTTTGCGTAGACTAACAACAATGGCTCGCGTGACGTCCATGCCGGCTGCCGCACTCGCGCTCGTCGCCGCGGCGATGACGGGGTGCAAGTCCGTCTCGCCGACCCCCGCGGATCTGGCGTCGGACGTAAAGGGCATGATCCCGCAGATGTCCGACCAGCCCTGGGCCGGCCCGGGCGAGCGGGCCCAGCTCACCAGCGACGAGCCCCGCTTCGACTTCAACCAGACCGCCTTCGACGCCTCCTGGTCGTGGGCCGGCGGCGAGCGGTTCATCGACCCGTTCTGGGTGGCCCGCAAGGTCGACCGCGAGCTCGGGCGCGAGCCCGTCCGGGTCTCCGGCTCCGAGCATCGCAATCTGTACGAGTTCGAGAACACCGTCACCATCGTCTGCGTCAACCCGGTCGTGGTGCTCATCGAGCCCAGGCCCAGCCGCACCGAGTCGCCCCGGGGCTCGGTCCGGCGCAGCGCCTTCGGCGAGCTCATCAGCTCCGGCTCCAAGGCCATCGAGCTGCCCGGGGCCCACCGCTCGGGCACCACGGTCTCCAGCCTGGACGGGCTGAAGTACTACGCCCCCGGCCAGACCGAGGAGCCCAAGCCCGTCGCCGTGAACGAGGACGGCGTCGGCACCATCGACGTGCCCTGGGGAGCGCTGGAGGTCCGCGAGGACCTGTTCAGCGGGTACTACGTCCGCGCCGTCGCATCCCAGTCCGTCGCATCCCAGTAACACCCGACCCGTAACACCCCGATCCACGCACGCTCCCGACCCTCCGGTAGCCCCCCCTGGATACGCGCCAGCCGGTCGGGGAGTCGTCAGGCCTTCTTGAGCTCGAAGGTCGCCCCGCGCTGCACCTGGCAGGCCACGAAGCTCATCAGCTCGAAATCGCCCGCCTTCTGGCCCGGGGCGGTCACCTTGCACACCACCGGCACCGCCGACGAGATCGTCACCGTCCCGCCGGACGGGTTCGAGGCGATGATGCGCCCCTGGACGCGGCGCGGGCGACCGAAGACCGGGTCGATGAACTTCCCGCCCGACCGCACCACGTCGATCCGCTTGGCGCTGGCACGCACCGTGCCGACCAGGCGCTGGCCGATCCGCTCGGAGATGCCGTCGGGCAGCTTCCCGCCGGAGGGCTCGAGGTGGAGGCGGTAGTCGGAGTTGTCCACGCCGAAGACGAGGTACGCCGGCGTGGTGGCGGTGGCCTCCACGACGTCCTCGAGGCGTGCTCGCATCAGTTCCGGATCGACCTTGGTGGTGGGCGCGGGGTCAAGCATGCGCCATCCTAGGCGAGCCCGGCGCGAGCGTGAACGGCGCCCGGGGGGCGCGCTCAGCCCGGCGCCGCCTCCAGCACGGGCGCGGGCACGTCGCGACCGCCCGGGCCCATCCGAAGGAAGTTCCACAGCAGGCGGGGCCCCTCGGTTGTCAGGAAACTCTCGGGGTGGAACTGCACCCCCTCCAGGGGCTGCCGCGCCGGGTCGGCCCACACGCGGCGCAGCCCCATCACGACCCGCGAGCCGTCCGCCTCCTCGGTCCAGGCGCTCACCTCCCAGCCGTCCTCGCCCGGGGCGGGCCGGGGCGGCACCGTCTCGTTCTTGACCGCCAGGGAGTGGTAGCGGGTCGCCTCGAACGGAACGCTCAATCCCTCGAACACGCCCCTCCCGTCGTGGTGCACGGCGCTGGTCTTGCCGTGCATGATGATCGGGTGCCGGTGCACGATCATCCCCCATTGCTCGGCCATGCACTGGTGCCCCAGGCACACCCCCAGGATGGGCACCCGCCCGGCGAGCCCCTCGATGATGTCCGGGGACCGCCCCGCCTCCCTTGGCGTGCACGGGCCCGGCGAGATGATCACGTGCGACGGGAGCCCGCCCGCGTCCGAGGACGCGGCCTCGTCGGGGGTGATCTCGTCGTTGCGCACCACTCGCAGGTCCCGCCCGGGGACCAGCGAGCGGTCGAGCTCGCCCAGTCGCTGGACCAGGTTCCAGGTGAAGCTGTCGTAGTTGTCGATGAGCAGGATCATGCCGGGCGGATGGTAGTCCGCCGGGCGCGGCGGTCAGGCCGCGCTCTTCCACACGCCGCTGGTGCCCGCGACGCCGTCCATGGTCACCAGGAACAGGTCGGGCGTGATCGGGTAGGGCAGTCGCTCGAAGTCCTCCTCGACCCGCTCGGTGAGCCGGTCCAGGAAGACCTTGGGCCCGACGGACATCGCGATGAACATGTCCCGGGCGGGGGTGGCGACGTAGAAGTCGCGCCCGAGCTGGGCGCTGAGGTTCTCGTGCAGGTCGGTCAGCAGCAGGCGGGCGGCGTCGTAGCCGTCCTGCTCCGCCACGATGACCGCGCGCCCGCCCTCCTTGCTCTCGATGACCTGCAGCTCCAGGTCCGGGGAATACGAGGCGAGGTTCTCGCGCGCGATCCGGTCCAGGTCGTCCATCCCGATGTCCCAGCGCCGGACCTGCTCGGTGGTCAGGCTCACGGTCATCTGCGGGAGGTCGAGCACGAAGACGATCACGGTGTTGTTGACGAAGGGGACGTGGGCGACGAGCTCGCGTGAGAGGTGGTCGAAGATCGACTCGGGCTGCACCCGGGGCATGATCTTGGTCCGGGCGATCTCGAAGGGCAGGTCGGCCATGTCCAGGGCCTCGCCGCTGAAGAGCTGGTCGAGGAAGTGCTCCACGATGTCCGAGCCCCGGTCCGGCTCGTGGGCGACCATGCGGAAGAGGTTCTCGAGGTCGAGCCGACGCCCGTTGACGAGCAGCTCCTTGGGGCTGGTCAGGTCGATGCGGTAGCCCGGCTGCATGCGCCGGATGAGTTGGGCGACCTGCTCGGCGAAGGCTTCTGGCTCAAAGGGCATGGCACTCATCTGAACATCTCCCGACCCTGGCGGACCCCGCCTGTTCAGGGTGGCCCTTTGCCGCCCTTGGCACCGGTGAGGCGATGGTCTGATCGGGGCTCGCCCGGGCGCGATCCACGCGATGCACCCGATTCCGAGAGGACTCCGGGCCCGTCGCCGGTGCGACCGGATCGCGCCCCCGCCCGATCGTCCGGGAACAGAACCCCGGAGTGGGTGCTATGCTGCCACGCGAAGGGCGCGTGGGTAGAATCGCCGCCTTGGCGCGGGCAGGACGCCCGCCCGAACGGGTCGCGGTACGCACCGCTGCCCGTGCAGGAACCCGCAGGCGGACCACGGCCTGGGGGCGAGCACCGGAAGTGGCCTCGCTGGAGACAAACACGTGACCGAACAAGAAATCGAAACCAAGGTCATTGACATCGTGGCCGAGCAGCTCGGCGCCGACAAGTCCAAGATCACGCGCGACACGTCCTTCGTGGACGACCTGAACGCGGACAGCCTGGACACCGTCGAGCTGGTGATGGAGTTCGAGGACGAGTTCGAGACGTCCATCCCGGACGATCAGGCCGAGAAGATCACCACGGTCGGCCTCGCCATCGACTTCATCAAGAACGCCCAGGGCGTCGACTGAGCCCGTCCGGGCCCCTCCCGGCGAAAGCTCTGCACGTCATGAGCACTCCCACGAAGCCTCATCGCGTCGTCATCACGGGCGTCGGTGCCCTGACCAACCTCGGCCATACCGAGCCCGAGACCTGGGCCGGCATGCGCGACGGTCGCAGCGGCATCACCCACATCGACGACCCCGAGTTCAGCCAGTACGAGGGCTGGAAGGTCGAGATCGCCGGTTCCATCAACGGGTGGGACCCCGGCGACCGCCTCGACGCGCGCGAGCTCAAACGCCTCGACCGGTGCACCCAGCTGGGCATGTACGCCGCCGAGGAGGCCATCGCACAGTCCGGCATCGACCTCACCACCGGCGACGCCTCCCGCCGGGGCGTGGTGATCGGCTCGGGGGTGGGCGGCATCGCCACCATCGAGCAGAACGTCATCACCCTGCGTGAGAAGGGCCCCGGACGCATCAACCCGTTCACCGTCCCCCGCCTCATGGTCAACGCGGTGGCCGGCAACCTCTCCATCCGCCACAACCTGCAGGGCCCCGCCTCGGCCCACGCCACCGCCTGCGCCTCGTCCGGGCACGCCATCGGCGACGCGATGGGCTACATCCGCCGGGGCCTGGCCGACGTGATGATCGCCGGCGGCGCCGAGGCCGCCTGCACCCCCCTGTGCGTGGGTGCCTTCATGACCATGAAGGCGCTGTCCACCCGCAACGACGAGCCCACCAAGGCCTGCCGCCCGTTCGACGCCGACCGCGACGGCTTCATCCTCTCCGAGGGCGCCGGTGTCTACGTCCTCGAGAGCGAGGAGCACGCCAGGGCCCGTGGGGCCGAGATCCTGGGCGAGCTCGTCGGATTCGGCAACTCCTGCGACGCCTACCACATCACCGGCACCGACCCGCAGGGCCTGGGGGCCTCGCGCTCCATGACCGGGGCCATGCGAGACGCCGGCCTCAACGCCGCGGACATAGGCTACGTCAACGCGCACGGCACTTCCACCCCGATCGGGGACGCCACCGAGGTCGCCGCCGCGATCCACGTGTTCGGCGACCACGCCCTCAAGTCCAGGGGCGGCACGCTGCGGATGAGCTCGACCAAGTCCGTGCACGGGCACGCCCTGGGTGCCTCCGGGGCGGTCGAGATGGTCGCCTGCCTGCGGGCGGTCCGGGAGGGCATCCTGCCCCCCACCATCAATCTGCAGACGCCCGGGTCGCGCAAGGACGACGGCTCGGTCGAGCCGTTCGACCTCAACTTCGTGCCCAACCAGGCCGAGGAACGCGATGTCCGCTGGGCGATGAACAACACGTTCGGCTTCGGCGGGCACAACGTGACGCTCATCGTCGGGCGATACGAGGGCTAACCCCCCCCACCCCCCACATTCGGAGCACGGGTGGTGACTCCCGCCACCGGTGGGCCCGTCGGTCGGCACGCCGTTTGCGGTTGCGGTGCGGGCGGTTGTGCGCACGCCGTGCACGGCCCGTTCCCGGACCCCGAACCGCGCAGGAGGCGCGCATGGCCAGCACGAGCACGATCCGGCGCATGGAGGTCCCGATCATCGTCCAGCTCGGGGAGCGTCGCATGTCGATGCGCGAGGTGACGGGCCTGACGCCCGGCATGATCATCGAGCTGCCCATGAAGGTCGAGGAGGACCTGACGTTGCTGGTGGCCAACAAGGCGATCGGGCAGGGCTCGGCGGTGAAGGTCGGGGAGAACTTCGGCGTGCGGATCAGCTTCATCGGCGACCTGCGATCGCGCCTGAACGCCGCGACATCGTTCATCATCGGGCAGGCAGACCGGGACGAGCACCCCGGCGCCGGCGAGCCGTCGCTGGGCGAGGGCGTGCTCTGACGGGCCCGGTCGCCCCGCGGCCCCGGCGGCCCCGGGTCGGGCCCTACCCTTTTCGGGGTCTGTGATGAACCCGGGCCGGGTCGTGCCGATAGGGACTCCGGCCCTTCGAGTGGCCCGAAGAAGGACCTGCGATGCCACGCGATATCCCCGTCGGGAACGGCGACCTGCTGATCACGTTCGACCACCTGTACCGGGTGCGTGACGTCTACTACCCGCGCGTCGGGCGCCACAACCACACCGACGGGCACGTGCAGCGGTTCGGGGTCTGGGCGGACGGTGAGTTCGCGTGGATCGACGACAGCGGGTGGCGGCGTGAGCTCAAGTACCGCGACGACACGCTCTCCACCGACGTCCGCCTGGTGCACGAGGGGCTGGGGCTCGAGATCCACTCGTCGGACTGCGTGGACTTCCACGAGCCGGTCTACTTCCGGCGGTGCACAGTGCGCGACCTGTCGGGCCAGTCGCGCGACGTCCGCCTGTTCTTCCACTGCGACTTCTCCATCAACGGCTCGCCCGTGGGCGACACCGCCAACTACGACCCCGAGACCGGGGCGGTGGTGCTGTACAAGGACGACTCGTACTTCCTGCTCAACGGCTCGGACCGGCACACCATCGGGATCGAGCAGTGGGCCATCGGGGCCAAGCGCATCGGCGACGCCGAGGGAACCTGGCGCGACGCCGAGGACGGCGTGCTCGGACGCAACGCCATCTCGCAGGGCTCGGTCGACGCCACGGTGGGCTACGGGCTGCGGGTGCCGGCGTTCGGCGAGGCCTCCATCACCCACTGGCTCGCCTGCGGGCACTCCTACTCCGAGGTCAAGGAGATCAACGAGCGGATCTGGGAGCGCGGGCCGGACCGGCTGATCAACAGGACCGAGTCGTACTGGCGGTTGTGGTGCCGCAAGGAGCCCATCGACGTCTCCGCCCTGCCCGAGCGGATCGTGAGCCTGTACTACCGCTCGCAGCTCGTCCTGAGGACACAGATCGACAACGGCGGGGCGATCATCGCGGCCAACGACTCGGACATCACCCACTTCGCGGGCGACCACTACTCGTACTGCTGGATGCGCGACGGGGCGCTGGTGGCCCACGCCCTGATCCTGGCCGGGCAGAGCGAGCTGTCACGCTCCTTCTTCCGGTACGCGGCCCGGTGCATCGAGGACTCGGGCTACTTCCTGCACAAGTACACGCCCGACGGGCGCCTCGCCAGCTCGTGGCACCCGTGGACCATCGACGGCAAACGCGTGCTGCCCATCCAGCAGGACGAGACCGCCCTGACGGTGTGGGCCCTGCGACAGCACTTCAACGTCTTCCGGGACGTCGAGTTCGTCAAGCCGCTGTACACACGCCTGATCGCACGCCCCGCGGAGTGGATGCTGTCCTACCGCGACCACAACGGCCTGCCCCAGCCCTCGTGGGACCTGTGGGAGGAGCGTCGGGGCGTGCACGTGTTCACCGTGGCCTCGACCATCGGGGCCCTGCGGGCCGCCAGCGCCTTCGCCCAGGACTTCGGCGAGCTGGACCGGGCCGCGGCCTTCCGCGAGGGGGCCGAGCGGATGAAGGGGGCGCTGACCCGACACTTCTGGCACCCCGAGCAGCGTGCCTTCGCCCGCATGGCCACGCCGCAGGAGGACGGCAGCTACCGGCTCGACATGACGCGCGACTCGGCGAACTTCGCGCTGTGGGCCTTCGGGGCCTACGCCCCCACCGACCCCTTCATCGAGACCGAGATGACCGGGCTCCGCGACCGCCTGTGGTGCAAGACCGACGTGGGCGGGTGCGCACGCTACGAGCGCGACTACTACCACCAGGTCGAGACCGTCAACACGCAGAACATCCCGGGCAACCCCTGGATCATCTGCACCCTGTGGCAGGCGTGGTGGCGGATCGAGCGGGCCTCCAACGTGTCGGACCTCGAGGACGCGCTGGCGGACCTGGAGTGGTGCGTGGACCGGGCCCGCGCCTCGGGCGTCCTCGCGGAGCAGTACGACCCGCACACTGGCAAGCCGATCTCGGTCAGCCCGCTCACCTGGAGCCACGCGACGTTCGTCGTGGTGTGCATCCGGTACACCCAGCGACTGGCGGAGCTCAAGGCCGACGCCCCGAACCGCGAGCCCGTCGCGGCGATCTGAGTCCGGTTTCGATCCAACAAAGCAAAGTACCGGCCCCGAGCAGATCGTTCAACCGAGCCGGTTGACGAGCGACGCGAGTTTCTCGGGGCTGCGAGAGGCGAGGACCTGCCGGACCTCGGCCTCGCTGACCTTGAGGCCGGCCCCCTTGGCCTTGGAGAGGGCCTGCTCGGCCCGCGTCCAGAGCCTGTCGAGTTTCTTTTCTTCGCCCTGGGCGAAGGCCATGTCGGTCACGATCTCGCCGAGCCGCTGGGCCAGGATGGTCCCGTGGTGGTCGTAGTAGCGGTCGATGATCTTCTTCTGGGTGCGTGAGTACTCGCGTCCGCCGGCCATCAGGCGCCCCCCTTCGTGCGCACGTTCCCCTTGCCCTTCACGATCTTCCCGATCACCGTCACGTCCTCGCCCATCTTCCGCAGGCGTTTCGCCACACCCTCCGCGAACGTCGGGCGCACGATCAGCGTGTACCCGATGCCCATGTTGAACACGCGGCGCATCTCCTCGTCGCTCACGTTGCCCTTCTCCTGCAGGAACGTGAACACCCGCGGCACCTCCCACGAGGACTCGTCGATCACCGCGTCCACCCCGTCGTGCAGCGCCCGCTCCAGGTTCCCCGCCAGGCCCCCGCCCGTGATGTGCGCCATGCCGGTGATCACCTTCTTCACCTTGTAGGCCCGCTGCACACGCACCAGCTGGTCCGCGTAGATGCGCGTGGGCTCCAGCAGCACCTCGCCGAGCGTGCGGTCGGGATCGAGCTCCGGGCAGACCCTGTCGAGCCTGAGCTTGGCGTGCTTCACGATCTTGCGGACGAGGGTGTACCCGTTCGAGTGCACGCCGCTGGACCCGAGGCCGAGCACCACGTCGCCGGGCTCGACACGGGTGGGGTCCATGGCCCGCTTGAGCTCCACGACGCCGACGCTGAATCCGGCCAGGTCGAGGTCGCCCTCGGCGTACATGTCGCTCATCTCGGCGGTCTCGCCGCCGATGAGTGCGCAGCGGGCCTGCTCGCACCCGGCCGCGATCCCCCTCATCACCTCGTGCAGCACGTCCTGCTCGACCCTGTGGACCGCGATGTAGTCCAGGAAGAGCAGCGGCTCGGCCCCCTGCACGACCAGGTCGTTCACGTTCATGGCGACCAGGTCGATGCCGACGGTGTCGTACTTGCCCATCTCGATCGCCAGGCGGAGCTTGGTGCCGACGCCGTCGCAGCAGGCGACGAGCACCGGGTCCTTGTAGTTGTGCTTGAAGAGCTGCTCGTTGTAGTCGAGGCGTAGCAGACCGGCGAAGCCGCCCGGGTTCTGGATGACCCGCTGCCCGTGCGTGCGGCGCATCATCGCCTGGATGGAACCGGCGAAGCGGTCCCCGGCGTCGATGTCCACGCCGGCGGAGGCGTAGGTGAGCGGTTCGGCGGGTTTGCGGGGCGGCCTGGGCACGGGGCAAAGGATAAGCGACCCGGAAGGGGCGGGTTGCTACCATCCCGCGTCGTATCCGAAGTCAATCAGACCGGGGGGAGGGCAAGAAGGAGCCGAGATGCCGTCCGACTACCTGTTCACCTCCGAGTCCGTCTCCATGGGTCACCCGGACAAGATCGCCGACCAGATCTCAGACGCCATCCTCGACGCCATGCTCAAGGACGACCCCCACTCGCGGGTCGCCTGCGAGACACTGGTCGCGACCGGGCTGGTGGTCCTCGCCGGCGAGATCACGACCCGCACCTGGGTCGACATCCCGGACCTGGTCCGCGACACCATCCGCGAGATCGGCTACACCGAGTCCTCCATGCGGTTCGACGCCGAGAGCTGCGCCGTCATGGTCGCCCTGAACAAGCAGTCCCCCGACATCGCCGCCGGCGTGGACCGCGAGGGCGCGGGCGACCAGGGCATGATGTTCGGCTACGCCTGCGACGAGACGCCCGAGCTGATGCCCCTGCCGATCCAGCTCTCCCACCAGCTCGTCGCCCGTCACGCCGAGGTCCGGCGCAACAAGGACATCCCGGGCCTGCGCCCCGACGCCAAGAGCCAGGTCACCGTCGAGTATCAGGGCCACAGGCCCGTCGGCGTGGACACCGTCGTCCTCTCCACCCAGCACAACCCGAGCTGGAACGACCGCCAAGAGGACCTCAAGCGCGAGGTCATCGACCACATCATCAAGCCCGTGCTCGGCGAGCACTGGAACCCCGGCATCACCGTCCACGTCAACCCCACCGGACGCTTCGAGATCGGCGGGCCGCACGGCGACGCCGGGCTCACCGGGCGCAAGATCATCGTGGACACCTACGGCGGGCGCGGACGCCACGGCGGGGGCGCCTTCTCCGGCAAGGACCCCACCAAGGTCGACCGCTCCGCCGCCTACATGGCCCGCTACGTCGCCAAGAACGTCGTCGCCTCGGGCCTGGCCCGCGAGTGCGAGGTGCAGCTCTCCTACGCGATCGGCGTCGCCGAGCCTACCTCCATCCACGTGGACACCTTCGGCACCGCCAAGGTCGACGAGTCCGCGATCGCCAGCGCCATCCGCGAGGTCTTCCCCCTCACGCCCCGAGGCATCATCGAGTCGCTGAGCCTGCGCAACCCCATCTACCAGAAGACCGCGCGACACGGGCACTTCGGGCGCGAGCCCTACACCGAGAACGGCATCGAGTTCTTCACCTGGGAGAAGACCGACAAGGCCGAGGCCCTCAAGCAGGCCGCCCAGGGCGCCGTCGCCGCGAGCTGAGCCGCACGGCACCCCCCCTCTCCCCGTCTTGGATCACCCCCGGGCCCGCCCGGGGGTTTTCACGCGCCCGCGTCCGTGTACAGGCCTCGTGTGCGCGCATACCGCTCCACCCCCGGGTCCAGGCCCTCGATCGACCCGGGGGCGTCCCGACGCAGGGCCTCGCGGGCATCGGTCGCCGCGACCGCGGCCGTGTCGTTGTCGAGCACCAGCGCCCGCCCCAGGAACCGATCCGCGTCCGGGGCCGGGCAGCCGGCGTCCAGCATCGCGCCCCGTAGGCCGGAGACGCCCTCCAGCGGGGGCCGGATGAGCACCACCGGGGCCGCCAACTCCAGCACACGCCCCCACTCGTGCCAGCGATGAAAAGCCAGGGCCTGGTCCGAGCCGATCAGGAACCGGAGCGAGACCCCGGGGCGCTCCGACGAGGCCCGCTCGAGCGTCTCGACCCAGTACGACGGCGCGTCCGACGCCCCGGCGCGTCGGAGCTCCTCGGTCCAGACCCACCAGCGGACCCGACCGCGGCACGCCAGACGCAGCATCTCGATCCGGTGACGCCCGGGGGCGGGCGCCCCGTCCTTGTGGGGCGATCGGGCCGCGGGCACGAACACCAGCCACCCGCCCGGGCAGGCCCGGTCGCGTGCCCAGAATCCGAGCTCGGTGTGCGCGCGATGCACCGGGTCGAAGCTCCCGCCGAAGAGCAGGAAGGGCGTGCCGTCGTCCGGGAGCTGTGAGAAATCCCGCGTCAAGGACGCATGGTACGGGGCCCGGACCGGGGCCGATCACGCGGGGTTGCGGCACGCCCGGAGCGGGCTAGAATCGCCCCCGACCCGGGGCGTGCCCCGGTCCGGACGGCCCCTTCGTCTAGTCAGGTCTAGGACACCAGGTTTTCATCCTGGTAACGCGGGTTCGAATCCCGCAGGGGTCATTGCCCGCACGCGCCCGCTCACGCCGGTTGCCCGGGCCCCTCTTCCAGCCCGCCCACGAACTCGCGGACCGCCTCCCGGACGCGCTCCGCGTGCGCCGCGGGGCGGACGTAGCGCTCGGGCGCCGTCAGCAGCGTCGCGTTCGGGAGGGCTGTCGCGAGCTCCTCGGCGACCGAGACCGGGTGGAGCGGGTCCGCCCCGCTCGCGATGACCAGCGCCGGCTGGGTGACCCCGGCGAGCTCGCCTGGCGAGCGGTACGGGGCGTCCGCGACCAGGTCGGCCAGCACCCGCCCCGCCTCGGGCGTGGCATTGCGGCGCAGGGCGTGCACCACGGAGTCGGCCGCGCCCGGAACCCGCTCCCGCATCGTGCGAAACGCGGGGTCGTTCTCGAGGCGTTCGAGGGCCCGCGCCGGGCCCGAGTCGCGCACCCAGGCGCCCAGGCGGGCGATCAGGGCCAGGTTGTCCGGGCCCGCCGTGTGCAGCCAGGCAGGGCGGAGCAGCACCAGCCCGGAGACCCGGTCCGGGTGGCGCAGGCACAGATTCAGCGCCACGCCCGCCCCCATCGAGAGCCCGCCCACGCAGGCCCGGTCGATCCCCTCCCGGTCCATCAGCGCGAGCAGGGCGTCGGCCATCGCCCCGAACGAGTGCAGCTCGGGCGCGTGCTCGGAGTCGGCGTGGCTGGGCGCGTCGGCGGTGAGCACACCCAGCCCCGGGACGCCCCGGAACAGCTCAAGAATCTGGTTTTTCTCGGACCCCAGCCCGTGCTGGAACACCAGCGGGCGCCCACGCCCGGCGTGCTCGTACGCGATCGCCCTGGACCTGAACTCGAACGTGGGCACCCGGACCTCCTCGACGCAGGAACGGGCGAGTGTACGGGGCCGTGCCCATGAAAACGGCCCCCGCCGGTTGGGGCGGGGGCCGCGGGTTCGTTGTGGTTCCGACCCGCGAAAGGGATCAGACGCAGGCGAGGAACAGTGCGACGAAGGCGCCGATGTCGCCGTTGTCGAGGATGCCGTCGCCGTTGATGTCGGCGGCGATGTTGCCGGCGAGGAAGGCGGAGACGAAGGCGCCGATGTCGCCGTTGTCCAGGATGCCGTCGGCGGCGAAGTCGGCCTTCGAGCAGCCCTCGGCGATGAACAGGTCGGCCTCGTCCACGTCGCCGTCGCAGTCCAGGTCGCCGTCGGAGTAGGAGGCGTTCATCATGCCCAGGTTGCCGGTGACGATGCCCACGTCGGTGGCGTCGCGCACGCCGTCGAGGTTCACGTCGCCCTTCTCGGAGTCGAGGATGCCGACCACGATGGCGTCGACGTCCGCGCCGTCGACGACGAGGTCGCCGTTCATGTCGCAGGACAGGTCCATGTTGACGGCCTGGTTGACGTCGCACCAGTCGCCGAAGTTGGCGCAGACGTAGTCGATGTCGAAGGCGTCGACGGTGCCGTCGGCGCCCTGGGGGATGTAGCCCGGGGTGGCGCCGACCACGCCGGTGACGTTGCCGTTGGCGTCCTTCGACACAACGGTCGAGGGACCGGCCACGTCGGCGCGGGAGTCGCCGGCGTCGTAGGTGCCGGTGACCAGCGTGGTGCCGAAGGCGTTGCCGCCGGCGGCGTTGTCCAGGGCGGTGAAGCCCGCGGTGCGGTCGAGGGTGGCCTCGACCACGCCGTCACCGATCGTGAACGTGTCGATGATGTTGTCGGAGTTGGTGTCGGAGCCCTGGACCGGCAGGCAGTCGATGCCGGCGGCGGTGGAGAGCACCAGGCCGTCGGCCCAGTAGCGCAGGTCGGCCAGGGTGAAGTTGCCGTCGCCGGTGCCGTCGCCGAGGATCTCGATCGAGGCCGAGCCGTCGCCGTCGGAGGGGATCCAGCTGGCGCCGCCCTGGCGGTCCTGGTAGGCGGCCCACATGTCGGCGGCGTCCGCGGTGGTGCGGGCGCCGTCGCCGTTGAAGTCGTAGGCGATCTTGTTGCGCATGTTCATCGGGTCGCCGTAGTTGAGCACGCCGGCGGAGTGGGTGACGTAGTGCGACCCGGCGTTGCCGTCGGTGTAGACGGTGGACTCGGTGCGGAAGGGCACGCGACCGGCGACGGTGTCGTCGAACGTGTCGTACAGCGGGTCGTTGAGCGCGGCGTTGGGGTCGACGTCGGCCAGGGCACGCACCGCTGCGTTCTGCGAGGTGTTGGCCACGATCGCGATCGGCTGGTTGGCCTGCAGGCCGGGATCGCCGGGGACGCGGTCGGGTGCGGCGACCAGCAGGTACTGCTGGGCGAGCACTTCGCCGGGCATGAACTCGGTCTCGAGCCCGCCGGGGATCGCCACGAAGCCGGCGATCGAGCGGGTGATGTTGTTCAGGTACTCCGACACCGCCGGGTTCGGGGGGGTCGGGTTGGGGTTGTTGGAGCCGTCCACGTAGGGGGTCGGGCCGGTCTCGGAGGCGAGCCAGCCCCAGCCGCCGTCGGACGCCGGGGCGTTGCGCGGGTCGCCGATGTGCGAGACCGCGGCCGGTCCGACGATGTTGTAGCCGTTCGGGCCGCCGTCGAGGACCGCCTGCTGGGTCGGGCGGACGAACAGGGTGCCGCCCTTGAGGTCGGAGCGGATGGCGAGGACCTCGGAGCGCTTGTTGGTCAGCAGGCCCGAGGAGATGCCTCGCTCGGCGCCGGAGTGGCCGATCGCCAGGCGGTGGTTGGCCACGGTGCCGTCCACGCGCGAGGAGCCGCCCTTCTGGGACGGGATGAAGTTGGGGCCGAGGCGGTCGTTGGTGGAGGTGGTGGTGCGGGGGCCGGCGTTCTCGCCGCGACCCCACGAGGGGTCGAGGCCGACGCCGTTCTGGAAGGTGTTGCGTGTGCCCGAGCCGGAGTCGCGGACGACCGACATGAGGTTCTCGCCGGACATCATGCGCCCGGTGGCCTCGAGGTGGCGCAGGTCGGACATGTAGGCCTCCTGGAGGCCCACGCCGTAGTTGACCCACGCGGCGACCGGTGCGATCGAGATGGAGGTCGAGTAGACCGTGGCGTTGTTGGGGCTGGCGGTGTTGGTGTTGAGTCGGTTGAGGTCGCGCAGGAGGTTGGTCTGGCTCTCGAGGCCCGAGCCGTCGAGGGCGGTGGTGCGGCGCGGGTTGCCGCCGTAGCCGGCGGTCGAGGGGGCCAGCGTCGGCGAGTTCACGCCCGGCTGGATGGCGAACCATGACAGGGGAACGTCGGAGGCCGCGAAGTCGGCGTTGAATCCGACGGTGTCGCCGTCGATCCAGCGGCCGGGTGCGTAGGTTCCGGAGATGGGCAGGAAGGGTGCGCCCGAGAGGTGGTCCACGTCGCCGATGGCGGTCAGGCCGACGCCGTCGATGAGGTCTCGCCGGTTCCAGATGGCCAGGTCGGTGTAGATGACGTTGCCGGGGTCGTTGTTGTCCAGCACGCCGTCGCCGCGGGTGTCCTGCCCGTCGGGGTTGGCGATGTCCACTGCGGGGACGAGCTGGGGGATGCCGAAGACGTCTCCGAAGTAGTCCAGCTCGCGGATGCCGTTGCCGGACCCGTTGATGCGGTAGTGGAAGATCCAGTAGAGGTCGGGGTTGGCGGGGTCGCCGATCAGGTCGCCGCCCTGCGGTGCGAGCTGGTCGGGGGCGAAGCTGCCGAGCGAGCCTGCGGTGCCGTCTCCGTCGACGTCGATGTAGTCGTTGGTGGAGGCGGGGCTGCGGAAGAAGGCCTCCTGCAGGGTGGCGCCGGTGCCGGTGACGATGGACTGGGCGTTGGCGATGCCCGCGGCGCCGCCGCAGACCGCCACGAGGGCCGTGATCTTCATCTGTCGTGTCATGATCTGTGCTCTCTCACATGTGCGCGGCGATACTGGTTCCCCGTGCAAACGGGCCACGCGGCCGATTGCGGGGTTGCTGCACTCGGTTTCGAATCGGTTCGGATGTACCGGGGAACGTCTCTCTCCCCGAACACGAACGGGCCGGGCTCTCGCCCGACCCGCGTGGATCTCATTCGTCTTTCCAGTAGTTGTTCTCGATGGCTTGCTCGGGCATCAGGACGTTGTTCTGCCCGGTGACCGACCAGAACCGGTCGCCCCACTTGCCCTCGCGGATGGTGTCCTTGAGGTTCTCGAGCTCGACGTGCCCGTCCATGTAGGCGAAGTTGACCTTGTCGCCGTGGTGCCATCCGACCGAGTTGATGGGCTGGCTGGTGATGGAGGTCGAGCCGTAGCCGGGGTCCTTGGGCTCGACGATGTTGGAGGGCCAGACGTAGGTGAACGAGGGGCGGGCCGAGGAGATCTTGACGTTGAAGATCTGGTTGTCGCTGATCGGCTCGCCGGAGGATCCGAAGTCGGTGAAGGGGGTGATGGATCGGTGGCTCTTGATCTTGAAGCGGGTGTCGCCGCCGCCCTCGTCGTCCTTGAGGGCCCGCCAGCCGTCGCGGTCGTCGAACTCGGTCAGCAGGATGGTCCGCGAGTCGCTGGTGACCTCGTAGGCCCGCACCTGCCGGTTCTGGCGGACGGTGGCCGACTTGAACTTGTTGCGGGGGAACAGGGCGGCGTTGCCGGTGAAGGCGATGCGGGAGACCTGGCGGTCGCGCGGGTGGACCGATCCGGGCGCGCTCTCGCCGACGTCGTTGATCTGGCCGTCCACCCAGTCGAGCTCGTCGTCGCCGGGGTTGGTCCGGGGGGCGCCGCCGTCCTGCGTGGTCGGGCACTCGAAGGCGTCCTCGGGGACCTCGCCGTTGTCGAACAGGGCGTAGGACCAGTGCACGTACCCGTTGGTCGGTGTCGGGTGCTTGAGCTGCTGCTCCTCGAGGGTCCAGCGACCGCTGTCCTTGTCCGTGCCGTACACGTACGACGGCGGGATGAACTCGTCGTTGTTGTTCAGGTAGATGAACACGCCCTGCGCCACGTTGCGGGCGTTGGCCGCGGCGAGGATGGCGCGGGCGCTCTCGCGCGCCTTGCCCAGCGCCGGCAACAGGATCCCGATGAGCAGCGCGATGATCGCGATCACGACCAGCAGCTCGATCAGGGTGAAGGCTCGGATATCGCGTCGGACGGTCGTCATGACTTGCTTCCTGCTTGACTGTGTGTTGTGGCCCGAACGATGGAGCGGACGAAGACTACACCCGTTGCTCCACGCACCGTGTTTCGATGGCATAAGGAATGCGCTCAGTTTGAGTGAACGACGTGCTCACTCACAGCACGCCGAGCGTATTCAAAGGCGCGATTCCCAAAGCACCCCGAGAGCTCCATCAACGCAATCTGAGCGCAGTCTGAACCCGTTCTTGACAGACCGGCGCCTTCCTTCATCGTTTCTGAACCGCTTCGTAACATTCGGGGCGCAACGCGCACCCTCCCGAGCCCGCGACCCCGCGGCGCGGGCGGCCATCGAGCGCACGACCCCGCCCGTCGCGACTCGCACGCCCCCCTCCCCGCTGGTGACGGGTCGAGACAGCGCACCTCACCACCACACCCGCGTCGCGAGCGACGGCGGCCCGGCACGCCGTCGGTGTCCGCTGAACTCAGGCGGCGAGCCCACGCCCGTTCGCGCCGGCGAACCCGCGCGGGCTGTGCTCGCCGATCACTCGGACTGAATCCCGATGTGTCTGGTGGGGGAATGGAGCGGAGCGGACTCGAACCGCCAACCTCCAGCTTGCAAAGCTGGCACTCTACCAATTGAGTTACCGCCCCGGCCGAGGACTGTAGACCGCCGGCGCCGCACCGTCCCACGCCCACGCGACGCGGGAACCGCCCCCGGAACCCGGCAGGGACGCCTCCCGCGGGGTATCCTGACGACTTGACCAACGCCGAACACGAGACCACACGGATGCACACACTCAGCCCCGCAGCCCGATTCGCCGGCGCCGCACTCGCGGCCGCGCTCGCCCTCCCCGCCCTCGCCCAGCCCGGGACGCGTGCGGACGCCCAGATGGGCGAGCCCGCGGAACCGCCCGCGGAGGTCACACGCCCCGCCCGGCAGGCGCAGGCCTCGCTCAAGCTCCAGTACCGGCACTACGACAACGAGGACCTCGACGACGGTGGCGGGGTCTCCGCCAGCCGCGTCAGCGCGGACACAGAGATCCAGTTCCCCCTGGGCGACGCCTCGTCGTTCACGCTGGGGCTGGGCGTGGAGCACTCGGACTACGACTTCGGGAACACGACCATCGTCCCGGACACGGGCGATCCCGTGGACCGCGTCATCACGCTCAACGCCTCGGGCAGCCTGCTCACCCCCTTCGCCGACCGCAAGATGGCCTGGCTCGTGGGGGGCGGGGTCCGGTCCTCGGCCGAGCTGCACGCCTCGTTCGAGGACGCGCTGACCTGGCGTGCCCTCACGGGCGTGATGTACAACCCGGACCCGCGGATCTCGCTGGGTGCGGGCGTCCTCGTCGCCACGCAGCTCGAGGACGACCCGCTCATCATCCCCTTCCCGATCATCCGCTACCGGATCGACGACCGCTGGACCATCGCGACCGAGGGGCCCAAGCTCCAGGTCACCTACGACCACGACGGCTCGATCAGCTTCGGCAGCTACCTCGGCTGGGAGAACCGCTCCTTCCGGCTCGAGAGCAACACCGGGCTGTCCTCGGAGGGCGTGATCAACGAGAACCGCCTGCCGCTGGGCATCTTCGGCGCCTACTCGCCCAACCCCGGCGTCGAGTTCCGGGTCGACCTGTTCAGCTCGCTCTACACCAAGTACGAGGCCAGGGCCGACGACGAGAGCGAGCTGGGCGAGGACGAGGCCGACCCCGCGGTCGGCATCGGCTTCACCGTCAACTTCCGCTTCTGAAAGCGACCGGGCCCAGGCTTCTCGGGCCGCGACCGCCCCCGTCACGCCACAGGCCTACCTGCCCGAGGCCGCCTCGACCTCGGGATCGGTCGCCGGCCCGGGCCAGCGGTCGATCGACGGCGCGGGCACGCTCCGCACGGCACGCAGCAGCACGGGCTCGATCGGGCGGTCGTTCTCGTCCACCGGCATCGACGCGATCGCGTTGAGGACCGACGCCCCCTCGACCAGCTCGCCGAACGCGGCGTAGCGACCGTCCAGCCTGCCGGTGCCGGAGCGGCTGAGCGCGACAAAGACCTGCGAGCCGTTGGTGTCCGGGTCGCCGGCCCGGGCCATCGAGAGCACGCCGAAGTCGTGCGCCAGCGTGCTCCGCTCGAGATCGAAGTCGAAGCCCGGGCCGCCGTTGCCGGTGCCGGTCGGATCCCCCACCTGCACCACGAAGCGGGCCCCCGAATCCAGGAGGTTCACGACGCGGTGGATCTCGATGTCGCGATAGAAGCCGCCTTCCACCAGGTGCAGATGCCAGAAGGCGGTGTTCGGGGCCGCGTCAGGGCGCAGGCGGAACACCACGCTGCCCGCGTCCGTCTCCCACTCGATGAACCGGGCGGGGTACACCCGCATCCCCGAGAAGACGGGGGTGTCGGTGAATCCCTCGGGCACCGGGCTCCAGACCGAGCCGGACGCGCCGGACTCGGCCGCGTTGGCGGCTCGCTCGGAATCGAACACGACCCGCCCGCGCCGAGGGTCGTTGGTCGGACGCCCGGTGGCGGGGTCGGTCAAACGCGCGCGATCGGGGTTCCACATCGGCTCGAGCACCAGCGGCGGACCGAGGCCCTCCCCGCCCTCCTCGAGCTGCGCGTACAGCACACGCCGCGGCCCCTTCCAGAGCGAGGGGAACAGCCCGGCGAGGTCCACACGCCCGGGCACCGCCGGCGACCGCCCCGCCGACGCCCCGCCGGGACGCTCGTACAGCGCGATCTCGAGCCGGGACGCGTCCTCGGGCGCCTCGACCTGCACCACCAGCGGGCGGTTCACCCCGTTGTAGAGCCGCTCGGGCGTGAGCTGCGCCGTCGCGACCGACACCGTCAGACCCAGGCAGCACGCGGCAAGAATGGTTCGTCGCATGCGTGGATGCTATCGCGACCACCCCGGACTCGTGCGCACCAGAACCGCCTCCGCGTTCGCAGACTGCGCATGCGTGGGTGATGTGGCGAAAGGGTGCCGGGGTCGGCGAGCGGTCAGTCGACCGAGCCGGTGTCCAGCGTGTTCCAGAGGTTGGACACGGACCCGCCCTCGGGCGGCGCCTGGTCGTTGAGCTGGCTCGCGAGCGAGTTGCCCGGGTCGTCCGGCGTCCAGCGGACCGACCCGCCCACCCGCAGCACGTTGGTGCCGACGATGTGGTTGTAGTCGTCCACGGAGCTCAGCGCGTCGCTGACGAGCGCGGCGGAGGTGCGGATCTGGTCGAGCATTCTCGTCCCGCCGGGACCGCGCCCGCGGTACTGGAAGTTGGAGACGATGGTCTCGTTGCGGTTGTCCCCCCACATCCCGGTGTACCGGTCCAGCGGGTGCTCGCCGTGGTGGCTGGGGCAGTAGAAAACCTCGTACCCCAGGTATTCCTGATCGAACAGCAGCCCGAGACCGTCCCACACCGAGCGGTTCTCCTGGCGGAAGAAGCCGCTGGGGGTACGGACCTTCTTGAGGCTCACCCGGGTCTGGTTCATCTGGGCGGAGTGGTCGTCCGAGCCGTCCGGGGAGGCGCCGAGGTACACGCTCCAGGGCAACTCGGTGTTCCAGTCATCGGAATACATCTGGATGCCCAGGCCGACCTGGCGGAGGTTGGAGCCGCACACGACTCGACGGGCCGACTCCCGCACCTGCGCCAGCGATGGCATCAGGATGGCGATGAGGATCGAGACGATGAGGATCGAGACCAGGAGGTCCATCAGGCCGAAGCCTCGCGAGGGGGTCACCGCGGGCGCAGACCGGCCACTCGCCCCTCGGGCGGTACGTTTAGAGGTATATCCGTGCAAGGCTCCCACGTGATCCTCCACGCGTGCCTCCTCCTCTTGGCCCCCCGACCGATCCGGCCAAAGGGTAACAGGTCCACCTGTCTGGTACAACAGATAAATGATCGGATGTGTTCCCTGTCCGGAAACACCCGTACTGGATGCGAACATTTGGGTGTTTTCCACATTCGGCACCCGCGCCTCGGGTTCGGCAATTTCTTGATTGTCAGCGGGATCCGGTTCCGCGATGATGCGTACAGCCCTCGGGTTGGTGGTGTTCAGCACCGGCCCCCGGGCCACTCGTGATCCCGGAGATTTGCAACGAATGGCTGAGTCAAGCCGGAAGCCCGATCCCGACCGTCGCGACGCGACCCGTCCGGGAGCGGCGCCCGCCCCGGACCCGTCCACGCTCAGCGAGCAGGACCGCACGGATCTCGATCTCATGCAGCGAGTCGCCGCCAACCAGGAAGCCGCCGTCGCGGAGCTGTACGACCGGTTCGGGTCGCTGGTGTTCCGCATGGCGATGCAGTCGATGCCGACGCGTGGCGAGGCGGAGGACGCGGTGCAGGAGGTCTTCGTGCGCCTGTGGCGGACCGCCGAGCGGTACGACCCGCGCCGGGCCGCCCTGGTGACCTGGGTGATGCTGATCACCCGTCGCCACCTGGTGGACAAGCTGCGTCGCAAGCGGGCCCGGATCAAGGCGATCGGGCTCGACGACTTCCAGCCCACGTCCGAGGGCGCTCCGGGCGCCCCGGTGACCGGCGAGAACCTCGAGAAGCGCGAGCAGTTCGAGGCCCTGCTGGCCCGCATCGACACCCTTCCCGAACTGCAACGCACGGTCGTCAAGCGTGCGTACCTCGGGGGCCAGACGCTCCGCCAGATCGGCGAGGAGCTCGACACGCCCCTGGGCACCGTCAAATCCGCGCTCAGCCGAGCGCTCGTCCGTCTCCGTGAACGCTCTGGTGAGGAGCTGACCGCATGAACACCCACGAACTGATCGAGCTGGCCGTCCTGGACGCCCTGGGCATCCTGGAGCAATCCGAGAGCGACGAGTTCGAGGCGGCGTTCGCGAGCGCCGCCCCGGGTGTGCAGGCGCAGGTGCGCGCCGAGCAGGCCAGGCTGACCGACATCGAGCACCTGCTGCCCGACGACCAGCCCCGCCCCGAGCTGCGCGACCTGGTGCTCTCCGCCGTCCGCGCCGCGATCAGCGCCGAGCGCGAGCCCGTCGCCGGACGCATCACCCCCGCGTCGCGCCGCGCCCCGGCCCAGCCCCGCATCAAGCAGGCCCCGCGGGTGAGCCCCGCCTGGCGTGCCGCCGCGATCGCCCTCACCGCGGTCGTGGTCTCCATGTTCGTCTTCAACTCGCAGACGCGCGACATCTTCGACGAGGCCGAGCAGGTCGCCCAGATGGACGGCTTCTACGACGCCGTGGGCGCCAAGTTCGTGGACGAGTTCCTGACCGACCCCAGCACCAAGCGCCTGGCCTTCACCCCGGTCGCCGAGACCGCGACCGACAACCCCCCGCGGGCCGCGGCCTGGTACCACGAGAAGATGAACGGGCAGTCCCAGCTGTTCATCTCCAACCTGCAGAACGACGAGTCGGAGCACTTCCGGGTCGCCATCATCGACGACCAGGGGCGCATGCAGGAGCTCACCACCTTCCAGAACTCCGGGCAGCTCAAGGGCATCGAGATCAAGGTCGACCTCACCCGGTTCCGGGACCAGATCGTGATCACCCGCTTCAAGGAGGAGAACCGCAGCGACTTCTCGCTCGACACCATCGAGCTGGTCGGGCAGTTCTCCGAGGCCCAGACGCAGGGCTGAGCGTCCGGAGCCAACCGAGCACGCCAACGCCCGCCCACCGGCGGGCGTTTTTCATGCCCGGGTCACGCCGCCTGGCGGGGGTCCATCCAGCTCTCGTCGTAGATGACCGCCTCGATCTTCTGGTCGCGCTCGAACTTGGACTTGGAGTCCGCCATCCGGCGCCACAGGTACCCGCCGACGCCGAACGCCAGGAACATCCCGCCGCCGAAGATCCCGCCCGCGGCGTACAGACGGGTGCTGTCCACCGGCGTCTTCGACGCGGTCGCGGGGTGCTGGATCTGGGTGGTCGCCGCCTCTCGACGGCGCGTGCGCGACTGGTTGGCGTAGCTCGCCATGGCCACGACGATCGTCTCGAGCGCCCGCTCGGTCTTGCCCGCCCCGTCGCCCAGGAGCTCCAGGGTCAGCGTGCCGGGCCCGGGTGACTGCAGGGTCAGGTCCTGGCTCAGGCGCTGGGAGAGCAGGCCGGGCTGTCCCAGCGAGGCCAGCCCGCGCTGGCGCATCCGGTCCGCCGCGGAGTCCAGGAAGGCCGGGTCGGTCACGAGCGACTCGGTGTAGACCTGCCACGCCTCCATCTCGCCGTCGGTCAGATCGCGCCGCCCGCCGTCGGCGACCAGCGTCGAGCTCGCGTAGAAGCGCCCCGGGGCGACCTGCCCGGCCACGAACCAGCTCACGCCGGCGACGATCGCCAGCACGCCGAAGACGCACAGCAGCGCGACCGCGGCGCCGGCCCGGACCTCGCGCTTCACCATCCGCTCGCGCTCCGCGTTGAAGCGCTGATAGGCCGACGCGAGTTCCGACCGGCGGTTCAGCAGCTTCTCGCACTCGGCGTACCGCTCCCGCAGCGCGCCGCTGGCGCGACGGATCTTTTCCGACTGCTTCCTCAGCACCGACCGGTACGTCCGCAGACGCTCGCGACGCAGGTTGTTCCAGTCGTCACCCAGCTCCGCCTTCCGGCTCGCCAGGTCGCGCGACAGCGACTCGACCCGCGCCTCCAGCTCCTCGCGGGCACGCTCGGCCTCCTCGCACCGGGACCGCAGCGACTCGACCTGGGCGCTCTCATCGCCCGGCTCGGCCCCGGCCTCGGCGGCACGCAGACGCTCGGCGAGCGTCTCGATCGCGGCGTTGCGCGAATCCACCAGCTCGCTCAGCTCCGCGATCCGCTCCTCCGCCTCCCGCATCAGCTCCAGGTGCTCCTCGCTGGGCTCCCCGCCGGAGGACTCGGCGCCGGCCCGCTCGAGCCGCTCCTGCAGCGTCTCGATCTCCGACTCCAGCTCGGCGATGCGCACGTCGCACCCGCACCCCTCCTGGCCAACCTCAGAAAGGCGACGCTCCAGCTCCTCCACACGCTCGCGGTGCGTCCTGGCCTCGGCCTCCAGCTCCGCCAACCGGCCGGCGTCGGCCTCCCCGGACTCGGACAGGCGACGCTCCAGCTCCTCCGCACGCTCGCGGTGAGTGGCCGCCTCGTCCTCCAGCTCGCTCGCCCTGGCCTCCGACGCCGCCGCACGCTCCTCGAACTCGCCCGAGCTCGCACGCATCTCCTCCACGCGCGACTCCAGCTCGCTCACCTGCGTCCGGAACTCCTCCTCCATCTCGGCCGCCCGGGCCTCCATGGCGTGGAGCTGCTCGCGGGTGCGCTCCAGCTCCTCGGTCGCGGCCTGCGCCTGCTCGCCGGAGCCCTCGCGCGCCGAGGCGAGGTCGCGCTCGAGCTCCTCGATCCGCTGCGCCCGGATGTCCGCCTCCATCTTCACGCTCTTCAGACGCTCGTTGGACGCCCGCAGCTCGCGCTCCAGCTGCTCGAGGCGCTGGCGGGCCTCGCCCGCCGCCTCGCCCGACTGCTCGGCCCGTGCGCGGGCCTCGATCAGCTCGGCGTCGATCGCTTCGAGGCGCTCCGCCATCTCGCCCGCCCGGGCGACAGCGCCGTCGCGCTCCTGCTCCACCTCGCTCAGGCGACCGGTCAGCTGCTCGATCGAGAACTCGGCCTCGGCGGACCGCTCCGACGCAGCCTGCAGCTCACTTCGCACCGCCTCGACCCGCTCGCGCCCGGTCTCGGCGGCCTGTCGCAGGGCGTCCTCGAGCTCCGAGACACGCTCCCGCATCGAGTCGCACTCGCCGCCGAGCCGCTCGGACTCCGCCCGAGCCGCCTCCAGCTCTCGCTCGAGCGTCTCGACCCGCTCGCGCCCCTCCTCGTGGACGCTCCGGACGGCCTCGCTCAGCTCGTCCACCTTGTTCGACAACGCCGCACGCTTCGACACCGTCTCCTCGAGCTCCTCGCGGGCCTCGGCGAGCTCACGCTCGGCCTCCGCGGCGCGCTCGCGTCCCTCACGCTCGGCCTGCTCGACCGCCCCGGTCAGCTCCTCGACGCGCCCCTCGAGCTGCGCCCGCTCCTGCTCGAACCGCTCCGCGGCGTCGGTCGCCTTGGCGAGCTGACTGCGGAGCTGGGGCACCGCGCCCGCGTACTCCTCGGCACGCCTCGTCGCCTCCTCGCACGCCTCGCTCAGACGCTCGCGCTCGCCCTCGAGCTCCGCGACACGCTCGCGCAGCGGCTCGGCCTCGCTCAGGCGGGCCTTGGCCTCCTCCAGCTCCTCCCGGAGCGCGTCCAGCCGCCCCATCGCGCTGTCCAGCTCGGCCCGGTGCTCGTCCTCGGAGGCCTGCGCCTGTCGTGAGAACTCCTCGACCCGCTCCCGCAGCCGGGTCGCCTCGGCACGGGCCTCGCCGAGCTGACGCTCCATCTCGACCGCGCGCCCGCGCGCCTCCTCGAAGCCGCGGGCCCGCTCGGTCAGGTCGCGGATGCGGTTGTCGCGCGTCTCGAGCTGCACCTCCAGCTCGCGCACCCGGTCCGCGGTCGCCCGGAGCTCGCTCAGCTCGGACTCGCGCCGGTCGATGTCGTTCATCTGCTTGTCCAGCGCCTCGCTCAGGCGCGTGAGCTGACGCTCGCGCTCCGCGGCGCCCTGCTCGAGACGCTCGGCCTTGGCCTGCAGCGCCTCCCGCTGGCGCTGCAGCTCTTCGCCGCGCTGGTTCAGGTCGCGACGGTGGTCCTCCAGCCCGCGGCGCTGGTCGTCCAGATCCCGCCCCCGGTCGACCAGCTCGCTCTCGCGCGCCCGCACCCGCTCGCGCTCGGTCTCGAACGCGCGGATGCGGTCCTGCAGCTCACGGTGCTGATCCTGGATCGACTGGCTCGCCCGGTGGTGCTCCCCCTGCACACGCTTGAGCACACGGATCTGCTGCTCCACCTCCGCCAGCGACTGCAGCAGCTCGTTCTCGGCGTTCTGGTTCGCGGCGGCTTGGGACTGATCGCTCATCTCGGGCTCCGATCCGTGGTTCGGCGGGCACGCGGTCCCTGCCACCGTCGCCTATCGGAGACCCGCAGCGCCGGGTGAAGCGCAAGCCGATGCGCCACTCCCGATCAACGTCCGATCATATTTGTGCCCTCAACCCAGCCTTCCCAGCCCGCAGAGCCGGAGTTTTTCACACTCTGTTGATGTTCCCGGAACTCAATCCCGGTAGGCTGCGAACAGGCAGCACCCGTCTCTCGGGACGACGGCCGCCTGTCTCAACCGCCGTCAGCCACCTCGGAGGTCTCACATGCCGCTTTCCCGCCTCGTGGCCCTGAAAACGCTTGCATGCCTCTCGTCCACCGCCCTGGGGGCCATCGCCGGCTTCAACTACGTCAGCAGCGGGAGCGTCCTGCACGCCTCCGATCAGCCCGGGCTGCACGCCCCGACGACGATCTCATCGGCCGCGCACCAGGCCAACGCGACCCGGTCCGGCTCGACGACCCAGGCCGAGGCATGCCCCGAGCCCTGCGAGCCCGCCCCCCAGACCGAGCCCTGCTGCCAAACCCCGGGATCCAGGGCCTCGTTCCTGGTCGAGACCGGCACGGATGAGCGTCCCTCCGCCCTGAGCGAGACGCCCTCCGAGGGCTGAGCCCCCCCCTCCCGACGGTCACCCCCAACAACCATCGCCCCGCAGCCTCACCCACCCGGGGGGAGTGATCACGCGCGACGACGGCACCCACCCCGAGCCCTCCGGGCGAGCGCCACGCTACCCTCCCACCCGTGCCCCGCGTCTCCCTCGAATCCGACCCCCTCCGGCTCGAGCTCGACCCTGCGCACGGGTGCTGCCTGACCGGTCTCTGGATCAGGGGCCCGCTCGACGCCGACTACCCGATCCTGCGACCCACCCCGGCGCAGATGGACTCGCACTTCCAGAGCGCCTGCTACCTGCTCGCGCCGTGGTCCAACCGCATCGACCGGGCCAGGTTCAGCTTCGAGGGCGACACCCACGAGCTCCGTCCCAACTTCCAAGGGGGGCACGCCATCCACGGCGACGTCTGCTCGCGCGCCTGGAGCGTGCGCGACCGCACCCCGGTGAGCTGTCGGTGCACGCTCGACAGCACCGCCCACCCCGACCTGAACTTCCCGTTCCCGTTCGCCTGCGTCTTCCGGGCGCTCGTGACGCCCGAGTCGGTCCGGCTCGACTTGTCCCTGACCAACACACACGACGCACCGATCCCCGCCGGGCTCGGCTTCCACCCCTTCTTCATGCGCCAGCTCTGGTCCACCGAGGACGGCGTGGAACTCAGCGCCCCGGTCGGGGCACGCTTCCCCCTTCGGGACGGCGTCCCCACGGGCCCCGCGTCCTCCAACTACACCTGCACACGCCTCGGCTCGCCCGCGCCCCTGCTGCCCGACCTGGACGACTGCTTCAGCGGGTTCGAGTCCCGGGCCACGGTCCGGTACCCACGCTCGGGCGTCGAGCTGACGCTGAAGGCCTCGCGCGAGCTGGACCACCTCGTGGTCTTCACCCCCACCACCGAGGCCGGGGCGCTGCCCTGGTTCTGCGTCGAGCCCGTCACCATCGCCAACGACGGGTTCAACCTGCACGCACGCGGCATCCCCTCGGGCACACGCGTGCTCGCGCCCGGGCAGACGCTGGAGACCTCGCTGACCATCGCCGTCACGCGCCACTGATCTCAGAGCAGCCGAACGCCATGACCACGTACCTGATCAAGACCGAGCCCGACGCGTACCACTACGACGACCTCGTCCGCGACAAGCGGACGCACTGGGACGGCGTGACCAATCCCGCGGCCCAGATGTTCATGCGCGAGATCAAACAGGGCGACGAGTGCCTCTTCTACCACACCGGCAAGGAGCGAGCGGTCGTGGGGCTCTGCAAGGTCGTGAAGGGCGCCTACCCGGACCCCGAGAAGCCCGCGACGCTGGCCTCGGGCGAGCCCAAGTTCGTGCTGTTCGATATCACGCCCGCCAAGGCGGCCAAGCGGCCGATCACGCTCGCCGAGATGAAGGCCGACCCGCGGTTCGAGGGCTTCGAGCTGATCCGGCAGGCACGCCTGTCGGTGCTGCCGGTCCCGCCCGCGATGGACAAAGCCATCCGGGCGCATTGCGGTTTCTGACCGGGTGCGCCGACGATTCTTCGGCGTTCGAGAGCGATGCTAATTTTTTAACCGAAACCGGAACCTCGGGATTCTCGGGTGGTATCCAGTGCGGACGGCCCGCTGAGGCGACGCGTCTCTCGGAGCTCACCCCGATTCTGGAGACGCCATGAAATACGCACTCGTTCCCGCGTTGCTGCTGACCTTCGCCGCAGGCCTCGTGCCAATCGCCGGGGCTTGGGTGCATCAGCCGGAGGTGGCGGAGCCCGCCGGCCCGCGCTCGGCCGACGAGATCTCGACCAAGGACCTGGTGCGCCGTGCGGCGACGCTGATCGCGGACAACTACGTCTTCCCCGACACGGGCCGGCAGGCGGCGGCGATGCTCTCGATGAACCTGGGGCGGGGCGAGTACAACGGGCTGGACGCCCGGCAGCTGGCCCAGGCGCTCTCTCGCGACCTGCGGGAATACACCGAGGACCGGCACTTCGGGGCCCAGTGGCAGCCTCCTCGTCAGGCGAGCAGCCAGATCGAGATAATCCCGCAGCCACCGAGCGGGACCTTCGGGTTCGAGAAGATCGAGCGCCTGGACGGGAACATCGGGTATCTGGATCTGCGGAGCTTTCAGCAGGCGAGGCTCGTCGAGGAGACACTGCACGCCGCGATGCGCCTGCTGCAGGGCTCGGACGCGCTGATCTTCGACCTGCGACGCAACGGAGGGGGCGACCCGGAGACCGTGCGCCTGCTCTGCTCGTACCTGTTCGACCCGACCGAGACGGTCCACCTCAACTCGCTCTACTTCCGCCCGGCGGACCAGACCACGGAGTTCTGGACCACCGCCGACCTGCGCAGCGAGGCGATGCCGGACACGCCGGTCTTCGTGCTGACGTCGGGGTACACCTTCTCCGGCGCCGAGGAGTTCACCTACAACCTGCAGACCCGCGGGCGGGCGACCGTCGTGGGCGAGACGACCGGCGGCGGGGCGCACCCGGTGAACGGGTACGACCTGGGCGACGGCATCGTGCTGCGCATCCCGGTGGGGCGCGCGATCAACCCGATCACCAGGACGAACTGGGAGGGCACCGGGGTCTCGCCCGACGTGGCCTGCCCGGCCGACGAAGCCCTGGACGCCGCACTCGAACTGGCCCTCGAAGAGATCATCGAGACCAATCCCAACGCGGTCACGGCTGCGTGGGCGTTGGACGTGCTGCTGGCCACCAAGAACCCGGTGAAGCTCAGCAGCGCCCAGCTTGCAGAGTTCGCGGGTGAGTACGGCGACCGCCATATCAGGCATCAAGACGGCCGCCTGGAATACCGACGGACCAGCGCCAACGCGAGCTGGCGCCCGCTCATCGCGATCGGCTCGGACGCCTTCATGATCGAGGGTGTGCTGGACTTCCGGATGGAGTTCGAGCGGGCCGGCGGTGACGCGGACGGCGCCATCGTGGGCATCCGCGGGGTGTACATGGACAGGCCGAGCGATTACTCCGAACGCGACTGAGCGTCGGGTAGATGCCGCCTGTCCTCGGAAAGGTTTGGCAAACCGTTGGCCCGATACGCCGTGGGCGCAGCTTCGTCGTTGTAGTAGCGCATGATCCAGTCGAGCGCACTGGAGCGATAGAGAGCCACGAATGCCTCCACGGCGGGGGGCCAGTAAAGAGAGCCGGAGCCTCGTTCGAGCTCATCGGCCGCACGCTCACCGGCGTCCAGCCCGACCTCGGTTCGGTACGGACGGAGCGACGTCATCGCGTCGAAGGAATCGATGACGGCGAAGTACCGTGCGGGCAGTGGAATCAGCTCGCCCTTGAGCCCGAAGGGGTACCCGAGCCCGTCCCAACGCTCATGGTGGTACCGGACCAGGTCGAGGATGGGCTCCTCCTCGACGCCCATGTGGACCAGGCGGGCGAAGCCCGCGACGGTGTGGAGCTTGATGGTCTCGTACTCGTCCTCGGTGAGCCTGCCGGGCTTCTGGAGGATGTCGATGGGGATGTCGAGCTTGCCGACATCGTGCAGGGCGGCGCCGAGGGTGAGCTGGTGCATGAGCTCGTCATCCACGTGGAAACGCTCGGCCAGAGCGCGGGTGTACAACACCACACGCCAGGTGTGCGCGGCGGTCGACAGATCACGGTCTTCGATCTGGGCGACCAGGGCCTGGACGCGGGACGAGTCCATACTCAAGTGTATTGATCGGCAGCCCCGTCTATTCCGTGCGGGAGAACCAGAGCGAGGCGCCGCGCGGGTTGGGGATCGCGGCCCGCGTCTCATCCGGGACGGAGGCGAGCACGCGGGCCCGGTCGGCCTCGGACCACGTGATGGTGGCCGCGTGGATGCGGGCCCGATCGCCCAGCCCCAGCAGGTACGCCCCGAGCACGTACTGCTCGGAGTACCACCGATCCGCAAAGCCGGGCGGGTAGTCGGCGGGCCAGAACACGTCGTGCACCCCCACCACCACGCCCGCGGGGAGGGCGGGCAGCACCTCCAGGAAGAAGACCGTGACGTCGGAGTTGGGCAGGCACCGGTGGCTGCCGTCGAAGAAGACCACGTCTCCGGGCGACAGCCCCTCGAACACCGTCGGGGCCGCCTCCTCGAGCGGGCGACGCACCACCTCGTCGCACAGCGCGTCCACCTCCGCACGCGGCTCGGTATCGATCGACACGATCCGCGTGCCCAGCCCTAGCCGCTCGATCGCGTGACGCGCGAACCGCGTGGAGTGGCCCGATCCGATCTCCAGGTACGTCCTCGCCCCGCCCGAGTCCCCGCACATCCCGATCGCGCCGACCAACGCCGCGGCGTCCGAGGCCGGGAGCCACGTCTGGGCCCAGCGAGGGGCGGGATCGTGCTCGCCCGCCTCGAGCCCGACATCGCCCAAGACCCGCCCGCACGTCTGACTCGCGAGGCTCAGGAACGATCCGATGTTGGCTTCGTTGGCGCTCAGCAGACGCTCGATCGGCGCGTTGCCGGGGAGGTCCCCTGTGCGTCGCTCGCCCAGACCCCAACGCCGGCAAGGTGTAGGCGGGTAGTCGATCGTGATCGTGACGCTTGAGCGGTCTACACCTGGCATGACCGAGTGTACCCGTGACTCGGTTCAAGCCCGACGGCTGAGAATCGCCTCGACCGCCCCCACCTTCCGGGCCGCGTCGCCCTCGCCCCGCACCGCCTCGGCCTGGGCGTCGGCCAGGTAGCTCGACCGCACCAGCGGCCCGCTCATCACCACCTTGATCCCGGCTTCCAGCCCGACCCTCTCGTACCGCGCGAACTCGTCGGGGTGCACCCACCGGTCGATCGGCAGGTGGTTGCGCGTCGGCTGCAGGTACTGCCCGATCGTGATGATGTCGCACGGGTCCCCCCCCCCATGTGTGCGACCCTCGGGAGCGTTCAGGTCCCCGTTGCTCGTCCACCCCTGGGGGGGACGGGGTCCGGCGTGATCACCCGTCAGGCGGACCAGGTCCTCGAACAGCTCGTACACCTCGTGCTCGCGTTCGCCGATGCCGACCATAATGCCGGTCTTGGCGATGCCGCCCTGGGCCTTCACGCGGCGCAGCAGTTCCATGGTCCGCTCGTACCGGGCCGCGGGACGCACGGCCGGGTGGCAGCGACGCACCGTCTCCAGGTTGTGCGCGATGATGGTCGGCTCGGCGTCGATCACCATCTGCAGCGCCGCCTCGTCCCCCTTGAAGTCCCCGATCAGCACCTCGATCGACAGGTCCGGGCAGGCGTCGCGCACACGGACGATCGTCTCGGCCCAGATCGAGGCCCCGCCGTCGGGCAGGTCGTCGCGATCGACGCTGGTGATCACGATGTGCTTGAGGTCGGCCCCGCGCAGGGACTCGGCCACGCGCCGCGGCTCGTCGTAGTCGGTCACCGGGGGGCGTCCGGTCTTGACGTTGCAGAAGCCGCAGTTGCGGGTGCAGGTGTCGCCCAGGATCATGATGGTCGCGACGCCGCGTGCCCAGCACTCGCCCATGTTCGGGCAGCTGGCCTCCTGGCAGACGGTGTGGAGCCCGTGGGCGTCGATGTTGGCCTTGGTGGACCGGAAGCCCTCCCCGGAGGGCACCCGGGCCCGCAGCCAGTCGGGCTTTTTCTTGGGCAGGAGCTGCTGGGAGCGTTCGTCGTTGCCCAGGATGAGGCCCGACAGGCTCACCGTCGGTCGCAGGTTCCGGGCCGGATCGCCCCCCAGGGGACGCGGGTGGCGGGCCCGGGTGAGGCTGACCGCCCGCTCGGAGGGCCCGGCCCCGATCCCGTGCTCCGCTGCCCTGTTGTCGCCGGCGTCACGCATGGGTCAGTCTAGGGAGTCGGTCGCCCGGTCGCGCACCCTCAATCCAACCCGGAGAACGACCGAAAACCCTCATCACCCGGACGAACACTCGCCGATTGGATACGTTACTGTCCACACACCGGCCCGACGCGGCCGCCCGAGACCAGAGCCGGAGCCCACCCGCATGAATCCCTCTCTCCGCAACGCCCCGATCCTCGCCCTGGGCGCCGCCCTCGTCGGCGCCGCCGGTCTCACCGGCTGCAACGCCGATTCCTTCATCGACCCCTCCGTCGTCGGTCGCTGGGAGCGGACCCCCACGCGCGTCCCGATCCTGACGAGCATCGCGGTGATCGAGGACCCCGAGTACGTCGTGGTCGAGCCCTCGAGCATCCAGCCCTCGGACCTGATCCCCGAGTCCGACCCCTACATCATCGGCCCCGGCGACATCATCACGCTCACTGTCTACGACCTGATCCAGGTCGGCGTGCCCGAGCAGTACCCCCGACAGGTCGACTCCAACGGCTTCATCGAGGTCCCGCAGCTCGGACGCTTCCGCGTCGCCGGGCTCACCGAGGACGAGGTCGTGCAGCGCGTCAAGGAAAAGGCCGCGGCCTTCATCGACGACCCGCTCGTTTCCGCGGTGACCGAGACGCGTCGCCAGCAGACCTTCCACATCATGGGCGGGGTCCCCGAGCCGGGCCCGTACCTGATCCCCAGCGCCGACTACAAGCTGCTGGAGGCCCTGATCTCCGGAGGCTGGTCCTCCGGCGGGGCGGCGGACAAGGTCTACGTCATCCGCCAGGTCGCCCTGACGCCCGAGGCGGCGGGCGACGTGCCGGCCAACAACGGGGCCGCCCCCGGGCAGCAGCAGGAGCCGGACGAGGACCTGCTCGACGTGATCGACGACCTCTCGCAGCCCTCCCCCGGGGCCTTCGAGGCCCAGCCCGACCAGCCCGACCCCGTCGTGGACCTGATCACCGGGGAGCGCGAGCGCCCCGAGAACCGCCAGCCCGCCGCGGCTTCGCCGTCCTCGCCCACCCGCTGGGTCTTCCGCGACGGTCGCTGGATCCGTGTGCAGTCGGTCGGTCCGGTCCGCGTGACGCCCCCCGGGCAGACGCCCGACCCGCTGGCGGACGCCACGGGGCTGGTGACGCAGCGCGTGATCGAGGTCCCGGTCAAGCCGCTGCTGCAGGGCGACGCCCGGTACAACATCATCGTCCGCCCCGGGGACGTGATCCGCGTGCCGCTGGCCCAGTCCGGCGTGGTGTACATCGGCGGGCAGGTCGCCCGCCCGGGCTCGTTCAACCTTCCGACCTCGGGCAAGCTGACGCTGACCCGCGCCATCACCGCCTCGGGCGGCCTGAACACGATCGCCATCCCCGAGCGGGTGGACCTGACCCGAATCGTGGGCACCAACGAGCAGGCCACGGTCATGCTGAACCTCCGGGCCATCGCGGAGGGCACGCAGCCCGATATCTACCTCAAGCCCGACGACCACATCAACATCGGCACCAACTTCTGGGCCACCCCGCTGGCCGTCATCCGCAACGGCTTCCGGGCCTCGTACGGCTTCGGCTTCCTGCTGGACCGGAACTTCGGCAACGACGTCTTCGGCGCACCCCCGACCAACATCCGCTAATCCGGGCCGCCACCCGGGCGACCCGATCCCCGGCGTGCCCGCCCCGACCGGGGAATTTCACTCACAGGCCGCACGGCCCGCGCAACCCCACCGGGCGCTGAATACCATCTCCACCCGCCCCCGGGACGGCGCGAACCATCCCCATGCCTCGTCGTAGGTTGCGGGTCGGCACGGACGCCTACGGTCCCGCCCGCGCTCGCGCCGGGACATCCTCAAGACACCGCCCCATGACTCCGATCCAGACGCGACGCACGCGCCCATGCCAACCGCCGTCACCTCCACAGCCCGAGACTCGACCATCAGGCTCCCGGGCGCTCCGGGGCTGATCGCGGTCGCGGCGGTCTCGCTCTCCTTCGTCCTGCTGTTCTACCGCTGGTTCTGGAAGCAGCACCACTTCGCGTCCAAGAACCTGGACGACTGGGGGCACACCTACCTGATCCCGATCATCGCCGGCTGGCTGATCTGGCAGCAGCGCGAGTCGCTGGCCAGGGCCGCCCCGGGCGTGTTCTGGCCCGGGATGATCCCGGTCCTGATGGGCATCCTGTGCTACGTGTTCGCCCTGGTGGTGGTGCCGAACCACATGCTGCAGGGGTTCAGCGTGATCCTCGCCCTGTTCGGCGCGGTCCTGCTGATCCTCGGGCCCGACGTCATGCGCCGTGCCTTTCTCCCGATCGCCTACCTCGTCTTCGCGGTGACCATCGCCGAGCGGATCATGCTGCTGATCACCTTCCAGCTCCAGCTCGTCGCGTCGCGCGGCTCCTGGGTGATGCTGAGCATCATCGGGGCCCCGTTCGGCTGGTTCACCACCGAGATCGAGGGCAACACGCTGGAGCTGGTCACCTCCTCGGGCAGCGTCATCCCGCTCAACGTGGCCGAGGCCTGCTCGGGCATGCGGATGGTCGTCGCCTTCATCGCGCTGGCAGGCTTCGTCGCCCTGATCTCAGCCAAGGAATGGTGGCAGCGGCTGCTGCTGATGTTCCTCGCGGCCCCCGTCGCGATCCTGATGAACATCATCCGCGTCGCGGTGCTGGGCCTGCTGAGCCTGGCCGACCCCGAGCTCGCCGCGGGCGAGGCCCACACCCTCATCGGCACCCTGCTGCTGTTCCCGGCCCTGATGCTGTACCTCGGCATCGTCTGGGCGCTGGAGCGGGTCATCTCGGACCCCCGCAAGCCCGCGAAGACCACCACCAAAGCCGACGACGCCCCCACCCGACCGGCCGGCCCGGGGTGGGCCTGGTCGCGCCCGCAGCTCGTGGCGGCGACGCTCACCGCGGTCCTGTTCGGCGGCTCGGCCGTCGCCCTCGGCTCGGTGCTCAGCGCCTTCGACATCCGGCTGCAGAAGCAGGCCATCTACCCCGAGAGCGGGCGCCTGGTCAACGCCATCCCCAACGAGACCCGCTCGTGGATCCGTGTCGGGACCGACCGGCTCGAGTCGGCCGAGATCGTGGACCAGCTCGGCACCAGCAACTACCTCAACCGCACCTACATCCAGAAGAACCCGCCGGAGGGCGCCGCGCCGGCCCAGATCGAGCTGCACATCGCCTACTACACCGGCATGATCGACACTGTGCCGCACGTCCCCGAGCGCTGCTTCGTGGGCGGCGGCCTGCGCCAGTCCTCGCTGGCCTCGACGCTGCCGCTCCCGATGGACACCTCGCTGTGGCGTCCGGACGAGACGGTGCCCGAGCAGTACGCCGGCGACGCCGAGGCGATCTACACCGCGCGCCTCCCCAGCGACCCCGCCTACACAGACGCCCCGGGCGTGCGTGTGCGCCTGCCCCGCGGCGTCACGCCCGAGTCCCCGCTGCGGATGCGCATCTCAGCGTTCGACATCGGCGAGCGGGTCGGGGCGCTGCACGCGGGCTACTTCTTCGTCGCCAACGGGGGAACGGTGGCGTCGGCCGAGCAGGTCCGGAACCTGGCGTTCGACCTGACCAGCGACTACGCCTTCTATCTGAAGGTCCAGACCACCAGCGTGGATTCCAGCTCGCCCGAGCACCACGCCGAGCTGT
Organism: Phycisphaerales bacterium JB040; assembly: GCA_043101615.1. GTDB lineage: Bacteria > Planctomycetota > Phycisphaerae > Phycisphaerales > UBA1924 > JBLHKT01. The sequence continues at coordinate 61,036 of JBICID010000109.1, read as the reverse complement.
CGGGCAGCCTCCTCTCCGAGCTGATCGGGGAGATCATGCGTTGCGTGCCCGACTGGATCCTCGTCCAGGAGGGGCGCCATCCCGCCCAGACCGCACCGGGCACCCAGAGCTGACCCACCACCCCGCGCCGCGGAGAGAACACGCCCATGGCCGCCAAAGTCAACGTCAAGTTCGTCACCATCCTCGGCGCCTCGCTCGTCGTCTTCGCGGGCGTCGTCGGCGTCGCGGGCTACCTGCTCGTCTTCAAGTCCGCCGCCGAGAACGCTCGGATCGGCGACCGGCTCGCCGAGCAGGGGGAGTGGGACCAGGCCCGTCGCGCCTACTCCAAGGCGGTCAACAAGGAGCCCACAAACGCCGAGTACCTCAACAAGTGGGCCGAGTCGATCAGCAACCTCACGCCCGAGAGCGAGACCACCTACCGCGACCGGCTGATGAACGACCTGATGGCGGCCTACATGCAGCTCGCGCAGAACGAGCCGGCCAACATCGCCGCCCAGGAGCAGTACCTCGGGTTCCTGCTGGAACGCTTCCTGCTCGGGCCGGCCGAGCTCCAGAGCGCCATGGGCGTGGTCGACCGGGCCAACAACTCGATCGTCCGCCTCGAGGCCAACCCGCCCGCGGGCGACGACTGGAAGACGCTGTACCGGTATCGCGCCATCCCCCTGGCCAACGTCATCTCCGCCGGCGGCGAGCTCGAGCGCGACCTGTACAACCGCGTCCGCACCGACCTCGAGACCGCCCTCGGGGCCCGACCGGGCGACGAGGAGACCGCCGTCGCACTCTCTTGGTGGCACGCGGCCCAGTCCGAGGCCGAGGCCGAGGCCGGCCTGACCGACCGCTCCATCGAGAGCCTCGACAACGCGATCGGCGTGCTCAAGAACCTGCTGGAGCACAGGCCGATCGCGCCCAGGGCCATGATCGAGCTGCTCATCCGCGAGCACGGGCGCGACGTCGCCCGGGCCACCCGGGGCATGCTCCCCGACCGGGCCCAGGCCGTCGAGAACGAGCTGCTGTCCGACATGGCGCCCGCCCTGCCCCCCATCGCAGACGCGATCATCGCCTCCGAACCCGGGGACGTGGACCCGAACCTGCTGCTGGTCTTCTCGACGCTGGAGCAGTCCGCCGACCCGCGGGGGGGCCTGGCCCAGTCGCGCCGGATCGCCGAGCACCTGACCAGCGTGCGTCCGGACGACGCCCGCATCCGCATCGCCGCCGGCGAGCTCGCAGAGCGGTCGGGCGACAGCGGGGCCGCCCTGGAACACTACGACCACCTCGCCAGGCTCTCGAACCTCCCGGTCAGCCTGGAGGGCTTCGTGCGCATCTCGCTGCGGCGCGAGGCGATGTTCCGCCGGGCCCGCGCCCGCCTGAGCGCCGTCCTGCAGAACCCCGGCGGCGACAACACGCAGGCGCTCGAGCGGGCGGTCCAGGACCGCCAGGAGTACGCCCGGCAGGTCGCCGAGGACGACGCCTACCTGATGATGCTCGACGGCCTGATCGCGCACGCCCGGGGCGAGCTCACCGCGGCGCGCGACAAGTACCGCGACTACAACAACCAGACGCTGCAGCGCGACCCCAGGGGGCTGTGGCGCCAGACCCAGGTCGCCATGGAGATGCGGCTCGACACCGAGGCCGAGACGCTCCTGACCCGCATGCTGGAGATCCAGCCGGGCAACCGCACCGCCATGCTCGCCATGGCCGAGGTCCAGCTCCGGCTGGGCAACGAGCAGGAGTCCCTCCGCCAGTTCGAGCTCATCGCCCAGATCGAGCCCGAGAACGAGGGCGTGCAGGAGCGCATCGCGTACCTGCGCCCGCTCGTGCGCCGGGACGACGGCTCCCCCATGGCCGCCTACTTCGACGCGATCGATATCCGGTCGGGCGAGATCGACAACGACCCGACCCTTGGCCCGGTGGAGGAGGCCGCGGCCTATCTCGCCGAGCGGGTCAAGGCGTTCGGGTATAACGAGCGTCTCTCGATCGAGCTGATCCAGGCCCAGCTCGACCTGGGGCGGATCGAGGAGGCACGCGAGACCGCGCGTCTCGCCGCCGAGGCCAACCCGGGCAGCCAGCTGCTCGATCAGTTCACCAGCGCGCTGCAGTCCGACTCCGTCGAGCAGGCCCTGCTGACGCTGGTCGACCTGTCGGAGCGCACCGACGCACAGAAGGCGCTGACGAAGTACCGCGTCTTCCTCTCTCTGGGCAAGCCGGAAGAGGCCCGCGAGCAGTTCGACCGGGCCGTCGCCCAGGGCGCCGACGACCCGGAGGTGGTGGAGTACGCCTTCGAGATCGCGCTGGGCTCGGGCGACTTCGAGACCGCGGAGGCCATGGCCGAGGCCGCGTCACGCCTGAACATCGACCGGGCCGAGGGCGCGATCTTCCGGGCCAGGCTCACCGGCGCCCGGGGCGACCACGACGAGGCGATCCGCCAGCTCGACCTGCTCGTGGCACAGGGGTACGACGACACCAACACGCTGCGCATCCTGGCCAACCAGCACGCGCTCAACGGCGACCTGGACGTCGCCATCGCCACGATCGAGAACGCCCTGTCGCTCAACTCCTCGAACCCCGGCACACGCCTGCAGCACGTGCAGCTGCTCGACGCCGCCGGGCGGACCGAGGACGCGCTCGCGGCGGTGCGGGAGGCCCGGGAACTCCGCAACGCGCCGCGCGCCATCGAGAACGCCTGGCTCACGCTCGAGGCCCGCGCCGGCGGGCCGGCCGGTCGCGCCGAGGCCACCGCCCGGCGCGAGACCATCCGCCAGACCGAGCCGGACAACCGGCTGAACAACGCCGCGCTCGCGGAGCTGTACATCCTCGCGCGACGGTTCGAAGACGCGCGCCCGCTGATCGACGAGATCCGCGAGCAGAACGACGAGCTCGCCGCCGTGCTGCTCGACATGCGCTGGCACGCCGACCAGGGCCGCCTGCTGCTGGACACGGACAACGACGGCCAGCGGGACGACCCGGTGGACGGCATCTCCGCCGCCCAGTCCCTGTTCCAGGACTACCTGCTCGAGCGTCCCGAGGACGAGATCACCGCCGACACCTACCTCGCCTACGCCCGGTTCATGATCGCCCGCGACCAGCTCAACCTGGCGATGCCCGCGATCGAGCAGGCCCGCGCCGTCCAGGCCGAGGGCCGCTTCGACGCCGAGCGTCTGCTCGGCGATCTCTACTTCACCCGCTCGCGTTTCTCCGACGCCGCGGAGGCCTTCTCCGCCATCGTCGAGGCCGGCGCCGACACGCCGACTCAGGAGTACCGCAAGCGTCTGATCGAGTCGATGCTCCGCCAGGAGTTCCCGCCCTTCGACGAGGCCCTGGCCCAGCTCGACCAGATCAGCGAGACCGACCTGACGACCATGCTGCAGCGGGCCGAGATCCTCTCCGGGCTGGGACGCGAGGCCGAGGCCCGCTCCATGCTCGACCAGGCGGTGCAGCGCTACCCCCAAAGCCCGCTCGTCTACGTCCGCCGGGCGGAGGCCAACCTGGGCAACCCCGCGCTCGAGGCTGACGTCAACGCGGACCTCAACGCCGCCCTCCGCGTCGATCCGGACAACTGGCGTGCCCTGCGAGTACGCGGCATGCTCCGCGTGGACCGCGACCGCAAGGCAGGCCGCCCCATCGGCGACGAGGCCATCGCCGACATCCGCGCCGCGGTGGACGCCAACCCCGATCTCGAGCAGCTCCTGTTCGGGCTGATGAACGAGCAGCTCAAGATGGGGCGTGGCGCCCAGGCCGCGAGCCTGGCCGACAGCATCATCGCCAAGCGTTCCGACGACGCGCAGCTCATGCTCAACTGCGCCCGCGTCTTCGCCAACCACGAGCAGTGGGATCGTGCCACGGGGTACACCCAGATGGCCTGGGATCAGTCCAAGAACCTGAACGTCGGCGTGCTGCTGATCGACTCCTACGCCAGGCTCACCCCGCCGCGCGCCTCCCAGGCCGAGGCGATCTTCAACGAGCTCCGCAGGCTTGTCCCGCCCGACCAGGTGAACTCGATGCTGATGCTCTGCACCGAGGCGACGGTCCGCAACGCCCAGGGACGCGCCAACTCCACCGTGCGGGCCCTGACCAGCGCACTCCAGACCGCCCAGCGCCCCGAGCAGGTGCTGAGCTGGGCCCAGAACGTGCAGCGGGTCTTCCGGGACGACCCGGAGACCGCCGCGAGCACGATGCAGCAGATCGCCGCCGACCCGGCCCTTTCCCTCCCAGAGGACACCCGCCCCTGGCTCGACTTCGTGATCGCCCAGCAGCTGGTGCGTTCTCCCGAGAACGCCGAGGAGGGCGCCTCGCTGCTCCGCACGCTGCGCGACCTGGACGACGCCAACCCGCTGGCCCTGCTCGCCTACCGCATCGAGGGCAACGTGTGGTACGCGGCGGACGACTTCCAGCGGGCCCGGGCCGTCTGGGACGAGGGCCTCGCCCGATTCCCCGAGGACTGGGAGCTGCTGAACAACCAGGCGTACCTGCTGGCCCTGCACTTCGACTCGGCCGAGGAGGCCCTGCCGCTCGCCCAGCGGTCCGCCGAGCTGGCCCCCGACGCGCTCTCGCCCCACGACACCCTGGCCCGGATCTACACCGAGCTGGGGCGCTTCGACGACGCCCTGCGTCACCTCGAGCGGGCTGGCGAGCTCGCCGCAGACCGGGCCCAGCGGGTGACCGTCGCGATGGCCCGGGCCCGGTACCACCTGGCCCGGGGCGAGATCGAGGAGGCCCGCAAAACCTCCCAGCTGGCCCGCAACACGGTCTTCGAGACCGTGGGCATGGAAGAGATGGCCGAGCAGCTCGACGAGCTCGACGCCGAGATCGACTCAGCCGCACCCTGACCGCGACCGATACCAGACAGGCACACCCCCGCCCGCCACGTCCGAGAACACCCGGAGCACCCCATGAGCAGCTTCCAGAACCCCAGATCCCCCGCCGGCCCCCGCCCCGGAGGGCCGGCCGCTCAGGGTCCCGGCGCCGGCAGCGTCACCCTCGACCCCGTCAAGCTGCTCAAGAAGTACGCCTGGGCGATCCCGATCGCGCTGGTCGTGGGCATCGGCCTGGGCCTGGCGGTCTGGGTGGGGCTGCGTGTCTTCGCGCCCAGGTACGCCGCCGAGGCGGTCTTCGTGGTGCGCAACCAGTCCGACATCGAGGAACTGGGACGCGCCCAGAACATCGACGACGACGAGATCGAGCGGTTCATGTCTACGCAGCGCGATCGGATGGTCTCCGACGAGATCCTGCGCGACGTGCTGACCGACCCGCTGCTGCCGACCGAGGCGCCCAGGTTCCACTCGCAGTTCCTGCAGAAGGGCACCCTGAACATCCCCGATGCGCTCGAGGAGCTGCAGGACACCGTGCACGCCAGCATCGTGCAGGGCACGTACTACATCCGCCTGCGCGCCACCCACGCCGACGACGAGACCGCCGCGGGGCTGGCCAGGCTCGTGCAGAAGCAGTACCTCGCCGACCTCACCGGCGACATGCGCATCGAGATCGGCACCAACCGCGAGGAGCTCACCCGCGTCATCACCGGGCTCGAGACCGAGCTGCGCCAGGTGGTCTCCGACCGCGCACGCCTCATCTCCGAGCAGAGCGTCACCTCGCTCGACGCGGACCGGTCCGAGATGAGCCAGCAGCTCGCGCTGCTCAACGAGGCCATCATCGAGATCACCCAGAACATCGCCAACGCCTCCGACAAGCTCGAAAACTACGACGCCATGCTCACCTCCGACACGGGCATCCAGTACACCGACACCCAGATCGCCAACGTCGATCTCGAGCCCTCCATCCAGAACTTCCAGGCCGAGCTCAACCAGTTCAAGACCGAGCGCAAGGCCCTGCTCCGGGAGGGCCTCACCCCCGAGCACCGCACCGTCCGCAGGCTCGACAACCGCATCGCCGCCACCGAGCAGGAGATGGCCGACGTCCGCGAGCAGAAGCTCCGCAAGCTCTTCGACGCCGAGATGGACTCGCTCCGCTCCGGCATCAGCGGGCTCCGCGCCGAGGAGCAGGAGCTCACGACCCGCGCCGACGAGCTCGTCGGCAGGCTCGTGGACACCACCCGCATCATCGGGCAGATCGACGAGTACGACCGCCAGATCACCTCGCTCCGCGAGCAGATCAACGCCCAGCGCAGCCTGCAGGACGAGCTCGAGAAGAAGAACCCCGACCTCATCGGACGCATCACCCTCTACTCCGCACCGCAGGTCCCCGACCGCGTCAGCTTCCCCGACCCCAAGATCATCATCCCCGGCGTGCTCTTCTTCTTCTGCGCCCTGGTCGCCGGCGTCATCGTCGCGCTCGAGCTGCTCGACCAGCGCGTCAAGACCGTCGCCGACGTGGGCATGATCCCCAGGACCACCGTCGTCGGCTCCCTGCCCGACGCCGCCGAGGACCCCTCCGACGTCGCATCGCCCGAGACCGTCTTCAAGTCAGTCCCCAACTCCGTGCTGGCCGAGCACTACCGGCAGCTCCGCTCCTCCATACTCAAGTCCATGGACCGCGCCGGGCACCGCACCCTCATGGTCGCCGGCTGCCAGCCCCGCTCGGGCGCCACCTCCGTCGCGATGAACCTCGCCAGCGCCTGCTCCGCCGCACGGCGCAAGACCCTGCTCATCGACGCCAACTACCGCAGGCCCTCCCTGCACACCCTCAACGGCGTCGCCGAGACCAACGGACTCGCCGAGATCCTCTCCGGCATCGAGTCCTTCGACCGGGACATCGTCCACGCCCTCGACGAGAACCTCGACTTCCTCCCCGTCGGCCACAAGCGCCACCGCATCTACGAGCACCTCGGCTCCGAGACCATGTCCGCGCTGCTCGCCAAGGCCACCGAGGAGTACGACATCGTCATCCTCGACGTCTCTCCCGCGCTCGTCTCCTCAGACGCCGCCACGCTCGCCAACCGAGTCGACGCCTCCGTCCTCGTCGTCCGCGCACTCGCCGAGAAGCGGGGCATGGTCGCACGACTCAAGCGCGACCTCGACGACGCACGCGGCCAGTTCCTCGGCGTCGTCGTCAACGCCGTGCGCTCCGCCGCAGGCGGCTACCTCCGCAAGAACATCCAGACCGCGCACGACTACCAGCAGAACGAGGCCCCCGCGACCGAGCAAGAGCTCAAGTCGGCCTGAACCAACGTACGCTCACGCATGCACCGCCCGGACGAACATCACGACCACCCCTCGTGCCTCGTCACCGGCGGGGCCGGATTCATCGGCTCGCACCTGGTCGACCGGCTGGTCTCACTCGGCCGGCGCGTCACCGTGCTCGACGACCTCTCAACCGGACGGGCCTCCAACCTCGACGGCGTCCGAGACCGCGTCGAACTCGTCGAGGGCGACGTGGCCCGCATCGGCGACCTCCTGCCCGACCGCCGCTTCGACGAGATCTACCACCTCGCCGCCGCCGTCGGCGTCCGCCTCGTCCTCGAGGACCCCATCCGCGCGATCGAGACCAACGTGCACGGCACCGCCGCCGTGCTCGAGTACGCACAGCGCCACGACAGCCCCCCCACCCTCGTCGCCTCCTCGTCGGAGGTCTACGGCAAGCCCAACACCGGTGTCTTCTCCGAGGACGACGACTGCCTCTACGGGCCCACCACCACAACCCGCTGGTCCTACGCCGCCACCAAGGCCCTCGACGAGCACCTCGCGCTCGCCTACGACCGCCTCCGCGCCGTCCCCGTCGTCGTCTGCCGGTTCTTCAACACCGTCGGGCCCAGGCAGGTCGGCGACTACGGCATGGTCGTCCCGGCCTTCGTCGCCGCCGCGCTGCGGGGCGAGCCCATCACGATCTACGGCGACGGCGAGCAGTCGCGCTGCTTCTGCGACGCCCGCGACGTCGCAGCCGTCCTCCCCGCGCTGCTGGCCCACCCGGGCGCCCGCGCCCGCGTGATCAACGTCGGGCACGACGAGCCCGTCACCATCGCCGGCCTCGCCGACCTGGTCACCGAGACGCTCGCCTCCGACTCGCCCATCCGCAAGATCCCCTACTCCGACGCCTACCCCGCCGGCTTCGAGGACCTCCGCCAGCGCCGGCCAGACCTGTCCCGCCTCAGGGACCTCACCGGCTTCCAGCCCCGCATCCCGCTGCGCCAGACCATCCTCGACCTCGCCGCGGAATCCCCCGCCGGACGCCCCGGCATCGGACGCACACAGCCGCGCCAGACCGGGGGTGACGCGTGACCCCGCCCAACACCCTCACCCCCGGGGCCGAGGCCCGCCTCCGCGCGCTCGAGGAGCAGGCCCAGTCCCACCTCGACAGCGTCCGCAACCTCATGCAGGTCGTCGGCATGGAACAGGGCGAGCCCTCGCGCTTCGAGGTGCTGCAGGGCTACCTGGGCGTCTTCGGCGTCGCCTTCCTCGTCACGCTCCTGCTCACCCCGCTGGTCCGCCGCCTCGCCATCGCCTTCGACATCATCGACCACCCCACCGACCCCCGCAAGCAGCACAAGGTCCCGGTCGCCTACCTCGGCGGCGTCGCCGTCTTCGCCGGCATCATGACCGGCATCCTCTACTCCTACTTCGCCCTCCGCTTCGAAGGCCTCATCGATTTCCACGTCACAGAGCACCTCGAGGACGGCTACCGGCACTACCCCTTCCCCTTCTGGATCGTCGGCGGGCTCACCATCATCGTCCTCGCCGGCTTCCTCGACGACGTCTACGAGCTCTCCCCCCGCGTCAAGCTCGGCATGCAGCTCATGGCCGCCGCCGGGCTCGCCTGGGGCAACATCGGCACCAACCTCGCACGCGGCGTCCTCAGCCCCACTATCGGCGCCTGGCTCGGAAACCGCGACCTCGTCTACACCATCGCCACCCTCCCCACCGACTGGCCCGCCGTCGGCTGGCTCACCGGAGGCACCGGCGACGTCACCATCGACTTCATCTACTGGTCCGGCGCCATCGCCATCGCGCTCTTCGTGCTCGGAGCGACCAACGCCGCCAACTTCATCGACGGCCTCGACGGCCTCCTCTCGGGCACCACCGCCATCGCCACCGCCGGATTCCTCGTCATCGCCCTCACCCTCGCCATCGTCGACGACGGCCCGCTCGACTCGGCCCGCATCATCCTCTGCCTCGCCGTCCTCGGGGGCTGCCTCGGATTCCTCCCGCACAACTTCAACCCCGCCACCATCTTCCTGGGCGACTGCGGCTCCCTCCTCCTCGGGTACGCCGCCGCCGTCATGATCCTCTCACTCGGCGACACCGGCAAGACCTACCTCGTCATCGCCGGGCTCATCATCTACGGCATCCCCATCACCGACACCGCCCTCGCCATCGTCCGGCGCAAGCTCGCCGGCAAACGCATGTCCGACCCCGACGCGGACCACCTCCACCACATGCTCAAGCGCGCCCTGGGCGTCAAGGGCGCCGTCTTCGTCCTCTACGCCATCGGCGCCACCTGCGCCACCCTCGGCGTCCTCGCCACCGAGACCAGGGCCCGCATCGTCTACCTCCTCGCCGTCCTCTTCTTCTCCTGGATCGGCGTCTACGCCATCAAGATCGCCAGGCGCACCCAGCTCGAGCAGCAGCTCGCACGCCCCCCACGCAGGCACGACCCCTCCCCGTCCCCCGCGGGCGACTCCCCCGCCGGCGCCAGCCCCGCCCCCGAGCACTGAACCGCCCCGCACGCGGCACTTCCCCGTCTCGACACCGACGCCCGGGACCCGCCATCCGGTATACTCCGGGCATGCTCACGGACACGAGCCACACCCCGCAGGACGCGCACGACACCCCGCCCTCGCGCGTCATCGCCCTCATGAACCAGAAGGGCGGTGTCGGCAAGACCACCACCACCGTCAACCTCGCCGCCGCAATCGCACGCGCAGGACGCTCCGCCCTCGTCATCGACCTCGACCCCCAGGCCCACGCCACCCTCCACCTCGGCGCCGAGCCCGGCCAGACCGACACGCACGGCACCGTCTACGACCTGCTGCTCGACCCCGAGGCCGACCCCGGCGAGGCCGTCCGCCGCATCGACGACAACCTCGCCCTCATCGCCTCCGAGACCGACCTCGCCGCCGCCGAGCCCGAGCTCACCTCGGCCGAACGCCGGCACGCCCGCCTGCACGACGCCCTGCTCCGCCTGCGCGAGCACTTCGAGTTCATCCTCATCGACTGCCCGCCCTCGCTCGGGCTGCTCACCACCAACGCGCTCGTCGCCGCCCAGGAGGTCCTGATCCCCATGCAGGCCCACTTCCTCGCCCTCCAGGGTGTCGGCAAGCTCCTCGAGACCGTCCAGCTCGTCCGGGCCCAGCTCAACGAGCACCTGCGCGTCGCCGGCATCGTCCTGTGCATGCACGACTCACAGGCCACACACACCCGCGAGGTCGTGGCCGACCTCGAGGCCTTCTTCGACCAGCACCGCGGCACCGACAAGCCCTGGGCCTCCGCACGCGTCTACCGCCCGCCCATCCGGCGCAACATCAAGCTCGCCGAGTGCCCCTCCTTCGGACAGACCGTCTTCCAGTACGCCCCCTGGGCACCCGGATCGCTCGACTACCAGAAGCTCGCCCAGTCCGTCATCGCCGAGTGGGACCTCGCCCTCGGGCACGCACAGGCCGACCTCTCCGAGGCCGAGATCACCGTCCTCCGCGGCGCCTCGATCGTCGACAACCGACCCGGGCAGCCCGCGCCCCGGGCCGCCCCGTGAACCGACCCCCCACGCGACGAACGCCCGCACGCGCCATCTTCTGGCTCGCCACCCTCGCGCTGCTCACCGCCACCCACTGGCCCGGACTCGCCGTGGACGGCCCGATCGACCGCTCCGACCTCGTCGTGCACGCGATCGTGTTCGCCGTATGGACCGGGCTGCTGGCCGGCGCCTACGCCCCGCCCGCCAGGGTGCTGATTCCTCTGGCGCTGGGCTTTGCCGTCTTCGACGAGACCACCCAGCCGCTGTTCGACCGCACGTTCGACCGGCTCGACCTGGCCGCGGACGCCGCAGGCGTGCTGGTCGCGTCCTGTATCGTCTTGTCGGTCAGGCACTTGCGCCGAGATGCGGGCTCGAACCCGGTCCGTTAAACTCGTGTAAGACCGTATCTACCGCCGCTACCGAGGGCCCGTGAATCCGTACCGTCACGCGTGCGGCCGGACCGCCGCGCGAGAGAAGAGTCACGAGAGACACCCAGAGACGAGAGAGGTATCAGACATGAAGTACGCAGTTGCAACGCTTGCGCTGTGCGCCGGCGCCGCCGTCGCCACCCCCGTCCAGGACGCCCGCAACGGCGCCCCCGGCACCTTCTGGGACATCCCCAGCGGCGTCGTCCTCAACAACTTCGACACCGTCAACTCCGGATCCGTCGCGTCGTTCTTCATCCGCGACACCACCGACCCCTTCGGAGCCATCAACATCTTCCTGAGCCAGGGCGACTACGACCTGCTCGGACTGCAGGTCGGCGACGTCGTCTCCATCACACAGGGCGAGCGCGACGCCTTCAACGGCTTCGCCGAGCTCACCTTCCCCTCAGCCGTCTCCCTCATCGGCAGCGGCGGCGACGCCTCCGCGATCGCCATCACCGGCGCCGACCTCCAGAACGGCGCCGCCACCGCCGAGGGCCTCGAGTCCCAGCGCGTCGGCGTCACCGCCATGGCCGCCGCCTCGGACGTCGGCAACAACTGGGCCTCCGGCACCAACTACACCTTCACCGACGGCTTCGGCTCCTTCACCGTCCGCGTCGCCACCCAGCAGATCGCCGACTTCCTCAACGCCAACTACGGCCCCATCTCCGCCGGCCCCCTCGAGATCGAGGGCATCTTCGGCCAGTTCGACTCCACCGGCGGCACCAGCGGGTACCAGCTCCTCATCCAGGACGTCGTCCCCACCCCCGCCACCGCCACCCTGCTGGGCCTGGGCGGCCTGATCGCTTCCCGGCGCCGCCGCGCCTGAGCGACCCTCCACACCGCACCCACAGAGCCCGGCGCACGCCGGGCTCTTTTCATGCGCCCACGCCACCCACGCCCGATACGCTCGCTCAGACACATGGCCGAGCGAACACCAGTCTCAACCGACGACTCCCTCGCCTCCGGCACGCGCACCCTCTCGCTGGTCACCCTCGCGTCGCGCGTCACCGGGCTGGCGCGCGACCTCGTCACAGCCCGCATCTTCGCCGACACCGCCGTCGGCTCCGCCTTCGCCGCCGCCCTGCTCGTCCCCAACACCTTCCGGCGCCTCTTCGGCGAGGGCGCCCTCTCCGCCGCCTTCCTCCCTCCATACACCCGCCTCGCCGACGACGACGAGGCCAACGCCACCAACGAGGCCGGGCCCTACGCACGCGTCGTCCTCCGGTGGCTCCTGCTGCTCACCGCCGCCATCACCGTCGCCCTCGAGCTCGCCCTCGGCGCCCTCCTGCTCGCCTTCCCGGGCTCGCCCGAGCGCTCCCTCTCCCTCCGCCTCATGATGATCGCCCTGCCCTTCATGCCCCTGATCTGCGTCGCCGCGATCCTCGGCGGCATGCTGCAGGCGCACAAGAAGTTCGCCGTCTGGGCCGCAGCTCCAATACTCCTCAACGCCTGCCTGCTCGCCGCCGCCCTCCCCTACTTCCTCATCCAGACCACCCCGCAGGCCTGGGCCTACCCCATCACCGCCTCCACGCTCGTCGCAGGGGTCGCCCAGATCGCCTGGTCGCTCGCCTCCCTCCGCCGGCACGTCCGCTGGGACGCCGTCACCGACGCCGCACGCGAGCGGGCCCGCGCCATGCGACGCACCATGCTGCCCGCCCTGATCGGCCTGGGCACGCTCCAGCTCAACACACTCGCCGACACCCTCCTGGCCATGTACCCCATCTGGTTCGGCCCCACCATCCTCGCCCGCCCCTACCCGCTCGACGACACCTCCAACGCCGTGCTCTTCTTCTCCCAGCGCCTCTACCAGTTCCCGCTCGGCGTCTTCGGCATCGCCGTCGCCACCGCCGCCTTCCCCGCACTGGCCCGCGCCGCCCAGCACCCCGAACGCTTCGCCGACGTCCTCGCACGCGGCGTCCGCCTCTCGCTCTTCATCGCCCTGCCCGCCTCGCTCGGCCTGCTGCTGGTCCGCACCGACCTCGTCACCGTGCTCTATTCCAGCCCGGACGGCTCCTCCTCCGGCTTCTCCCAGGACGGCGTGGACCGCGCCGCCGCCGTCCTGCTCATGTACGCCGGCGCCGTCTGGGCCTACTCGCTCAACCAGCTCTTCACCCGGGCCTTCTACGCCCGGGGCGACACCACCACACCCATGCGCGTCGCGCTCGCCACCGTCGCCCTCAACCTCGCCCTCAACCTCGTCCTCATCTGGCCCCTGCGCGAGGCCGGGCTGGCGCTCGCCACCGCGATCACCGCCCTCCTCCAGACCCTCGCCCTCGCCCTCATCCTCCGAACGCGCGCCACGCACACCCGCCCGCACCCGGTGCTCGCCCCGGTCGCGACCGTCCTCGCCATCACCGCGTGCATGGGCCTCGCCGTGCTGCTCGCACAGCGCCTCCTGCCCTCCGACACCTGGACCGGCACCCTCCTCCGGCTCGCCGCCGCCACAGGGGCCGGCGGGCTCGCGTACGGTCTGCTGGCGCACCTCACCCGTCGCCCGGAACTCCGCTGGCTGCTCGCACGCACCACCCAGGAACGCCCCGATGACGGTTGACCTGTCAGGCAAGCCCATCTGCATCTCCGGCGCCTCCTCGGGCATCGGCGCCGCCACCGCCCTCGCCTGCTCGCGGGCGGGCATGCCCGTTGCGCTGATGGCACGCCGGCAAGAGAAACTCGATGCCGTGGCGGACAAGATCCGCAGCGCCGGCGGCTCCGCCCTCGTGCTCCCCGGCAACGTCAACAACCCCGACGACTGCCTCGCCCTCCTCGACCGCGCAGAACGAGAGTTCGGCCCCGTCTACGCCGTCTTCGCCAACGCCGGCTACGGCGTCGAGACCGAGTCCTGGACCCAACCCGAGCAGTCCATCCGAGACATGTTCGAGACCAACTTCTACGGCTCGCTCAACCTCGTCCGCCCCGCCCTCGACCGCTTCGTGAACCACGGCGCGGGCCACGCCCTGCTGTGCTCGTCGTGCCTGTCCAAGCTCGCGGTGCCCTTCTACGCCGCCTACTCCGCCTCCAAGTCCGCCCAGGACCACTTCGCCCGGGCCATGCGTCACGAGCTCGCCCCGCGCGGCGTCGCGGTCTCCTCGGTCCACCCCATCGGCACCGACACCGAGTTCTTCGACACCGCCGCCCGCAACTCCGACAACCCACGCCTCCTCCCCAAGATGCGATCCGGGCTCCAACCACCCGCCAAGGTCGCCGACGCGATCGTCCGACAGCTCCGGCGCGGACGCGGCGGCGAGATCTGGACCTCCCTCCCCGCCCGCACCCTCTTCGGCCTCGCCACCACCTTCCCCGCCCTCGCCGACTGGGGCATCCGACGCAAGTTCAACAAGCGACTCACCCGCCCCAACTAGCCCCGAGCGCAAGCGAGGGGGTTCTCGAGCGGTCTCTCACACCCGCGACAGCAGCACCACCGCGTCCGCCTCGATCGCGCGCCCCTCCCCCACCGGCCCCACGCCCTCGCCCGTCTTGCCCTTGAGGTTCACCGCCTCGCACCCGAGCACGCGCCGCAGGTTCTCGAGCATCCGCCCCTTCACCGGCGACAGCCTCGGACGCTCCAGGCGCACCGTCGCGTCCAGGTTCACCACGCCGTACCCCGCCTCCCGCACCCGACGCACGGCCTCCCTTAGAAACACCTCGGAGTCCTCCGCGTCGTGCCTCGGATCGTCGTTCGGGAACAGCACCCCGATGTCGTCCGCCCCGATCGCCCCCAGCAGCGCATCGGTGACGGCGTGGTACAGGGCGTCCCCGTCGGAGTGGGCGACCGGGCCGACGGGCGACTCGAGGCGCACGCCGCCGACCACGAGGGGGCGCCCGCCGTCCTCGGGCGACGCCAGCCGGTGCCGGTCCCACCCGTGCCCGACACGGACCCCGACGCCGGAAACCCCGCCCACGCCGGGATTTGTCTCGGACTGTGTGGGGGGGTGTGGAGACATTGGCCGATCTTCCCGATAACCATGACGGACACCCGCACACCGGGCCCGCCCGCATCGTAGGATGTCCCCACACCCCGCCGGAGACCCCCATGCCCCGCACCGCACCGCTCGCGACCGCCGTTCTCGCCGCCGCCCTCGGCGCCGCCACACTCTCCGGATGCGCCGCCCATCGCGAGGGGGGCAGCGGCTTCTCCAACGACACCTTCACCTACGTCTCGACCACCTACGAGCCCAAGACCCTCACCCTCATCGACACGCGCGACGGCGAGCCCGTCTGGGCCGTGGACGTCCCCGTCGGGATGATGCTCACCGTCCAGTTCAAGCAGAACGCCGCCAAACGCTCCAGCCCCGAGACGCCCGACGTCATGATCTGGGGGCTCGGCAAGTCCTCGCGCAACAGCGTCAGCCTGTCCAACCGCATCACCGTCCCCCCGGCCGACGCCCGGCGCCTCGACATGTCGCTCCGCGACGCCCCCGAGTGGCCCCAGGCCAACGCCGGCAACTGACCCCCCCACTTCTCGGCCTCCGCGCAAGCCGAGGGAAACTGCTAAAGCCGAGATAGCCCCGTCTGAACGGGCCCGGAGCGCACGCGACGGGACCGTCCCCAATCGTCACACTCCGATCCGCTCCTACGCCCCGGCAGGCTCCAGCCGCCCGAAGTCGTCCGGCCTGGCCTCGCGCGTCTCGCGACCGGTCCACACCAGGCTGAACCCGCGCCGCATCTCCAGCACCAGGCTGAACAGCAGCGGCACCAGGATCAGCGTGAAGACGGTGCTGACCACCAGCCCGCCCACCACCACGCTGCCCAGCCCGCGGTACATCTCCGAGCCCGAGCCCGGGAACAGCACCAGCGGCAGCATGCCGCCCACGCTGGTCAAAACGCTCATGAAGATCGGACGCATGCGGGTGCGCACGCTCTTGGAGATCGCCTCGGAGGGCTCCATGGGCTCGCTGCCCTCGGCGCCCCGCATGAAGTTGAGCGCCTGGTGCACGATCAGGATCGCGTTGTTCACCACCACGCCGATCAGGATCACGAAGCCCAGCATCGTCAGCACGTCGAGCTGCTGGGGCGACTTGGTCGGGTCAGCCAGCGACCACTCGTGCACGATGCGCAGCCCCGCGAAGCCGCCCACCACCGCCAGCGGCACGCTGAACATGATCACGAACGGGTCGATCCAGCTCTCGAACAGCGCCGCCATCAGCAGGTAGGTCACCAGCAAAGCCCACACGAACCGGGCCATCAGCAGCGAGGGGTCGGTCAGCACGCCCGCGGCGACGCCCGCGAGCGTCACGCCCAGCAGGACCGCGCCCACCCCGCCGTAGACCGCCCGCATCCCGTGGCGCTTCGCGCCGCGCACCATGGTGAGCACGCCCGCGATCACGCCGAGCAGCCCGATCGCCCCCGGCACGCCGTACACCACCGACGAGGCGAACGAGATGTCCGAGTCACCCCCGAACATGGCGGCCTGCACGTCATCGAGCTTCGCGGCAGTGCCCTCGAGGTTGACACGCATGGTGCGGTCGATGAGGCCGGCGTCGCGTGCGGACCGGATGGCGTTGTCCTGCAGCCAGGCCATGGTCTCCTCCAGGGCCGCGTCCTCGGGCGGACGCACGCTGATGGTCACGGCCTCGAGCTCCTCGATGCGTTTGATGGACTGCGGGGCGAGGGTGGGGACGAAATCGACGATGGTGTCCACCGGCACGACCACGCCGGCGGGGGTGTATACCGGGACCTCGGCCATCAATTCCTTGTGCTCCAGGCGTCCGCCCCGGGGCATCACGACCAGGTCGACGGTGTCGCCGCCCATCTTGTAGTCGCCCACGTAGGCGCCGTCGAAGAGGGCCCGGACCGCGACGCCGAGCCCCTCGGTGGAGACGCCCAGCTCGCGCCCGCGCTCGTTGAGCTTGACCTGCAGCTCCTGCTCGGGCACCGCGAAGTTGGCCGGGTCCGGGCTGACGCGCGCGTACCCGAACTCGGGGCCCAGGATGTTCAGCAGGTGCTCCGCCGCGGCCGTGACCTTCGCCAGGTCGGGCCCGCTGATCTCGACGTCGATGGTCCCGCCGCCGCCCACGCCCCGACCGAACAGGCTGGACTGGCTCGCGCCGCCGAAGGTGTCGGGGATGGACTGCATCGCGTTGGAGACGAGCTGGCCGACGGGGATGACGACCTCCTCGTCCTGGCTGGTCGCGCCGCAGAACATGCTCGGGCCGAACGCCCCGATGAAGAAGTTGTCGATCGGCACCGGCTCGAAGGGCGGGGGCGCGTCGGGCCCGCCCCACCCGCGCGGGATCGGGGGCAGCGACGCGACCGCCTCGCGGTCGTTGATGTCCACGCGCGCGTACGGCTTGATCTCCGCCTCGATCGTCTGCGCGATCCGCTCCTTCTCCGCCACCGACAGCCCGGGCGGGATCAGCAGCCCCCCGAACACCAGGTTCCGGTTGCCCTTGGGCAGGTAGTCCATGGGCGGCATGAGCACCCAGGCCCCGACCAGGCTCGCCGCGGTCATCACCACCACCACCCCCGGGCGGATCGTCCACCCGCGCCAGCCTGTGATGGCCCAGTTGATCAGGCGCCCGAGCTGCTCGTCCAGCGCCTTGAGCACGCCCGTGAGCCCGAACAGGGTGACGAAGGCGCGCCGGGCTCCCCGCAGCTCCTCGGCCTGCTTGTGGTCGCTCAGGAAGCGGCTCGTCGCCGCCGGGATCACCGTGATCGAGACGATCAGGCTCAGCAGCACCGAGGCCACGATCGCCAGGGCGATGTCGCGGAAGAGCTGCCCCGCCTCGTCCTCGATGGTGAGCACGGGCACGAAGACCGCGGCGGTCGTCAGCGTGCTGGCGAGCACCGCGCCCCACACCTCGCGACCGCCCACCCACGCCGCACGAACAGGCGAGTCGCCCAGCTCCAGGCGCCGGAAGATGTTCTCGAGCACGACGATGGCGTTGTCCACCACCATGCCCACCGCGAAGGCGAGCCCGGCCAGCGAGATCACGTTGAGCGTGCGCCCCATCGCCAGCAGCACCAGGAACGTCCCGATCACCGAGATCGGGATCGACACCAGCACGACCAGCGTCGGGCGGATCGACCGCAGGAAGAGCAGCAGCACGAACCCGGCGAGCGCGCCGCCCACGTACAGGTTGCGCGTGACCAGGCTCATCGCGGCGTCGATGTAGGTTGTCTCGTCGTAGACCTGGCGCAGGCGCAGGTCGGGCCCCACGGGCCCGCCGTTCGGCGAGTACCCGCCCAGGTTCGGCAGGATGTCGGCGCGGACCTCGTCGAGGCGGGCGCGGACCTGCTCCATGATGTCGACGACGTTGGCCCCGCTCTGCCGATTGACCGGCATCGCGATCGAGGGGTGCCCGAACGCGCGGACGAAGCCGGAACGCTTGACGTACGTCTCCTCGACCTCGGCGACGTCCTTGACCAGCACCGGGCGACCGTCGCGATAGGCGATGACCGTGTCCAGGATCTGACGCGGGGAGGTGTACTCGCCCACCAGGCGCACGCGATAGTCGCGCTTGCCCTCCGCGATCGAGCCCGCCGAGACGTTGGTGTTCTCGCCCCGCAGGGCGTTGATCAGGTCCAGGTGGCTCAGGCGGCGCTCGGCCAGGGCGACCGCGTCGGCCAGCACACGCACCTCGCGCTCCCGCCCGCCGTACACCTCGACGCTGGAGACCCCGTCGATGCGCTCCAGGAAGGGCTTGACCTCGTCCTCCAGGGCGTCGAACAGCGTGGTGATGTCCCAGCCGGCGTGCTTGGCGAGCTTGTCCTCGGGCAGGTCGACGATCAGCCACGCGATCGCGTTCTCGCTCTCGCCCTCGCTGGCCTGGATCACCGGCTCGTCCACCTCGTCGGGGTAGCCGCTGACCTGGCGCAGCGCGTCGCTGACTTCCTGCAGCCCGCGCGCGATGTCGGCACCCAGCGCAAACTCCAGCGAGATCTGCGAGCTCCCGCGGCTGGAGACCGAGGTCATCTTCTCCAGGTCGGCGACGCTCTTGAGCTTCTCCTCCTGGCGACGGGTGATCTCGTCGACCACCTCCTGCGGGCTCCGACCGGGCCAGGTCGTCTGCACCGTGATGATCGGGCGGTCCACCGTGGGGGTGAGCTGGATCGGGATCTCGGTCAGCCCGATCAGCCCGAACATCACCACCAGCAGCACGCCGACCGCCACGCCAACCGGCTTCGAGATCGCGAGTTTGACGATGTCCATCGCTCAGCCTCCACGCCCGGGGTCACCCGGGGTCGCCCCGCCGTCCGCCGTCACCCGGTCCGGCAGCACGTTCAGGGGCTGGCCCGGGAACATCCGCTCGTTGCCCTGCACCACCACGCTGACGCCCGCCTCCAGCGCCTCGGACCGCACCGCGACCCGGTCGCCGGTGGCGAACAGCACCAGGATCGGCGCCAGCCCCGACACGCCCCCCGCGTCGTAGAACACGTGCTCGCCGGTGGGGCCGCGCATCACCGCGTCCTTGGGCAGTGTCAGCACGTCTCGTGTGCGGCTCGTGGGGATCTGGGCCGTGACGCTCATCCCCGGACGCACGTGCAGCTCGCCCACGTACGCCGGGATCTCGATCCGGACGCGGAACAGGCGGCTGAGCTCGTCGGCCTCGGGCAGCACGCCGATGATGCGCCCCTCGATCTGCGACTCGAGCGCCCGCACCGTGACCGAGACCGGATCGTCCACCTGCAGACGCCCCACCACGCTCTCGGGCACGTCGATCAGGGCCTCGAGCAGGTCGTCGGCGACGAGCTCCACCACCGGGTCGCCCAGCCCCAGCCACTCGCCCACCTCGGTCCTTTTGCTCACCACGCTGCCCGCGAACGGGGCGCGGATGGTCATGTCGGCCAGCCGCTTCTCGGCCACGCCCAGGTCGGCCTCGGCGCTGAGCACCTCGGCCCGGGCCTCCTGCAGCTGGGCGCGTGCGACCTGCACCATGGTCTGGGCCGCCTCCAGCTCCCCCACCGAGGACGAGCCCTGGGCGTCGAGCTCACGCGCCCGACCGAGGTCGTTCTCCGCCTCGGCCAGCTCGGCCTCGCGTCGGGCCACCACCGCCCGGGCGCTCTCCACCATGGCCCGAGCGCGTTCTGCCTCGCGCTGCGCCACCACGTCGTCCAGGCGGGCCAGCACCTGGCCCTGCTCGACCCGGTCGCCCCCCTCCACCGTCAGCGACACCACCAGCCCGGGCTGCTGGCCCGCGAGCGTGGCCCGCAGGCGAGCGCCCACGTCGCCGGTCACCTCGCGTCGTTCCGCCAGCGTCTCCAGGCGCACCTCGCCCAGGCGCACGTTGGCGGGGGGCGGCCCGCCCTGCTGCGCCACCGACACGGCGCTCGTTGCGCCGACGATCCCACACACCAACGCGACCAGTCGCTCCCGCATCACGCGCACTCCTCGTCCGTGACCGGCTCGCGCCCGTCGCGGATCAACTCTTCTTCGTACCGGCTCAGGTTCCCGATGAGGCGGGCGAGCCCGGATTCCAGTCGATGTATCTCGTCCCCCTCCAGGCCCTCCAGGAACCGCTCGCCGAAGCGCTCGCCGAGCCGCTCCAGCACCCCCACCGCCTCGCGCCCACGGGGCGTGAGGCTCACGAACACGGTGCGTCCGCACCCGGGGCGGGTCTCCTTGGCCACCAGGCCCTCGCCCTCCATCGAGGCGAGCATGCGGCTGATGCCCTGCACGCTCATGACCTGCTCCTCGGCGAGCTCGCTGACGGTGGCGGTCTCGCCCCGTCGCTTGAGCGAGCAGAGCAGGATCCAGCGGGACGCCGTCAGCCCGTGCGGGTGCGTCAGGCGGTCCCCCAGCCGCATCATCAGGTGATGGAGGCTGAACAGGGCGTGGATGAGCGGGGGTCCGGTCTCGGGGTCGTCGCACCGACCATTATACGAACATGCCCCGTCCGAGTCAACCCCTCTGCCGGGATGTGGGTGCTGATGACCCATAGACGAGAACGGTAGCCGTGGTCGTTGGCAATTCAACATGTTGATGTTGAATCGGGCCGCAATCTCCTTTTTTCCCGCAAATCGCACTTTGTGAAGCGTTTGTGAAGAACCCGACCTGCTAGGCTTCCATCCCACGAAAGTTTACTTTCGTGGGCTCGGCACTCACACCTCCTTCCACCCACCGAGGGCTCGCGCAGGCGGGCGCACACATGACCAGACGACGTTCGGACCGTGTCACGCTCGCCACCGTCGCACGCATGGCGGGCGTCGCGGAATCAACCGCCTCTCGTGTCCTCAATGGCTACACGCAGAACTTTCGCGTGCGCCCGGAGGTCAGACAGAAGGTGCTGGACGCGGCGCAGCACCTGAACTACCGGCCCAACCCGATGGTCCGCTCGATCTCGGCCAAGCGGACGAACCTGGTGGCGGTGGTCGGGTGGGCGTCGGACGGCGTGAACCGTACGGCGCTGTCGGAGGCGGTGCGTGTGTGCTCGGGCGGGGGCAAGCACGTGTGCACGACGTTCCTGCAGCCCGACAACGCCGGGCACGAGCTGCCGTCCTGGCGGGTGGACGGCGCGATCGTGCTGCAGGTTCGGATCGAGGAGGACCTGGCGGAGCTGGAGGCGAGCGGGCTCCCGTACGTGTCGATCAACGGCGCGACCGGGCCCGGCGGGGACTCGGTGACGTTCAACGAGGCGCAGGGGATGAACCTGGCGCTGGACCACCTGCACGAGCTGGGGCACAGCAAGATCGCGTACATGTACCTGGAGCAGGCGCGTGTGAACCCGCGCGGCATCCCGCACGGGTCGGTGCGGGCCCGGCGGGAGGCGTACGCGGACGGGATGGAACGCCTTGGGCTCGAGCCGATCGAGGGGTGGGACCGGTTCGACATCCCGTTCCGGGACTACGTGCGCGACGTGGTGCTGGGGCAGGGAGCGACGGCGATCATCGTGTACGACGACGTGATGGCGCTCTACCTCATCCAGGCGGCGTCGGCCACGGGCCTGTCGATCCCCGAGGACCTGTCCATCGTGGCGTTCAACGACGAGCTGCCGGCGCGTGCGGCGACCCCGCCGCTGACGACGGTGCGCCTGCCTGCGGCGGAGGCGGGTCGTCGCGCCGGGGACCTGCTGCTGGAGCGTCTGGCGCTGTCCCCGGAGGAGCAGCCCGAGTCGCGCCGGATCGTGCTGGCGCAGGAGCTGGTGACGCGTCAGTCGACCGCGGCCCCGCGTCCGGCGCACGCGACGCCCTGACACCGCACGGAGACCGAAACCGGGGGGCGGGCCCGCGGTATCCTTCCCCATGCGCCCCGACCCGGAGCTCTTCGACACGGTCAGGAAGATCCTGGAGCACCCGGGGCTGGCCTCGCTGCTGGCGGAGCACTCGGGCGAGATGCTGTACGTGCAGGACGAGGACGGCAGGACGCTGACGGTGTCCCCGTCGGTCGAGACGCTGACGGGGTACCCGCCGGACGAGTTCATGGTGCGGGCGCGCGACATCCTGGACCTCAACAGCCCGCGGACGCGCGCGGTGCTGGCGCGATGGGCGGAGGCGAAGAGGGCGGAGACGGGCGCGCTGATCGGCCCGTACCTGATCGACATCACGCACCGGGACGGGAGGCGGCGCACGCACTCGGTCCGGGAGCGCTGGTTCGAAGACGGGGGGCGTCGCCTGCTGGCGGGGATCGCGCGCGACGTCACCGAGCTCACCTTCTCAGAGCACGCCTACCGGCACGTGCTGAGCAGCGCCGGGCTGGTCAACTACTACGGCGAATACACCGAGGACGGGCCGAGGCTGGTCTACCTGTCGGAGGGCTTCGGGGCCCTGTACAACGTGGCGCCCGAGAAGGCCCTGCGCGACCCGCGCCGCTTTATGGACAGCGTGCACCCGGAGGACCGGGAGCGCCTGCGCGAGGCGGTCGAGCCCATCTGGCGGGGCGACGCCGGCAGGCGGTGGAGCCTGCGCTTCCGCATCGTGCACGACGACGGCTCGGTCCGCTGGCTGCACTCGCGCGGCCTGGTCGAGCACGCCCTGGACGGGAGCCCGCACCACTACATGGGCGTCTCCGAGGACATCACCGAGCAGGTGCTCGAGCAGGAGCAGCGCCGGCAGGCGGACGCGCGGCTGGCCGACTCGCAGAAGATCGAGGCCGTGGGCCAGCTCGCGGCGGGGATCACGCACTCGTTCTCGAACCTGCTGCTTGCGATCCAGAGCTACCTGGGGCTTGCGCGCACCACGCTGGGGCCCGGGCACCCCGCGCTGGAGGCGCTGGACCGGATCCAGGACTCTGCGGACCAGGCGCGCGGCATCACGTCCTCGCTGCTGTCGTTCTCCAAGCGTCGCCCGACCAAGAGCGAGCCGGTGGACCTGTCGGGGTGCGTCGAGAACGCGGCGCGTCTGCTGCAGCGTTCGCTCCCTGCGCGTGTGCGCGTCACCCATGCCGTGGAGCCCGGGCTGGTGGTGCACGCGGACTCCGCGACGCTGACGCAGGTGCTGCTGAACATGGCGATCAACGCGCGCGACGCCATCGACGGGAGCGGGGAGTTCGCCCTCCGGCTGACGCGGGAGGGCGACGAGGCGCTGCTCGTCGTGTCCGACACCGGGCGTGGCATGGACGCGGACACCCTGGCCCACTGCTTCGAGCCCTTCTTCACGACCAAGGACGGCGAGGAGGGCACCGGGCTTGGGCTCTCGGTGTCGCGCAGCATCATCGAGGAGATCGGTGGCACGATCGGGCTGGACAGCGCCCCCGGGCGCGGGGCACGGTTCGAGATCAGGCTGCCGCTCACGCCCGGCGGTCGTGCACCGCGCGACGAGGGCACGCCGGGCGAACCGGGCGCGCACCCCGCGTTCATCCTGCACCCGCGTGGGCTCGCGCGCCGTGTGATCAAGACCACGCTGCGGTCGCTGGGGTTCGCCCCGGACACGTTCGAAACTGCGCGAGAACTGCTCGAGGCGGCGGAGCGGGGCCCGCCGGAGCTGCTGGTGATCGAGGGCTCGGGCGCCGGGGTCGAGCCCGGGCTGCTGGAGCGTCTCGACGCCCTCGCCCCGGAGGCCCGCATCGTTCTCATCACCGACCGGGACGACGACCCCGCGCCGGCGCGTCTCGACGGCAGGACGGTGACGGTCCCGACGCCCTTCACCATGGACGACCTGAGCAGCGCGGTCGCCCGCACGCGCGCCTGACGCGTGTGCCCGGGGCAAGTACCATGGGGGCATGACGCATCTCACCGACGTTCGCGCGCGCCTCGGCGCGATCCTGCTCACCCTCGCCACGCTGCTGTCCCCCGTAGCGTTCGCTCAGGGCACGGACCCGGGCGAGGAGGCCCCGGCGACGACCACCCCGTCGCAGCGCCAGCCCGACCCGCGTTTCGCGACGCCCGGGGCGACGCTGGAGACGTTCGACCGGGCGATGGAGGCGTACCTCGAGAGCCGCAGGATCCGCCGACCGGACCTGCAGAGCCTGCAGCTGGCGAAGGAGTGCATCGACTTCGGGTCGATCGACACGCCGCAGGCCCGGACGGACGTCGCCAACGACCTGTTCTGGGTGATGAGCCGCATCGAGTCGATCGACGCCTCCACCGTTCCCGACCCGGGCGCGGACGAGACGCTGACGTTCTACCCCGACCCGGACAAGGCGCGCCACCGGGAGCTGAGCCAGCAGGCCCCGGGGCACGCGATCACGCTCGCTCGCGGCCCGAACGGGGAGTGGAAGATCGACGAGACGACCGCCGAGAACGCGGGCAGCATGCAGCGTGACTTCGACCTGGCGAACTTCGAGAACGTGACGGGCCAGCTCGACGCGGCGCTATCCTTGGGGCAGCAGGTCCGCAACTCGATGCCGCCCGCGCTGCGCGAGTCGTTCCTGACTGTGGAGTACTGGCAGTGGATCGCGATCCTGCTGGTGATCTTCGTCGGCGTGGTGCTTGACTACCTCGTGCGGGCGGCGCTCAGCTCGGCCTGGCACCGGATCGAGCGTCGGCTCGAGGGCGAGTCGAAGGACAGGGAGATCCTGAAGAAGGCGGTCCGCCCCTTCGGCATCGTCGCCGCGGCGGCGTTCTGGCTGGCGATGATCAACATCGGGGGCATCTCCGGCACGCCGCTGATGGTGCTGCTGCTGGCGATCCGGGTGATCCTGTCGGTGGGCGGCGTGTGGGCGGCGTGGCGGCTGACGGACCTGCTGGCCGACCACGCGATGCGCAAGGCCGCGGGCACCGACAACCAGTACGACGACCTGCTGATCCCGCTGATCCAGCGGACGCTCAAGATCTTCATCGCGGCGATGGGCGTGATCTACATCGCCAAGGCTCTGCACATCGACGTGCTGCCCCTGCTGACCGGCCTGGGCATCGGCGGCCTGGCGGTGGCGTTCGCCGCCAAGGACACGATCGAGAACTTCTTCGGCTCCGTCGCGGTGATCATGGACCAGCCGTTCAAGGTGGGCGACTGGATCAAGGTGGACGACGTGGAGGGCACGGTGGAGGAGCTCGGCTTCCGGTCCACGCGTGTGCGGACGTTCTACAACTCGCTGGTGACGGTGCCCAACGCGATGCTGGTGCGCGCGACCGTGGACAACTACGGCATGCGCCGATACCGGCGCTGGAGCACCATGATCAACCTGACCTACGACACGCCCCCCGAGAAGCTCGACGCCTTCTGCGAGGGGCTGCGCGAATTGATCCGGCTGCACCCGTACACCCGCAAGGACATGTTCCACGTCTACTTCAACAACTTCGGGGCTCACTCGCTGGACGTGCTGCTGTACATGTTCTTCGAGTGCCCGGACTGGGCGATCGAGCTGCGCGAGAAGCACAGGCTCGGGCTGGACATCATCCGGCTGGCCGACCGCGTGGGCGTCGAGTTCGCCTACCCGACGCAGACGCTCGAGCTCAAGCAGGTCGACACCTCCGCGACGCACACGCCCGCCGAATCCCCCAGAGCCTCGGCCGAGACCGAGGCCAAGTCGCTGGGACGCAGCGCGGCCCGGGACCTGACGCGGGAGCAGCCCTGGAAGACCCAGAAGCCCGGGCCCGTCAGCTTCACCGTCGAGCGAGAGGACTCCTCCGTCGAGATGCGCGGCAGCGCCGGGGCGTGAGACGCCCGCATGACCCCGAATACCAGCCCTCGGCGCGAGCGGAGGGACCCGGGCGAGGGAAGTGCTCTCGTGGGCGAGATCGGTCTCTTCGGTCGCCGAGGGCTGGTATTGCAAGCCTCGCCGGGCCCGCGCGGGATCCGTGGTAGTCTGCCCGCATGACACGCCCGATACTCGCCGCGCTCGTCCTGCTGCTCCCGCTCGCCGCCTGTGCCTCGCGCCAGGATGAGGCCGCACGCCCCAACATCCTGTTCATCATGTCGGACGACCACGGGTGGCAGGCGATCAGCGCGTACGGGTCGAACCGGAACGTGACGCCGCACATCGATCGGATCGCCCAGACCGGCACCCGGTTCGACCGGGCGTACGTGACCAACTCGATCTGCGGGCCGTCGCGCGCGGTGATCCTGACCGGGCTGCACTCGCACCTGAACGGGTTCACACGCAACGGCAACACGTTCGACGGCTCGCAGCGGACCGCGCCCAAGATGCTGCAAGCGGCGGGCTACCAGACCGCCCTGATCGGCAAGTGGCACCTGCGGTCCGACCCCACGGGCTTCGACTACTACGACCGGCTGATCGACCAGGGCCCCTACTACAACCCGCCGATGATCCGCAACGGCGAGCGGATCGAGCGGATCGGGTACACCACCGACCTCATCCGTGACCTGACGATCGAGTGGCTGGAGGAGGGGCGCGACGCCGATCGCCCGTTCTTCCTGATGATGCACCACAAGGCCCCGCACCGGAGCTGGCAGCCCGCCCCACGCCACCTGACGCTGTACGACGACGTCACCATGCCCGAGCCGCCCACGCTGTTCGACGACTGGTCCGGCAAGGGCAGGCCCGCGACCGAGCAGGAGATGACGATCGCGAAGCACCTGTCGCGCTACGACCTGAAGTTCGAGCCCCCCGGCAACCTGACCGCAGAGCAGCTCGAGGCCTGGCACGCGGCCTACGACCCCAAGAACGCCCAGTTCGAGGCCTGGGGGCTGGAGGGCGACGACAGGACACGCTGGATGTACCAGCGGTACGTGAAGGACTACCTGCGCTGCGTCACGGCCGTGGACGAGAGCGTGGGCGCGGTGCTCGACACCTTGGACGAACTCGGGCTGAGCGACAACACCATCGTGATCTACACCAGCGACCAGGGCTGGTACCTCGGCGAGCACGGCTGGTACGACAAGCGCTGGATGTACGAGGAGAGCTACCGCACCCCGCTGCTGGTCCGCTGGCCGGGCCAGACGCGTGCCGGGTCAGTCAGCACGGCCCTGGTGCAGAACCTGGATTTCGCGCCGACCTTCCTGGACGCAGCGGGTGTGACCGTGCCGGACGACATGCAGGGCGTCAGCCTTCGTCCGGTGATGGGCGGCAAGACGCCGCGTGGCTGGCGGGAGAGCCTGTACTACCAGTACTTCGAGTTCCCGGCGGTGCACATGGTGGCCAAGCACCGGGGCGTGAGCACGGCTCGCTACAAGCTGATCGAGTTCTATGAGCAAGAAGACGAGGCGGACCGGTGGGAGCTGTACGACCTGGAGGCCGACCCGGACGAGATGAACAACGTCGCGGGCGAGCCGGGGTACGCCGAGATCGAGGCGGAACTGCGGGCGGAGCTGGGGCGGTTGATGGTGGAGTATGGGGTGGAGGGGTGAGGGAACATAGGGAGGCGACGTGACGGTCGGTGAGAAGCACTCGAACGCACTCGGGGCACCCCATTGAGCCGGGGCTTGGGAGGAAACACTCCCCGGGCTCGCGATCCAGGATTTGTGCGCGAAACGTGATACGGGCGGATCCCAAGGACGTAGTCCCTGCGACTGCGTGCGTGCGCGGCCGTATTCGGACGACTCAGCGAGGGGACAGACCATGCGGATAACGAGCGGGCCCGGTGTGAGAACGGTTGCGGCGGCGGTGTTGGCGGGTGCGGCGGGGCTGTGCCAGGGCCAGCAGACGTTGACGCCGGGGGCCGAGGTCTCCGGCACGCTCGACGGTGAGACCAACGCGTCGTTCACGGTCGCGCTGGAGGCCGACACGTTCGTCGCCGGGTACGCCGACCAGCGGACCGTGGACGTGGTGGTGTGGATCAAGGACGCGGACGGGGCGAACGTGGCCCGGTTCGACGAGCCGGCACGCGGGCCGGAGCGGTTCCGATTCACGGCCGAGCGTGCGGGGACGTACACCATCGAGCTCGAGGGGTTCGAGGGGGCCGGGGGGGACTACGGGCTGATCCTGACGACCGTCGAGCCCGTCGCGACCGAGCCCGGTGCCCGGGTGGACCAGCTCTTCGAGGCGTACGACGGGGAGGGCGTGCCGGGGGCGGTGGTCGCGGTGTACCGGGACGGGAAGCCGGTCTTCACGCGTGCGTTCGGCGCGGCGGACCTGACCTGCAACACGCCCTGGAGCACAGAAACGGTCACCAACATCGGCTCCACCTCCAAGCAGTTCACCGCGCTGGCGATCTGCCTGCTCGAGCGGCAGGGCAAGCTGAGCCTGGACGACGACGTCCGCGAGCACCTGCCCGAGCTGCCCGACTTCGGCACGCCGGTCACGCTGCGCCACATGCTGACCCACACGACCGGCTACCGCGAGTTCCTGAACCTGCTGGCGATGGAGGGACGCCAGCTCAACCGGGGGGACGTGATCGACCGGGACGAGATCGTGACGATCGTGGAGCGCCAGCCGGAACTCCAGAACGAGCCCGGGGGCGAATGGAACTACAACAACACGTCGTACGCGCTGCTGACGCTGGTGGTCGAGCGGGTGTCCGGAACACCGTTCCCGGAGTGGATGGACCAGAACGTGTTCGGGCCGCTGGGCATGCACGACACGCGCCTTCGGACCGGGCGGGGCGAGGTGATCCAGGGCATGGCGCGCGGGTACACGACCGGCGAGGGCGGGGTGTACGTCGAGGCCATGGACCTGGGCGGCTCGATGGGGGCGGGCGGGATCTACACAACCGTCGAGGACCTGGGCAGGTGGATCGCGAACCTGCAGTCCGCCGACCTGGGCGGGGCCGGCGTGATCGAGGCGATGACCACGCCGTACGAACTGAGCAGCGGAAGGCCGACCGGGTACGGGCTCGGGCTGTTCATCGACGAGGTGAACGGGCACGCCCGCTGGCAGCACGGCGGGGCCGACACCGCCCACCGCAGCCAGCTGATGTACTTCCCCGAGTTCGGCGGGGCCGTGGTCACGCAGAGCAACAACGCCAACTTCGACGCCGGGCTGGCCGACGAGGTCGCACGCCTGTTCTTCCCGCAGCTCGAGCCCGAGGACAGCGTCCCGGAAACCGAGTCAGCCGAAGACGACAACGCTACCCCGGAACCCAACGTGGGGGGGGTCGGCGTGGAGTCGTACGACGCGCTGGTGGGGCGGTACGAGTTCGAAGAGATGCCGGGATTCGTGCTGGAGATCACCCGGAACGGGGACGTGCTGTACGGGCAGGCGACGGGGCAGCCGCGCCTGTCGCTCGCGCCGCAGCCCGACGGGCGGTTCCAGGTCGCCGGGGAGCAGATCTTCCTGGAGTTCCTGCTCGAAGACGACGGCACCTGCCCGGCCCTGGTGCTGCACCAGAACGGCGAGCACCGGGCCGACCGGATCGAGGACGTGTGGGAGCCGACCGCAGCGGACCTGGAGGCGTACGCCGGGCGGTACTTCAGCGAGGAACTCGAGACGTTCTACTCGCTAGAGGTCCGCGACGGGACGCTGACGATCGTGCACCGGCGTTTCGAGCTGGCTCTGCGACCCGGAGCAAAGCACGAGTTCGCGGGCGGGTACCCGATCGCGGAGGTCGAGTTCGAGGTGGACGACGACGGTCGCCCGGTGACGCTGGTGGCGTCGAGCGGGCGGACGCGGGGGATTCGGTTTGAACGGGTGGAGTAAACTAGCAGATTTACGTAACACAAATTTGTGCCTTAGCGAGCTTGCGTGCTCAATTGACAACCCGAACAAACAGCAGTACTGTATCGGTGTGTCAACATTCTCCAAGCGATCTTGTGTATCACGGCTTTCTGCCTCTGGCTTTCACCTATTTGATGCAGATTCTGGCATAAATTTACTAATTGACGAAATCAACATCCCTCAATCTGGCTGGTCGAAGGCTCCACAACAACTTTCAATCGCTCTGACAAATGCATGCGATCTCTCATGCAGCTACTGCTATGCCCCCAAGCACGCCAGCACGCTTGACCCCAATGTCGTCATGCAGTGGATTGAAGAAGCATCATCCAATGGATGTTTGGGAGTAGGATTTGGAGGCGGCGAACCAACTCTCCACCCAAATTTCACAGACCTGGTAGAATGGACACGGCGCAACACAAATATGGCCGTAACCACAACTACACATGGTCACTGGCGGAATTTTAACAAGATAGCCTCAGTACTGCCCAACATCGACCTTGTGCGACTTTCTATCGATGGCATAGGCGACACCTATGAACGGCTTAGGGGCCGCCCATTCTCAAGCATTACTGAATCCGCACAAGCAATAACACACTCCACACGGCTGGGCGTAAATACCGTAGTCAATGGAGACACCCTTCCCGAACTCGATGAAATTCTTCAGAAATGCGAAACCCTCGGCGCTTGCGAATTGTTACTGCTCCCAGAGTATGGCCCAACCGGCTGCAACCTCAATAACAACTCGCTAGATGAGCTTGCTAGTTGGATTCGAAATCAAGCAACCAATGTACGAATTGCCGTATCGTCACAGGGCTCCGAATTGTTGAATGTCCCGCTTCTGGATACCGGGGAAGACCACCTGGCATATCTTCACATCACTGCAGACTGCATTCTTAAAAAATGTTCATTCTCAAGCACCGGCACCACTCTTAGTGGCGACGGAAAATTGCTCCAATCCATTCCACTCCTGCCTGCATAAAGGATAAAGCCATGAAAACATGGCCTTCTTTCGGAAGCGAACACTCTGCGAAACTCAAGATTGTGGCCGAATTCGATGACACCGGCACAGCAGACGAAACGCTTCGAATTTTAAACCAAATTCAAGCATTTTCAATGGAGCACCAGCCGGTTGAAAATTCGCATATGTCTACATTTTACAAGCAATTCAGGGACACTACCTTTGGCTTGGTCAGCAGTGACCTAGAAGGCCTTTGTTGCCCGCACAATTGGGAGCAAACAGGCACTGCAATTGAAGTGTACACTGATGACACTGAAATCCAAGGAATCATTAAAGTGTTCATTGGAAAAGGCGCAAAGATCCGACTTCACTCCAGGCATGATCATCCAGGCGATTAGTATTCACAGTTAGTATCAGTGAAGCTACACCGCTGATTTAGCCTGCGTCACTGAATCCTTCACTCCGCGAACATCGCCTCGACGAACGCGTCCGGGTCGAAGGGCTGGACGTCGTCCGGCGTCTCGCCGAGGCCGACCAGCTTGACCGGGATGTCGGTCGCGTGCCGGATGGCGACGACGATGCCGCCCTTGGCGGTGCCGTCCAGCTTGGACAGGAAGATGCCCGTCACGCCCGCCGCGGCGTTGAACTCCTCGGCCTGACGCAGGGCGTTCTGGCCGCTGGTGGCGTCGAGGACCAACAATGTCTCGTGGGGGGCCCCCGGGATGTTCTTCTCGGTGACGCGCCTGATCTTCTCGAGTTGCTTCATCAACGGGGCCTGGGTGTGCAGGCGCCCGGCGGTGTCGAGGATGAGCACGTCCACGGCGCGTGCCGCGGCGGCGCTCGCGGCGTCGAACGCGACCGACGCCGGGTCCCCCCCCTGCTGGCCCTTCACCACGTCCACGCCCAGACGCTCGGCCCAGATTTCGAGCTGGCGGACCGCCCCGGCCCGGAACGTGTCGCACGCCCCCAGCAGCACCGTCTTGCCGTCGTCGGTGAGCACCTTGCACAGCTTGGCGATGGAGGTGGTCTTGCCCACGCCGTTCACGCCGGTGACCAGGATCACCGTGGGGCCGGATTCGGCGACGTTCAGCGTGCGGTCCTGCTCGGGCCAGAGGGCCTTGAGCTCGGTCTTGAGGTACTCGAGCACGTCCTCGCCCCGGGTCAGCGTGCCGGCCTTGTAGTCGGCCCTGATGCCCTCGATGAGGTGGCGGGTGGCGTGCACGCCCACGTCGGACTCGAGCAGGCGCTTCTCGAGGTCGCGGATCAGTCCCTCGTCGAGCGTGCGCCCCTTGAGCAGCGAGACGATGCCGCCGCCCAGCGCCTCGCGCGTGCGCCCCAGGCCTTTCTTGAGCTTGGAGATGGCGGCTTTGAACAGGGGCATGGGCGAGGCTACTCCGAGGCGTTGGAGGGTTCGGGGGTCTGGTCGCTCCGCTCGCCCCGGGAGGCGAGGTGGGCCTTCAGGAACTTGCCCAGCAGCCCGTTCACGAACGCGGGGGACTTCTCGGTCGAGAAGTCCTTGGCCAATTCCACGGCCTCGTTCACGACCGCCTTGGGCGGGTGGTCGGTCGCGGTGATCTCGTGGTGCGCCAGGCGCAGGATCGCGCGGTCCACCGCGGCCTGGCGCCCCGCGGGCCAGTCGGGCGCGAGCTCGAGCATCGCGGCGTCGGCGGACTCGCGGGCCTCGTACGCCGCGTGCGCCAGCGCCACGGCCCGGTCCAGCTCGCCGGGGGTGAACTTCTTGGCGGAGGTGAACGAGAGCCCCTCCTCGGCGAGGGAGTCGGTGTCCTCGAGCGAGGCTCGGACGCTCTCGGGGTCGTCGCCGGCGGTGGCGTCGAACTGGAACAGGGCCATGAGGGCGAGCTTGCGGATGTCTTTGGGGGTGGCCATGGGCTAGGGGGTCGCCTTGTCGGTGGGGGTCGATGAGAGGGTGAAGGTCAGGCCGGGGTCCCGGCGGTCGGTCGCGTCGGCGATGGCGTCGATGGCGCCCAGGGTGTCGAGCAGGGCGGCCATCGCCTCGACGCCCTTGTTGCCCTTGCCCCCCGAAGCGGCGTCGACCAGGCCGGCGCGTGCCCGGGCCTGCTCCGAAGTGTTGGCGGTGATGACGCCGAACGCCGCGGGCACGCCCAGTCGCAGGGAGATGGACATGAGCCCCTGGGCGACCGCGCTGCTGATGTGCTGGTCGTGGGTGGTCTCGCCCCGGATGACGCACCCGAGGCAGCAGACGCCCCGGTACAGGCCCGATTCGGCCGCGGCGTCGGCGACGGCCGGGAGCTCGAAGGCCCCCGGGGCCTCGATCACCGCGAGCGCGTCGCGCGAGCCGCCCCGGCGGAGAAACTCCCCGATCGCGCCGTCCCGGAGGGCGTCCGTGACGGTCCGGTTGTACGTGGAGACCACGATCGCGACCGGCGGGATGGGGTGGGAATCGGGCATGGGCGGGGATGGTAGGGCCGAGCGAGTAGGATGGTGGCATGCGTGAGTTCGTTCTCAGGATCGCGCCGGTGCTGCGTCTGACGCGTGTGTCGGGAGCGTTCGCGGCGGTCGGGAATGTCTGGTTCGTGGTGCTGTGGACCCGCGCCAACAACGCGGAGGACTGGAGCACCGAGATCGAGACCACCCCGCTGTGGGTGCTGCTGGCGGGGGGCGCCCTGGCGGCGGCGGCGTTGTACGCGTTCGGCTCGACGGTGAACGACGTGGTGGACAGCTCGCGCGACCGGGCCCTGCGACGCGACCGACCCCTCGCAGAGGGGGAGGCGAGCGGGGAGGTGGCGATCTTCGCGGCCGCGGGAACGCTGATCCTGAGCGTGCTGGGGGCGACGGTGTTCGGGACGGGGGCGGTGGTCGCGACGCTGGTGCTCGCGGCGCTGATCCTGGCCTACAACGCCGCGGGCCGGTACGTGCCGGGGATCGGGCTGGTGCTGCTGGCGGTGGTGTACGGGGGGCACATGCTGGCGCCGAACCTGGGCCTGCGTTTCCTGGCCCCGGTCTGGCTGATCATGACGCACGCGCTGGTGGTGGCGTGGCTGGCGCACCGGCTGGGGCGCAAGAGCCCCCCGCTCTCGGGGCGGGCCGTGACCTCGATGGTGGTCGGCTGGGTGCTGGCGACCGGCGTGCTGGCGGGACTGGCGGTGCGGCGCGACGGCATCGCGCCCGAGTGGGTACCCCTGACGGCGGCGGTGGCGCCGGGGATGCTCGCGGTGGTGTACGCGGGGTTGGTGGGGCGCCGCGTGATGCAGCTCGGGCCCGGGCCGCGCCTGGGGTCCAAGATCGAGCGGTACGGGGCGCTGTGGCTGCCGCTGTACGGGCTGGCGTGGGTGTGGGGCATCGGCGACTCGACGGGCGTGTTCGTGATGACGGGCGTCGTCTGCGCCGGCTTCCTCGGGATGACGGTGCTGCGCGAGATGTACGGGCTGGCCGAGCACCCGGCGGGGTACCGGGTGTGAACGCGGGGATCGGGGACTGGGGATCGGCCATCAGGGCCCCGTCCGCACGGGTGCCCCGGTGATGGCGCAGCCATCGTCGGGCGTTCTGGCCAGCATGAGCCCGGCGAGTTGAGACGCTGCCCCGTCGCGTGCGCTCCGGGCTCGCACAAGGTCAGCATTCGGTCGGGCGAGACACGCTCAGTTCAGGTCCAGCGCGAAGAAGATCGCGGTGAAGATCAGGTCCGCGACGACGATCGCGACGATGCACTCGACCACGGTGCGGGTGGTGGCCTTGCCGACGCCCGCGGCCCCGCCCCTGACGGCCAGCCCGTTCTCGCAGGCGATCGCGCCGATGAGCAGGCCGAAGATCATCGACTTGAACACGCCGGTGAGGAAGTCGACCAGCTTGGCCTGCTCGAGCGTGTTGGTCATGTAGGTGGCGAACGGGATGTCGAGCGCGGTGATGGAGATGAGCAGGGCCGCGCCGATGGCCACGAACGACGAGATCACGCCCAGGGCGGTCATCGAGACGGTCGCGGCCAGCACGCGCGGGACGACCAGGAACCGCACCGGGTCGAGCGCGTGGGCCTCGAGCGCCTCGATCTCTTCGGAGACCACCATGGTGCCCAGCTCCGCCGCGATGGACGCGCCCGCGAACCCGGTCAGCACGATCGCCCCGATCAGCGGGCCCAGCTCCCGGAACACCGCCACGCCGATGATGCTCGCCAGCTGATCGCGCACGCCGAAGTCGTCGAGCGGGGGTGCGAGCTGGAGGGCGAGGATGAGGCCCACCGCACCGGAGACGAGCGAGACGATCACGATCGAGGAGACGCCGACCCGGACGATCTGCGTGACCACCGCGGTCTTGCCGATCCGGACCTTCCGGCTGGTCATCGCCCGCAGGCACAGGCCGACCGCGGTCAGCGCCAGGCGCAGCGTCGAGCCGATGTGCTCCACGATGTCCAGGGCACGCTCGCCCGTGAGCTCGACGGGCTTCAGGGCCCTGGGCACCGGCTTGGGTTGTGCGGCGTCGTCTGGCATGATCGGGCCGGGACGGGGAATGCGGGCGAGGGTCAGGCGTTCAGGGCGTCGTCGACGGTGGGGACGATGGTAAAGAACTGGTCGAGGCGTGCGATCTCAAAGATGGCCCGGACCTTCTCGTTCAGGGCCGCGAGCCTCATGGTGGCCCCGCTGGACTTGGCGTGTCGCATGATCTCGACGAGTGTGGCCAGGCCGGAGGAGTCCATGTACTCCACGCCGCCGAGGTCGACCACGAGCTTCTTGGCGCCGTCGTCGAGCGCGTGTCGCAGCGCGGCCCGCAGGTCGGGCGAACGCGACAGGTCGATGTCGGTGGAGGGCGAGACGACGGCGACGCCGGCGCTGGGCTTGGTGGTCTTGATGGCGTCCTGGGTGCTCATGCGGTGCTCTCTGGGTGGTGCCGGTCGGCGGCGGGGCGCTCGGGCTTGGAATCGGTGACGCGGGGCGGCTCGGCGTTGTCGGGGGCGTGCTTGACCAGCGTGAGACGCATGCCGATCTCGGGGCGACGCTCGTAGGTCACGCCGTCCATGATCTCCTGGATGATGTGCACGCCCAGGCCCCCCGGGCGGACATCGTCCAGGTCGCGGCTCTTCATCCGCTCGGGCGGGACCTGGCGGGCCTCGTCCTCGATCACCAGCCTGAGCCCCCCGGCCGGGCGGTGATCGCGGGTCATGTCGAGGGGCCAGATGGAGATCCAGATGGGCTTGTCGGGGGCGCGGTCGTAGCCGTGCCGGATGATGTTGCACAGGGCCTCGTCCACCGCCAGGGAGATCTTGGAGCAGTCCAGGTCGTTGAAGCCGACCCGCTTGGCGATGGCGTTGATCAGCTCGCGCGCCCCGGAGAGGTACACCGGGTTGGAGACCAGCTCGAGCCTGATGTGCGGGGGCCCGTCAGCCATCGTTTCCCCTTTCCTCGGTCTCGCGCCCCGATCCCGCGAGGCCAGGGCCGGGAAGACCCGGCTCCGATCGCTCGACCACCGCGGCGCCGGGCTCGCCCGGGGAACCCTCCGGGGCAGGGGAGAGCGAGCGGGCGTACTCGCGCCACCTGGTCGCGGCCGGCTCGCGCCGCCACTCGGGGTCGGCCGGCTCGTACCCGAACGACTCGCCGGTGCGCTTGCGCGGCGCCGCGATCGCGAGCACGCGTGCGGCGGGGTCGTCGCTGGAGAGCTGGTCCACCAGGCCCAGCAGGGAGTCGTGGTCGGTCTTGTCCGAGGCCTCGACGATGGCGTCCAGACGGTCGTTGGGGGCGAGCGACCGGAAGGTGTGGGGCGGGTCCGGCACGCACGCGACCAGGGTCGCGAGCCAGGAAACGCCCGCCAAGGACGCCAGCACCCGGATCAGACGGGCTCGCGGCGCACGCGAGCCCGGGTGAGGAGCGTTGGGCGCCGATCGGTCCGTGATCGCGGGGCGTGGCATCGCCCTGAGTTTAGCGGGGCGGGTCGCACGACGCCCCGGGGGGAGTCACGCCGGCGGAGCATGAAGAATTGGGTGCGCGATTCGACGGGGCCGGGGTGTCTCCCTAGGCTGTGCGTTTCCATCGGAGGGACTCGCGGATGACGACGCCCGCGCACGACGAGGTGGTTCCGGTCCTTGACTTCGGTGGCCAGACGGCCCAGCTCATCTGCCGGCGTGTGCGCGACGCGGGCGTGTTCAGCGTGCTGGTCCGCCCCGACATCCCCGCCGACGAACTCCGGGCGATGAACCCCAAGGCGATCGTGCTCTCCGGCGGGCCGTCCAGCGTGGACGACGAGGGCGCACCCTCCATGGACCCCGACGTGCTCCGGATGGGCGTGCCGCTGCTCGGGATCTGCTACGGGATGCAGCTCGCCGCACGGCTGCTGGGCGCCGACGTCGGGCGGGCCCGCCACCGCGAGTACGGGCGACAGATGCTCGACTCCTCCGGCGAGGACCAGCTGCTCGAGGCGGTGCCCGACCAGACCCAGGTCTGGATGAGCCACGGGGACCAGGTGAGCGACCTGAAGCAGGCGGGGCTCAAGCCCGTCGCCGGCACGCCCTCCTGCCCCTACGCCGTGGTCAGAAGCACCGACCCGGGCCTGACCTTCTTCGGCGTGCAGTTCCACCCAGAGGTCACCCACACCACCCACGGGCCCGACATCTTCCGCAACTTCCTGTACGGGATCGCGGGGTGCCGGGGCGAGTGGTCGATGGCCAACTACGCCGAGGAGCAGATCGAGCTGGTCCGGGCCCGGGTTGGCGACCGCAAGGTGATCTGCGGGCTGTCCGGCGGGGTGGACTCCTCGGTCGTCGCGGCCCTGCTGCACAAGGCGATCGGGGACCGACTCCACTGCGTGTTCGTCGACAACGGGCTGCTGCGCAAGAACGAGCGGGCGATGGTGGAGCACACCTTCCGCGACCACTTCAAGATCAATCTCACCGTCGCCGACGCCTCGAAGGAGTTCCTGGCCGACCTGGCGGGCGTCGAGGACCCGCAGGAGAAGCGCCGTCGCATCGGGCACCGGTTCATCGAGGTGTTCAAGCAGGCCGCGGACCGGGTCGAGGGCGCCGAGCTGCTGGCCCAGGGCACGCTCTACCCCGACGTGATCGAGAGCGGGCACGGGCACGCGGGGCTCTCGGCGAACATCAAGCTGCACCACAACGTGGGAGGCCTGCCCGAGCAGCTCGGGTTCGAGCTCGTCGAGCCGCTGCGGGAGCTGTTCAAGGACGAGGCCCGGGCGCTGGGGGGCGTGCTGGGGCTGCCCGAGAGCCTGATCTGGCGCCACCCCTTCCCCGGACCGGGGCTGGCGGTCCGGGTGCTCGGGGCGGTCGAGGAGGACAAGCTCCGCCTGCTGCGCGACTGCGACGAGATCCTGCTCGAGGAGATCACCTCCGCGGGCCTCTACCGCAAAACCAGCCAGGTCTTCGCGGTGCTGCTCCCGGTCAAGAGCGTCGGCGTCATGGGCGACGGACGGACCTACGAGCACGTGGTCGCGGTCCGGGCGGTCGAGAGCGAGGACTTCATGTCCGCCGACTGGGTCCGCCTGCCCTACGAGGTGCTGGGCCGGATCTCCAACCGCCTCATCAACGAGGTCCGGGGCGTCAACCGGGTCGTCTACGACATCTCCAGCAAGCCCCCGGCCACCATCGAGTGGGAATAAACGATGCCCGAGTGTGAATTTCGGTCGGTGCGGGGGGCGAGCCCCCGCCCGGTTTGACACGCCCGCCCGGCCCGCTTAAATTGTTCCAACAAGTTTTTCCGCCCGGCGCACGCGTCGGGTGCCACGGACCCGGCGAAGGCCGGTAGCACTCCTGCGTGGGGACGGGATTCACCGAGACACACCAGCATTCACTCAAGGAGAACACGCCATGAAGAAGTCGCTCGCAGTTGTCGCCCTCGCCGGGTCCGCCCTGGTCGCGGCCGGGTGGGGGTACGTCGGGATCGGGTCCGAGGCCGCCGTGAACGGCGGGGCGGTCGAGACGCTGGGCGCCGAGCGTGCGGCGGCGTACTCGCTGGACGCGGTGCACAGCTCGGTGGTCTTCCGCGTTCGCCACGTCGGGGCCGCCAACTTCTACGGGCGCTTCAACGAGTTCGAGGGCTCGTTCGAGATCGACGAGGCCAGCAACCAGCCCGTGAGCGTCACCTTCGAGATCCCGATGGAGAGCGTGGACACCAACAACAGCCGGCGCGACGGCCACCTGCGCAGCGGCGACTTCTTCAACGTCGGGCAGTACCCCACCGCCAGCTTCACCTCCACCGGGTACGAGTCCACCGGCGACACCACCGGCACCCTCACCGGCGAGCTGACCTTCATGGGCCAGACGCGCGAGATCACCGCCGAGGTCGTCGACATCGGCACCGGGGCGCAGGGCGACGCCAAGAAGTTCGGCTTCGAGGCCCGCTTCTCCTTCGACCGCTCCGACTTCGGCGTGACCAGCTACCTCGCCGACGACGGCGGCAACGACGGGCCCATCGGCAACACCGTGGACATGATGGTCGCGATCGAGGCCGTGAAGGACTGACCCGGATCAACCCCGCACGCCCCGTGCCGACGCACGCGGCGTGCCGTCCGCCTCTCACCGGCGCCGCTCGGGCGCCCGGAGAAGCACACCAGGCACCGGAGCCGACCATGTCCGACGAGATGAGGCTCGCGTTGATCGGGGGCGTGGTCCCCGGGCTGCTGACGGGCGTCGCCATGCTCGCGGCCTGGCTGCTGTGGTCCAGGAAGCGGATCCGCGCCGCCCAGTCCAGCGCGGACATCCCCGACTCGATCCGGCGCGAGCCCTTCGGGCCCGTGTGGGTGGGGCCGCTGGTGCTCGCGGCGGGCTTCGTCCTGGCCGACAGCGTGACCAACGGCTGGCCCCAGCGCTGGCCGGACAACAACACGTACCGGTACCCGCACGCCGCGGGGCTGCTCGCGCTGCTGGGCCTGCTGGAGTCCATCTGGACGAGTCGCGCCTTCGTGCGCGAGGCGACGGTCTCGATCGCCCGGGCCGCGGTGCTCGCGGCGTGCGTCTGGCTGATCGGGGAGGGGTACTACGACGCGGGCTCGCGCACCGCAGACCAGTTCTTCGGGTGGATGGCGATCGCCTCGCTCGGCGGGGCGGTCGTGATGCGCATCGCCGACGCGGGCGCGGGCGTGCTCAGCGCCAGGGCCCTCGGGCCCGTGCTGGCGCTGCTCGCGGGCGCCGCGATGCCGCTCCTGTTCCTGACCGGCTCGGCCCTGCTGACGCGCACCACGACCAGCGTGGTCGCCTTCGCGTGCGCCGCGACGCTCGCCGCCTGGCTGGTCTGGTTCCTGACCAGGAGCCGGGACGGGAAGATCCCGATCGAGGCACGCCTGGTGCGCCTGGACCGCGGCGCGACGACCGTCCTCGTGGGCCTCGTGATCGTGAGCGCCGCCGGCGTGGCGTTCCAGACCTACCCGGAGGCCAAGGGAGCCCCCTCGCTCGTGCTGCTCGGGCTGGCCCCGGCCATGCTCGGCGTCCTGTGCGCAGGGGGCGACACCTTCGGACGCGCCGCACGCACGCGGATCGTGTCCGCGACGGCGCTCGTGCTGCTGACGCTCGCGGTCGCCCTCGGGATCGCCCAGCTCGCCCAGCCCGCCCCGGAGGAATCCGGCGACGACCCCTCCTACGAGTACTACCCCGGCTGACCCCCCCACAACCCCCCACCCCTTCCTCCGCCCCACGCTTCGGCACACCCGCATCTCCGCGTCCGTGCGGGAGCCGGTACGCTCCGCGCATGGGCCAGCACGTGCCGCCTCCGGTCACCATCCGCCACCCCAACGCGATCGACCGCGCGGCGTTCGTGGCGCTCAGGCGGTCGAGCCTCGAGCACCTCAAGGCGTGGGAGCCGGACCTGGGCGACGACGAACGCCAGTTCGGGGACGCCAGCTTCGACCGGCTGCTGGCCCGGTGCGACGACCAGAGCGAGCAGAAGTTCGTCATCCTCAACGACGAGGGCAGCCTGGTCGGGTACGTCGGGCTCGGGCAGATCTACCGCGGGCCGTTCTGCAGCTGCTACATGGGGTACTGGATCGGGGCGGCGTACGCCCGGCGCGGCTACGGCGCCGCGGGCGTGCGGGCCTGCCTGACGCGTGCCTTCGCGCCCGAGCGCGAGGGGGGGCTCGGGCTGCACCGGGTCGAGGCCAACATCATCCCGGAGAACCGCGCGAGCCTGGCGCTGGCGCGCCGCGTGGGCTTCCGGCGGGAGGGGTACTCGCCCCGGTACCTGAAGATCGCCGGACGCTGGCAGGACCACGAACGCTGGGCGATCACGCAGGAGGACTGGGCGGAGCTGAACGCCCGGGCATGCGCCGGGGCGTGAGGATTCCGGGACGAACCCGGGTTCGGCGCGAACGGGGCGGGCGTGCCCCCAATGATGTGGCATGCTGAGTCACGATCAAGAGTTGCTGGAGCGGGCGCTGTCGGAGGCCGTGGTGTCCACCTCGATGGGCGCCGCCTCGGAGCTGGCGGGTCGGCTGGAATCGCTGTGTCGCGCCGCGGGCGACGCCGACGAATCGCCCCAGCGCGACGAGGCGGCGGGGATCATCGCCGGCCTGGACGAGGACGGGATCACGGGCGTGCTGCGCCTGGTGACGGCCCGCTTCCACCTGTACAACAAGGCCGAGCAGCTCGCGATCGCGCAGATCAACCGCGACCGGGAGGCCGACGCCACCGTCGACGCCCCGCGGGCCGAGTCGGTGCACGCCGCGCTGCGGACGCTGGCCGACGAGGGGTGGTCGAGCCCGAGGACGCGCGAGCTGATCGCACGCCTGGACATCCAGCCGACGCTCACGGCCCACCCGACCGAGGCCAGGCGTCGCACGATCCTGGAGAAGCAGCTCGAGATCGCCAACTGCGTGGTCCGGCTGCGCCGACGGGAGCTGCTGCCGGCCGAGCGGGCCAGGACCGAGTCGCGCCTGCGCGAGCTAGTCGAGCTGCTGCTGGTGACCGACGACGTGCGGGCCAAACGCCTGGACGTGCCCGACGAGGTCCGCAACGGGCTGTACTTCCTGTCCACCAGCGTGTGGAACACGGTGCCCAAGCTGTTCCGCGAGCTGGTGGAGGCCTCCGAGGCGGTCTTCGGCAAGCACGACAGCCCCCGCCTCACCGAGCTGCCCGCGCTCCTGCGCTACCGGAGCTGGATCGGCGGCGACCGCGACGGCAACCCCAGCGTCACGCACGAGGTGACCCGGGAGACGCTGCGAACCCTCCGCGGCGCGGCCGTGGACCTCTGGCACCGCGAGCTGGAGCGCCTCCGGCACGACCTCTCCGTCTCGACGCGACGGGCCGACCTGGGCACGGAGCTGGCCCGGGCCATCGAGTCCGAGGGCGGACGCTGGATCGACGACGCCGACGAGCTCTCGCACAGGCGGTTCGAGCCGGTCCGCGTGCGACTCATGCAGATGCGGGCCCGCCTGCGCAAGGACGACCGCTACTCGGGCCCGGCACTGCTGGCCGACCTGGAGCTGATCGCCCGCGCCCTGCGCCACGCCGGGCTGCACGAGAGCGCCGACCGCGGGCCGCTGGCCGACGCGATCGTGCGGGCCCGCGTCTTCGGCCTGCACCTGGCGACGCTGGACATCCGGCAGCACTCCAAGGTGCACGAGCACGCGGTGGCGGAGCTGCTCCGGGCCGCGAGCGTCGAGACCGACTACGCCGGGCTGGACGAGCAGTCGAAGATCGCGCTGCTGCGTCGCGAGCTGGGCCAGCCGCGCCCCCTGCGCCCCCACGGCTCGACGCTGAGCGACGAGACGCGCGAGGTGCTGGACACACTCGGCGTCGCTCGCGAGGCCATCGAGCGCGACTTCACCGTCGTGCGCAGCTACGTCATCTCGATGACGGCCGGCCTCTCCGACGTGTACGAGGTCCTGCTGCTCATGAAGGAGGCCGGGCTCTACCGCCTCATGGGCGACGGCTCCGGCGGCGTCCGCGTCGAGAGCGACGTGCACGTCGTCCCCCTGCTCGAGACCGTCGAGGACCTGGAGCGCGGGCCGGGGCTGCTCGACGCCATGCTCACCGACGGCGTGTACCGCCGACACCTCGAGTCCGTCTGCGAGCGCGAGCATCAGAGCGAGGGCACCGCGACACGGCCCATGCAGGAGGTCATGCTCGGCTACTCCGACTCGAACAAGGACGGCGGCTTCCTGATGGCCAACCTCGCCCTCCAGCAGGCACAGCGGGCCATCGCCGCGGTCGTCAGCGGGCACAAGGTCGAGCTCCGCTACTTCCACGGGCGGGGCGGCACCGTCGGACGGGGCGGCGGGCGCGCCGGACGCGCCATCCTCGCCGCCCCCGCCGGGGCCCGCACCGGGCGCATGCGCTTCACCGAGCAGGGCGAGGTCATCAGCTTCCGCTACGCCCTGCCCGCCATCGCACGCCGACACCTCGAGCAGATCCTGCACGCCAGCCTGCTGGCGACCGCGCACGACGCGCCGGGCGAGCCGGCGCCCGAGCTCGAGGCACTGCTGACGAGGCTCGCGCACCGGGCGATGGAGACCTACCGCGACCTCATCCACCACGAGCACTTCTGGGACTGGTTCACAGGCGTCAGCCCCATCGGTCCCATCGCCGGCCTGCCCATCGCCAGCCGCCCCGTCAGCCGCGCCAAGGGCGGGCGGATGACCTTCGACGGGCTGCGGGCCATCCCCTGGCAGTTCAGCTGGATCCAGATGCGCGTGCTCGCACCGAGCTGGTTCGGCCTGGGCACCGCCATCGGCGAGCTGAGCGACGACGAGTCCGCGATGCTCCGCACCGCCGCGTGCGAACGCACCGCCCTGGCCACCGTCCTCGACAACGCCTGCCAGGAGCTGGCCCGGGCCCGCCTGCCCATCGCACGACGCTACGCCGCCGCCAGCGGGCACACCGACGTGTGGGACATGCTCGAACGCGAGCTCCGCGCCAGCGAGCGGGGCGTGCTCGCCCTGACCGGACGGGCCGGCCTGCTCGACCACGCCCCCGCCATCGCCAAGTCCATCGAGCTGCGCAACCCCTGGTGCGACGTCCTCAACCTCATCCAGATCGAGCTGCTCAAACGCGCCCGCGACGGCGGCGAGGCCGAAGAGGAACGCCTCCGCCCGCTGCTGCACGCCAGCGTCAACGGCGTCGCCGCGGCGATGCAGTCCACGGGATGACCCACGCACACAAACCCCCCACTACCGGAGAAGTCGAATGCTCCTGGAAACACCGAAGTGCAACTCAGGCTGGTCCGCCCCGGACTTCTCCCTCCCCGATCCCGACGGTGCCGTCCACACCCTCGCCGACGCGATGGGCCCCAATGGCCTGCTCGTCGCCTTCATCTGCAACCACTGCCCGTACGTCAAGGCCATCGCGGCCCGCATGGCCGAGGACGCCAATGCACTCAAAGAGCACGGCGTCCACACCGTCGCGATCATGTCCAACGACTTCGCCAATTACCCCGACGACGCCCCCGACAAGATGACCGCCTTCGCCGAACGCCACGGGTTCGGCTTCCCCTACCTG
This sequence comes from Phycisphaerales bacterium JB040, assembly GCA_043101615.1. Lineage (GTDB taxonomy): Bacteria > Planctomycetota > Phycisphaerae > Phycisphaerales > UBA1924 > JBLHKT01. The sequence goes on along the minus strand of JBICID010000109.1, from coordinate 16,769 downwards.
GTCGACGAGGATCAGTCGGTCGCGAAGGCCTACGGCGCGGTCTGCACGCCCGACTTCTTCGGCTTCAACGGTGCGGGCGAACTGCAGTACCGAGGCCGCATCGACGACAAGCACAAAGACTCGGGCGAGGGACGAGTGCCGGAACTGCTCCGCGCCATGCGGACCGTCGCCGACACGGGCATCGGACCCGACGAGCAGTTCCCCAGCATGGGCTGCTCCATCAAATGGAAGAGCTGACCCGGGAACACCGGCTCAGCAGCCCGAGAGGAACGCCTGCACGAAGGTGTTGATGTCGCCCAGGTCCAAGACGCCGTCCCCGTTGGTGTCCGCCGCGGGATCGGCCGCGAGGTACAGGGCCACGAACGTGTTGATGTCGCCCAGGTCCAGCACGCCGTCCCCGTTGGTGTCCGCGAGACAGCCGATCGCTCCAACGCGGATCACCACGTCCGCCGGGTCCGAGTACGCGTTGGGATCACCGACCGGGTTCGCCGAGTCGTCCACGCGAGCGGTCAGGCGGTAGTTGAACCGGTCCACGCCGGTGAAGCCCGGCCCGGGGGTGTAGACGAAGGACCCGTCGGCGTTGACCTGCACCGTGCCGTGCTGCGGGGCGACCGCGTCCGGGCCGGCGAGGAACGCCAGGTCCACCTCGACCGTGCGCCCGGGCTGGAGCACGTCGTTGGCGATCAGGCCCTCGTTGCTGTTCACCGACAGGGCGCCGTCAGTCACGTACGTGTCGTCGGTCGCCAGGTCGAACGCCTCGAGCTCCAGCCGCTCCAGCTCGGCCAGCACGAACTCGATGTACGGGAACGTGGGCCCGCCCTGAGCCAGCGCGGCATCCAGCTCGCTCTTCAGGATGTCGAGCCGGCGATGCAGCTCGCCACCGATCGTCGGCACGTCGTACGCCAGCTCGTCCTCGGTCCCCGCCCCGTAGGCCGACTCGAGATCGAACACGATCCGCAGCAGGTTCTCACGCCGGAAGCCGACCGACGAGAAACCACGCAGCGCCGAACGCAGGATCTCGGAGCGGGTCAGCGCGTCGTCCAGCGCGATGGTGCCGTACGCGTCCAGCAGCGCCTCGGCGTCGTGCAGGCGGTCGACCGCGCTCTCGAACTCGGGCGAGCTCCGCGAGGCCGCCGCGTTGCTGACCGCCACCGCCGCGTCCTCCCGAAGGGACGCCAGCACCGGCAGGATGTCGTTGTCGATGTCCTCCCCGGTGTCGCCCGGGTCCACGTTGCCCGCGTAGGTGATGTCCGGGATGCTCCCGCTCGAGGAGATGTACGGCCCAACGATCAGAAAGGTGAACGGGATGAAGATCGTGGTCTGGTGAAACGACGAGATCCGACCGTCGTCGAGATCGGCGAAGAAATCGTCGTTCGTCAGGAGATCACGAATGATGGTCCGGATCTGGCTCTGGCTCACGCGCTCCGGGGAGAAAGTGGTCTGCGTTCGAACCTGGAGCTCGAGCTGACGCTTGACGACCCACCTGATCGAGTTGCCACGGTCCAGAGCCGTGATGATGTTCAGCGTGAAGATGGACGAGCTGCCGCCCTGGAACGTGACCGCCGTGAAGAAGTTGTCTCCGGGCCGAGAATCCAGCAGGCGGGCCATCGTCACCCGATCGATCAGCTCCGACCGGTTCTCCACGTCCACCGCCACGTCCAGATTGTTCCCGGCGATGAAGCCGTACCCGTTCCGTGACACGCTGGACGGCACCGTGTACGACCACAGCTGCATATCCGTGATCGGCCCGAGCTTCGGCAGGTTGGCCGAGAAATCGCCCTGCTTCAGCCCGCCCCACGGGTCCACCGGCTCGCCGGCCGAGTTCAGGCCAAGGGGCGCCACCTCGTCGTACACGATCTCATCGACCGCCGCCTGCGCCTCGTCCGCGCCGTCACGCGCCCGCTCGATCAACGCCTCGAAGAGCAACGGATCCCGCGCGTTGAGCGCAAAGTTCCGGATCGTCTCCCCGTTCCGAACGATCCGATCCAGGTTCGTGTCGCCCGGGTTGCTCGCCCGCTGGTTGCCGTACTGGTACGCGAAGTACCACGGGTTCTCGCGCGCCAGCTGGGCGTACATCGCCGCCGGCTGCGACCACGCCGCGGGCGCGGCCAGGTCCGCCAGCACGAACGGCGGGCGCGTGTAGGGCGTCCCGTCGGCCAGCGTCAGCCCCGCCGGCACGGTGTTCAGCGCCCCGAACGCACGGCCCACCGCACCGGCCCCCAGCTCCTCGTCCGCGTTGTCCAGCGTGATCACGACGCCCGGGTCGATGAACGGAGCGTTCTCGCTCGTGAACGTCGCGAAGCTCAGGAAGTCGATCCCCGCGTCCACGAAGTTCGTCGCGCTCTGGCTGTAGGGCAGGTCCTGCCCGGTGTCGTTGCGGTAGTCGAGCGCCAGCTCCGCGTTCACGTTCAGCAGGTCCAGGAACTCCGCCTCCGCCAGCAGGAACAGCGACTCCTCCAGCCGGCTCAGCTCCGACCGCAGCTCGAAGATCGACAGCGCGATGTCGTCCACCGACTCCTGCAGCTCGCCGATCTGGTCGCCGAGCTGCCCGAACCCCGCGATCATGGTGTCGAAGATGGTGTCCAGCTTCTGGTCCACCAGGTCGAACCGCTCGTTCATCTCGACCCGCAGCTCCTCCACCTGCTGGCGCAGCTGCACCACCTGGTCGAACACCTGCTCGTCCACGCTCGGGTCGCCCTCGATCAGCCCGAACTCCTCGCCCAGGCCGATCGCGTTGCCCACCAGGTCGAACGCCGACTGCGTCGCCCCCCACGCGTCGCCCGTGTAGATCGCCGCCGCCAGCCCCACAACCGACCCCGCGGTGTCCAGCCCCGCCTTCAGCTTCGCCATGTCGTTGTTGACCTGGAGCTGGATCGACGCGAAGTCACGCGCCCGCTCGGCGCTGTACCGGATGTCCGGGTACTCGCTCTGCATCAGCAGCAGCGTGTTGGCGAACGTCCGGGCCCGCTGCTCCGCCACCGCCACCGCTCTGGCCCGGACCTCGGCCTCGACCGCCGCCAGCTCGTCCAGCGCCCCCTGATCCCCGCCCAGCGCCGCGTCCCGCGTCGCCGCGGTGTCCTGCATCAGCGTGTCCGACAGGGCCGTCGCGTTGATCGCGCCCAGCGTCCCCTGCGTCTCCAGACGCACCGACTCGATGTCCGCCAGCACATCGCCAGTGACCGCGCTCGGGTCCGGGTCGGCCAGCAGCGCCTGGTACCCCGCGAAGTCGGGCATCGCCGCGAGCCCCGCGTTCACCTCGACCTGCGCCGGGTCGATCTGCCCCAGCATCGGCGTGTACCCCTCGCCCTCCAGGTACGCAGCCGTCGCCTCGGACAGCCCCTCACGCGCAGTCCCCTCGCCGTCCACGCCCAGCAGATTCGTGATCAGCACCTCCGCGAACGCAGAGCTGTTCGCCAGGCGCGCCACGGTCGTGCGGTCGAACCGCGTCATGCGGCGCTCGGCCTGCTCCAGCCCGTCCAGCCCCGGCAGACGCCGGCCCAGCAGCTCGATCGCACGCGAGGCGACACGCGTGTCCGTCCCGTCCAGCACGCCGCCCGCATCAACCCGCGCCGCCGACAGCCCGATCATCAGCGAGCCCGCCCGACGGAGGTCGGGGTCGCCGGGCACGACCAGCCCGAGCAGCGCGTCGTACGACTGCGCAAAGGCCGCGAACTGCTCGGGCGTCGCCAGCGGGTTGCGGTCCGCGAACGCGGCGAGCCCAGCGATCACCGCGATCTGACGCGGCGCTCCCCCGTCCAGGATGAAACCCTGGCGCACGTACTCCGACGCACGGATCGCGTCCAGGAACGCGTCGTACTCCTGCGCCGTGTCGATCCCGAGCCCCGCGCTGCGGCTCTGCGCCTGCGCCGTCGGCACGCACACCACCGCCAGACACATCGAGACCACGAGGGCGAGCGAGCGCCGCACACCGATCGGGCGGACACGGGAGATCGACTGAACTGGCATGGAACACCTCTCGTCTGTGATGAGACCGTCGAGGCGCCGGAGCACGCCTCCGACCCCACAGGCGACGCGAGCCCCCGCTCCGTCCGACCGAACCCCGATTTTTCGTTGACTTTGGTACCCAAACGGACCAAGAACAAACTCGCCTCGACTAGGCTTGTGAAAATCGTTCCGAATTCCGGCCGTCTGACTCCATTTTATAAAACTACCTGTCTATCCTCTATTGCATTCAGGGCCCAGCGAGCACCGGGCGAAGATGGGCCCAACACCCCCTCGCGGCAAGAGAAAGCACTTGCCGCACCGCCGCGGAGAGGAGCGCCCCATGCCCGCCAACACCCTCGACCGACCCCCCACCACCAACACCGAGCTCAGCGCCTGGGTCCGCGAGATGACCGAGCACCTCGAGCCCGAGCGGGTCCACTGGTGCGACGGCTCGCAGGCCGAGTACGACACACTGTGCGAGGAGATGGTCCAGAGCGGCACCTTCATCCGCCTGAACCAGGACAAGCGCCCCGGCTGCTTCCTCGCACGCTCCCACCCCAGCGACGTCGCACGCGTCGAGGACCGCACCTACATCTGCTCGCTCAGCAAGGGCGACGCCGGCCCCACCAACAACTGGATGGCACCGAAAGAGATGAAAGCCATCCTCAGCGAGAAGTTCCGCGGGGCCATGCGCGGGCGGACACTCTTCGTCATCCCCTTCAGCATGGGCCCCATCGGCTCACCCATCAGCCACATCGGCGTGCAACTCACCGACTCTCCCTACGTCGTCGTCAACATGCGGATCATGACCCGCATGGGCTCCGCCGTGCTCGAGGCGCTCGGCGACGGCGAGTACATCAAGTGCCTGCACTCGGTCGGCATGCCCCTCGAGCCAGGACAGGAAGACGTCGCCTGGCCCTGCAGCCCCGACCCCAAGGACAAGTACATCGTCCACTTCCCCGAGGAACGCGCCATCTGGAGCTACGGCTCCGGCTACGGCGGCAACGCACTGCTGGGCAAAAAGTGCTTCGCACTCCGCATCGCCTCCGTCCTCGCCCGTGAGCAGGGATGGCTCGCAGAGCACATGCTCATCTCCGGCGTCAAGGACCCCGAGGGCAACACCACCTACGTCGCAGCGGCCTTCCCCAGCGCCTGCGGCAAGACCAACTTCGCCATGCTCGTCCCCCCCAAGGACTTCCGGGACGAGGGCTGGGAGGTCTCCTGCGTCGGAGACGACATCGCCTGGATCAAGCCCGGCGACGACGGACGCATCTACGCCATCAACCCCGAGTACGGCTTCTTCGGCGTCGCGCCCGGAACCAACACCGACACCAACCCCAACGCCATGGCCGCCATCGACCGCAACACCATCTTCACCAACGTCGCGCTCACCGACGACGGCGACGTCTGGTGGGAGGGCATGACCGACGAGCCACCGGCCCACGCCATCGACTGGCACGGCAACGACTGGACGCCCGACTCGCCCGACAAGGCCGCCCACCCCAACTCACGCTTCACCGCCCCCCTCTCACAGTGCCCCACCGCCGACCCCGCCTACGACGACCCGAAGGGCGTCCCCATCTCCGCCTTCATCTTCGGCGGGCGACGCACCACCACCGTCCCCCTCGTCTACCAGGCCTTCAACTGGGCCTTCGGCGTCTACACCGCCGCGACCATGGGCTCCGAGATGACCGCCGCCGCCTTCGGACAGGTCGGCCAGGTCCGGCGCGACCCGCTGGCCATGCTGCCCTTCATCGGCTACCACATGGGCGACTACCTCGGCCACTGGCTCGACTTCGGACGCCACCTGCCCAACCCGCCCCGCGTCTTCAGCGTCAACTGGTTCCGGCGCGACGAGAACGGCGACTTCCTCTGGCCCGGCTTCGGCGAGAACATGCGCATCCTCAAGTGGATCGTCGGACGCGCCAACGGCCACGCCGCAAGCGTCGAGGGACCCCTCGGCTGGATGCCACGCTACGAGGACCTCGACTGGCGCGGCCTCGACTTCTCACCGGAGCAGTTCGACGCCCTCATGAGCACCGACCGCGACCAGTGGCTCCGCGAGATCGCCTCCCACGACGACCTCTTCTTCAAGCTCTACGACCGCCTCCCCAAGGAGCTCACCTTCATCCGAGAGCTCCTCGTCAGCGGGCTCTGGCGCTCGCCAGAGCACTGGGACATGCGGACCCCAATCGGAAAGCAGCCCGACAACGCCTGACGCACACCACGGCCACTCGCCGGCACGCGGGCCCCGGGCATCGCCCGGGGCCTTCTTCGTGGCGCAGGCACCGTGCCCCGCGACTGCCTCAGTAGATCTCGGCACCGTTCTCCAGCGGCTCCTCGGGACGCAGGCTGTTCCACCACAGCAGGCCCACGCTGTCGATCTCCGTCCCACGCGGCAGGTAGTACGAGGGGTCGATGAAGTCACGCTCCGCCAGCGAACGCACGCTCCCGTCGAAGAAACTCAGGTTCGCGCGGGCCCCGTGCCGGTAGATCGTCAGCTCGTGCGGCTCGGTCGGCTCCAGGCTCACGCTGTCCCGACGGTACGGCTCGCCCGAGAAACGCTCCCCACGCACGAACGGCCCGCGCGACGTGAAGTGCGCCTGCGGCGAGCCCGCCATCCCGCTGCTCCACGCCGTGGTCGAGTAGTCGAACCCGTCGATGCTCGGGTCCCAGTACCGCCCGCCCTCGAACGCGATCGCCTTGCGCGACGGATCACCGATCACGTTCAGACGGGGCTGGTACGAGCCCGGCAGCGTGAACGGCTCCGAACGCAGCATGACCTCCTTGCGCTCCTTGCTCCGCGGCCCGCCCCACAGGCCGTTGCCCACCAGGTGCAGGTACGACGAGGTCGTGTAGCTCAGGATCAGCGGCGCCTCGCCCGTCTCCTGCTCGGACTGCAGCGCCGGACCGCGGAACCGCTTCTTGTACCGCGTCGTGTTCGTCGGGCAGATCAGCTGCTCCTCGTTCATCAGCCGGTTCAGTCGCGACAGCCGAATCCGCTCCTGCTCGACGGTGTTCCGCACGTCGCTCCCGCCCGACGGAAAGCCCAGCGACTCCCCGATCAGGGGCGACAGCCAGTCCCAGTTCGAGGTCGGCGCCCGCTCCCCGGGCAGGTACGCCGTCGCCACCGAGCCGTCCCCCCCCTCGAGCTGCGTCATCCGGTACCCGCTCGTGTTCGGCCCCGGGATGAACTCGTCGTACTCCAGCCCGTAGACCGCGGCCTCCTGCGCAAACGTCCGCTGGTTCGCCAGGCACACCGTCCGGCGCGCCGCCTCCCGAGCCTTGCCCAGCGACGGCAGCAGGATCCCGATCAACAGCGCGACGATCGCGATCACCACCAGCAGCTCGATCAGGGTGAACGCGTGCCGACGCATGCGGTGCTCCTCCACGGACACTCTACCGGACACAACCGGGCCCGCACCCGTCTTCGAGGCCTCCCCGGGACCGGATTCACACGCTCTTCAAACCCCCGGCTGCCCCTCCCACCGCCACACACTCGCCGACGAACGGAGCGAGCGGGATTCGAACCCGCGGTACGGAATGTAATCCGTACACCGGATTAGCAATCCGGCCCCTTCAGCCTCTCGGGCATCGCTCCAGCACGCGGCTCGGGACGCCGCGAACGCAAGCGTAGCACCCCCCCCTTTTCCGAGCAATCACGCCCCGATCCACCCCGAGCGGGGCAACGCCCCCTCCTCCAGGGCCACCCGCACCGCCTCACACGCCAGCAGCCTCGTCGAGTCCAGCACCGGCAGCGCCGAGTTCTCCGGCGTCACGATCAGCGGGATCTCCGTGCACCCCAGGATCACGCACTCCGCCCCGCGCCGCTCGAGACCCTCGATCGCACGCAGGAACAGGCCCGCGGTCTCCTCCCGGAACTCCCCGCGGCAGAGCTCGTCGAAGATCGCCGCGTTGAGCGCCTCCCGCTCCGGCTCATCCGGGATCACACGCTCGATCCCGGCCCCCGAGAGCGCCCGCTCGTACACCGCCCCGGTCATCGTCCACCGGGTCCCCAGCAGCCCGGCCCGCGACCAGCCGCGGCTCCGGATGGCCCCCACCACGACCTCCGCGATGTGCAGCCCCGGCAGGGGCAGCTCGCCCGCGATCCGCTCGAGCACCAGGTGGGCGGTGTTGTCCGGGCAGACGTAGAAGTCCGCCCCGGCCTTCGCGACGAGCTCCACCCCGCGTGCCAGATGCGGGGCGACCCGGTCGTAGTCCCCCGCCTCCCACCCGGGCATCGCCAGCCCCATGGGCACGCAGCTCGCCACGATGGTCGGGTGCATGTGCTCGCCCAGATGCGTCGCCCCCTCGTGACAGGCCGTGAGAAAGCACAGGGTCCCGCCCTCCGCCGAGTGCGCCGCGATGCCGATGGTCCGCATGGCACCCGCTACCGGCCCGGCGCCCGACAGTTGCCCCTCCGGGCGCACACAAACACCTCCCCCGCGGATCGGACGGGGGAGGCGAATCGTGCCTTCGGGGCGGGGCTGGGGGGGGGGTCAGCCCTCGCCGTCGTCCTTGGAGGACGAATCGATCAGGCTGCGCAGGTACTTGTTCTCGCGCCGGGTCGCCTCGAGATCGAAGACCAGGTACTTCACCGAGAGGCGCAGGTAGTCCAGCGACTCCTGCAGCTCGCCGATCGTCTTCTTCATCTTCTCGTGACGCTGCTTGGTCTCGGAGGCCAGCGCCTCGAGCTTGGGCTTCTCGGAATCGGGCAGCGCCCCGATCTGCTTCATCAGGGCGGCCAGCTTGGACTGGAACTCGTGCTCGGTCATGTTGTCGTCCTCGTGTGTTGGTGTCCGTTTTTCGTCCGGCCTCCGCCGGAGCCCCGGGATGTCTCCCCGGGGTCGGGACACTTGAAACAATCGAGGGGCCGAACCGTGCCGCTCCGCGGCCTGCTGGTCTGGTCCCAAAACAACGGGGCTCCGGGTCCTTCCGGTGGGATCGGGATGGCCCGATCCGCTGGGTGCTCCCCACGAATCCGTCGCGGGGGGTGGGTCTGTGCGGGCGTGTGCCCTCGGGTCAACTCCTCTGGTTGAGGCGGCGCAACGCCTCTCTCGCCGCGGGCGGGGCCGCGTTCACGATCGCGGACAGCGTCTTCGGGTCGGTCTTCAGGTTCTCCTGGCGCACCTTGGCCAGGTGCCGGTCGCGATGGGTCGCGTACCGGTGGAACAGCTCCTCCAGATCGTGCCGGCTGAACCGGGTCAGCGGGTCGGCCAGCCCGGACTGCAGGGTCGCCCACTCGATCAGGCTCGCCCCCTGCCCGGTGAACCGGTACAGGCGCAGCGTCTCCTCCAGACGCTTGGCCGGCGTCGAGAACGGGTCGGTCGCCTCGGGCGGCAGCGCCCCCATCACCTCGGTCGCGTCCGCGTCCCCCTCCAGCTTCGACCCGTGGCCCGTGCCGTTCTGTCGGGTCGCCCCCCCGGCGCTCCCGTTGCTCACGTGACACAGCGTCGCGAACGCGGTGGACAGCGTCCGGATCCCCCCGTGCTGGAACCGGACCTGCAATTTCTGGGCGCCCCCGCCCTGCTCGGTGTCCGGCTTGGCCGACAGCACAGACCCCGTTCCCCACTCCGGCTTGCCCGAGTGGATCACCGAATCGCCCAGTTGGAACAGCGTCGAGTTCACACAAACAACCTTCACTCACGCGGCCCCGTCTCACACGGACCGCCAACCGCCCGTCGCCACCGGGGCGAGGGACCCGCACGCACGGGATGGAAGACTGGGACGCCTCGGCCGGGAGCCTCCGCCCCGAGCCGGCGCCCCCGGCTCCGCCGAAGGGATGCGGCTCGTCAGGCAGGCAGGGGGCGCCTACCATTCCAGCCGCGCACGGGGCCCGCGAACAGGCCCCGGAACAACACGAGGATAGCACATGATCGAGGCCCTGAAAAGCGAAGAGATCATCGATAAGGTCGGCGGACGCTTCAAGTTGTGCGCACTGATCCAGCGCCGCCTCGAGCAGCTCGTCGACGGCGCACGCCCCCTGATCGAGCGGGAGGGCCGGTCCGATCTCGAGCTCGTCATCGCAGAGATCATGCAGGACAAGATCACCCTCGAGTTCCAAGACGCTGCGCCGCAGTCGGATACGCGCGCCCTCCCCGGCGCCGACGAGCCCCTGCTCTGATCCCAACGTCCTCCCCGTTCTCGATGGGGGCACCATGACCACCGACACCCCCGATCCCGGATCGAGCCGCTGGCTGGACCCGGAGACGCTGTCCCACCACGTCCGCGACCGCCGTGTTCTGGTGGGTATCAGCGGCGGGATCGCGGTGTACAAGGTGTGCACAGTCGTCAGCCGACTCGCCCAGGCCGGGGCCAACGTCACCGTTCTCATGACCACCCCCGCCACACGCTTCGTCACCCCCCTCACCTTCCAGGCCCTCTCGGGCAACCCCGTCTACACCACCATGTGGGAGCACGTCGAGAGCAACGACCCCCAGCACATCGCGCTCGCCGACCGCACCGACGTCGCCCTCGTCGCTCCCTGCACCATGGACTTCATGGCCTCGCTCGCCTTCGGACGCGCCAACAACGTCGTCACCCTCGTCCTCTCCGCCATCGACCGATCCACCACCCCCGTCATCCTCGCACCCTCCATGAACGAGGTGATGTGGAACCAGCCCGCCACCCGGCGCAACCTTGCACAGCTCGGCGAGGACGGCTTCTCCATGGTCGATCCGGGCTCAGGATGGCAGGCCTGCCGGCACGTCGGCACGGGACGCATGGCCGAGCCAGAGCAGCTCTGCGAGGCGGTCTGCAGCGCCCTCGCCCAGAAATCCTGACCCGGAAGTTCTCGCAGAATCCCGCATCCCGGCCGGTCCGATCCCGGAACAACCCCCAGAGGGTCTGATCCGGAGGTATCCCGTGCCATCGCCCGTGTCGATCGCCCTCGCCCTGCTCGCATCATCGCTGGCCGCCGCAACACCCGCCCCAGCCCAGAGCACCACGCTCCGGGTCGAACAGACAACGGACGCCGGCGGCGAACACCTGCTCGAACTCGCCCCAACCTGGGAGGGAGCCTGGCGGGACGAACTCAACCACGATGCGCTCTGGATCATCGTCCGGGCCAGCGCCGGGGCCTCCGGCCACCGCCCGCTCCGCATCGCCGAATCCGACGCCCGTCACGACGACGCGTCCGCAGGACCGCTCGAGGCCGTCGTCAGCCCCGACGCCGTCGGCGTCTTCCTCCGATTCGCGGCTCACGCACGCGGCACCGCCTCCGGCAGCCTCAGCCTCCGACTGACCCCCGACAGCCTCGCGTGGCTCGAGACCCTGCCGGACCCGCAACTCACCGCCCACGCCGTCGAGATGGTCTACGTCCCCGCGGGCGAGTTCTGGATCGGCGATGTCTCCGAGCGGTCGCTCGGCTACTCCTCGTTCTTCCGGTCCGACGGGCAGGGCCGGCCCGCCGGACGATTCCGGATCGACTCCGAGTCGCCCATCGACATCGGCCCGGGCTCGCTCCTCTACGACCCCGGCAAGGGTGGCCCGGCCCAGTACCGGGGCGACGCACGCGGCCCCATCCCCGGCCCGTTCCCGAAGGGAACCGAGGCCTTCTACGTCATGAAACGCGAGCCCACCCAGGGCCTCTACGCCGAATACCTGAACGAGCTCTCACCCGAGGCACGCCGGCAACGACGCCCGGACGTTGCGCCCGGCTACCGGGAGGGTCGCGGCACGATCACGCTGAACCGCCGGAACCGGTTCGAGGCGGCCCGACCCGAGCTCCCGCTCAACTTCACCACGTGGGACGACGGCATGGGCCTGCTCGACTGGCTCGGCCTGCGCCCCATGACCGAGCTCGAGTTCGCCAAGGCCTGCCGCGGATCGGACGACACGCCCGCCGACGACTACCCCTGGGGCACCGCGAGCAAGGACACGCTCGAACGCGTCCGCGACGACGCCGGCGACCTCGTCGAGCCCGACCGCTCCAGCGCACATCCCGCGGACCGCGTCCCCCTCGGGGCCTCCCCCTACGGCATCGAGGACCTGGGCGGCTCGCTCTGGGAACGCTGCGTCACCGTCGGACACCCACTCGGGCGGGCCTTCACCGGCACGCACGGCGACGGCGAGGTCACACCCCTCGGCCTCGCCACCAACCAGGACTGGCCCAACGGCTCCGACGGCGGCATCGGCTACCGCGGCGGAGGCCACTACTTCGCCGACCACGACTACGGAGAACGCGGCTTCAACCCACACAGCCCCGTCTCCTGGCGCCCCTACGCCTCCTGGAAGGACGGCCCCCCCAGCGTCGCCTACGGGCAACGCGGCGTCCGAGCCGCGCCCTGACACCCCCCCCCCTGACCCCCCGCCCCACTGACTCCCCGCCCCCCCGCGGCTATGCTTCCCCCCGACCGTCCGGCGGCCCGCCCAGCGGGCCCCGAACACCCCGGAGAGGTGGCAGAGCGGTTGAATGCGCCGGATTCGAAATCCGGTATGGAGTTTTTACTTCATCGGGGGTTCGAATCCCCCCCTCTCCGCTTCATTGAGACCCCGTCGCTCGGAGCACTGTGTTTCCAGTGGCTGCGAGCAGCGGGGTCTTTCGCCAGACTCTCGGCCACCATGCCGACACTCGCGACCAGCAAGCACCGGGCGGGCCCTCGACGGTCCGGGCCGCACCATGGACTCGTGCACGCTACGCGCCGAAGATCCGTCGCTGGGGGAGGGCCGCGGCATCGTCGAGACGCAGGCCGCCGAACGCGACGCCGGCGTACTCCGGCGGGGTGCCCTCGACCGGCCTGTAGTGCAGGCGCTTGCTGATGAACCACATCGGGACGCCCGCGTCGATCGATCTCTCCGCGGCGCCAGTCAACGCGAGCCCCGCGGCGATCTCCACCACATGCTCGCGGTCGGAGGCGTCGATCGCGCTCACGCGCAGGGCGTACAGGCCGTCGTAGAGGTGGTCGCCCAGCTCGTACCGAAAGGCGTACCCGCGACGGGCGTGGTCGGACTCGAACGATTCGGGCGCGGGCAGGATCGTCGCCGCGATCTCGGCCCGCTCGGCGTCGTTCTCCGGCACGCCGAGGCGGAGGTTCTCCGCGATCTCCTCGCCGTCCTCGAAGTGTCCCCTGATCGGGAGCGTGTGCAGGTTCATGCGGACTCCTCGCGTGCGCAGGCGTCTACGGGCGTTCCCAGTCGGGCGCCCACTCGGGGTCGATGATGCGGTCGTCGCCGCCCAGGGCCGTGACACGCTCCATCTCGTCGTCGTCGAGCGTGAAGTCGAACACGTTCAGGTTCTGCTCCCGGTGGCGTTCGCTGGAGGCCTTGGGGATTGGCGCCACCCCCTGCTGCAGGAGCCATCGCAGCGCGACCTGGGCCGCGGACTTGCCGTGCTCGCGCCCGATATCGGCGAGGGTGTCGTCGCCCGTCACCCGCCCGCGGGCGAGCGGGCAGTAGGCCGTGAGCAGACGCCCGGAATCCCGCACGCTCTCGAGCAGCGGGCCCTGGGCCAGGAAGGGGTGGTACTCCACCTGGTTGCAGAAGATGTCCGCGTGTGTGCACGCGCGCTCAAACAGCGACGGCGGGAAGTTGCTCACGCCGAGGAGCCGCGCCTTGCCCGCGCCGCGAACGATCTCCATCGCGTCCAGCGTCTCCTCGAGCGGCGCCTCGTCGCTGGGCCAGTGGATCAGCAGCAGGTCCACGTACCCGGTGTCGAGCGCGCGGAGGCTGTGGTCCAGGGCGGGGCCGACGCGATCGGCACGCAGGCTGTCCGTGGCGAGCTTGGTCGTCAGGAAAATGTCGTCGCGGTCGACGCCCGAGGCGGTCACCGCACGCCCGACCTCACGCTCATTCTCGTACATCTGGGCCGTGTCGAGGTGCCGGTAGCCGATCGAGAGGGCGTGCGCCACGCCACGCTCGCACTCATCACCACTCATCTGCCACGTCCCGAGCCCGAGGCTGGGAACCGACACCCCGGCGATTTTGACCGTCTCGGTCGGTGCTGACTGCTGCATCGGAGTCTCCCGGTCAGAGGTATTGAACTGATTAGGCGCTCGCGCCCGTCCGCTCGGCCTGCCTGGCGCAGTGCTCGCTGCAGAACACACTCCCGCGGTCTTCCACGCCGTGCCCGATGACACGGCAGCCGCAGGCCGCGCACTCCGGCGCGAGCTTCTGGATCGCGCACTCGAAGGAGTCGAAGGTGTGCGTCTCGCCGTTCATCTCGACGCTGAAGGCCTGGTCGTAGTCGTTGCCGCACGTCTCGCAGGTCGCCATGGAGTTCCTCACTTTCCCGTTGGGACGTCTCCTGTTGACTCCCCGAACGGTACCGGCCGGCGACGCCCGCCGATTTGGTGCGTGCGACCACGCGCGCATCGGGGTATCACCGAGGCGAACCCGGTGTGAGACGAGAACCCGCCCGATCTGGGCGTGGCGCAACGGGCTCGGGATAAGGGAATACCCCACCGCTCGACCGTGCAAATCTATGAGCGGCCCTTGGGTTGCCCACCTTCTCACATTGCGAATCGGACCGGAGTGAGCCGATCGCCGGGCACGTCATGATTGCTCTATCCAACCGGGCCGGCACGGCGAACGGCGTCGCCGACCGGATCACCCGAGACCGTCAACTCAGGATCCATACGAAGGAGTGCACACTCATGAACCGCATCCGAACCGAATCGGACACCATCCCGAGCCGCATCGTCCGCCTGATCGCATGCGGCGCAGGCTTGGCGCTGGCGGCGTCCCCCGCGCTGGCGCAGGACTACGAGTGGGAGGAGGGCGAGGGCTGGCATCAGGAAGAGTGGTACGACCCCTCTGATTGGTACGACGACGAGATGTACGACGGCATCTACTCGCTCGATTACGAGTACCACACCTCGACCTACGACGCCTACTGGGACGGCTACTACGACGGCTACTACGACGACGTCTACGGCTACGACCACTGGAACGACGACTGGTCGGCCAACTACGAGAGCGCCTATACCGACGGGTACTACGACGGCTACTACGACAACGTGTCCGACTACGACTACGACCCGTACTACTACGTCTACACCTGGTCGGTCGGCACGCCCGACGCCAGCCGGTCCTCAGACGACAAACGATCACAGGGCGACCGCGCCAGCAAGGACAGCAAGTCCTCCGACGCCGACAAGAAGCAGGCCGCCAAGAAAGCCTCCAAGCAGATCCGCATCCGCGGCACGCTCGACTCCGCCTCCGAGGCATCGATCGACAACATCGAGGGGCACGTCCTGATGACCCTCGAGTTCGAGAACGGAGACACCCACACTGTCTGCTTCGGCCCCAAGATGACGCGCGACAACCTCCCGCTGCAGCCCGGCGAGCGAATCACCATCAAGGGTGACCGGGACACCAGAGACGGCGAGAAGATGCTGGTCGCGTCGAGTGTTGTCCACGACGGCAGGACGTACACACTCCGGGAGGACAAGCCCAAACGCGGCTCGGCCTCCTCCGGCGGCTGACTCAACGAATCCGAGCCGGCGGCACCCCGAGGGGGGTTCCGCCGGAATCGCCCCCGACCGAATCGAGCCCGACACGAGTCCGGACCCAGCCGACGAAAGGAGAACCGCGTGATCGACGTGATATTCGCACTGCTGCTCGCACTGCTGCTCGCAAGCCTGCTGACATGGCCGGTCGGGTGGCGGTACGACGGCACGGACCGCACGGGCGAGTCCTGGGTGTTTGGGCTCCTACTCTTCTTCCCGCTGCTCTGGCTCGCGGGACTCTGGCTCCCCCCGCTCGGCCCGCCCCTGGCTGGCGGCTACTGGGTGGGGCCGCTGGTCTTCGGGCTGCTGATGATCCTGCTGATCGCGGCCGCGGCGCCCGCATCCAGGGCGACGCGACGCAAGCGTTCCCGGGGCCCTGCGGCCCCACCGCCGGAATCGCCCGACCGACCCGAGCGCGTCACGACCGGGATCTTCCTCGACCTCATGTTCTGGATGCTGGTGCTCGGCACGATCGCGTTGATCGTGATCGGGTACACGACCTGAAGCCGCGGGGGTGCGCGTCGCCGCCCGCACCGCGCAGCCGATCCCCCCGCCACGCAAGGAGTCTCACCATGCCGCACGAACTGCCCGACCTCCCTTACGAGCACACCGAGCTCGAGCCCATGATCGACTCAGCAACCATGCGTCTGCACCACGGCAAACATCACGCGGGGTACGTCCGCACGCTCAACGACACACTCAGGGGCAGCGGGCACGAGGAGACACCGCTCGACGAGCTGCTGCTGCACGCCCCGGGGATCGACCCATCGATCCGGCAGACCGTGATCGATGCCGGCGGCGGGCACTTCAACCACTCGCTCTTCTGGCGGTGCCTGGCGCCCCCGGGATCGGGGGGCGAGCCCGAGGGCGAGATCCGAACCGGGCTGGAGTCCGCGTTCGGGTCGCTCACGGCGTTCCGAGACGAGTTCACGAGCACCGCCACCGGCCGCTTCGGCTCCGGCTGGGCGTGGCTGTGCGTGCGCCCGAACGGCACGCTGGCTTGCGTGTCGACCGCGAACCAGAACCCCTGCTTCCTCGCCGAATCGCTGGGCGGGCACGGCCCGGAAAGCCAACCGATCCTCGGCCTGGACGTCTGGGAGCACGCGTACTACCTCCGCTATCACAACGAGCGGGCACGCTACATCGAGGCGTGGTGGAACGTGGTGAACTGGCACGCCGTGAGCGAGCACCTGGAGCGCGTGCGGGCCACTGGCTCGGCGCTGCCCGCGCCCCAGGCGGCGTGAGGCCGCGGGCAACGAACGGGCGTGGCGGGGCCGCGTGGTGGCGCCCCGGCACGCCCCCCCCGGGGGGCACGCGCCGGGGGCCGCAACGGGCACGCACCCCCGGATAGAATATATTTTTTTTTATTTATATCTA
>JBICID010000108.1:0-49046 GCA_043101615.1 Phycisphaerales bacterium JB040 | reverse complement strand
CGACGCTCTTCCGATCTGATCTCCCCGCGGGCGTTCTTGACCTCGACGTCGCCGAAGCGGTTCAGGACCCGGACCCCGTCGCAGACGGGGGTGCGGATCACCAGGTCCACGAACGGGCGTGTCCCGTCGGCCAGCGTGTTGTCCGTGGGGCGGACGACCACGCGACCCGTCTCCCCGTCCTTCTCCAGCACCGCGGTGAACCAGGGGCCCCGGAAGTCGAAGTCCCACCCCTCCTCGGCGGCCACACGCCGGTGACGCTCCTCGTAGCGGACCTGGGTCTGCACGGTCGCGTCCGGGTACCGCTCGTCCACGATGATGGTGACCGAGCCGCCCGGGTTGGCGATGTCGAACCCGGTCAGGGGGCCCATGACCACCGGGCCGTTCTCGATGGACACCCGGCGTTCCAGCTCGGCGAGCACCATTCGGGCCCGCAGGCCGCCCTTGCGGAGGCCCCAGCCGGACGAGGTCATGGAGGAGCAACCCGAACACAGCGCGATCGAGCCGGCCCCCAGCAGCGCCGTCAGTGTGTGTCCTCTCTTCGACTTCCTGCTCGTCATGAATGGCGATCCTTGCTCTCGGTGACTGAGAGCCTCACTGTATCTCATGAACCCGGCCCGTGTTCAACCGATTTGCCCGGCGGACACACGACTCGTGAATGTTTGGCTATTATCGGTATCCCAATCCGGCCGACGCCAGCGTGGCGGGCCGGACACCACACAAGCACCCCGCGTCGCGGATCTCCACTCCAACGCCTCCCCGTCACGCGAGAGAGCCTCTCGACTCCACCGACTCTGAACTCGACATTCTCGCCATCTTCACCGCACCCTACTTGATCTAGACCCTTTCGGACGATCCACGCACGCGGCGAGACCGGAAGTCGCCGACGTGACACCCATCGCAACGCTCCCGCTGGTGCTCGCCCTGCAGGGCCAGACACCGCCCCTCGGGCCCTCGCAGGGGGGTTCCTCCGGGTTTCTCCTCCCGCTGATCCTGGGCCTCGTCATCGGGGCGGCGGTCGCCCTCGGCGTGCTGCTGCTGCTGGGGCGCCAGCGGATGAACCGCGCCAGGTCCGAGGCGCGCGAGCTGACGGAGCGCGCCCGCGCCGAGGCTAACAACGCCGCGGAGAAGATCCGGCTCGAGGCCGAGCGGGAGGCCCTGGAACGCAAGGAGAAAGCCGAGTCCGAGCTCGAGGCCGGTCGCGCCGAGCTGCGCGAGCAGGAGCGCCGGATGGCCAAGCGCGAGGACACCCTCGACCGGCGCGAGGAGACCATCACCAACCGGGAGGACAAGCTCGATTCGCTGCGTGCCGAGCTGGAGGCCCAGAAGCAGGATCTCACCGCCAAGCAGGCCGACCTGGAGGGCGTGATCGCCCAGCAGACCGACCGGCTGCACCAGCTCTCCGGGCTCAGCAAGGACCAGGCCAAGGAGTTGCTGCTCGAACGCGTCTCGGACTCGACCCGGGACGAGGTGGGCCGTCTGGTCCGCGAACTGACCGAGGAGGCCGAGCAGGAGGCCCGCGAGAAGGCTCGCGAGATCACCATCCAGGCGATCCAGCGGTACTCCACCGAGACCGTGTCGGACTCGACGGTCCGCACGGTGGCGATCCCCTCCGACGACATGAAGGGGCGGATCATCGGTCGCGAGGGGCGGAACATCCGGGCGATCGAGAAGGCGACCGGGGCGGACATCATCGTGGACGACACCCCGGGCGTGATCGTGGTCTCCTGCTTCGACAAGGTCCGCCAGGCGGTGGCGGTGGAGGCCCTCGAACGCCTCATCGCCGACGGACGCCTGCACCCCTCCCGCATCGAGGAGGTCGTCGACAAAGTCCAGAAGGAGACCGACGAGCGGATCCAGAAGTACGGCAAGGAGGCCGCCCTGGAGGTCAAGCTCAAGGGCTTCCACCCCAAGATCTCCGAGGCGATGGGCAAGCTGCACTACCGCACCAGCTACGGCCAGAACGTGCTCAAGCACTCCATCGAGGTCGCCTACTTCTCCCAGATCATCGCCGATCAGCTCGGCCTCGACGGGCGCCTCGCCCGACGCTGCGGGTACCTGCACGACATCGGCAAGGCCATGGACCACGAGATGGAGGGCGGGCACCCGGCCATCGGCATGAACTTCGCCAAGCAGTACGGCGAGAAGGAAGAGGCCGTGCTGAACGCCATCGGCGGGCACCACGCCGACATCCCCGCCACCACGCTCTACACGCCCATCGTTATGGCGGCCGACGCCCTGTCGTCGGCCCGACCCGGGGCCCGGCGTGACTCGATGGAGCGGTACGTCCAGCGACTGACCGAACTCGAGGACATCGCCAAGTCCCAGCCCGGCGTCAAGGAGGCCCACGCCATCCAGGCGGGGCGCGAGGTCCGCGTGATGATCGACGCCGACCGGGTCTCCGACGACGAGGCCTACCTGACCGCCCACGAGATCGCCAAGAGGGTCTCCGACGAGATGACCTTCCCGGGCGAGATCAAGGTCACCGTCCTGCGGGAGACGCGCGCGATCGAGATCGCACGCTGAGGGCCCGGGAGAGGCCGGCGGCAGGGGCTACAGGATCACCCAGGCCGCGCCCGCGAGCACCGCCAGACGCAGGTCCACCCACGCGCGCACCCGGCGTGGGCGCCCGGCCCAGAGGCACAGGGTGGACGCCGGCAGGGAGAGACCGACCAGCTCCGGCGCCGGACCGACCACGCCCCAGAACAGCACCACCGACGCGCCCAGGTGCGCGACGATCGCGACCGCCCAGGAGACGCCCGCCCCCGCGACAACCCAGAGCGTGCGTGTGTGCCATTGACGGTCCGTCTCCCGGTCGTCCAGGTCGGACAGCACCGCGTCTCCCAGCACGACGAGCCAGACCCAGCCCAGCACGCCTCCCCAGGCGCGTGCGCCGAGGTCGTCGCCCCCGTCCACCACCACCCACGCGAGCAGGGTCAGCCCGCAGGCGACGGCGACGCTCTTGAGCGTCAGCAGGTCCTTGGGACGCGCCCCGTGGCGGGCCCCCGCGGTGTACCCCAACACCGCGACCAGCCCTCCCCACGGCAGCAGGCCGGACGACCAGCCACGCGTTCCCAGCAGCAGGCTCGCGACCGCGAGCATGGCCAGGGCGAGCACGCGGCACGCATGCTTGTGCGCACGCAGCCACGCGTGCCGTCGTGCGTCCGCGTCCAGGTCCGCCGGGTCCCAGTCCCGGTCGCGCAGCTTGACCCGGTCGACCAGGTAGACGGCGCTGGTCGCCATCCCGGCCCCGAGCACTCCGGCCCACCGCACGGGGGTATCCGCGAGCACGAAGACCGCCAGCACGCATCCTGCGCCGTAGAAGCCGGACCAGATGCCCAGGTCGCCCAGGGCCGTGCGGACTCTGGCAACCGCCCGCATTCACCGCCCCCCGGCCCGCCAGCCCCACTCCAGGCTCTCGTCGAGCACGGTGACGCCGGCCTCCCGCAGCAGGTCGCGTGCGATGGTGTCCATCGCCTGCCGCTGGGCACCGGCGCGGACCTCGGCCTCGAGTTCGGGTCGTGCCGTTTCCAGGGACTCCCCGGATCCGGGTTCCGTGCCGACGGGGAGAAGCAGGAGCGCCCCGCCCTCGGCCAGGATCACGCTCGACAGTTCGAAGTCCTCCAGGTCCACCATCGCCTCCCGCACGGCGCTCGGGAGCGCCGGATCGAGCGGGTGCACGGCTCCCAGATACCCGCCCGCGCTCGCCGAGGGGTCGATGGACTCCTCGAACGCCGCGCGTGCAAAGGCCCACTCCAGCTCCTCGGCCCTGACGGTGCGGAGACGCTCCCGGATGGCGCCCGCCTCGCCCGCGTTTCGTGCGATCAGCACGCGGCACACGCGCCGGGGCCCGTGCCGGAGTTCGTACAGGCGCCGGACCTGCATCGGGTCGGCCTCGGGCTCGCCGGCCAACAGCCGCAGCATGGCGTTGCGCCGCAGCAGGCCCTCGAACCGGCGCGGCCCAAGCCCGCGGGTGCGCCGGAACCGGTCGACGCCGTCCCCCTGGGTGCCCAGCGACTCGCCCATCAGGGTGCGCTCACGCTCGACCATCTCCGGGGTCAGCTCGAGCCCGCGCTCGCGCAGGCGACGGCTCAGCCCGCGGTCGATCGCGAGCTCCTCGAGGGCGGTCCGCCCGTTCATCTCGGCAAGCGAAGGGGCGAGATCGTCCCACCCGATCCGCTGGCCCCACATGACGCCGACGCTCTGGGCGCGTTGTGAGGGACCGTTGCCCTGGGTGCTCTGCCGGGTGGGGGACGGGCGGTCGGGCCCCGAGCAGGCGCCCAGCCAGCAGCCCAGCAGGCACGTCACGACGAGCGTCGGTGTTCTCATGACCCATCAGAGTCCGTCGTCGAATCGAGGTCAACCGCGGGCCGGGATCCCACGAATAGAGTACGACGAGGCATGACGACCGCAGACACCACATCCTCAGGCCTGCCCGCGCCGCGCCCGCGACTGGTGATCTGCCCGTTCTGCGGGCTGAAGACCGAGGAGGCCTCCGCCTGCTCGCATTGCAAGGCCCGGTTCGATCCGCTCTCGCGTCAGGCGACCCAGAACGCGATGGGCCCGTGGTACGTGCACGATCCGGCCAGGCCGCACGCGCCCGGGTGCCGGTATCAGGCCCTGAAGTCGCTGGTGGAGTCCGGCAGGGTGACCCGGGAGAGCGTCGTGCGGGGCCCCTCGACACGCCAGTTCTGGACGCTGGCCAGGCACACGCCCGGTGTGGCGAACCTGCTTGGCGTGTGCCACAACTGCGGGGCCGAGGCGGAGCCGGACGACTACGCCTGCGACGCCTGCGGTGCGGTCTTCGCGGTCGATCAGGACCGCCAGCACCTCGGGCTCGGGCCGGTGCGCGATCTGAACCCGGTCGCCCACCCGCCCGAGGAGCCGGACACCCCCGAGTTCCGGCCCGTGGCACGGGCGAGCAACGGGGCGGCAAGGGCGGGCGTGGCGCATCGCGCAACGCCCCGGACGGCGCCCGTGGCCCCGAAGATCAGGCGGATCTCGACGGCCCGCCTCGCGGTGAACTGGCTCGTCGGAACGGCGCTGTTCGTGCTGGTGCTGGCGATCGCGCTCTCGACGCTGCGCGTCATCCCGGACGATTTCTTCGGCGCGACCCCCGACGAGCCCGAGCGCCTGGCGAGCGTGGATCCCGATCCCACGTCCATCGGGCCCGCGACCCCGATCGAGAGTGACACGCCCCCGGAGCGCGAGCTCAGGAGTTTCCTCCAGGACGCCGAGGGGCTGGAGGACCAGAGCGCGTCGCGTGTCGATCCGGAGCGGGAACAGCCCGCGGCCGTCGTGCAGGGCCCCGACGACGGGTCCGACAGCGAGGCCCGGAGTCTCTCGCGGACGGAGCAGGTGCGCCAGCAGGCGGTCGATGCCCTGCGCCTCGGCGACCCGGCCTCGATCCGGGACGCGATCACGCTGCTCGAGAGTTTGATGGCCCAGGGGCGTTCGCCCGATTGGGCGTCCGGGCTTCGGGAACGGCTGCTGACGCGCCTGGAGCGTGCTCGGTTCGCTCGTCTGCCCTGAAGGGCGTCCTGGAAAGTGCTTCCGTGCCGACGGGTGGTGCTGCTGTGAAGCACAAACCTCGCGGAATCGTGGCCGCACGGGCGTGGCGTGACTGGGCGCTGTACAACAATGCGGTCATGACACGAGGGAGTCACGCATGCCTGAAGCACTGAGGGTACTGGTCGCGGACAAGTTCGAGGCCTCCGGCATCGCCGGGCTGGAGCAGCTCGGGGCGAGCGTGACGCTCAGCCCGGACCTGGGCCCGGACACCCTGCCCGATGCGCTGGCCGGTGTGGAGGTGCTGGTGGTCCGGTCCACCAAGGTGCCGTCCTCGGTGATCGAGTCGGCCGATGCGCTCAGAGTGATCGTGCGTGCGGGATCGGGGTACGACAACATCGACTGCGAGGCCGCGGGGGCGCGCGGGATCGCGGTGTGCAACTGCCCGGGGATGAACGCGGTCGCGGTGGCTGAGCTGGCGATGGGGCACCTGATCGCGCTGGACCGGCGGATCCCGGAGCAGCACGAGGCCCTCCGCGCGGGGCGCTGGGACAAGAAGGAGTTCTCCAAGGCCAAGGGGCTCAAGGGGCGCTCGATCCTGATCGTCGGGACCGGCGCGATCGGCACCGAGATGATCACCCGCTGCAAGGCCTTCGGGATGCGGGTGTACGCCCAGTCCCGCTCGCTCGGGCACGACACGGCCCGGGCGCTCGGGATCGAGCCCATCCCGTACACGCGCGAGGCCCTGCACGAGACGCTGGGCAAGGTGGACGCGGTGTCGATCCACGTCGCCGCGACGCCGGATACGGTGGACCTGTGCAACGCGGCCTTCTTCCACGCGATGCAGCCCGGGGCGTATTTCATCAACACGTCGCGCGGGGAGCTGGTGGACGAGGGCGCCCTGGCCGAGGCCGTGCGCAGCAAGGGCATCCGGGCGGCGGTGGACGTCTACCGCGACCAGCCCGGCGAGAAGCAGTGCGACTGGACCACCCCGCTGGCAACGCTGCCGAACGTGCACGGGACGCACCACTGCGGGGCCTCGACGGACCAGGCTCAGCTCGCGGTCGCCGACGAGGTCGTGCGGATCGTCAAGACCTATCGTGACGAGCACCGCTGCATCAACGTCGTGAACGAATCCGAGCTCGCGACCGCCTGACCGTCCCTGAGAAAGCCCCCCCTCCAAGGAGTTGCCCATGGCCGAACGCGTCTTCAACTTCTCCGCCGGGCCCGCCACGCTGCCCGAGCCCGTGCTGCGCCAGGCCCAGCAGGACATCTGGGACCTCTTCGGGACCGGGATCGGGATCCTGGAGCACTCGCACCGCGGGAAGGCGTTCGACCGGGTGACGGCGGAGACCGAGGCGGCCTGCCGCGAGATCGCGAACATCGGCGACGACTACAGCGTGTTCTGGATGCAGGGCGGGGCGACCAGCCAGTGCTACTTCGTGCCCGCCAACTTCCTGCCCGCGGACCGCACGGCGGACTACTTCCAGACCGGCAAGTGGGCCCAGGACTCGATCGACGAGGTGCACCACTACGGCACCGTCCACATCTGCGGGTCGTCCAAGGGCGAGAACTACAACCACATCCCCACCGGCGGTCGGGTCAGCTATTCGGACAACCCTGTGTACGTGCACTACACCTCCAACAACACGATCATGGGCACGCAGTTCCGCGAGCCGCCCTCGCCCCCGGGCGACGCCTTCCTGGTCTGCGACGCCTCGAGCGACATCTTCTCGCGCCCGATCGACGTGCGGGCCCACGGGCTGATCTACGCGGGCGCCCAGAAGAACCTGGGCCCGTCCGGCATCACGCTGCTGATCGCCCGCAAGGACCTGGTCGACGAGCCGGTCCGCCCGCTGCCGGAGATGATGAAGTTCTCCAATCACGCCAAGAAGGAGGGGCGCTACAACACGCCCAACACCTTCGGCGTGTACCTGATGGGGCAGGTGTTCCGCTGGATCCTGGACATGGGCGGGCTGGAGGCGATCGAGCAGATCAACGAGGAGAAGGCGGCGGTGCTCTACGACTTCCTGGACAACCAGGACTTCTACATCCCCCACGCGCAGACCGAGTCGCGCTCGCGCATGAACGTGACCTTCAAGTGCCCGACGCCCGAGCTGGACAAGCTGTTCACCAGGCAGGCCGAGGAGAAGGGGCTCGACGGGCTCAAGGGGCACCGCTCCATCGGCGGCATGCGTGCGAGCATCTACAACGCCCACCCCAAGGCGGGGTGCGAGGCCCTCGTGAGCTTCATGAAGGAGTTCGCGATGGAGAACGCCGTCACCCGGGCGTGATCAGGCCCGGGCGAGTCGCTCGAGGCAGGCCGCCTCGACCTCGTCGGTCCCGATGCGCTCCATCAGGTCCCGGTTCTCCGGGTTCTTGTGGTCGTACCGCTCGTCGGTCATCACGCCGGGGCCCCGGAGGACGTCGGCCTCGCGCCGGTAGGGCCCGACGAGCTCGGTCCGCGTCGGGCCGAACAACGCGACGATGGGCCGATCGAACCCGACCGCCATGTGCAGCGCGGCGGAGTCGTTGGCGACGACGAGATCGGCCGCCTCGATCACCGCCAGCAGTCGTCCGATGCGGGTGTGCCCGACCAGGTCCACCACGCGCTCTGTCCCCTCGGCGAGCCCGGTCAGGCGCGGGATCTGCTCGCTCTCGTTCGGCCCTCCGACGATCACCACGTGGCGCTCGTCCCCGGCCACCAGCCGGCGTGCGAGCTCGGCGAAGCGATCGTCGGGCCACTGCTTGGCGACCCAGCGGCTGGTGGGGGCGAAAACCACGAACCGCTCGGGCAGGTGTGAACGGACCCAGTCCCGCTCCTCGTCCGCGGCGTACAGACGCATGTCCTCAACCCGCGGGACGCCCGACTGTTCCAGCAGCGACAGCATCCGGTCCACCGAGTGCAGGTTCGCGCCGACGTGGTGGCGCTCGTTGTAGCCCAGCCAGGCGAACTCGGGGGCGTTGGCGTAGCCGATGCGCCGCGGGGCGCGGGTCCACCACGCGAACAGCCCGGACCGGAACAGGCCCTGGGCGTCGATCGCGAGGTCGTACTTGCGGGCCCGCAGGTCGAGCACCCAGCGGGCGAGCTCGCCCGGCCGACCCAGCTTGAGCTGGCGGGCGAAGCGGTGGCGCGGGAAGGGCACCGCCTCACGCACGTCCGGGTGGCGCTCGATCGCCTCGGCGAAGGAGTCCTGCACCAGCCAGTCGATCGCGGCGTCCGGGTACCTCGCCCGCAGGCTCGCCACCAGCGGCACGGAGCGGCAGACGTCGCCGAGCGCGCTCGGGCGGATCAGCAGGATGGACTGCGGGTCATCGGAAGACACGGAGCAACGATACCCACCCGAGCGGGTGACGGATCAGACCGCCAGCGCCCGCGTGATCTCCGCCAGCGAGGTCTTCCCGGCGAGGAGCTTCTCCTGCCCGTCCTGCGCCAGCGTGGTCAGTTCGTTCAGATCGAGCGCACGCTTCGCGATGGCGGGGGCGTTGGCCCGGTCCATGATCATCTCGCGGAGCTCGGGTACGAGCGTGAGCAGCTCGAACACGCCGAGGCGTCCGCGGTAGCCGGTGTTGCGGCACTCGCGGCAGCCGGTGCCCTTTCGGAGCTGTGCGATCCTGGGGATCGAGATGCCGCGCGGGACGACCTCGGTGTCGCCCTGCTCGCCGGGGCGGTACTTCACGGCGCAGTGGTCGCACACCTTGCGGACCAGGCGCTGGGCGAGGACGCCCTCGATCGAGGACGAGACCAGGAAGGGCTCGACGCCCATATCGATCAGGCGGGTATTGGCGCCCGAGGCGTCGTTGGTGTGGAGGGTGCTGAACACGAGGTGGCCGGTCAGCGAGGCCTGGATCGCGGTCTCGGCGGTCTCCTTGTCGCGGATCTCGCCGACCATGACGATGTCGGGGTCGTGGCGCAGGATCGAGCGGAGGCCGGCCGCGAAGGTGAGGCCGGTCCTGGTGTTGACCTGGATCTGGTTCACGCGCGGCACGTGGTACTCGACCGGGTCCTCGACCGTGATCGCCTTGACCTCGTCGGTCACGATGCGGTTGAGCGAGGAGTACAGCGTGGTTGATTTACCCGAGCCGGTGGGGCCGGTGACGAGGGTGATGCCGTGCGGGCGGGAGATGAGGTGGTCCCAGCGCTCCAGGATGGAGCCGGACATGCCCAGGTCTTCCAGAGGCAGCATGACCGCGGTCTTGGACAGGATTCGGAGGACGATGCCCTCGCCGAACAGCATCGGGATGACGGACACACGCAGGTCGAACTCGTGCACGCGCCCGTCCACCCGCTGCCGGAAGGTGATGCGCCCGTCCTGGGGCTTGCGCTTCTCGGCGATGTTCAGGTTCGCCATGATCTTGAGGCGCGAGACGATCGCCGGTCCGAAGGCGTTGATCGAGGGGGGCACGTTGGCCTTCTGCAGCACGCCGTCGATGCGGAAGCGGACGGCGAGCTCGTGCTCGTAGGGCTCGACGTGGACGTCGGTCGCCCGCTCCTGCACCGCCTCGGCGAGGATGTCGTTCACCAGCTTGATGACCGAGGCCTCCTGGGCCTGCTCGACCTCGTCGGAAGCGCCGTCCTCGGGCTTGATCTCCAGGTCGGCCCCGAGTGTTTCGAGCGTGTCCGAGCCGAGGCCGTAGTGCTCGCGGATGAACTTCTGCAGCTCGCTCTCGTCGGCCAGCACCAGGTCGATGGGTCGCCCGATGATCGAGACCAGCTCGTCGAGCGCCGTGATCTCGAAGGGGTCGGAGGTCGCGACGGTGAGGCGACCGTCGCGGAACGCGACCGGGGCGCAGTGGTGGCGGGTGACGAAGGAGGCCGGGATGGCGTCGAGCGCGTCCTGCTCGGGCAGCGTGTCGCCCAGGTCGATCACGGGCAGGTGGAACTGCTCGCCGATGGTCCGGTTCAGGTCCTCGCGCGACACCGCCCCCTGGCGGAGCAGCACGCGGTCGAGACGCTCGCCGGTCCGCTCGTGCTCGGCGATCGCCTGGTCGAGCTGGTCGTCGGAGATCAGTCCCTTGTCACGCAACGCGATGCCGATGGCCATGGGCAGATTGTACCGCGCAGGGAGGGGAGCCCGTTGCGGGCACGCGGAACCGATAACGGGCCCCCGCCACGGGCCCCTGTCGGGCGGGGCACGCCCCCGTCAGGCGGGGTAGGTGCAGCGGGTGCGGTCGGTCTCCCACACCGTGACGGAGCGGAGCGCGACCCCCGGCGTCTGTTCCACTCGCGGTCGCATCAGCTCGTAGCAGACCCTGGCGATGTTCTCGACCGAGGGGTTGGCGCCGTCCGGGCCGAACTCGTCGGTGTCGAGGTTCAGGTGCTTGTGGTCGAACCGCTCGAGAACGGTCTCCTCCAGGATCGTTTCGAGCCCGGCGACGGTGAGCGGGGGCTTGCCCGCGTCGGTCGGGATCTCGACCGTGGGCTCGACGACGTAGTTGTGCCCGTGCCCGGAGGGGTGGTTGCACTTGCCGAAGATCGAGCGGTTCTCGTCGTCGCTGAGCTCGGGCACGTGCAGCCGGTGGGCGGCGGCGAACTCGGCGCGGACGCGGAGCAGGGCGACGGTGGTCTGGTCGTTGGGCATGGTCACCTCGATCGAGCAGTGGGGGGTCAGGTTCCATCGGACCGAGGCCAGGCGCCCGGGCAGCGACTCGGCGATCGCGTCGCGCAGCTCGGGCAGGAGCAGGACGACCGTCCGGGCCGGGTCGAGGTGCTGGTGCTTGAGGGCCGCGAGCGCCAGCGGGGGGTACAGCACCTTCTTCGCTGCGGCGTCGATGTCCTTGATGTTGATCAGGTACCCGGTCCGCGGGTCGGGCTCGCCCTCGCAGGCGATCTCGAACTCGGCGTGGGTGGTCAGCGAGCTGGGGGCCGGCCCCCCGGCGTGCCCGTTGGTGCCCTTCCAGGCCCCGTCCCGGTTCAGGTTGAATCGGATGGTGCGTGTGAGTCGAAGCACTTGGTCGCGGCGCCTTTCTGATCCCCGATCACGATCCCGCGTCGGTGTCGTGTACGATAGTCACCGTTGGGGACGAGCCCGAAGGAGGACCGGATGAGACCGACAGGAGCGATGACGTGCGGCGTGGCCGCGGTGGTGTGCGCCGTGCTGGCCGGGTTCGCCGGACGAACGCAGCCGGACGCTGAGCCCTCCGGGGACCCCGCCTACGTGCTCGGGCACACGATGCGGCTGATCGACGGCGAGGAGAAGAAGCTCTCGGAGTATGAGGGCAAGGTCGTGCTGATGGTGAACGTCGCCAGCAAGTGTGGGCTGACCCCGCAGTACGAGGCGCTCGAGAAGCTCTACCGGGAGCACAAGGACGAGGGGCTGGTGGTGCTCGGGTTCCCGGCCAACAACTTCGGCAACCAGGAGCCCGGGACCAACGCCGAGATCCTGGAGTTCTGCACGGGTCGCTACGACGTGACCTTCCCGATGTTCGAGAAGATCAGCGTGAAGGGCGAGGACCGGCACCCGCTGTACACCCAGCTCGCGAAGCAGCCCGAGCCGATCGGGCAGGAGCCCGAGTGGAACTTCGCCAAGTTCCTCATCGGGCGTGACGGGCGGGTCGTCGCGCGGTTCGCCAGCAGGACGCGCCCCGACGACGAGAAGCTCCTCGGGGCCGTCGAGGCCGAGCTCGCGAAGGCGACACCGGAGGGCTGACCCGAGCGGCGGGGCGCATGGCGACGTTCAAGTACATCGCGCGGGAGATGGGAGCGGCCGGCAGCGCCCGGGTGACCGGTCTGATCACCAGCGAGAGCGAGCACGCGGCGCTGGACAAGCTCGAGTCGCAGAAGCTCCTGCCGGTCGAGCTGAAGGAGGTCCGCACGCGGGCCGGCGGCTCGGTGGGAGTGCGGAAGCTGGCCACGGCGTACACGCAGCTCGCCGACCTACTGGGCGCCGGCGTGCCGCTGATGCGGTCGCTGGAGATCATCACGCGCCAGAAGAGCAACCCGAAGCTCGCGCCGGTCTTCGGCGAGGTGTCCAAGCGCGTCGCGGACGGCAGCGACCTCGCCGCCGCGATGGAGGACCACCCGCAGGTCTTTCCGGTGGTGCACGTCGCGATGGTCCGCGCCGGCGAGCGCGGCGGGTTTGTCGAGAGCGTCTTTGCTCGACTCGGCGAGCTCGTCGAGGCGCAGGCCGAGATCCGCGACAAGATCCGGGGCAGCCTGATCTACCCCGCGTTCGTGGTCGGGGTCGGCTCCGTGATCGTCTCGGCGATCTTCTTCATCTTCGTGCCGCGCTTCGAGAAGCTGATCGAGCAGCGGCTCGAGAGCATCCCCGCGATCACCGAGGGGGTGTTCGCGGTGGGGCACCTGGTGACGGGGTACTGGTGGGCCTTCCCGCTCGGCGCCGGCGCGCTGTACTTCGCGGTCCGGTGGGCTCTCGCGCAGCCGGAGTGGCGCGAGCGACTGGCGCGCTGGCGTTCCAAGACGCCGATGATCGGGTCGCTGTCGCGCGAGATCGCCGTCGCCCGGTTCTGCCGGTTGCTTGGCACGATGGAGTCCAACGGGGTGCCGCTGCTGCGCGCCATGGAGATCGCACGCCAGGCCGCGGGCGACCCGATGCTGGAGCGTGCGATCGACGACGCGATCGACGCGGTCAGCGGGGGCGACTCCATCGCCAGACCGCTGGCCGAGAGCGGGCTGTTCGGCGACGACGTGGTCGAGATGATCTCGGTGGGCGAGGCGAGCGGGAACATCGACAAGGTGCTGCTGCGCCTGGCCGATACCCTGGAGAAGCGGGTGGCCCGCCGGCTGGACTTCGCCGTCGAGCTGATCGGCCCGTCGGCACTCTTGGTGCTGGGCGTGATGATCGCGCTGATCGCGGTCGGGCTGATCCTGCCGCTGACGCAGCTCAGCAGCTCGGCGTGAGTCCGCAACCGAGCTCCTGCGAGCCAGTAACCCGTGCTGAAAAACATGGTTATCGCCCCCCGGGCCGGCTTGCGTTGCCCGCGCAAGTTTGCTAGTGTGGACTAAGTCATCCGGTGATCGGACCGGGCGATCTCGACCGATGAGTCACAGCACGCGGCGGGTGCGTCGCGTGGGGAACAGCACACACCACTCGACGACGGAGCGTGAGTCATGCAACCGAACCAGAACGTACCACCCCGTGTTGTGCGGGCCGCAGGACGCGGCTTCACCCTGATCGAGATCCTGATCGTGCTCGCGATCGTGCTCCTGCTGGCCGGCCTGGTGTCGGTCAGCCTGTTCGGGCGGCGCGATCAGGCGGACATCCAGATCACGCAGGTCAACCTGAACACGCTCTCCGACGCGCTGGACCAGTTCCGGCTCGACTACCGGCGCTACCCCACCGAGGAGGAGGGGCTCGAGGTGCTCTGGAGCAAGGAGACCCTCGACCCCGACGCCGACCAGGCGGTCTGGAGCAAGTACCTGTCCGAGCCCATGACCGCCGACCAGTGGGGCAACCCGTACGGCTACTCCACCGAGGACGACGAGTACTCGCTCGCCAGCGACCCCATGGACACCGAGGGCGACACCGGCCCCTCGTACCGCCTGTGGTCCAACGGGCCCGACGGAGAGGAAGGGACCGAGGACGACATCACCCTCGGCGGCACCTCGGGCGACAGCGACTCGGACGCGGCGTACGAGGACTTCCTCCCGGCCGGCGACCCGTAAGCCGGCGCGGGTCGCATCGCGGAGGCTCGATGCGCAGGAGCACCACCATCCGATCGCGACGCGACGCGTTCACCGTCGTCGAGATGCTCATCGCGATCGCGATCCTGCTCGCCATCGCCGGTGTCACGCTTCCGGTGCTGCTCACGCGCGGCCTCGACGACGCCCGGGCGGACCTGCTCGTGCGCCTCAACGCCTCGCTGCTCGACGCGCAGCGCGAGGCGATGCGGACCGGCGAGACGACACGCCTCGTGTGGGTGCAGCCCGAGTCCGACACGCCCAAGACACCACGACGCAACGTCACAGAAGAGAGCGCCACCCTCGTGATCGAACGCATGCCGAGCACATCCCGCGACGAGGCGACCCTCGACGACCGCCTCGGCGAGTCGCTCGGGGATCGCTGGCTCGACTCGCCGGGCGCGGATGACCGGGTACCGTCCGGGGCGGACTCCGACGATTCCGCCGGGGGTGAGACGGGCCCCGGCAGCGCCCCGGCCGGGACCCTGCGGGCCGTCGTCGCCTACGCGCTGCCGGACGGGACGCTCGTGCCCGGCGAGACGGGCCTCGTGCTGTCGCTGCGGGGCTCCCTCTACCGGCTCGAGGTCATCCCGATCGAGTCGGGGGCCTCGCTCACAGAAGTCTCGGAGGAGGACCTCGCGGAGATGACGGGCGAGCCCGTCCAGAACGGATCGAACGGGAACGATCCTGAGTCGCTCATGGACGAGTTCGACCAGGCGCCCGAGTCCGGATGGGGGGCCCCATGACCGGGCGAGGATCGCTGCTGCTGGAACTCGTGATCGCGCTGGGCATCTTCACGGCGTGCTCCATGCTCATCTCCGGGGTGCTCGCGCGGACCGTGGACCGCGTCGAGGAGGCCCGCGTCGCCTCCGAGGCCCGGGACCTGGCGTACAGCACGCTGCACCTGATCGAGCTGGGAACCATCTCGGCCGAGGCCGCGGACCGCCTCAGCGAGTTCGAGGTCTACGCCCTCACGCGCGAGGGCGAGGACGGCCCGGATCGCGACCCGCGGTTCGAGGTCCTGATCGACACCCAGCCGTCCGAGTGGCGCGACCTCACGCTCGTCGGCGTGACCGTGGTCCGCCCCGATTCGGAGCGTGCGCTTGCCCGGGCCGACGGGCTGGTCAACCTGGCGCGGGTGCGTGCGGGACGCTCGCAGGGGGTGGGCGGATGAGGGGACGCGCGGCGCACGCCTTCACGCTGGTCGAGGTGCTGGTCTCGCTGGCGCTGCTCGCGGTGCTCTCGGGCGTGCTGCTCGGGTTCGGCGCCGGCGTCGCCGAGCGCCGGACACGCGTTCAGCGCGTGTCTGTCCAGGACACCGGCATCGACGAGGTTTTCCACCGGATCGATCGCGCCCTCACCGCGGCGGACGCCAACGCCTCCGGGGTGCGTGTCTCGCCCGGCGAACTCTCCGTGACGCACCGGGTCGTCACCACCGCCGATCGCACCGAGGAGTTCGACACGCTCACACTGTCGTACAACGCCTCGGCCGGCAGCCTCACGCTCTCGACGGGGCGCGACGCGTCGTCGAGAGTGATCGAGGGCGTCGAGCACGCCGAGTTCCGTGCCGAGACCGGCTCGGGATGGGGCCCGTTCTCCGGCGGCGGGCTCCCTCGCGCCGTGCAGGCCTCGGTCTGGCTCACGACGGCGGAGCCGGCGCCGGACGAGGCGCCGATCGAAGAGTTCCAGGCCGATCCGCTCTCGGAGCGACCGCTCACAACGCCGGACCGCTGGCGCGTCTTCTCGCTGGTCGACGTGCTGGGGGAGGTCGGCCGATGATGCGCGACACGATCCACACCCCGAAGGCCCGGGGCGCGGCCATGCTGCTCGGGGTCATGCTGCTGGTGGCCTCGGCCACCCTGGCTGCGAGCGCGATGATCGTCGAGTTCGGCTCGCGCGATCGTTCTCGCGTGACGCACGAGCGAGTGGAGCGGTCGCGAGCGGCGGCCCGCTCGCTGATCCACGGGATCCTCGCCGAGCTCTCCGACCAGCGTGAGGACGTGCTCGCCGGGGCGACGCCCTCGCTCGACTCCGCCCGCCTGCTCACCGTCGAGGGGCCCGGCGGGACCTGGGCCGCACGCACCGTCGGCGACCTGCGACGCGGCTCGCTCACCAGCGAGGCGGCCCTGCTGAACCTCAACACCGCCTCGCGCGAGATGCTCGAAGCCGTGATGAGCCCGGACGAGGCCGACGCGGTGATCGGGGCCCGCCCGCTCGAGAGCGTGCGCCAGGGCGCGGCGGCGGCCGGCGTGTCGATGCGCGAGCCCTGGACCGCGCTGGTGACGGTGCTCTCGGCCGACCCCGGCGTGGCGCTGGGGCTCCGGCTCGAGCCGGGCGAGCCAAGGCTCGCCGAGATCGACCCGCAGAGCCCGCCGGACGCGTACCGGGCCTTCGTCGAGGAGACCGGGTTCGACCCGCTCGACGGCGACACACCCCCGTCGAGCCGCGCATCCTTATATAGCACCTGTCTCGACAGCGGCGTGGACGCCTCCGTCGCCGCCGATGCCCTCGACCTGCTGACCTTCTCGACCGAGCCGTCGGTCGGTTTGATCGACCTCAACACCGCGAGCGAGGAGGTGCTGCGGGCCGTCCCCGGCATCGACGAGGAGGTCGCGCGTGACATCGTGCAGACCCGCGAGCGTCTGAGCGAATCCGAGCGGCGCGCCGAGACCTGGCCCGTCCGCGAGGGCATCGCGGAGGGGGCGGACTGGCTGTCGGCGATCCCGTGGATCACAACCCGCTCGGTGCAGTGGGGGCTCACCGTCGAGGCCGGGCTGCTGGCGGGCGACGGGGAAGACGCCTCGGCCGCCCCGCTCGAGTACCCGGTCCGGTACCGGCTGGTCATCGACGCTGCCGGCGCCCCCGCCCGGCTGATCCTGATCCGGGACGAGACGAACGGCGTCGCGACGATCCCGCCGCCCCTGGAACCGGCCGGGACCGAGTCCGCGGTCGGCCTGCTCGAGGAGCGTGCGTCGCGCACCCCGCGACCGACCCGGGCTCGCCCGACCGTCAACCGCGGCGACCGGGGCGTGGCGCCGGCCGACCCGCGGCCGGCAGCGTCCGAGCCGTCGGGGGGACCGGTCATCCGGCGCGATCGCGCCGGCGCCAACGGGGGAGGGTCCTGATGCGAGCATCCGTCGAGACAGTTGTGTGCCCGGACGGGACCTGGCTGACCGCCCTCACGACCGAGCGCGACCGGTCGGGGCAGGTCCGGGTCAGGGCCTCGCTGCGGACCGAACTGCCGTCGCTCGCCGACGCGGACGCGGACGACGCCGCGCAGAGCGTCGAGGAAGCGCTCGACGACGCGGGGATCGCACGAGGCAACGTCACGCTGGTGCTGCCTCGACACGCGGTGGTGGAGAAGTCGCTGCGTGTGGAGTGCGGCGACCTGGACGACAACGCGCTGGGGACCATCGTCCGTGTCCGGCTGGCCCGGGAGCGCGGGGGCAGTCTCGAGAACTGCCTCGTGGACTACCGCGTCGTGTCGCGCGAGGGCGACACCGCCCACGTGATCGCGGCGTCCGTCGAGGAGTCCAGGGTCGAGCGGTACGAGCAGTTGCTCAGGAGCGCGGGCAGGCGGGTGCGCTCGGTGCGTGTGCGCACGGACGGGCTGGCCCCGTTCGCGGGCGAGCACGGGACCGAGCTGATCGTGGCCCCGACGGCGCGCGGGGCGGAGTTTGCCGTCACCGTCGCCGGATCGCCGGTCTTCACCCGCGCCTGCCTCGACGCCGCCTCGCCCGACCGGCTGCAGATCGAGGCCGACCGCACCGTCGCGAGCAGCCGGTCCGCCGATCCGAGCCTGAGCCTCGCCGAGCCGCGGTTCGCCTCCCACCCGGAGGCGTCGGTCCCCGAGGGGTGGGCGCCGGTGCACGCCCCGGCTGGGAACGGCCCCGGGCTGCGGCTCGAGCCCGGGTCGGACCCCGGCCTGGTCGGCCTGTCCGCCGAGCCCGACGGCGGGCCGCACAGGATCGACTTCCGCAACCCGATGACCCCGCCCGACGCCGGCGCCCCCGCGCGCCAGAAGGCGATGCTGGTCGCGCTGGCGCTCATCGCGATCCTCGGCACCGTGTGGGTGCTGGCGGACATGCGCATAAGCGAGCTGGACGCGCAGATCGCCGCCGCCGAGAGCGCCCGCGAGAAGGCCTTCGCGGGCTACCTCGACGGGCTCACCGCCGAGGCCCGCTTCCGCCACCAGGCCGAGTGGGCGAGCGTCCGCATCGACTGGGCCGGCCACCTGGAGCGTCTCACCGGGGCGCTCCCGCCCCCGGGCGACGTGGTGCTGAACGAGATCGACATGCGCCTCGACAGCGCCGTTCGGTTCGCCCCCGGCGAGGGCGCGGCCCTGCCGGGTCGGTG
The DNA here is from genome assembly GCA_043101615.1 of Phycisphaerales bacterium JB040. Classification (GTDB taxonomy): domain Bacteria; phylum Planctomycetota; class Phycisphaerae; order Phycisphaerales; family UBA1924; genus JBLHKT01. The sequence continues at coordinate 30,544 of JBICID010000108.1, read as the reverse complement.
GGACAGCCGCGACCTGGTCAGCATCGAGATCAGCGGCAAGGCCGACTCACGCGAGACCATCCAGCGCCTGCGCGAGTCGCTGCTCCCGTTCGGCACGCTCACCAGCAGCGGGGCCGACACCGAGCAGGACTTCTCGCTACGGCTCGTCACCAACGCCGAGCTGCCCGACGCGGGCGGGGAGGGCGAGTGATGGCGTGGAGACCGAGCCGGAACCTGATCCTGGTCGCGGCGCTCGCGGGTGTCGGGGCCGTGGCGTACTGGAGCATGTACGCGGCGCCGGTGCGCGAGAAGTCCGCGCGGCTTGATCGCGTGCGTGCCCAGGTTGCGCAGTTCAAGGACGGCACCCCGAACGTGACCGCGGTGGGGCGCGCCGGGCGCGTGCTCGAGCAGACAACCCTCTCCGGCAAGCGCGACGAGTTCGAGCACCTGCTGCGGACGCGTCTGAGCACGCTGGCGTCGGAGGCGGGCCTCGAGGGCGTGGTGGTCTCGCACGCCTCGCCGTCGGAGGTGATGAGCCCGGTGCTCAGCGCCCGGATCGGCCAGCGGGCGATCAAGGCCGCGTTCCGCGACGAGCCGGACTTCTACGAGGTGCCCGGCAAGCTGGACGGGGCCGGCGCGCCCGAGGCGGTCGCCGGCGCGATCGCCTCGCTGCAGAGCCAGCCGTGGATCCACCGCGTCGAGTCGGTGCAGATCAGGCCTGTGGGCAAGGCACGCCGGCGGATGGAGCTCAGCGTCGGGTTCAGCGTGCTGTTCGTCCCCGACGTCTCGCTGCCGAATGGCCACGCGCCCGAGACCCGCACGCCGAGCGCGGCCACGCTCGCCAGGGCCTCGTCGATCTCGAGTCGCGAGCTGTTCCGGGCGCCCGATCCGTCGCCGGAACCGCCCGTGGCGCGCACGCCCGATCCCACTCCCGAGCCCGCACCCTCGCCCCCGCAGGACACCTACTGGCGCATCACCGGACTCGTGGAGCGGCCCGACCCCGAGGTCTGGCTGGTGCACACCGGGAACGGCCAGCAGCGGGTGTTGCACCCCGGCGAGGAGGTTTTCGGAGCAACAGTTGTGGCCGTGACCTCGGAGGAGGCACGGTTTTTGGTTGGTGACGCCCGGTACCGCGTGCCCCTGGGTGGTACGCTGTCGGAACGTCAGCCAATCACGGAAGAGGAGCTGCCGGAATGATGTCCCCCCCAAGACGCGTTGTGTGTGTGTGCGATCGCCTGCGGAGAGCCGCGTGCGTGAGTGCCGTCGCGTTGGCCCTCGTTGCGTCCGCGGGGGCGGTGCGCGCCCAGGGCGGTGCGTCGCAGCCCGCCGAGGACATCCGCCTGCGGTTCCAGTTCAGCGAGTCCCCGTTCGGGCAGGTGCTCGACTTCATGGCCCGCCAGACCGGGCTGCCGGTGATCCGCGAGGCCGCGGTGCCGCAGGGCACGCTCTCCTTCATCAGCGCGTCGGACTACACGCTGGGCGAGGCGATCGAAATCCTGAACCTCAACCTGGCGATGCACGGCGTGCGCCTGGAACGCGAGGACGAGTTCCTTTACCTGCGCTCGCTCACGGACGCGGCCCGGCGTGCGACGCCCGTCACCTCCGGCGACAACCTCGACGCGATGGACCGGGGCGAGTACGTCACCGTCTACCTCCCCCTCAACAACGCCATGGCCTCCGCGGTGCTGCCGCAGCTGCAGGCCCTGGTCAAGGAGCCCGGCGCCGTGCAGGCGGTGGACTCCCAGAACATGATCATCCTGGTCGAGACCGCGGCCCAGGCCAAGCGCATCCGCGAGCTGGTCAACCAGATCGACTCGGTCCGCCCGACCGACATCGACTTCCGCGTCTTCCCGCTGCGTCACGCCGAGTCGGGCAGCGTCAGCGAGTCGCTCCGCCGGCTCGTGCCCGAGCGCCCGCAGCTCGTCTCGATGGACAAGAACGGCATCCCGCGCGTCTACGACGACGTCAGCAAGCCCCCGCTCACCATCAGCACGGACCCGCGCCTCAACTCGGTCATCGCCGTCGGCCCGCCGCAGCGCATGACCACCGTCGAGCAGCTCATCGCGATGCTGGACGTGCCCGAGGGCGGCGTCGGCGGGGAGCCGCCGACCATGCAGACCTTCACGCTCGAGACGGTCACGCCGGGCGAGGCCGTCTCGCAGCTCAACGCGCTGTACCGGGGTCTGCCCGACAGCCGACGCCCGACCGTGCAGCCGCTCGAGGCGGTCGGCAAGGTCATGATCGTGGGCGACCCGGACCTCATCCTCCAGGCGAGGGCCCTGCTCTCGGAGCTCGACCCGGGCCTGCTCGGGCAGGCCGACGGCGCCACCGCCGACGAGCCGGTCACCCGCGTCATCGAGCTCGAGCACGTCACCCCCGACGAGGTCGATCGCCTCGGACGCACGCTGCTGAGCCCCCGACAGACCAGGCTCGTGCGCACGGCCCCGCTGCCCGGGCGCAACGCCCTCATCGCGATCGGCCCGGGCTCGGACGTGGACGACGTCGAGCGTCTCATCGGCGCCATCGACGTCGCCCCGGAACTGCGGCGCGAGGTCCAGCGGCTCGAGCTGGGCGCCCCGGACCCGCGGGGCGTGCTGGACGAGGCGCTCGAGCTCGACGCCCTGACCGACTCGTCGTCGGACGACCCCGTGCAGGCCATGCTCGAGGAGGGCGGGCGGACGCTGACGCTGGTCGGCAGCCGCGCCGCGCTGGACCGCTTCACGGGGCTGCTGCAGGGCCTCGAGCGCGAGGCTCGGGTGCAGCGCGTGGTGCAGAGCTTCGAGGTCCCCGTCGGGCGGGCGCAGTCCGTCGCCGGGCAGCTCGAGCGGGTCCTGCGCCCGATGCTCGAGCCGACCGACGGCTCGGCCTACATCCCGCCCGAGATCGACGCCGTGGACGAGCTCGGCCAGCTCATCGTCCACGCCATGCCCGGTCAGATGCCGGTGGTCGAGGGCGTGCTGGGCGAGCTGCTGCGTGAGCGCCCGGGCGACCGCAGCCTGCAGGTCATCGACCTGCCCGCGATGATGACCCCCGCGCTGGTCGACCGCGTCGGTCGGCTGTACGACGAGCAGGCCCCCGAGAGCGCCGGCCCCGTGGAGGCCGAGCTCGACCCGGCCAGCGGCAAGCTGCTGCTCACCGCGTCGGCCGAGGGCGCCCGCGTGTTCAACGAGCTGCTCCGCCAGATCCAGCAGCTCACCCCCCCGAGCCGCACGACACGGATCGTCGAGGTCCAGCAGGTCGAGGCGGACGACCTCGTCGAGCCCCTGCGCGCCTTCCTGGCCACCGCCGAGGCGACCGAGCCTGGGCGCGAGGTGCCCGAGCCCTCGATCGCGGTCGACGCCCGCACCAACGCCCTGCTGGTGACCGCCGAGGCCGCCCAGCACGAGCTGATCGCCGACTACGTCGAGCGCCTCGACCGCATCGAGCCGACCGACCTGCCCCCGCTCAAGCTGCTCCAGCTCCGAACCGCCGACGCGCAGGCCATCGCCACCATGCTGACGCAGCAGTACTCCAAGCGAGCGCCCGCGGACCGCCTCGCCCGCCCGGTCGAGGTGCGCAGCGACACCGCGACCAACACGCTGATCGTCAGCGCCCACCAGGACCTGTTCGACGAGATCAAGACCTTCGTGGACGATCTCAACCGCGAGCTGACCGACGGCCCCGAGCGCGTCACCGTGCTCTACCCCCTCAAGGTCGCCCGCGCCGAGGACGTCGCCGCCGCGATGAACGAGCTCTACCCCGAGCCCCCCATCCCGCTCGACCGGCGCGGCACGCCCATGCCGTGGCTTGCGCAGCCCAAGGAGGTCACCGTCTCCGCGGAGCCGTCCAGCAACTCGCTCATCATCGACGCCCCCGCCGACCGGGTGGAGTCCATCGAGGAGCTCGCCTCCCGCCTCGACCGCGTGCAGTTGCCCCCGGTCGCGGAGCTGCGGACCTACCGCGTGGTCAACGCCGACCTGATGGCCGTCAGCCGCATGCTCCAGGGCCTCGCCCGCCAGGGCACCCTGCAGGGCCAGCGCGGCGACGGCTCGACCCCCGTCGACGTCGTCATCGAGCCCGAGCCCGCCTCCGGCACGCTCATCGTCGCCGGCGACGAGGTCACCTTCCAGAAGGTCGAGCAGGTGCTCGAGAGCCTCGAGGCCGTGCCCGAGGAACGCTCGCTCTACATCGTCCCCATCGCCAACGCGCAGGCGTCGGAGGTGCGGTCCCGGGCGCTGGAGATCTACCAGTCCCAGGTCGCCAACATCCCCGGCGCCGGCGAGGTCGAGGTCTCGATCGACGAGGAGAGCAACTCGCTCGAGGTCGTCGCGGGCGCCGAGGCCATGGAGCGGTTCACCACCATCCTCGACCAGCTCCAGGAGCAGGTCGGCCCCGCGCGCGAGGCACGCCTCATCGAGCTCCAGCTCGCGCGCGTCGGTGACGTCATCGAGTTCCTGCGCGACCTCGTCGGGTCGAGCGAATCACTCCGCCTGCGAGGCGGGCCCGAGCCCGTCTTCGAGCCCATCGAGGCCACGAATTCGATCCTGGTCGCGGCCACACCGGGCCAGTTCCCCATCATAGAGCAGCTCGTCCGCTCCATCGACGCCGAGCAGAACACCGAGCGCCCGCCGCTGTCGATCCTGCGTCTCCGCTCGACCGACGCCGTGAGCCTCGCCTCGGTCCTGCAGCGCTCCTACCAGCAGCGCCCGGTGGAGGAGCGCACGCGTGAGCCGGTCGACATCCAGGCCGACGCCGCGACCAACACCCTGATCGTGAGCGCCCACCCGCAGGTGCTGCCCGAGATCCAGTCGATCGTGCGCGAGCTCAACGACGCGCAGGCGCTCGACGCCGAGGGTCGCGAGATCCGCATCTTCCCCCTCAAGCACGCCCGGGCCGAGGAGCTGGCCCGCACCATCGACGAGATGTACCCGCAGCCGCCGGTCCCGGTGGACAGCCGCGGACGCCCGAGGCCGGACCTGCAGCCCGCGCGCGAGATCGTGGTCCGGGCCGACCGCGCGACCAACGCGCTGATCGTGGACGCCCCCGCACGCCGTCTCGCGGGCTTCGAGCAGATCGTCAACTCGCTCGACACCGTGAGCATCGCCAACGACGTGGAGCTGCGCACCTACACCATCACCCGCGCCGACCTCGACGCCGCGGTCAGCGCCCTGCGCCGGCTCGCCGACTCGGGCGCCCTGGCCACCAACTCCCAGGCCCCGATCACGATCGAGAGCGAGCCGGTCAGCCGCACCGTCATCGTCAGCGGCCCGCCGACCATCTTCGAGCGGGTCGAATCGGTCCTCGACGAGCTCGAGGCGGTCGACCGCGCCCCCAGCAGCCTGCGGATGTACCCGCTCACGCACGCCCGGGCCGAGCGGCTCGAGCCGCTGGTCACCCAGCTCCTCGCCTCGCGCGTCCGAGAGCTCCCCGGCGACTTCACCGGCGAGGACGTCGAGGTCGTCGCCGAGCGGGCCTCCAACACGCTCATCGTCAGCGCGCCCGAGGAGGTCCAGGAGGTCGCCTCCGCCCTGCTCGACAGCCTCGACACCGAGGCCTCCGTCGCCGGACGCACCATCGTCCGAGTCGTCCCCCTCACCCACGCACAGGCCCAGGAGGTCGCACGCTCCGTCTCCGAGGCCATGCCGATGCTGGAACTGCCCGCGGGCGGCCCCGTCAGCGTGATCGCGGCCCAGGGCTCCAACGCCGTCATCCTCTCCGGCGCCCCCGACGACCTGGACAAGGTCGAGGAGCTCATCGAGCCCCTGGACCGCCAGCCGCTCGAGCAGGACGCCTCCAAGGTCGAGACCTTCTCGCTCGAGCACGCCGACGCCGAGGCCATGGCCGAGCTCGTCGGACGCGTCCTGAACGCGGGCGAGCGCGACATCCTCGACATGGTGCCCGAGTGGTCCCGCTACCAGGTCATCCGCGACTACGCCCGGCGCGGCGAGACGGTGGGGGGGCGGCAGCCCCTGGTCGAGCCCGACGTGCGCACCAACTCCGTGATCGTCACCGCCCCGGCCCCGCTCCTGCAGATCGCCGGCGACCTCATCGAGCGCCTCGACCAGCCCTCCTCAGAGCAGGACCGCTCCGCCGTCCCGTTCATGCCCCAGCGGGCCGAGGCCGCCCGCCTCGTCTCCACCGTCGAACGCATCCTGGACGAGACCACCCCAGACGGGCGACGCCCGGCACGCCTCGTGGTCGACGACAACACCGGCAGCGTGCTCGTCGTGGGACGCGAGGACGTGGTGGCGGAGGCCGTGCGCACGCTCGCGGCCTACGACGACCGCGCCCCGGTCGTCCCCTCGACCCGCCTGAGCGTCTTCAACCTCACCAACGCCGACGCCGACGCCCTGGCACGCACGCTGCAGCCGATGCTGTCCGACCCCGGTCGCTGGCCGCGCGAGCTGCGCCTCGCCTCGGACGCCGGGCTCGACGTCCCGCGCCCGGTCGTGACCGCCGATCCGGCCAGCAACCGGCTCACGGTCAGCGCCCCGGAGAGCGTGCTCCCGCTCGCGGCCGAGCTGATCTCCACGCTCGACCGCGCCGCGGAAGCCGTCCCCGTCGGCGTGCAGGTCTTCACCCTGTCCCGCGGCGAGGCCACGGGCGTGGTCAACGCGATCACACAGGCGCTGCGGGCCGCGGCCCAGCCGGGCGATCCCGCACCGACGGTCTCCGCCGAGCCCCGCAGCAACACCGTCGTCGTCTCGGGCAGCCAGTCTCAGATCGCCAAGGCCGGCGAGCTGATCCGGGCGATGGACTCGGTCGGCGTCGAGCCCGGCGGCCTGGCGGTCCGCACGGTCTTCCTGCAGCACGCCCGCGCCGAGACCCTGGCCCCGCTCGTCGAGCGGACCCTCGCCGACGACAACCTGGTGTCCGACGCGCCCGACTACCTCCGCTTCGCCATCGCACGCGACCTGGCCCGCCGGGGCGAGTCGCTCAGCGAGTCCCGCGTGCGCGTCGTCGCCGAGAGCCGGCTCAACGCCCTGGTCATCAGCGCCACCACCCCCCAGCTCGACCTGGCCGAGCAGATCATCGCCGGGCTGGACGTCGAGGCCGGGGACACCCCCTCCGAGCGCGTCGTGCGCGTCCTGACCTTCAGCAACGCCGAGGCGAGCGACCTCGCCACCAGCATCCAGGCCGTCTTCGCCGACGAGGACTTCGACGGACCGCCCCCGACCGTGCGGGTGGACTCGGCCAGCAACTCCCTCATCGTCCGCGGCACACCGGACCAGATCGCAACCATCGAGGAACTCGCCGAGACCATCGAATCCGCGACTCTCTCCACCGGGCGTCAGCTCCGCACCATCCCGCTGGACCGATCCAAGGCCGACGCCTCCGAGATCGCCGAGACCATCCGGCGCCTGCTCGACCAGCAGTCCGGCGTGGACGTCGAGGTCATCAGCGTGGACGAACTGCTCTCCGAACCCGAGGAGAGCGAGCGACAGAGCCGGGCACGCCCCATGCTCACGCTCGACCGCCTCGTCTGCTTCGCGCTGCTGCCCATCCCCGACGCGCTGCCGCAGCCGGAGACGTCTCCCGAGCCCCGGCGCGACGCACCCGCCGACCCCGCCCCGCCCGAGCTCCGCATCGCGGTGGACCCCGAGACCAACTCGCTCGTCGTGGTGGGCTCCCCCCGCCTCACCGACCGCGTCGCGGAGCTCGCCCGCCAGCTCGAATCCCAGCTCCCCTCCGCACCGGTCCGGGTGCGGCTCATCCAGCTCCCCGAGACCGTCGACCCGCGCCAGGCGTCCCAGCTCGTCTCGCAGACGGTCCGCGAGGTCGGACGCTCCAGCGACGACAACCCGGGCGGCTTCACCGGACGCGTCGCGGCCGTGCCCGACACCAACGGGCAGGCCATCGTCGTCTGGGCCAACGATACCGATTTCGACACCGTCCGCGAGCTCATCGCCGGCATCGCCCGCCTCGGCGAGAGCGCCGACCTGATGGTCAAGGTCTACCCGCTCGCCAACGCCACCGCCGACCGGGCCGCCTCCTCCATCCGCGACCTCGTGCAGAACGCACCCACCGGTCGCCAGGCCAGGCGACTGCGCGAGCTGAACCTCGGCGTGCCGAACGAGGACGGCGAGATCGTGCGCGGCTCGCTCGACCCCTCGCTCGTCTCGGTCGCGGTGGACCCGAGCCGCACCTCGATCATCGTGACCGCCCCGGAGCCGTCCTTCGTGCTGATCGACCGGTTCGTCGGCCTGCTCGACCAGAGCCCGGTCACCGAGCGCCTGGCGATCAAGCGCTACTCCCTCCGGCACGCCGAGGCCCAGGACCTGTCCCGCACGCTGCAGGCGCTGTTCGACGCCCAGCGACAGGGCCCGGTCGCCAACGAGGTGCCGCGTGCCCGCTTCGTGGCCGACGAGCGGACCAACGCCCTGCTGGTCACCGCCAACGCCGACCAGCACGAGCAGCTCGGGGCCATCCTCGAGACCGCCGACGCCAGCATGGAGCGCGACGACCTCGAGCTCGCGATCATCCCCCTGCAGCTCGCATCGCCGCGCGCCGTGCAGCAGATCGTCACGCAGGTCGTCATCGGGCGCGACCCAGCCAAGCAGGAGGAGGTGCTGATCAGCGCCCAGGAGAACTCGGGCGTGGTCGTGGTCCGCGCCCCCGAGGAGGACCTGGCCGAGATCCGCGCCATCGTCGCCCAGATCGACACCGCCGAGACCGACACCTTCCCCATCCGCTCCATCAAGCTCGAGCGGGCCGATGCGCAGGAGGTCGCCTCCGCCCTGCAGCGCTTCTTCCAGGACCGCGACCGCATCCAGCGCCAGCGCGGCAACCGGCGCACCGGCGCGAACGCCGCGATCGTGGGCGACCGCCTCAGCGGCACCATCGTCGTCGCCGCGTCCGACTCGGACTACGCCCAGATCGAGTCGCTCGTCGAGCAGTTCGACGCGCCCTCCGAGGCCCAGGAGCTCCAGTTCCGCATCATCCCGCTCGAGCACGTCCGCGCCGCGGACCTCCGCTCCACCCTCCAGACCGTCACCGACTCGTTCCGCTGGAACCAGAACGTCGGACGGCGCGGCAACCAGTCCGACCGGGGCGACGTCTTCTTCGAGGTCAACGACCAGACCAACGCCGTCATCCTCTTCGGCCAGGGCGACACCTTCGAGACCGTCCAGAGCGTCATCGCCGAGCTCGACGTCCCGGGGAGCGAGCAGGGCGAGCGCATCGTCCGAGCCGTGCCCGCGACCGGGGTGGACCTCCGCGCCACCGCGGACGCCATCTCCGACCTCATGGCCACCCCCGGCTGGCGCAACTGGCAGGGCCCGGACCCCGACGGCGTCCGCGTCCAGATCGATCAGCAGCGCCGCGTGCTGGTGCTCATCGGCAAGCGCGACCGCGTGGACGAGGCCGAGGGCTACCTGCAGGACATCCTCGCCGGCGGGGGCGACAACGACGTGATGCGCATCGTCGAGCTCCAGACCGCCCGCTCCAGCGAGCTCGCCCGCGCCCTGGACTCCGCCCTGCCCGAGGGCCTGCGCGTCCGCGTCACTCCCGTCGCACGCACCAACTCGCTACTGCTCACCGGCCCGGAGGAGGATGTCGCCGACGTCGAGGCACGCATCGCGCTGCTCGACGTGGAGCCGGAGCAGGCGCCGGTCCAGTTCCGACGCTTCGCCCTCGAGCACGCCGAGGCCGCCGACCTGTCGTTCTCCATCGGTCGGCTGGTCCGCAACCGCCCGCGCGGCGGAGACGAGCCGGCCCCGTCCATCGACTACATCACCGACGACAACTCGCTGGTCGTCACCGCGACCGCCGAGGAGATGGGCTTCATCGAAGAGATGGTCGCCCAGCTCGACGTCGCCAGCAGCATCGAGCGACGCACCGACTTTGTCCGCCTCGAGTTCGCCGACGCCGCGCAGACCGCCGAGGCCCTCAAGGTCTTCTTCGGGCGGTTCGCGCCCGAGGCCCGCACGCAGGCGGAGCGTTCGGTCAGCATCGTGCCCGACCCGGCCTCCAACAGCCTGGTGATCACCGCCGACGACTCGATCTGGGGCAACATCGAGCAGCTGCTCGCCAAGCTCGACACCGAGGAGTACGACACCTCCGAGCAGCTCGTGGTCATCCCCCTCAAGCACGCCTCGGCGACGTCCGTCGCCCGGGCCCTCAACGAGGGCTTCCGCGCTCCGCTCGACGCCCAGCTCGACCGTGAGCGGATACGCCTCGAGGCCGAGCGCCGGCGAAACAACGCCCGGAACACCGACTTCTTCGAGCCCACCGTGCTCATCCAGGGCGACACCGTCCCCACCGTCTCCGCCGAGCCGCAGACCAACAGCCTGATCGTCTTCGCCGGCCGGCGCGAGCTGCAACGGATCGAGTCCATTGTCCGCCAGCTCGACCTGCCCGACATCCTCAGGCTCCCCGCGCCCAGGGTCATCCCCCTCGCCCGGGGGCGCGCCTCGGACATCGCACGCACGCTCCAGCAGCTCTTCGTCGAGAACGCCGCCGGCGGCGCCTCACGCCAGATCCTCGTCTTCGGCGACGACACCTCCAACACCATCATCGTCCGGGCCGAGGAAGAGCAGTTCGTCCAGATCGCGGCCCTGGCCGAGCAGCTCGAGCAGGAGGCCGGCAGCACCCAGGCCACCGCCCGGGTCGTCCGCCTGAGCACCGTCCCCGCCGCGACCGCGCGCGACACCCTGCTCGCCACCTTCCGCCCCATCGCCCAGTCCCGGCGTGAGACGCTCACCATCGAGATCGACCGCGACTCCAACTCCCTGGTCGTTGCCTCCAGCGACGAGCTCTACGACCAGATCGAGGCCATCGCACGCCAGCTCGACGGCTCCCCCGCGCCCGGCGACCCCGAGCCCGGCGCCGAGGGATTCGGGCCCGCACGCGGGCTCGAGATCGTCAAGATCATCCGGCGCGACCCCGCCGAGGTCGTCCAGGAGCTCACCCAGCTCGGCGTCACCCGACCGCAGCAGGGCGACCGGCGCGGCCTAGTCGCCGAGCCCGTCGGCCTCGTCCCGCTCCGCGAGATGGGCGCCATCGCGGTCGTCGCCTCCGCCCCGGACCTGGCCGCCGTCCGCTCCGTCATCGAGACCCTCGACGCGGGCGCCCTCGCCCGGGGCCTGGCGGTCCGGGTCGTGAGCCTGGAGCTCGCGGACGCCGCCAACGTCGTCGCCATCGTCCAGCAGATGGTCTCGCAGTCCCCCAGCGCCGGCGCCGGGGCCGCGCCCGCCGTCGCCGAGCAGGTCCGACGCCTCAGCCTCTTCGAGGAGACCGGCGAGGAGCCCGTCACCATCGACCTGTCCAGCCCGATCCAGCTCCTGGCCGACCGGGGCACCAACTCCGTGATCGCGTCGTCCTCGCCCGAGAACCTCGACGCGATCGAGCGCGTGCTCCGACAGCTCGACTCCGCCCCGGCAGGCTCGGCCGTCACCGTCAAGATCTTCCCCCTCCGCTACGCCTCCGCCGCACGCGTCCGCCAGGTACTGCTCGAGCTGTTCAGCCAGGGCATGAACCTCAGCCGCCCGGCGGGCACCAACCGCCCGGGCCTGCCCAGCACCACGGTCGGGCGTGCCCTGGCCGCGAGCGTGGCCGTCTCGGTCAACGAGCGGTCCAACTCCGTGATCGTCGCCGGCCCCGAGGAATCGGTCGCGCTCATGGAGGTCCTCATCGGCGACCTCGACGCCGAGGACGCCGACCAGACCGAGCTCATCCCCCTCTCGGACGGCATCCGCGCCACCGAGATGGCCGGCCTCATCCGGGAGCTCTACCTCAACCGCGAGCTCCAGCGGCGCGGCCAGGACGCCGTCGACCTCGTCCCCAACGAGCGCCTCAACTCCCTCTACGTCCGGGGCACCCCCGAGGACCTCGAGACCATCCGCGGGCTCATCCAGGAGCTGTCGGCCACCAACGTCGGCCTCGTCGAGGAGGTCCGGCGCGTCACCCTCAACTCCGCCTCGGCCATCGAGGTCGTCGCCCTGCTCGAGGACGTCCTCGCCGGGCGCTCCATCTCCGGCAGCCAGCTCGGCGCCAGCGCCACCAGGGTCCGCGTCACCGGCGACGACACCGCCGCGCCCACCGAGGCGACCATCGACGGCGCCGTCCGCGACCAGGTCACCCTCACCCCCGACCGGCGCACCAACTCCATCATCATCAAGGCGACTCCCACCATCGTCGAGCTGCTCGTCTCCATCATCAAGGACCTCGACGCCGAGACACGCGGGGACCGCGTCATCGAGCAGTTCCCCCTCCTCAACGCCGACGCGCTCCAGATGCAGACCCTCCTGGTCGACCTGTTCAACCTCACCCAGCGGGGCAACCGCTACGTCCTGGTCCCCAACACACAGACCGCCACCGACGAGGACGGCAACGAGATCGCCGCCGGACCGGACGGCGGCACCTTCGCCGCCGTCCCCGACGAGCGCCGCGAGCTCGTCGTCACCATCGACCGACGCACCAACATCCTGCTCGTCAGCGGCACCCCGGACCTGATCGACGAGGTCCGCTCCATCGTCGAGGAGCTCGACTCCATCGAGGCCGTCGAACGCGAGCGTCTCGTCGTCGAGCTCAAAAACGCCGACGCCGCCGAGGTCGAGAACACCCTCGCCTCCTACTTCGCCGGCGAGGCCGACATCTCACGCGCCACCCTCGGCCCCCAGGTCTCCGGCTCCCTGCTCGCCCAGCTCGAGCGCGAGGTCACCATCGTCGGCGATCCCTCCAGCAACAAGCTCGTCATCTCCGCCTCCCCGCGCTACGTCGACGCCGTCACCAACATCATCCAGGAGCTCGACGCCGCCCCGCCCCAGGTCATGATCCAGGTCCTCCTGGCCGAGGTCACCCTCGACGCCTCCGGGCAGTGGGGGGCCGACCTCAACGTCGGCGGCATCGTGGTCGAATCCTCCATCAACGGCACCACCATCACCGAGTCCAGCATCGGCGGAGACAACTACTCCTTCGGCGCACTCGCCGCGGGCGCCGGCGTCGCCACCGCCTTCGGCGTCCCCAACCTCGCCATCGCCAGTTCGGACTTCGGCCTGCTCATCCGCGCCCTGCAGGCACAGGGCAAGCTCGAGGTCCTCAGCCGCCCGCAGGTGCAGGTCGCCAACAACTCCACCGCCAACATCCAGGTCGGCGAGGACGTCACCGTCCCCGTCGGCACCGTGCAGTCCGGAGACCTGCTCCGCGCCGAGACCGAGCGGCGCGAGGTCGGCATCATCCTCGAGGTCACGCCAACCATCTCCTCCGACGGCTTCGTCCGCATGGACATCTCCCCCGAGATCTCCAGCGTCTCCGACCGCGCCACCCAGATCGACGAGAACTTCGAGGTCCCCATCATCACCCAGCGACGACTCAGCACCACCGTCGCGGTCAACGACGGACAGAGCGTCGTCATCGGCGGACTCATCCAGACCAGCCAGTCCACCCGAGAGACCAAGGTCCCCCTCCTGGGCGACATCCCCCTCATCGGCGGCCTCTTCCGCTCCGACAGCGAGGAACGCATCAAGACCGAGCTGCTCATCATCCTCACCCCCTACGTCATCCCCGGCGACCAGCAGACCGCCATCACACGCATGGACGAGCTCACCGAGCGGTCGCTCGACAGCATGAACGACCGCAGCACCGTCGACCGGGCCATACGCCTCGAGTCCTTCAACCAGGAGGACTTCATGGACATGCAGCCCGTCACCGACGACCCGGAATCCGACGAGCAGTCACCCGCCGACGGCGAGCAGTCTCGCGACGACGAACCCGCAACCCCCGTGGCCTCCGACGATGCCCCGTAAGCCCAGAAGACCGCTCACCGCCGGGCTGCTCGCGCTGTGCCTGCTGCACGGATGCACTCAGACCGGCGAGCAACGCATCAGCGAGTCCGAGGCGGCCCGCATCAGACGCTCGGCCGAGTTCAGCAACGCCGTGCCCGTGCAGATGCTGCTCACGGTCGGCACCCCGCGCGACTCGGACGGCAACCGCTACGTCGACACCATCCCGATCGTGGTCTACCTCTTCCCGGAGGCGTCCGAATCGAGCCTGCCGGTCTGGAGCCGGGGCAGGTTCGAGTTCGAACTCCGCTCCAGCACAGGAGATACGATCTCACGCTGGGTGTTCTCCGAAGACATCGCCGCGGGCGCACGCGTCTCGATGTCGCCCGGTCCGGGCTACTCGTTCTTCCTCAGGCTGGCCCCGGGCCTGGACACCAGGATCGAGGGCCGGGCCGACCTTCACGGATTCTTCACACACGAAAACGGCCCTGTTGCGGGGTCCAACGGTGCGGCGTCCGTCAGACTCGGGAATCATTCGCGGTAGGGCTCTGGACCCGGAAAATCCCCGCAGATAGCGTCCGGCTCACCCTCCTCCGTCCGCATCCCCGATCTGAAACAGGGTACCACCATGCTCAAGAAACTCGTGCTCGCCGTCGCCACGGTGCTGGCCGTCCCCGCCGTCGCGCAGGATCTCGATCCGGACCTCCCCAAGTACGAGGTGAGCTCGGAGGGGATCGCCGGGGCGCTCAAGTCGGTCGGCTCCGACACCATGCTGAACCTGATGACCAACTGGGCCGACCTGTTCCGCCAGTACTACCCCGCGGTCGAAGTCCAGGTCGAGGGCAAGGGCTCGTCCACCGCGCCACCGGCCCTGCTCCAGAACCAGGCCCAGTTCGGTCCGATGAGCCGACCGATGGACGTCGACGAGATCGGCGACTTCCGCGACAAGTTCGGGTACGAGCCCACCGCACTCCGCCCCGCGATCGACTGCATCGCCCTGTTCGTCAACAAGGACTGCCCCATCGACGAGATCTCGCTCGAGCAGATCGAGCGTGCCTTCAGCGTCCGGGGCGGCGACGTCACCTGGGGCGACCTGGGCGCCGACGACCCCGAGTGGCGCAACCGCCCCGTCTCGCTCTACGGACGCAACTCCGCCTCCGGCACCTACAAGTACTTCAAGAGCGTCGCGCTCAACCGCAACGACTTCAAGGAGTCCGTCAAGGAGCAGCCCGGCTCCGCCGGCGTCGTCAACGCGATCTCCGCCGACAAGTACGGCCTGGGCTACTCCGGCGTCGGGTTCCGCACGCCGGACGTCAAGATCCTCGCCGTGAGCCTCTACGAGGGTGACGAGGCATTCCTGCCCACCTCCGAGAACGCCAACAGCGGCGACTACCCCATCGCCCGATTCCTCTACGTCTACATCAACCTCGACCCCAAGGGCGACGGCCTCGACCCGCTCCGCGCCGAGTTCATCCGCATGATGTTCAGCCGCGAGGGGCAGGAGGCCGTCATCCGTGACGGCTCCTTCCCCGTCAGCGCCGAGATCGCCGACGAGGACCTCGAGAAGGTCGGCCTCATCCAGGACTGACGACGACGCTGGCCGGCGGGCACTGCCGCCCGCGGAGTCTGGAGCAGCATGGACCGCGAGACGGCGTCGACTTCCCGGCGAAACACGCCCCGCACCGTTCGGTGGATCGACAACGCCGCACAGGCGGTCATCACCTCCGGCGGGCTGGGCGTTCTCGCGGCCATGCTCGGCATCTGCGTCTTTCTCGTCGTCGTCGTCGCCCCCCTCTTCCGCTCCGCGCAGACCCGGGAGCAGCGGACGGTCCAGCTCGCCCACGAAGCCGAGCCCGGCCTCTACGCCGCGATCTCGCCCGACCACAGGTGGTACGCACGCCTCGACCGAGACGGCCTGGCCCGCATCATCGACACCACGACCGGGGCCGTCGGCGCGAACGCACGACTCGTCAGCCCCGCCAGCCCCGTGACCGCGTCCTACGCCGAGCCAGCCTCGGGCTGGGTCTTTCTCGGGCACGAGAACGGAACGCTCTCCACCGCACGTGTCGCGCTCGAGCAGGGCCTCGTGCCCGAGCGCGACCTCCCCGCACGCCTGCGGGGCCTCGCGCCCGGCGACGGCGTGGGCCTCGGGCCGGACGAGCTCGACCACCTCCGGGACGCGGGCTCCTTGCGGTTCGACGCCTCACCCGCGACCGTCTTCGAACGGCTCGAGGACGGCGGACGCGTGACCACCATCATCGCGCAGGCGACCGACCCGGTCGAGATCGAGCTCGGCGACGGGCCCGTCGTCAGGGTCGCAGGCACCGCCGCCAACCAGCGCGAGAACTTCGCCGTCACGGTGCGGGCCGACGGCGTCACCACGCTCGCCTCCATCCGCGTCCGAAGCTCCCTCGGGGGCGGGGCCCCGCGACTCAGCCTCACGCAGTCAGCCGTCACCACGCAACCCTCGCCCGTCCCGGACTGGCTCATGGTCGACGCCGACGGCATGCACGTGCTGGCGGTCCACGCCGACGGCGTGCTCGATCATTACACCCGCCCCTCGCGCCGGGCCCCGGAGTTCACGCTCGCCGAGGCGGTGCCCCTCGTCGACCGCGACGTGCGCGTGACCGCGGTCTCGCCGGCGCTGGGCGCCAGGTCGCTGCTGGTCGGCGACTCCACCGGCAGCGTCTCCTCCTGGACGCTCGTGCAGGCCCGGGAGGGCGAGGACTCGGGCGGCACGCTCGCCCGCGCCTCCAGGACCAGCCCGCACGCCCACCCCGTCGTCGCGCTGGCCACCTCGCGCATCGACCGCACCGTGCTCGCGCTGGACGGGGCCGGCGTCGCACGCCTGGTCAACCTCACCAGCCAGCGAGACGTCGCCAGACTCCCCGGCGCCGTCACGGACCCCGTCGAGGTCACGATGGGATCAGACCTGCACGCCGCCGCGGCGCTCGACGACGGCGGGCGGCTCACGCTCTGGGTCTTCGACCCGGCCTACCCGGAGGTCGGCTGGCGGTCGCTCGCCATGCCCATCCGCTACGAGGGCTACGACCAGCCGGACTGGGTCTACCAGTCCACCGGCTCCCCGGTCGCCGAGACCAAGCTCAGCCTGGTCCCGCTCATCTGGGGCACCCTGAAGGCGACCATCGTCTCGATGCTGATCGCCGCCCCGCTCGCGGTGCTCGCCGCGATCTACACCTCCGAGTTCCTCCACCCGCGCATCCGGCGCATCGTCAAGCCCGTCATCGAGCTCATGGCCTCGCTCCCGTCCGTCGTGCTCGGCTTCGTCGCCGCCATGGTCGTCGCCCCGTACCTCCGGGACACCCTCAGCGAGGTCCTGCTCGCGCTCCTGCTGCTCCCCGTCGCACTGCTCATCGGGAGCACGCTCGTCCGCTTCGTCCCGACGCGCGCGATGCACCGCGTCAGCTCGGGCACACGCATCCTGCTCATCGGCGGCTCGATCGCCGTCGCGATGGCCCTGGCCTTCCTCCTCGCGGACCCGCTCGAGGCGGGCCTGTTCCGCAACCCAGCGCTCGACCAGACCCCCCGCTCGCCCACCGGCGTCATCCCGTGGCTCAACGGCAACTTCGGGACCGCCATGCCCGGCTGGCTGCTCGCCACGGTCCCGCTCGCAACGCTCGCCCTCTTCCTCCTCTGGTCCAGGTTCATGGGGCGCCAGTGGGGCGAGCGCGTGTCCCGCCTGTCGCACGCGCCGGCCGCCGCGGCCGAGCTCGCACGCGTCCTGGCCCTGCTCGCCGGCGGCGTCGCGACCGGCTGGATCGTCGCGTGGGGGCTCAGCGAGTCCGGCGCCGACCCGCGCGAGTCGGTCTTCGGCGAGTACAGCCAGCGCAACACGTTCGTCGTCGGGCTCGTCATGGGCTTCGCCGTCATCCCCATCATCTACACCATCTCCGAGGACGCCCTCCGCGCCGTCCCCAGCGGGCTCCGCTCCGCCTCGCTGGGCACAGGCGCCACACCCTGGCAGACCGCGGTCCGCGTCGTCCTCCCCGTCGCCGGGTCGGGCATCTTCTCCGCCTGCATGGTCGGCCTCGGGCGCGCCGTCGGCGAGACCATGATCGTCCTCATGGCCACCGGCAACACGCCAGAGATGACCGCCAACATCTTCTCCGGCTTCCGCACGCTCGCGGCCAACATCGCCGTCGAGCTGCCCGAGGCGCCCTACGGCGGCGCCCACTACCGCGTCCTCTTCCTGTGCGGGCTCGTCCTCTTCGTCATGACCCTCGTCATCAACACCACCGCCGAGGTCGTCCGACAACGCGTCAGAAAGAAGAACGCAGCCCTGTGACCCCCCAGCCCGCCAACAAGACGCACCGGCACCACCGCCGGACGCCGCCCGCCGCACGCGGCGAGACCGCCACCTGGCTCACCGGCGGTGCGCTCGTGGCCTGCGTGGCGCTCATCCTCGCGATCATCGCGCTGATCGCCTACCACGGCGGGCGGACCTTCTGGCCGCACCAGGTCGAGGCCGTCACCCTCGAGAGCGGCCAGACCTTCCTGGGCGTCCCGCTCGACACCGAGACCATCGACGCCACCGGCGGGTCGCGGACCCGCTACCGCGTGGGCAACCGGGACCTGGGCCAGGAATCCTTCGAGTGGGTCGCACACGCCGACATCACCCGCACCGCCCCGGCCGAGGACTCCTGGTACGTCGAGCGCGAGGACTGGGGCGTCTTCATCGGCTACCCGGAGCGGATCCTGCTCGAGCCCACGCGCGCAGCCGAGGACCGCGCCGTCAAGACCCTGGCCGAGGGGTCGGAGTCGGTCCGCGAGGCCTTCGACCGCCTGCACCCCAAGGCGGTCCAGCGTCGCGACGAGATCCAGCACCTCAACGACGTCGAGGCCCCGGGGCTCCAGAACCGCCTCAACCAGATCGAGTGGGCCAAACGCAAGATCCTGCTCGAGCAGACACGGGAACGCACCGGCACCGGGCTCCCGGGCGCCCTGTGGGCGGGGCTGCTGCTGCTGGCCGGCGCCGGCGTGTGGGCGGGTGCCCGCCTGGCCCGCCTGGCGCGTCAGACCAGCCGCGCCGACAGACGGCGCAGGCTCCGACAGCTCGCCTCCATCGCGACGATGGCCTGCTCCCTGGGAATCCTGCTGGTCGCGACGCTCGAGCACCCCTGGGTCGCCGACACCCAGTCCCCGGCACGCGTGCAGAGCCGCCTGGACGCCCTGGACCAGAACGCCGAGCGGATCCGGGGCGAGCTCGAGGGCACGCTCGACCGTCTCCGCCAGCTCCGTGAAGAGGACAGCCGCGTCCGGATCGTCATCCGCGACCCCCGCACCGACCGATTCGCCCCCGAGAGCCGCTCCGCGACCGAGACCCCCCTGCGCCTCTCCCAGGTGATCCGGGTCGTGCCCGGCACGGGCCTGTCCGTCGGCGACAGGCTCGGCGTCTACCTCTCCCGCTGGGGCGAGTTCCTGAGCCAGGAGCCGCGGGCCGACGGCGCCGAGGGCGGCGTCTTCCCCATCATCGTCGGCACCGTCATCCTCACCCTCCTGCTCAACATCTGCGTCGTCCCGCTCGGCGTCATCGCCGCCCTGTACCTGCGCGAGTACGCCCACCAGGGCACCTTCACCAGCATCATCCGCATCGCCATCAACAACCTCGCGGGCGTGCCCAGCATCGTCTACGGCATGTTCGGGCTGGGCTTCTTCTGCTACTTCCTGGGCGGATACATCGACCAGGGGCCCAGCGCCCCCCTCCCGCGCCCCTCCTGGTGGCTCGGCGTCGGGGTCACCCTGCTGCTCGTTGTCCTCGCGTCCGGGGCCACGATGCTCGCCACCCACCCCCCGGGCCTCCCCCCGTCCAAGGGTGAGCGCCTGGCCAAAACCGCGAGCTGGCTGCTCTGGACCGGCGCCGTGGTCGGGGCAGGCTGGATGGTCTTCTCCTCGCCCTACTTCTCCGGCTTCTTTGCGCACAAGCTGCCCGAGAGCTCCACCATGGGCGCACGCGGCATCCTCTGGGCCGCCCTCACGCTCGCCCTGCTCACCCTGCCCGTCGTCATCGTCGCCACCGAGGAGGCCATCGCCGCGGTCCCCAACTCCATGCGCGAGGGCAGCCTGGCCTGCGGGGCCAGCAAGTGGCAGACCATCAAGCGCATCGTCCTGCCCTCCTCCCTCCCGGGCGTCATGACCGGGGCCATCCTCGCGATGGCTCGCGGCGCGGGCGAGGTCGCCCCCCTCATGCTCGTCGGAGCGGTGAACTTCGCGCCCGCCCTGCCCGTGTCCGGCGAGCCCCCGTTCCTGCACGGGGACCGCACCTTCATGCACCTAGGCTTCCACATCTACAGCCTGGGCTTCCAGAGCCCGGACTCAGAGGCCGCCAAGCCCCTCGTCTGGACCACCACCCTCCTGCTTATCCTTATCGTGCTGATCCTGAACCTTGTCGCCGTCTTTATCCGCTCCAGGCTCCGCAGCCAGATGTCGGCCGCCTCGATCTGACCCCGGAACCGCCATGACCGCACTCTCGCAACAGACCGAGTCGATCGGGCCCCGGCGCTCCCGCAGCCAGGGCATCATTCGCGACATCCAGGAGGGACGGACCGTCCCGACCACCTACCACCGCGAGGTCGGCCAGGAGGCCATCGGCGACCGCTCCGTCGTCGAGATCGACCGATTCGACCTGTGGTACGGGGAGGCCCAGGCCCTGCACGCGGTCTCCATGCGGATCCCGCGCGGCAACGTCACCTCCCTCATCGGACCCTCCGGGTGCGGCAAGTCCACCCTGCTCCGCTCGGTCAACCGCATGAACGACCTGGTGGACGGTGTCCGCATCGGCGGGGAGATCCGTCTGGGCGGCGAGTCCATCTACGCCCCGGACGTCGACGTCATCGACCTGCGCAAACGCCTGGGCATGGTCTTCCAGAAGCCCAACCCCGTCCCCATGTCCATCTTCGAGAACGTGGTCTACCCCCTGCGGATCGACGGCGAGAACCGCCGGTCCGTCCTCCAGGACGCCTGCGAGCGGGCCCTGCGGTCCTCCGCCATCTGGGAGGAGGTCAAGGACCGCCTGAGCGAATCGGCCCTGAGCCTCTCCGGCGGGCAGCAGCAGCGCCTGTGCATCGCGCGCGCCATCGTTGCGGACCCCGAGGTCCTGCTCCTCGACGAGCCCTGCTCGGCGCTGGACCCCATCGCCACCCTCCGCATCGAGGAGCTCATCCACGAGATCTCCGACCGCTACACCGTGCTCATCGTCACCCACAACATGCAGCAGGCCGCCCGCGTCAGCCAGTTCACCGCCTTTATGTACCTCGGTCGCCTGGTCGAGTACGGCCCGACCGAGTCCGTCTTCCAGAATCCCAAGCTCGAAGAGACGGAGCAGTACGTGACCGGTCGATTCGGATGACCCGTCGCGGGCCGACAATCCGAGAAGTTTGCGCAGGAATTGGGGAGTCCCCCGTTTCAACCGCCGATACGCCCGTCTAGGATCATCGCTGTGGCTGTCCGAACGTCCGAGATCGGCGTGGCCCGTGCCAGGGTGCGCCCTATCCGAGGCCCCAAATGAGTGCTGAGCCGCGTGCCGTTGTGCCCTCGCTGAACAGCTGGAACGCCGAGTACCTCGACGACCGCTACCGGGCCTACCAGCAGGACCCCTCCAGCGTCGATCCCGAGATGCGGGCCTTCTTCCGGGGATTCGAGCTCGCCAACGGGGGCTCGACGGGCGCCAGGCCCGATTTCACTCCCTCCAGGACCCCCCTGCACTCCCCCGGACCGGCCCCCACGACGCGCGACGGCAGGGCGACCATCACCCCCGGGGGTGGCCAGCCCGCCGGGCGGGCCAGCCACTTCCAGGCGGTCGTGGACGACCTCATCACCGCCTACCGCGACAACGGGCACCTCGTGGCCCGGATCGATCCGTTCGACCGCGAGCGACCGCGCCCGGACACCCTCACGCTCGAGTACCACGAGCTCGGGGAGGACGACATGGGGCGCCCTGTCGACGGCGCCCAGCTGGGCATCGAGGGCGAGATCCCCCTGCGCGACGTCATCGGTCGCCTCGAGCACATCTACTGCTCCACCATCGGCGTCGAGTTCAACCACATCCAGGACGTCGAGCAGCGCGCCTGGCTCTTCGAGAAGTTCGAGCGCACCGGCGGGCGCGTCAACCTCTCGCGCGGCGACAAGGCCCACATCCTCGAGCAGCTCACACGCTCGGAGCTCTTCGAGCAGTTCCTGGGCAAGCGCTACCCCGGCGAGAAGCGCTTCAGCCTCGAGGGCTCCGAGAGCCTCATCCCCCTGCTCAACCGCCTCATCGAGACCTCGGGCGAGCTCGGCGTCGAGGAGATCGTCATCGGCATGGCCCACCGCGGGCGCCTCAACGTGCTCAACAACATCCTCGGCAAGACCTACGAGCAGATCTTCACCGAGTTCGAGGAGGCCTGGAGCGAGGACTTCGTGGACGGCGGCGGGGACGTCAAGTACCACCGCGGCTACTCGGGCACCCACCGCTCCCCCAGCGGGCGCATGATCCATCTGGCCCTGGCCTCCAACCCCAGCCATCTCGAGGCCGTGAACGGCGTCGTGCAGGGGCGCTGTCGCGCCAAGCAGCGTCTGCGGGCCGACACACAGCGAAAGCGCGTCATCCCGATCCTGATCCACGGCGACGCCGCCATCGCCGGGCAGGGCGTCATCCAGGAGATGCTCAACTACTCCCAGCTCGAGGGCTACACCACCGGCGGCACCGTGCACGTGGTGGTCAACAACCGGATCGGCTTCACCACGCTGCCCGAGGACGGGCGCTCCACCCGCTACTGCACGGACGTGGGCAAGATGATCGACGCCCCCATCTTCCACGTGAACGGGGAGGACCCCGAGGCGGTGGTCGCCGTCGCCACCTTCGCGATGGAGTACCGCCAGACCTTCAAGCGCGACTGCTTCATCGACCTGCAGTGCTACCGCAAGTACGGTCACAACGAGCAGGACGAGACCAGCTTCACCCAGCCGATCATGGCGGCGATGATCAAGAAGAAGACCTCCGTGCTGGCCCAGTACGCCAACCGGCTGATGGACGACGGGGTGATCAAGGACTCGGACAAGAGGGCGATCCAGACCCGCATCGACGAGACGCTGGAGAAGGCCCAGCGCACCGCGCGCGAGCAGCCCAAGGACCCGACGATCGACCCCGGCAGCTCGCGCTGGGCGGGCGTGTCGCACAAGTTCAGCTTCGAGCCCGTCGAGACCGCCGTCAGCACCGAGCAGCTCCAGGAGGTGCTCGACGCGATCGCCCGGGTGCCCGAGGGCTTCCGGCTTAACCCCAAGCTCAAGCGATTCTTCCAGGCACGCTCGAAACTCCTGGAGACGCGCGAGATCAGCTACGCCGACGCCGAGGCGCTCGCCTGGGGCACCCTCCTGGCCGAGGGGCACCCGATCCGCGTCAGCGGGCAGGACTCCCGTCGCGGGACGTTCTCGCACCGGCACGCCGTGGTGCGCGACTACGCCACCGGCGAGCCCTACATGCCGCTCAACCACGTCCGCGAGATGGGGGTCCACGGGACGGACCACGAGCCCGGCACCCCGGGCGCCGACGGGAGACCCCGCCAGGCCCGCCTGTGCGTGTACGACTCGCCTCTGTCCGAGGCGGGCGTGCTGGCGTTCGACTACGGCTACGCCCTGAGCGACCCGAACATGCTCGTCTGCTGGGAGGCCCAGTTCGGCGACTTCTGCAACGGGGCCCAGGTCATCATCGACCAGTTCATCGCCTCCGCCGAGCAGAAGTGGGAGCGCTGGAACGGGCTGGTCATGCTCCTCCCGCACGGGTACGAGGGCGCGGGGCCCGAGCACTCCTCGGCCCGCATGGAGCGTTTCCTCAAGCTGTGCGGCGACAACAACATCCAGGTCGTCTACCCGTCCACCGCCGGGCAGTGCTTCCACATGTTCCGGCGACAGGTCAAGACCAGTTACCGCAAGCCGCTCATCGTCATGACGCCCAAGAGCATGCTCCGCGTGCCCACCGGTCAGATCGATGACCTCACCACCGGGCACTTCGAGGAGTTCCTCGACGACCCGATGTTCGTCAGCGGGGAGCACGACCGCTCCAAGGTCACCCAGGTCACCCTGTGCTGCGGCAAGCTGTACTGGGAGCTGGACCAACGCCGGCGCGAGATCGGGCGCGACGACGTCGCCCTGCTCCGCGTCGAGCAGATCTACCCCTTCCACAAGGACAAGCTCGCCGACATCCTCGCCCGCTACCCCGACTCCGCCGAGCGTGTGTACGCCCAAGAGGAGCCGTACAACGCCGCGGCGTACCTGTTCATGAACAACAAGTGCGAGAACGAGCTCGGCCTGGAGCGTCTGCGCTACATCGGTCGCCCGTCCTCCGGCTCGCCCGCGACCGGCTCCAAGAAGCAGCACAAGGCCGAGCAGGAGCAGATCATCACCGAGGCCGTCGGCCCGAAACCCGAAGAATCAGAGCAGCCGTCCGAGCACTCGGACAAGGGCAGGCTCGCCGCCTCCGCCTGAGTGCCGCCCGAGGGACCCACCCGCCATGCCCACCCCGATCACGATGCCCGAAGCCGGAGAGTCCGTTGTCTCCGGCATCCTCTCGAGCTGGCTCAAGAACGACGGCGACCGCGTCGAGCGCGACGAGACCGTCGCCGAGGTAGAGACCGACAAGATCACGGTCGAACTCCTCGCCCCCGCCTCCGGCGTGCTGAAGCGCACCGTCAGCGAGGGCGACGAGATCGAGATCGGCCAGGCCGTGGGCGAGGTGGACGAGAACGGAGACGGCGGCGCCTCATCGAACGGCAAGGCGTCCGGCGATCGGAGCGAGGGGGGGGCTGAGGGGGGGGGCGAGGGGGGCGAGGAATCGAAGGACACGGACTCCGACAAGTCCGAGTCAGAGTCCAAGTCCGGTTCGGACAAGCAGTCAAAGCCCGAGCCCAAGACGGAGAACGCCCCGCCCGCCGAGCCGCACCGGCCCGAGGCCTCGGGCAACGGTGGCGGGGGAGGCGCCGATGTCCGCGCCACCCCGCTGGCCCGCAAGCTCGCCCAGGAGCACGGGGCGGACCTTTCGAAGATCGAGGGCACCGGCCCCGGCGGTCGCGTCCGCGAGCAGGACGTGCTCGACTTCGTGAAGAAGCCAGCCGGCAAGACCGCGGACAAGCCCGACACGCGCGAGGCCCAGAAGCCCGCCCCGGCCAGGTCCGCGCCCGCCGCCGCGACCTCCACCTCTGGTCGCGAGGTCTCCGTCGAGCGGATGAGCCCGCTGCGCAAGATGGTCGCCAGCCGCCTCGTCGAGGCGCAGCAGACCGCGGCGATGCTCACCACCTTCAACGAGTGCGACATGTCCGCCGTCATGGCCCTGCGCAAGCAGTACAAGGAGGCCTTCGCCGAGCAGCACGGCATCAACCTCGGCTTCATGTCCTTCTTCGTCAAGGCCTGTGTCCGGGCACTGCAGAAGTTCCCGCTCGTCAACGCCTACATCGTCGAGCAGGACGGCAAGCCCGCCATCCAGAAGCACCACTACCAGGACGTCGCCATCGCCGTCGCCAGCCCCAAGGGTCTGGTCGTGCCGGTCATCCGAGACTGCCAGAGCCTCTCCTTCGCCGACATCGAGAACGCCATCAAGGACTTCGGCACACGCGCCAAGGACGGCAAGCTCGAGCTCGAAGAGATGCAGGGCGGCACCTTCACCATCACCAACGGCGGCGTCTTCGGCTCGCTCCTCTCCACCCCCATCCTCAACCCGCCCCAGTCGGGCATCCTCGGCATGCACGGCATCAAGAACCGCGCCGTCGAGGACCCGGGCAACCCCGGCCAGATCGTCCTCCGCCCGATGATGTACCTCGCCCTGTCCTACGACCACCGCATCGTGGACGGCGCCGAGGCCGTCCAGTTCCTGGTGTCCATCAAGGACTCGATCGAGGACCCGCGACGGCTGATGCTGGATCTCTGATCACGCGGGCGCGAAGAGCCGATCCAGCAACCCCTCGCACGCCACCCGCACCATCGCGTACACGTCCTCGAACCCGTCCGGGCCGCCGTAGTACGGGTCCGGCACGTCCCCGCCCGCGAGTTCGGGGTGGAAGTCCAGCATCATCACCACGCGGTCTGACGGCGCTCCGCGACCGATCAGCGTGTCCCGGTTCGAGGCGTCCATCGCCACCAGCAGGTCAAAGCCGTCCACGTCAGCCTTCGGATCGAACTGACGTGCTCGGCTGGGCAGGTTCACGCCGTACTTCAGGGCGACCTCCAGGCTGCGTCGGTCCGGGGGGTCCCCCACGTGCCAGTCGCCGGTGCCGCACGAGTCCACCCGCAGCAGGCGCTCGGCGCCGCGTTCCCGGGCCAGGTGGATCAGCATCCCCTCTGCGAGGGGGCTGCGACAGATGTTCCCGAGGCACACCATCAGGATCCGGGCGGGGTCCTCGGGGGTGATGGGA
Organism: Phycisphaerales bacterium JB040; assembly: GCA_043101615.1. Classification (GTDB taxonomy): domain Bacteria; phylum Planctomycetota; class Phycisphaerae; order Phycisphaerales; family UBA1924; genus JBLHKT01. The sequence continues at coordinate 4,467 of JBICID010000108.1, read as the reverse complement.
CGGTTGAGCATGAGGCCTCCAGAGGCGTGAGGGTACCTCACCCGGCCCGCTCGAGCGCCTCGACCAGCGGGAGCCCGTGCAGGCGGGCGTGGCGCGCGCCGACGGGCATGTCTCCCGGCAGGTCGACCACCGGCACGCCCATCGCCTCGGCCAGCTCGATCAGCAGCCCGCCGTAGCGGGTCGAACGCTCGTACGCCACGTCCACCACCGCGGCGGACGCACCGCCAAGCGCCAGCCAGCTCGGCCCGTTGACGGTCTCGACGGTCGAGATCGGTCCCAGGCCGCGCAGGTACCGGCGTCCGGAATCCGAGGCGCGAACGCCGCGCGGCAGGACGGCCTGGGTCCGCCGGCCGGCCACCGCCGCCAGGGTGGTTGCGTAGATCAGCCCGCGTGCCTCCAGACGCCCCGGGTGGGACGTCAGCACGACCACACGCGCGACCCCGTTCCGAGTCAGCTCGTCGCTCAGACGCACCGACCTCAGCCCGTGCGCGACTCGTGCGATGCCACCCTTGGGTGCGTCCCCCATCGGCGCCCGCCGGAACCCACGGATGCGGGCGGCGTCGCCCGGCTCGGCCCACACCGGCACGATCGCGTCCCCGGCCCGCCGACGGACCGCCCCGCCCGCGAGCCCCGGGCGACCGAGGGGCGGCGCCACACGCTCGAGCCGGGCCCCCTCGACCGTCCCCGCCTCCACGTCCCACACCCCGGAGCGGATCGCGAGCACGTGACCGCCCGAGGCCGCCGCCGCGAGCAGGGCGCCGTCCGACCCGATCACCGCGCCGGAGGGCGTGGCACGGCACCAGCCGACCGCGACCGAGACGCGTTCGGGATCGATCGCCCCGCCCGCGCTCAACGGGTGACGCTCTCGGTGATCTCGTGGGTGTAGAACAGCTGGGCCACGCCGACGCCGGCCTGCACCGCCAGCGACTCCTGGGCGCGGGTCACCGCGGTCGCGGTGCTCGGGATGTCGCCCGGCTGGTACTCCCCGCCGACCCGCAGCATGTGGCCCTCGGCGGCGCCGGGCCAGACGCGGCGCGAGGCCTCCACGTCCATCACCTTGACCGAGACCACCGCGGACGGCAGGAAGGTCTGCCCGGGCCCCTGGAGATCGAACCGGTTGATCGCGACGTAGATCACGGTCTTGGCGCCGACCTTGGACCCGATCTCGGTGATCGACATCGGGTTCTCGAACGAGTCGCGCGAGGCCAGCGCGATCACCGGGGCAGGGTCGATCATGTCCGCCATCCCCGCCTTGCGCATCAGCGTCTCGGTCGCGGTCCGGGCCAGGAGGCTCCGCAACGTACGGTCGGTGGTCAATCCGGCGGGGTCGTCCACGAAGACCACCGTCGCGGCCTCCTTGTTCAGCTCGTGCTTCGCCTCGATGTTGCCCGGGCCGTGCACGGCGTAGAAGACCGGCGTCAGGATGTTGCACGCGGGCAGCACCGCCAGGCATCCCAGCAGCGAGGCGGCGACGAGGCGGCGTGTCCGGTTCATCCGATCGGCTCCCGAGCGTGTTGCTCATCGAGGTGCCCCGGGCGCGAGTCTGCGTCCCGTGGGAGGGTGGGGGGGGTCAGTAGGTGATCGTGTTCGGCTCTTCGTGCTCGTAGAACAGCCAGGCCGTGCGGGTCACGAACCGGTTGCTCAGCTCGGAGGTCACCGCTGCCTCTGGGATCTCGTTGCGCACGAATCCGGAGGAGTCGGGGAAGGTGACCTGCACGTTGCGGAGGAAGATCGGGTCGTCGGGCAGGGCCGAGGTGATGTCGTAGACCGCGACGCTGCCTGCGGCGACGCCGTCCCAGATGTACTCGTTGCCCGACTCGGTCAGCCGGTACTCGACCAGGTCGATCCAGACCAGTCGCTCGACGCCGAGCATCTCGCCCAGCTCCGAGGGGGGCAGCGCCGGCCACTGCGGGTTGTTGTACAGCACGTTGAGCAGGCGGTCGCTGGGGACGTAGGCCGTCCCGGGCGTGCCCAGCAGGTTGCGGGCCACGCGATCGGTGATGCGGGTGGTCAGGCGGCTGAGCAGGCCGGGCTCGTCGGCCTGGATGGAGCGGTCGGCGTTGACCACCACCGCGAAAGAGTGCCCGGCGAGGTCCTCGTACTCGGCCATGACCTTGGTGGTGCCGGTGCGCTGGTACGACTCGGCCATGCCGCCGATCATCGCGGGGATGATGCAGCCGGGAGCGACCAGCAGCGCAGAGCCGGCGAACAGGCCCGCGGCGCGGGCGCCCCAGCGGTGTCTCGGTGTCTTCGCAAGTCGCGGCATGATCGGCACTTTCGTCTGAGAGCCCCGGGGTGGACCACGCCTGGTGGCCCGGACTCAAAGGGGGGTCGGATGATAGGGACGGGCCCGCGTGCGGGCCTCCCGGGAAGTCACCCGCTCCAGGTCAGCAGCTTGTACACCCACGCCGCCAGCATCAGCACCAGCGCGCAGGTGAGGGTCCAGCGGTTCACAAGGCGCGTCGCGAACCCTCCGATCCGGGCACCGGTCAGAGTCGCGTGCAGCCCGCCCCAGACGAGCATCGCGGTCAGCACCGACAGCACCGCCCCGAGGGGCTGGGTGATCGCGGCCTGGGCCAGATCGCCTTGCGCGGCGTGGCTGAATGAGGTCGTCATCCCGCAGGTCGGGCAGGGCTTGTCGAACAGATTCACCCACCCGCACCGGGGCAGCATGAGCTGTTCGTGAGTCCCGTGACCGTTCTCGTCGGGCCTGAGCCACGCCGCCGTGCCCAGAATCCCGAAGCCCACCCCCGCGGTCGCGAGCCCGCTCAGACGGTCCTTGAGGCCCCAGGAGCGGTTCCTGGAGGCTGCGGCGGGCGTGGAGGTGTGTGTCTCGGGGGTCACAGGCGAGGATACGCGAGCAACGCGTGCCCGGATCCCTCGCCCGGCGTCAGGCCGCGGCCTGAGAGGGCGCCATCGGGATCCGGATCGTCGCCTTCTCTGGCTCGATCCTGGCGTCGGCACGCCCCTTGACGGCGGAATGGAGGTGGAAGAGGTCGCTGGGATCGTTCAGGGTGGGCAGCAGCCCCTCGAAGACCAGGCCGCGGACGGAGGCGAGCCCGGCGTCCATCAGGACGCTGGCCGCCTCCTCGATGACCGACTCTACCGCCCCCGGGGCGCCCATGACCACGAAGCGGTCGTCCCCGGCGTGCCCGACGAAGCGGACCCGCCCGAAGCCGATCTCGGAGAGCTCGCGCCCGAGGCGTTCGATGGCCCGGTCGCCCTGCTCGTACCCGCGCCGCGCGTTCAGGCGGTGCAGGTCGCGCAGGTCCACGACCGCGATCTCGTGGTCGCCCCCCCCGGAACGCTCCAGCTCGCTCCGGATCCGCTGCTCGATGGCGATGCGGTCGGGCAGGCCCGTGAGCGGGTGGCGCCGGCCGGCGATCCCGTGGGCCACGCCCGCGCCGCGCACCACCTCAATGATCTCGCGGCTCGTGCCCGCGGGGCGGGCCTCGGGGCGACCGAGCCCGTAGCCCTGCGCGTGCGTGGCGCCCAGCCGGATGACCGCGGCCAGCTCGTCCACGGTCTCGATGCCCTCGGCGACGACCTTGGCCCCGATCTCGCCCGCCAGCCGGATGAGGAACGAGACCAGCCGGCGCCGTTCCTCGTCGGTGTCGATGCCGCTGACCAGCTTGCGGTCGAGCTTGACCCAGTCGGGCCGTATGCGTGAGACGCGTCCGAGGCCGTTGCCGCCGACGCCGACGTCGTCGAGGGCGACCATGAAGCCGTGTGCCTGGAGCGTCTCGGCGGTGGTCGCCAGGGCGGCCTCGTCGACGCGCTCGGGGTCCTCGGTGATCTCGAGCACGATGCGCCGGGGCTCGATGGCGGGGTTGCGGGCGACCAGCTCGCGCAGTCGGTCGATCTCGCCGGGCATCAGCAGGGTGCCGGCGGAGACGTTCATGAACAGGAGCTGGAAGGGCTCGAGGAACTCGCCGGCGCGCCGGAGCGATTCCCAGCGGGCCAGGTGCTCGATCTCGGCCCGGGCGCGGTCGCCGATCCTGGGCGAGAAGAGCTCGGCGGGGTTGACGCCCTCGGCGACCCCGATGGGGCGGCTCAGGGCCTCCAGGCCCGCGGTGCGACCGGTGCGCAGGTCGAGGATGGGCTGAAAGACCGCCCGGATCAGACCGCCCTCGATGACCGCGTCGGCGATCTCATCCAAACGATTCGGATTCACGTCTTCCACCACGCTCTCTCTCCCTGCGAGCGGCTCTCGTGTCTTGCGACGGTGCTGTATCGTCCGCGGGGGGGCCCCGGTGCAACGCGTCAGGCGATCACGCCCGGGCGGGCGTGACGCCTGCGTGGACGCGACCACCGGTGCGGGTTCTGCGGGCGGTGATCGGGCAGTGGGGGGTGATATGGGGCCTGCGCACGCACCCATAACCACGCCCGGCCCAGCGACCGCGGGAGATATCGCGGGGCGCCATCCGGGCTTCGGCGTGCAGCCGGCACAAACGCTTTGCCAACGTG
>JBICID010000107.1:0-25379 GCA_043101615.1 Phycisphaerales bacterium JB040 | reverse complement strand
CGACGGCACCACCGACCTGGTTACCTCCAACCCCGGCAACGACACCGTCACGATCCTGCGCGGCGTCGGGGACGGCACCTTCATCAACGCCTCCTCCTACCTCGCACGCCCCGGCGCCTCCGGCGCGGGCGTCGGCGTCCGAGAGGTCAAGCTCGCCGACCTCAACGCCGACGGGCACGACGACGCCGTCGTGTCCACCTCCGACCACGCCGTCGTCATGTACAACACGGGCTCCGGCGGGTTCTTCAGCGGCGAGTTCGCCCTCTACCTCCCCGCGGGCTCCAACGTACGCTCCGTCGACGTCGGGGACCTCAACGCCGACAACGCGCCCGACATCGTCGCCGCGGACCGCAACGCCAACACCGTCCGCGTCTTCCGCAACAACAGCGACGGAACCTACCCCACCTTCACCCAGATCGCCTCCGTACCAACGCCCGGCGCGCCCATCTCCGTCGTCCTGGCCGACCTCGGCGGCGCGTCGCCGCCCCCGCTCCACGCCGACCGCGCCGGCGACCCCGCACCCATGCCCGCCCTCGCGCCCGACGGAGACCTCGACATCATCGTCAACGGCGAGAACGACGACGCCGTACGCGTCGCGCTCAACGACGGAACAGGCGCCTTCACGGTCTTCGACGACTACGACAACACCGTCTTCAGCCCCGAGCGCATGGCCGTGGGCGACCTGGACAACGACGGCGACCAGGACCTCGCCGTCCCGGGCCTGGCGGGCGGACTCGACGTCTTCCTCAACGCCTCGCCCGGCGTCGGCGGGCCCGCGCCCATCGCACGCATCGACCTCCCCAACGACTTCACCGCCGGCGGATGCGTCAGCGGCATCGTCTCCGTACAGGGCGTCTCCTACGTCCCCGCGCCCGGCGCCTTCGACCGCGACGAGCTCTGGTACCGCCAGCTCGCCGACCCCACCTTCACCCAGATCGGCACCGCCACCACGCCCCTGGAGACCTCGGGCCCGCTCTACAACTGGGACACCTCAGCGCTCGACGAGGGCTACTACCTCGTCCAGCTCCGCACCTACTCCGCCACAGGACTCAGCGACACCGACGAGCAGGTCCTCTACCTCTCAACCCAGTTCGACACCCTCAGCGTCTCCGTCGGCTCCCTCGTGGGCGGCACCGTCTGCATCAACGGCACCGTCAACGACGCCAACGGCGCCCCCATCGAGTACACCGTCGACTACCGCGCCACAGGCTCCGGCGACGCCTTCACGCCCGTCAACCCCGCCAGCCCCACCTACGCCGGCCCACGCATCAACCAGGGCCTCGCCGCCTGGGACTCCACCACCGTCCCCGACGGCCTCTACGACATCCGCGTCGCCGCCAGCAACGGCTGCGGGCAGCGCAGGGAGTTCAACACCACCATCGAGGTCGACAACACCGCACCCGAGGCCGTCATCCTCGACCCCACCAACTGCGACTCCGTCATCCCAGGCCAGACCGTGCCGATCACCGGCATCGCCGACGACCTCAACTTCCGCACGTGGACCCTGCAGTACACCGGCGGCGACGCCAACGGCTGGGTCACCATCGACAGCGGCAACACCCCCGTCCTCGCCGGCCTGATCACCGAGTGGAAAACCACCGGCCTGCGCCCATGCTCCTACACGCTCCGCCTCCTCGTCAGCGAGGACACCATCACCAACTGCGACGACCGGCGCGTCTCCGAGTTCCTCACCTCCGTCGAGGTCAGGTGCCCGGCAGACATCAACGCCGACGGCGTCCTCGACAACGGCGACATCTCCACATTCGTCTCCCTCTTCCTCGCCGGCTGCTCCCCGTAACCCCAGCCACCCTCTCCCCCCCGACCGCCCAACGGCGGGCGGGGGCATTGCCAGCCCCAGCGCCCGGCGTCCGCCCGCCCCGCCGGCGCACAGCAAAGACCCCACCAGCCACTCGACTGGCGGGGTCTGGGTTCCGCAGACGACGCACGCACGACGCACGCCGCTGTATCATCCGATTCGCACGTTCCGTCAGGCGGTTCGCTGTTCCTCGTGAATTCCTTCACGGATTTCTTCCACGAACTTCCCGATGAACGCGGGCAGATCGTCGGGCGTGCGGCTGGTCACGAGCCCCTTGTCGCACACCACCTCGCGGTCTTCCCAGCGGGCGCCGGCGTTCTTGAGATCCTCCTTGATCGAGGGGTAACTCGTCACCTCGCGCCCGTTCAACACGCCGCAGTCGATCAGCACCTGCGGCCCGTGGCAGATGGCCGCCACCGGCTTGCCGGTCTTGAAGAACTGACGGATGAACGTCGTCGCGTCCTCACGCATGCGAAGCTTGTCCGGGTTCATCACACCGCCCGGCAGCAGCAGCGCGTCGTACTCGTCGACACGCCCGTGGGCCTCCTTGATGGTCATGTCTACCGGGAACTCGCGCCCCCAGTCCCCGTCCTTCCACCCCTTGATGTCGCCCTCCTCGGGAGCGATCAGGTGGCACGTCGCCCCGATCTTCTTGAGCTCCTCGAGCGGTCGCTCGAGCTCCGACTGCTCGAAGCCGTGCGTCGCGAGAATGGCGATCTTCTTGTCGTTGAGTACCTGGTTGGCTGTCATGGGGGAGCCTCCTTGTTCTGTGTGAAGCGTTCAATGTGAAGCCGTGCGAGATGCCCGATAGACACGCGGGCCCGACACTATAGTCGTTGAAACAATAATTGTCAAGGCCGGAACGGCGATCCGCCCCTCAACACCTCGCCTCCCCCCGCGTAGCATCCGCGGCCCGCATGAGCACGCACGCACCCATCGACGCCGACCACCTCTACGCCGACGCGCGCGTCTACGACATCCTCCACAGGCCCGGCACCGCCGACGAGGTCACCACGCTCGAACGCATCGCCGCACGATTCGGCGAATCCCGACGCGCCGACCGCTGGCTCGAGCCCGCGTGCGGCACAGGGCGCCTGCTCCGCGTCGCCGCCGCACGCGGCCGGCGCGTGACCGGCTTCGACCTCGAGCCCGCGATGATCGAGTACGCGCGTGACCGCCTCAAGGCCCAGGGGCTCGCCTCGCGCGCCCGCCTCTTCGTCGCCGATATGCGGTCCTTCGCAGACCACGCCGGCCCGCCCGCCGACCTGGCCTTCTGCACCATCAACACCATCCGCCACCTCACCACCGACGACGCGATGCTCCGCCATTTCCAGCAGGCCGCCCGCGCCCTCCGCCCCGGCGCGCTCTACGTCGTCGGGCTGTCCACCACGCTCTACGGCTGCGAGCAGGAGACCGAGGACGTCTGGCAGGCCACACGCGCCGGCACACGAGTCACCCAGACCGTCCAGTACCTCCCGCCCTCCCCCGCGGACCGCGCCGAGACCGTCATCAGCCACCTCGAGATCGAACGCACCGGGCGAGCGACCGAGTCGCGCACCTCACGCTACACCCTCCGGTCCTACTCGCTGAGCGAATGGACGGGGCTGGTGGACGCGTCGGGCTTCGAGCTGCTCGCCCCGGTCGACGACGGAGCCTTCCAGATCGATCCCCCCCGCACCGGCTACGCCCACTGGGTCCTGCGCGCACCGGGCTGACCCCGAAAACACACCAGAAGCGGAGAAGGGCGCCGTCTCCACGCCCCCCGCACCAGCCGCGTGCGTGAGCACGCGGGAGGACATGAACCAGTCGCGCCAACGCCCCTCCCCGGGTGCTCACGCAATCGGACGGTCTCTCAATCGGGTGCCCCGACGATGGCTGCGCCATCCTCGGGCCTCGAGCGTCACACACCCGTCCTCGGCTCCGCCAAGCCCGGGGCACCCGTCGAAACCGAGCCGCGTGCGTGAGCACGCGCACCGCGTCAAAAAACAACAAGCCCGCCGCTCGCGCGACGGGCTCGTCCGTGCACGGGTCCCCCGACTCACGTCGGGGGCTCGTCGTGGCGCTCACCCGCCCGCGTGGGTCCCGTCGATCACGCGGTTCCAGACGCCGTCCATCATGGGCACGAACTCGGGCGCGCCCGCGGGCTTCATCCAGACCTGCCAGCGGTAGGCGTCGTCGGAGGTGAAGGTCAGCCGCTGGCGCAGGGTCGGGGCGCTGTCGCCCTCGCCCATCGGGTTCTCGGTCTCCAGCACGCGCCCGTCCTCGGAGAGTTCGAACGCGACCGGCGAGTAGCTGCCCGCGAAATCGAACCCGTGCCCGACGAGCCGGTCCGTCTCCGCGTCGTGCGCGTACACGGTGAAGTAGCGGGCGTACTCGCCCTGGCTGTTGTCGTTGGCGTAGGTCACGGCCTCCAGGAACTTGCCGTTCACGCCCACCGTGAAGACGTTGCGCGCCTGCAGGGTGGACCCGTCGGCCCAGTCGGCGTCGATGGTCCACTCGCCCAGGAAGCGGCTCATGGCCGCGACCGGGCCGCTGAGCGCGTCCGGACGCTCGGGAAACTCGACGCTCCCGGGGTCGATGCGCTCCCACGAGTCCTCGAGCATCAGGGTCCGACCGCCGTCCTCCGCGACCGACCAGACCGTCCAGTCCAGGCTGTCGTCGCCGTCGAACGCGATGCGCTCGGCGATGGTGGAGTCATCCAGCGGCCACTCCGCGGTCCAGGCGCCCTCGCCGGCCGGCTCGAGCGTGACCTCGTTGATCGTGCCGTCGTAGACGAAGTCGATGCAGTCCACGCCCGCGTCGGTCTGGCGGAGCACGGTGAAGTACCGCTCGTACGGGTTGCCCTCCTCGTCGTGGGCCAGCACGTTCGAGTACAGGAACTGCCCCTGGATGCCCGGCGTGTACACCGCCATGGCCCTCATGGGGGCCCCGCCTGCCCACGAGCCGTCCACGCTCCACCCGCCGAGCAGCCTGGCGATGGGCCGCTGCGAGGCGGCGAGGTCCTGGGCGACGCAGGGGGCGGCGAGGGCGGAGGCGAGAACGAGTGCGACGGTGCGGGTGTGCATGACGGGGTCCTTCTGTCTCGGGTGGGTGTGCGTGTGTTACTCCGACGCCCGGCTCGGCGTTGCGGAGGGAGTCGATGTGACATGGTCTCGCTCGGACGAGGCCCGTTCCTGCAGGGCCTCGAGGTACGCGCGGAGCTGGTCGACCGAGTCGTCGAACGGGCCGAACGAGTTCGCGGCCCGGAGCTGCATCAGCCCCCCCTCCATCACCGTGAGCACGAACCGCGACAGGGCGCGACGGTCGGTGTCCTCGGGAAGACGATCCCCGGCCTCGACGAGCCATTCCTCAATCGCGACGGCCCAGTTGTGGAAGTTGATGTCGATGTGCGGGCGGGCCTCGGGGTGCGTGTCGGACACCTCCAGGGCCAGGTTCCCGATCGGGCACCCCATGCGGCAGCCCGTGGCCTCCATGTTGGCCCGGTACCAGCCCAGCAGCGTGAAGATCCGCTCGATCGGGTCGGCGGTGGCCTCGGCCACCGGGTCGATGACAATCGGGCGGAGGTGGTCCTCGTACCACTGCAGCACGCCGATGAGCAGCGCGTCCTTGGAACCAAAGAAGTGGTACAGCGAGCCGGGCTGGATGCCGGCCTCGCGGCAGATGGTCGCGATGCCCGTCGCCGCGAACCCCTGCTCCATGAACAGGCGGCTGGCGGTCTGGAGGATGCGTTCGCGTGTGTCGGGTGCCATCTGAAACTCGCTCCGGGCCCGCGGGCATGTGTTGAGTGATCGCTCAACACACTACCGTGCGAAACGCCCGCACGCAAGCGAGATTTGAGTGATTGCTCAATATATTTGAGCGGTCGCTCAAAATCCGCGATTCTGAGCTAAAATCGCGGATTATGCGTCGTTCAGGGCGAGACGACGGGCGAGTTCTGGCCGTGGACGGCGCGATGACGGGCGAGGATCGCTTCGACGGTGGCGTCGTCGGGCTCGGGGTTGGTGTCGTTGGGGATGAAGCAGCCGCCGAGGACGAGGGCGTCGGAGCGTGGGAACATATAGGTGTAGCCGTCGTGGTAGATGTAGCCGAGGGGGGCGGGCCGGGCGTGGACCAGGACGCCGCGTGCGGGGTAGACGGCGGGGTCGTCGAAGAGTTCTCGCGAGGCGAGTGCGAGGCAGTTGACGACGGCGTCGGCCTGGTGCTCTGTCGCGGCCCGGGCGATGTCGTCGCGCGAGGCAAAGGCGGCGCCGAGCAGGCGTCCGCCTCTCGATTCGACCTCGCCCCGGAGGACGTTGAGAAAGCGCGGGGTGTGGATGAACAGGGTCTCGAAGACGCGCCCCCGGGTGCGTGCGGCCCCGACCGGGAGCTCATCGATATCGCGCGGCGGGTCGATGGCGCCGGACTCGAAGAACTCGGGGAAGTGCGGGGCGGAGGCGGGCTCGTAGACGGGCAGACGCTCGACCCCCCAGCGTCCGCCCCATTGCTCGCCGGGCTCTTCCAGGGCGGTGAAGCGTGAGAAGGCGCGGCGCAGGATGGCGTTGAAGGCGTCGCGCTTGGCGCCGGGGTCGGGGAAGTCGATGCCGGTGGGGAGCCAGAGGGCGCCGGCGATGTTGGAGGTGGTGTCGGTGGCGTAGGCCTGGGCGAGCATGGTGACGCGGTGGCCACGGGTGAGGAGTTCGAGCGCGGTGGTGAGCGCGACGACGCCGCCGCCGAGGACGAGGGTGTGGGAGGGGGCGCGGGTGTTGGCCTCGACGAGGTCGGCGGCGACTTCCGCGGTGCCGAAGCCGAGTGTGACGCCGCAGCCGCCGTGGCCGTAGTTGTGGATAAGGGGGGTGTCGCCCAGATCGGATTCGTCGCGTTCGAGGCGCAGGCCGCCGGTGCGACAGGGGCGCAGGGCGCAGACCGCGCGGAGAATCGCGGCGTCGGAGAGGTCGGGGGAGGGGAGGCGCGTGGTCACGGGGAAGGCTAGGCGGGGAGGGGTTGGGATTGGGCGTGTGTGTGGCGCGTCTGGGGAGTGCGGGCCGCAGCGGAAATGCCGGTCCCGTCGCTTGCGCTCCGGGCTCGTTGTGGGGTTGTGCAACCGTTGGCTTTGGGGTGGGGTATTCCGGGGAGCCGCGTGCTCACGATCGCGGCCCGGATAAGCCCTCTCGTCGCACCGCGACGGGAGGATGCGTGCTGCGTATGAATAGCGGATGCCGGCATGGCTGAGTGAGATTGTTTCGGCGGAGTGGTTCGACCGGGTGCTGGCGACGGCGGTGCTGGTTTGCGTGCTGCTGGTGCTGCGGTGGATGCTGATGCGGGAGATCCGGCGGTCGAGCGCCAACGAGACCCGCCGACGCTCCTGGATGGTGCAGGCCCGCAACGCGCTGCTGCTGGGCTTGCTGCTGGGCGGCCTGATCATCTGGGGTGGGCGGCTGCAGGCGTTTGCGTTGTCAGCCGTCGCGATCGCCGCGGCGATTGTGCTGGCGACCAAGGAGCTGATCATGTGCGTGTCGGGCTCGCTGCTTGAGGGCTCGGCGAAGGCGTTCAAGATCGGGGACCGGATCGAGGTCGGGGCGGTGCGGGGCGATGTGTACGACCAGACGCTGCTGACCACGACGGTGCTGGAGGTCGGGCCGGGGCAGCTCACGCACCAGCACACGGGGCGGATGGTGACGATCCCGAACAGCCTGTTCCTGAGCGTGCCGATCGTGAACGAGACGGCGACGGACGAGTACGTGATGCACGTGTTCGTGGTGCCGACCTCGCCGGAGGGGGACTGGTCGGGGCTCGAGAAGCGGCTGCTGGAGGCGGCGGAGGAGTCGTGCGCGCGGTACCTGGATGTCGCACGAGGGCACTTCGCGGAGATCGCGCGCGAACGCGGGCTGCGGGAGCTGTCGGTGGAGCCGCGCGTGACGCTGCGGGTGCCGGAGGCGGGGAAGCTGGACCTGGTGGTGCGTCTGCCGGCGCCGGCGCGGACGCGGGGACGGATCGAGCAGCAGATCCTGCGGAAGGTGCTGGGAAACGGGGAGCGGGCCCCGGGGTCTTGAGTTGCACGCGCGGGTGCGGCGGGGAGGCGTTTGCGGTTCGGAGGAACCGGCCGTGTGCGCGGGCCGCCGGGGCGGGGTGTTCCCGCGGTTGGTTGGATTGCTCTCCGGGTGCTGTCGCACACGCCTGGTAGAACTCCCCTCCCGTCGCAGTGCGACGGGAGCCCCGTCCGTCCGCAGCGCAGACACCTTCTGACCCCAGCGGGTGAGAAGGGGGGGTGGCACCCTCCGTCCGCTGCTTCACTCACGCCGGCTTGCCGGTCATGCGGTACCACGGGCGGATGGTGAGGTTCGGGGCGGCTTCGAGCAGGGGCCACAGGGTCCGCATCACGCCGGGGCGCGTCAGGGCCCAGGCCCCGAGGCGGCACGCCGGACGACGCCAGCGCAGGCGTGCGCGATAGCGTCGCCCGAGCTCGGTCCGGGCGTCGGCGAGCGGGCGTTCGGCCAGGAGGCCCGGCGCGGTGATGCCGGCCCAGAGGCCCAGGCCGATCCCCTCGCCCCCGACCGGGTCCACCGCGCCGGCGGCGTTGCCGATGCGGACGCTGCGGGGGTGTCCGGGCGTGCGGTAGCCCGAGCGGGCGACGCCGCACGCCATCCAGTCCCCGTCGCGGGTCGCGGGGTCGTAGCCAGGCCACAACGCACTGAGCATGGAGTCCGCGTCGCCGGCGTGACGCCGTATGTGCTCGCGCCCGGCGACCAGGGCCACGGTGCTCAGCCCGTCCTCGACGGTGACCGTGCCGACGTACGCCCCGCGCCCGGCACGCATGCCGACGCCGGCGACGGGGCGCGAGAGCCGAAGGTGGCACTTGTGCCCCACGACGCCCTCGATGGTGGGGGTCGCCCCCGCGGGGTCGAGGCGCCCGCTGCCGTCGGCGTGGATCACTCCGTCGGCCTCCAGCACGCGCCCGTCCGCCAGCGTGACCGCGACGCCCGAGCTTGCGTACTCGACGCCGCGGACCGCCATGGGCTGCATCACACGAGCCCCGAGGGCTCGGGCCCGCTCCAGCAGCAGTGCGTCCAGGCTCCTGCGCGACAGCGCCCACGCCTCGTGGGGCGTGCGCCAGACCCATTCCCGGTCGCCGAGCTGCACCACGAACCGATCCACCCGCTGCGCCCCGGCCCGCGCCAGGCCCCGCGCCGGCAGGAGCGATTCCAGGACGGGCGTCGCGGCGGGCGAGACGTACTCCCCGCACACCTTCGCACGCGGGAAGGCCCTGGCCTCGACCACGACCGTCTCGATCCCGAGGCGGGCGCACTCACCGGCGCACGTCGCGCCCGCGGCGCCGGCCCCGATGACGACCACCCGGCGCACGCGATCCTTCGTTGACTCAGCCACGCCCGACCCCCGTGACCACCAGGCGCTGCTGGAGCAGGCTCCAGCGGACCCACGGCTCGTCCCAGCCGGCGCGTCGCGCCAGCCGGAGGGCCTCCCGGGGCCTGAAGCCCGCCTCCACGCTCACACGCGCGTCGTGCTTGACGATCTCGGGCTGGCCCACGGTCAGCAGGTGGATGCCCAGTCGGGCCGCGCGGCTGCGGACCAGGTCGTTCCACACCATCGCCCGCAGCGCCAGCCGGTCCATGATCGCCAGCATCGTGAGCACCCGCACCTCCGGCAGGTGGTGCAGGAACATCCCCGCGTGGACGACGTCGAAGGAGCCCGGGCCGAACCGCTCCACCAGCCCGAAGGCGTCGGCCTCGACCAGCTCGATCCGGTGCCGGTCCTCGCCCGCGAGCTCGGCCTCGACGTGCTCGCGGGCGAGGTCGAGCGTGACCGGGTGCACGTCGACCGCGGTCACCCGGGCGTCCAGCCCGCGTCCGCGGGCCCAGCGAACGACCTCGACGGGGATGTCCGCGCTGCCGGTGGCGATGTCGAGCACCCGGATCGGCTCGCCCTCGTGCCACACCGGGGCGAGCCGATCCAGCACGCGCGTCAGCGCCCGCACCCCGCCCAGCCGCCGGTTCACGCCCCGGATGAACCGGAGCGAGGCGTCCAGGTCGTCGCGCCCCGCGTCGGGCTCGTCCATGAGTTCTGGTGTCAAGCGCCGGCGCATCGCTCCATGCTATCGACCCCGGAACGCGGTCCGATGCATCCCCCGGGGTCTCCGGCCCGCGGCGCTACCATTGCCCCGTGAGCAATTCCCCACCCGCATCGGACGCAGGGGCGACCCCGCCCCCGGAGCGCAAGGCCGTGACCCTCCGAACCCTGGCCCGCATGGCCGAGCGGGGCGAGCCGTTCGCCTGCCTGGCCTGCTACGACGCGACCACGGCCCGCTGGCTGGAGCGGGCGGGGGTGCACCTGCTGCTGGCGGGCGACTCGGCGGCGCAGGTGGTCCTGGGGTTCGACCGGTCGATCGACGCGCCCCTCGACTATCTCGTGACCATCACCGCCGCGCTCAAGCGCGGCGCCCCCGGCACCGTGATCATGGCCGACATGCCGTTCCTGTCCTACCACGCGTCGGTGGACCAGGCGATGAGCAACGCCGGGCGATTCATGACCGAGGGGCGTGCGGACGTGGTGAAGCTGGAGGCGGACCACACGTTCGCGGGGCTGGTGGACCGGATGACCCGAGCGGGCATCCCCGTGTGCGCCCATGTCGGCTTCCGCCCGCAGACGACGGGCCTGAAGGGGGTGCCGACCGCGGCGGGGCGGACCGAGCACGAGCTGCGGTCGATCGTGGAGGACGCGGTCGCGCTGGAGGAGGCGGGTGCGGTGCTGCTGCTGGTCGAGGCGGTGCCGCCGGACGTGACCCGCGCGATCATGGAGAAGACCTCGGTGCCGCTGATCGGGATCGGGGCCGGGACGGACGCCCACGGTCAGATCCTGGTGGTGAACGACCTGCTGGGGCTGACCGACCGCCCGCCCCGGTTCGCCGACCCGGTCTCGTCGCTCGGGCGTGAGATCGAGCGGGCCGGCGGCGAGTGGGTGCGCCGGGTCGCGTCCCGTGCCATCGGCGGGCAGACGTACGCGATGCGGGAGGGGGAGCGACCCGGGCATCCGGACGCCCGAGATCCGCGAAACCTTCACGCGGCGGACTCGTAACACCGACAAAGAGGGGGCCGCCACGGGCTCGGACCCGGCGCGGACAGCTCTGGAGACCACCATGCGACGATTCGTCAGTTTCGGGCCGGCCTTCGTGGTGCTGATCACGTGCGTGGTGGCGCTGTTCGCGACTCCGGCGGTGCTGAAGCAGTACACGTTCGCCTCGACCCGCGGGCAGATCACGCTGGCGCAGCAGACGCTGGAGGCCGACCCGATCCTGGAGCGGCTGGACCGAGCGATCAACGCGGTGGCGGAGAAGACCCTTCCCTCGGTGGTGCACATCGACGTGGCGGGCCGCCCGGGCTCGCTGCGAGGCTCCTCCGGGGCCGGGTGGGTGTTCGATTCCGGCGGGCACGTGGTGACCAACGCCCACGTGGTGCAGGGGGCGAGCACCATCACGGTGGAGTTCTACGACGGGCGGGCGACCAGCAACGTGCGCGTGCTGGGCATGGACAGCTACACCGACATCGCGGTGCTGGAGGTCAGCCCCCAGGGCCCGGTGTTCCCGGCGGAGTTGGCCGACGAGGCGCTGCCGCGTATCGGGCAGCAGACCTTCGCGTTCGGCTCCCCGTTCGGGTTCAAGTTCTCGATGTCGCGCGGGGTGGTGTCGGGGCTTGGGCGCGGGGAGGAGTACGGCGGCGCGTTCGGCGGGTACACCAACTACATCCAGACCGACGCCGCGGTGAACCCGGGCAACTCCGGCGGGCCGCTGGTGGACTCGAGGGCACGCGTGATCGGTATGAACGTGGCGATCGCGACGGCGCGGGGCAGCGGGGGGCCGCTCGACCAGGAGGAGGGCGGGGACTCGGCGGGCATCTCGTTCGCCATCCCGCTCGGGACCATCATCCCGATCGTGGACCAGCTCATCACGCACGGCACGGTGGAGCGCGGCTTCATCGGGATCTCCTTCGCGGCGCCCAACAACGACCCGGTGCGGCACGTGACCGTGTCGGGCCCGGACGGCACCGGCCGGCTGCTGACGGGCATCCGCGTGGACGCCGTGACCGAGGGCGGGCCGTCGCAGGAGGCAGGCCTGCGGTCCGAGGACGTGATCGTCCAGATCGCGGGCAGCCCGGTGCTGGGCGTGGAGACGCTGCGGGCCCAGATCGCCTCGCGCCGGCCCGGGACGCCGGTGGACGTCACGATCGTCCGCGACGGCGAGCTGCTGGACAAAACCATCACGCTGGCGCCCATGCCCGAGGAGACCCTGGTCGCCAACACCTGGCGTCAGCTCGCCATCCGGTTGGGCATGGTGATGACCGACACCGAGGACGGGCCCGTCGTGACCGACGTGTACCCGGGCTCGCCCGCGGCGATCGCCGGCTTCGTGCGGGGCGACGAGATCGTCTCGCTGGACAACCAGCCGGTGGACGACCTGCTGCAGTTCTTCTTCATCGCGCCACGGTCGGGGCTGCTGGAGGGACGCAACGTGGTCGCCACCGTGCGCCGCACCGACTCGGACGGACGCGTCTTCACCCAGTCGCTGACGATCAACCTGTTCCCGTGACGGCGCACGCCGGACGACCGGGCCTCAGTCGAGCAGGGTCACGCGGACCGTGACCGGCACCCCGAACGCGGGCACACGCTCGCGGCGTGCGACCCAGACAGGCTCGTCCAGGTCCGAGGCGTGGCTGAGGGTCAGCCGGGGCGCGATCACGCCGCTGCCGAAGGTGGTCAGCGGGACCACGACGCCGGTCATGTCCGCGTCGTAGACCTCACGCCCCCCCCCTCCCCCCGTCTGCCCCCCACGCACCACCACCCGCGAGCCCGCGAAGACGAAGCCGCCATCGCCCCAGGGCTCGCTGTCGGCGAGCGGTTCGCCCGTGGTCTCGTGCACGACCCAGGACGCGGGGTCGTGCACGCCCCCGACCGTCGTGCCGTGCGCAAGCACGAACTCCACCCGCACCGGGTCGCCGGTCGCCGGCCGGCGGGTCACGCCCCCGTCGTCCTCCATCCGGACACGCCCGGGCGAGCCGGGCTCGGCGCCCACGGCGAGCAGCGCGGCGTGGATGAGGCTGGGCGGGACACGCGTGACGACCAGCGACTCGTGCTCGCGCGTGTCGGGTCCGGTCACGAACAGCTCGAGCCACACGGTGGGCGTGATCGGGTCGTGCACGTCGGTGGCGACGGTCCCGTCGAACTCGACGACGCGCCGGCCCGGGTCGATCCGCAGGCCCGCGCCCAGCTCGGTCCAGTCGAAGGACGGGGCGGGGGGCGGGCCGGCGCACCCGGCCAGCGCGAGCAGGCCCGCGCTGCACGCCAGGCGGGTCACGCGGGCACCCCGCCGGGGAACCGCTCGCGCACGAGGCGCGCAAACTCGTCGCCCCGGTGCTCGAAGTTGCGGAACTCCCCGAAGGAGGCGCACCCGGGGCTCAGCAGGACCGCGTGCCCGGGGCGCGCGTGCTCCCGGACGCACGCGAGCGCGTCGGGCAGGTCGGCGCAGCGCCGCGCGCGCACGCCGTGCTCGCGCGGCACCGTGCGCAGGATCGCGTCCGCCGTGGCGCCGATGGCGTACAGGCCCGCCACGGCCCCGGCGAGCGAGCCGATCGGCGACAGGTCCACGCCCTTGTCCGAGCCGCCCGCGATCAGGTGGACACGCTCCGTGCCGCCCACCACCTCGCCCACGCCCTGCACGCCCAGGGCCACGCCGCCGGGCACGGTGCACTTGCTGTCGTTGTAGAAGCGGATCGGGGCCCCGCCCTCTTCGCAGGTGTGCACCAGGCAGCAGCGGTGGGGGAGCCCGGGGAACGAGGCGATGGCGTGCGCCATCTCGTCGGGGCGTGCGTCCGGGAGCACGCGTTCGCAGGCCGCAAGGGCCAGCGACGCGTTCGCCCGGTTGTGGGCCCCGGGGGTCAGCGGGTCGGGGTCGAAGTCGCCGGGGCCGGCGACAACCTTGCGGACGCCGTCCGCGACGGGCCAGCCGGCGAGACTCTCACCCAGCACGGCCGCGTCGCCGGGACGCTGGTGGGCGAGGATCAGTCGTTTGCAGCGCTCGTAATGCTCGTCCGAGGCGTGCCAGTCGATGTGGTTGGGGGCGAGGTTGGTGACCACCGCGACGCCGGGCGACCAGCCCGCCTCCTGCCCGTCCTGCCCGCCCAGCCACCAGAGCATGGCGCTGGAAAGTTCGAGCACGACCGGGTCCCCGGGCCGGATCTCGTCGAGCGCCTCGAGCAGCGACCCGCCGAGGTTCCCGCCCACGTGCACGCGTGCACCCGCCGCGCGCAGCCCGGCCCCGATCATGCTCGTCGTGGTGCTCTTGCCCGCGGTGCCGGTGACGCCGACCACGCGGGCACGCTCGGGCAAACGCTCCACAGTCAGGCCGATCTCGGTGGTGCAGCGGACGCCCGCGGCCCGGGCGGCCCGCACGAAGCGGTTGTCCCAGGGCCTCGGCACGCCCGGGTTCACCACGACCACGTCCGTGTCGGTGAAGTCGCTCACGTTGTGCTCGCCGAGGCGCAGCGTCACGCTCCCGGCGTCCACGTGCGCGCGGAGCGGGTCCAGGGCGGCGCCGAGGGTGGCCCCGTCGGACAGGTCCGTCGCGAGCACGTCGGCCCCCCGCTCGGCCAGCCAGCACGCGGCACCCACGCCCCCGCCGAAGCGCCCCAGGCCCATGACCGTCACGCGTTGCCCGTCGAAGTCGCCCATGTCGTGCAGTGTATGGGGGGACTTTGGGCGCCATGAGTCGAGCCGGGGCGCCCGCACCAGGACGAGCCCCCGACGTGAGCCGGGGGACCCGGGCACAGACGAGCCCGCCAGACGAGCGGCTCGGGAATCCGGGGAGGGGCGCATCCGTGGTCCGTTCACGACCTCCCCGCGTGCTCACGCACGCGGCTGGTTCTGGGTCCGACCACAGACGAGCCCGCCGCGCGAGGGGCGGAGCCCAGGTCGGGCGCGTGACGCCCAACGCCCGATGATGGCTGCGCCGTCATCGGGGCACCCGTTCACCCGCACCCGGCGCATCGCCGGCTGCGCTCTAGAGCAGCGCCACCGGGTCGACGTCCACCGCGGTGTGTGCGTCGCCCTTGAGGGCGCCGCGTTCTCGCAGGCGGGCCATGGGGGCCTGGAAGTCTTTCGGGCGCGGCGCCAGCAGCTCGATGGCGAAGCGGAACTGGCCCGCGACGCGTGCGATGGCGCACGGCGCGGGGCCGTGCACGCTCACAGACTCCCCGCACTCCATCCGCAGTGCCTTCGCGAGGCCGGCGGCGCGGTCGAGCGCGCCGTCGTGGTGCTCGTCGCGGACGACGATGCGGGCCATCCGGACCGCCGGGGGCAGCCCCGCGGCGGCGCGGATCTTGAGCTCGCGCTCGGCGAACGCGAGGTAGTCGTGCGTCGCCGCCATGCGGATGGCGGGCTCGTCGGGGTTCATGGTCTGCACGATGACGAGGCCGGGCTCGCCCCGTCGCCCGGCGCGCCCGGCGACCTGGCTGACGAGCTGGAAGGTGCGCTCGGTGGCGCGGAAGTCGGGCATCGACAGGCCGGTGTCGGCGTTGAGCACGCCGACGAGGCGCACGCCGGGGAAGTCCAGCCCCTTGGCGATCATCTGCGTGCCCAGCAGGACCCTCAATTCGCCCCGCCCGAAGCGCCCGAGCACGTCGAAGTAGTCCTTCGCCCCGCGCATGGTGTCGGAGTCCACGCGTGCGAAGCCCTCGCCCTCGATGAGCCCGTGCGTGGTCCCGAAGCGGCTCTCCAGCTCCTTCTCGACACGCTGGGTGCCCGCGCCAAGCTCGATCACGCCGCCGCCGCACACCGGGCAGCGCCTGGGCAGGGTCTGCTCGGCCAGGCAGTGGTGGCAGCGTGTGTACCCCCTCGACGTGTCCCCCTTGTGCACGACCATGGAGGTGTCGCACTGCTCGCACCCCAGCGTCCACCCGCACCCGGCGCTCGGGCACGCCACGTAGCTCGCGAACCCGCGACGGTTCAGCAGCAGCAGGGCCTGGTGGCCCGAGCGCAGCGTCTCGTCCAGAGCCCCGGTCAGCGTGGGTCCGATAGACTCGTACTGCGCCGCGCCACCGATCTCGGCCCGCCGACGCGCCATCTCCCGCGCACGGTCGACCACCCGGACCTCTGGCAGCACCGCCCCGCCGACACGCTCGGTGAGCTCCCACTTGGTGTACCGCCCGCGCACCACGTTGGCCCAGGTCTCCAGCGCCGGCGTCGCCGAGCCCAGCAGCACGGGGACGCCGAGCTTCTGGGCCCGCACCACCGCGACGTCGCGCGCGTGGTAGCGGGGGAGCTGGTCCTGCTTGTAGCTCGAGTCGTGCTCCTCGTCCACGACGATCAGCCCGAGGCTCGGAAGCGGCGCGAAGACCGCGCTGCGAGCCCCGACCACGACCCGCGCCTCCCCGCCCGCGGCCGACGCCCACTGCCGGTGACGCTGGCTCGCCGTCAGCCCGGAGTGCAGCACCGCGACGCCCTGGTCGGAGAAGCGCTCCAGGAAGCGACCCGCGGTCTGGGGCGTCAGCGAGATCTCGGGCACGAGCACCAGGGCGGTCCGCCCGGACCCGAGCACGCGCTCGATCAGGCGGAGGTAGACCTCTGTCTTGCCCGAGCCGGTCACGCCGCGCACCACGTGGACGCCGAATCGGTCCAGGCCCACGCCCTCGACCACCGCCCGCTGGGCGTCGGTGGGCTCTGGGATCGGGGCGGGGGTGGGGGCCCCGTCCTCCCGCCAGAAGACCTCGGGGGCCCGGACCCGCTGCACCTCGACCTCGCGGAGCAGCCCGGCCTCGACCAGCCGGTTGATCGGGCCCAGGTTGCGGGCCCCGGCCCGCGTCATCAGCAGGCGCGGCTCGATCGGGAAGGCGTCGTCCTCCAGCTGCGCGATCGCCTTCCACGCGTCCCGGGCGCTGGGCGTCACCCCGGCCCGCTCCGCGCCGTCGGGGTCGCGGAGTGCGCGCTCGAGCAGGCGCACGGTGCGCCGGCCGACCCTGGCCTTGACCGCCGCGGGGAGCATGGTGGCCAGCACCATGCCCAGCGGGCAGACGTAGTACTCGCTGAGCCATTCGGCGAGCTCGATGAGCTCTGGCGGCAGGCGTGAGCCGGTGACGCTCAGCACACGCTTCACCTTCGACGCCTCGAACCCGCCCAGCAGCTCCGGTCCGCCGGTCGCGATCACGAACCCGCCGGCCCTGCTGTTGCCCCGACCGAGCGGGACCTCGACCCGATCGCCCACGCGTGTGCCGGCGGGGGCCCGGTAGGTCAGCCCCTCGGACCGGTCGAGGCCGCGCTCGACCGCCACGCGGACGAAGGCCCCGGCGGGCTCACCCGTCGCGCCCGCCGGGGCGTCGGTCTCGTCATTCTCCGGCTCTGTCGGGAAGAGTTTGTCGTCCACGACGCGTAGACTACGCCCGATGAGCGACACGCACCGCACCGGTTCGCCCGCCCGCCCCACCACCAGACTGGCCCTGGCCACCGGCGACGTCTTCACCGGCGTCGGCTTCGGCGCCGCCGGGCGCGGGGTCTGCTCGGTGGCCGAGGTCGTCTTCAACACCGCCCTCACCGGCTACCAGGAGTCGCTGACCGATCCTTCCTATACCGGCCAGATCCTCGTCCAGACCACCCCCCTGATCGGCAACACCGGCGTGAACCCACAGGACACCGAGTCGCTGGGGATCGCGGTCGCCGGCTTCGTGGTGCACGAGTACACGTCCCGCCACTCCAACTACCGCGCCACCCGATCGCTGAGCGAGGAGCTCGACGACGCCGGCGTCCTCGGGCTCGCGGGCATCGACACACGCGCCCTGACGCGCATCCTCCGCTCGCGCGGCGTCACCACGGGGGCCCTGACCGACGACGCCTCCATCACCGACGCGGACCTCGTCGCACGCGCCCGGTCCGGCGCCTCCATGGAGGGCCGGGACCTGGCCTCCGCGGTCTCCGTGGGCGGCGAGTGCTCCTGGGAGGAGTCGCTGGGCGAGTGGTCCCCGGGCCCACGCACGCCCGATCCGGACGCCCCGGTCGTGCTCGCCCTGGACTGCGGGGCCAAGTCCAACATCCTGCGACACCTGACCGATCGCGGCCTGCGCGTGGTGCGGATCCCGCACGACACGCCCGCGGAGACCATCGCCTCGCGCTACCAGGCGGGCCAGGCCCACGCGCTGTTCCTGTCCAACGGGCCCGGCGACCCCGCCGCGGTGCGCCACACCGTCGACCAGCTCAGGGCGCTCCTCGCCGACGAGCGGGTCCGCACCATGCCGGTCTTCGGCATCTGCCTCGGGCACCAGCTGCTGGCCCTCGCGGCGGGCGCCCGCACCTACAAGCTCAAGTTCGGGCACCGCGGCGCCAACCAGCCGGTGCACGACCTGACCTCCGGCCGGATCGAGATCACCTCCCAGAACCACGGCTTCGCGGTGGATCCCCAGTCGCTCCCGGACGGGACCGAGCCGACGCACCTGCACCTCAACGACGGCACCCTGGCGGGCTTCCGGTTCACGGACCGCCCGGTCTTCAGCGTGCAGTACCACCCGGAGGCGTCCCCGGGCCCGCACGATTCCTGGAAGTGGTTCGACGCCTTCGCCAGCGCGATCCGGGAGGGTGTGGTGGTGGGCTAGGGGATAGGTGTGGGGGGGTGTGGGGGGGGTGGAGGTGTGGGGGGGGGTCTCGGATCGATGGAGTGTGCCGGCGCGAGCCCCCGACGTGAGTCGGGGGACCCGAGCACGGACGAGCCACCGCGCATGCGGCGGGACCCGGTGTTCGTGCGTGCGGGGCCGCGCGGGTACGCCCGCGCCTCGGACGTGGTGAGACTCTCTCTCCGTCGGTTTCCCTGCGTCCCTCCCCCAAGCGGGTGGGGCGTTGCGGGGGTCATACGGGGGTCATGCGGGGGAGAAGGCTGCCTATTTTGACAGTTGTTTGGTGTTGGGAGGGGGTTGAAATCGGACGTGTCGGGGGCTGAAAGTCAACGTCTGGAGCGGGAAATTCTGAGAATCGTTGGTTGAGGGGTTGCATCGCGGGCCGGTCCCTGTATATTCGCAGGTGGTAGCCTTCGGGCTGGCCGTATGTTTGTTCGAGAGGTGCAGAGAGGAGCGCTTCGTATCGTCCGAGCCGATTCCGGCGACCCCGAGTCAGGGCCTCGTGTCCAAAGCAAGACTCATTCTCGTGGGGTTGTAGGAAGACTTGTCCGGGTGTTGAGAAGCAAGGTCGCCTATCTCCGGACGTACCACTGCAACGCGTGAAAGCGCGTGACTGTGTTTCTGTTCCCCGTACCTGGGTTTCGGCGGGGATCGTGTCGAAGTTGTGGTTCATTCCCCAAAGAGGAGCTTTCCATGAAGGCCAAGAGTGCACTTTCCCTCGCTGTCGTCGCCGGCGTTGCCGCGTCCGCGACCGCCGGTAACACCCCCGCGAACCGGGACATCGTCCCGCTGCGGAAGGCCGGCGTCCTGTACATCAACATGCAGACCGGTGAGCGTTCGCTCACCCTGTACAACCAGGGCGGCGAGGTCCCCGAGGTCGACGTGAGCAACTCGACCGCGGCCCTGTTCGACTACTGGATGTGTGTGGACGAGAACCCGTGCTGGGACGATCCCCGCGCGGACGGCTTCGGCTGGAACGCCGACGCCACCACCGACACCACCGGCCCCACCCCGATCCTCGAGCCGGTCGTCGGCTTCGACTTCGGCGACATGCCGTTCGACTCCAAGATCTCCGGCGTCATCATGAACACCGCCGTCCTCGCCACCGAGAGCGTGGACTCCAACAACGACGGCACCAACGACACCGGCCTGGACGTGGTCACCTACTACTACGACGGTCTGAGCGAGGGCAACCGCACCTCGATCGCCCCCCCGACCGCGGTCGCCCGCGTCGAGTCCATCCCGGGCAACCGTGGTGAGATCCCCAACGGCTTCTCCGACTACGACCTGATCCTGGACTTCGGCGGCGCCCACTTCGAGATGGGTGACTCCGACGGCGCCAACCTGGGCTCCCTGTACCTCACCGGTGCCAACCCCGGGTTCGACTTCTCGGCCACCATCACGGTGACCTCCTGCACCACGCCCACCGGCACGGTCTGCACGACGTTCACCACCCCCAACCCCAGCCCGGACGGCCTGGCTGACTTCCAGTTCCTGCAGTACTACGCCCAGCACAACACCGACGACAAGGTGACCGCCGACTCGACCTTCATCGGCGTCGGCACCCCCGAGGGCACGGTGACCTTCACGACGTTCACCACCTCGATCACCACGATCACCACAACCACGGGCGGTCTCACCATCACGACGACCGTCAACGTCACGGTGACCAACACCTTCTTCACCGCCGATCCGCTCCCGCAGGGGCAGTTCGCGCAGGAAGGCTTCGGCATCGGTGCCCTGGGCGCCGGGGCTGACGCGGGCAACGTGGACTGGTCGATCGGCGGCTGCTGCTTCTGGTTCGGCGGCGTTGACTGCGCGGGCTTCCTCGCTCAGGTGAACGATGCCGTGCTGTACGACGCAACGTGGTACAACTTCGGGCCCTACGCCCAGAACACCGCCGCGTTCCTGTCCGACTCGCCCGATCAGAGCGCCTGCCTGGCGATCGACTACACGAACGACGGTCTGCTGGACAACGGCGACATCGGCGCGTTCGTGGGCCTGTTCATCGCCCAGGACCTGTCGACCGACCTCAACGGCGACGGCGTCGTGGACAACGGTGACATCGGCGCCTTCGTCCAGCTCTTCATCGCCTGCACGGGCTGATCGAGCCAGACGAGTCTGAGTCCCCCACACCCCCCGCCCGCAAGGGCGGGGGGTTTTTCGTTGTGCCCGCCCGAGCCCTGACGAGCCCCCGACGTGAGTCGGGGGACCCGGGAACAGACGAGCCCGCCAGCCGAGCGGCTCCGGAAACCAGCCGGTTGCGTGAGCAACCGGGGAGGGGCGCATCGGTGGCCCGTTCGTGACCTCCCCGCGTGCTCACGCACGCGGCTGGTAAGGGAGCCCGTGCAAGGACGTACCCATCGCGCGAGGGGCGGGGCCCGGTGTTCGTTCCTGCGGGGCCGCGTGCTTACGCCCGCGTCCGGCATGCGGCGTCAGCCTTGCTCACTCGCTCGGCCAGCACGAGATGCCGCCCGCCACGCTGCGTGCGCCGGTCAGGCCCATCTGGTGGAGAAAAAGCACGGCCTGCAGCGAGCGCACGCCGTGCGCGCACATCACGCCGAAGGGCTGGTCCTCGTCCACCTCCAGGTCGTCCCAGCGCTCGATGAGCTGCCCGAGCGGGACGTGCTCGGTGCCCGGGATGGCGTGGGCGCGGACCTCGTCGGGCTCGCGGACGTCCACGATCAGGAAGCCGCCCGCGTCGAGCCGTTTCGCGGCCTCGGCGGGCGTGATCTCGTGATCGGGGCGGAAGTGGTAGCCGGGGGGCAGGTCGCCGGTGTGCTCATCCATCGTCGTCTCCCGGGTCGGTGTCCGGGTCGGCCGGGCGTGCCCCGTTGTTGAGGGTCTGCGGGGGCGGGGGCGGCTCGGGGGAGGGCGCCGCGTCGTCACGCCCTCGCAGCTCGGCCCCGCTCACGTTGCGCCACTCGCCCGTTTCGGGGTAGCGCTTGTGGAGGGCCCAGGGGCTGGCCCGGCGCGTGCTCGCCCCGACATTGAGGACGAGGTCGATCGGGAGCAGCAGGGCCTCTCCCAGGGCCTCCAGCGGGGCCCAGAGGGCCTCCGACCGCAGCTCGGACGCGGGGCCGGAATCGAGCCGGAGAGCGGTCTGAGCCGTCGGCCAGAGCCCCTGGCGCCGGGCCCCGTCGCCGGCGGGGGTCCAGCCCCAGCGGTGGATCGGGGTGTGCGCCGTGCCGTCCACCGGCACGACCACACGCCGTGCGCTCCACTCCACGCGGCTGACCGACCGCAGGCTCGGGGTGTCGGACATGGGCTGGCGGACCGGGATCGCGACGAGCCCCGGCACCTGCTCGCTCCCACCCAGCGTGGGGCGAGCGTTGAGGTCCCGGGCCCAGCCCCCGGACCCGACGCCCCCGCACCCGTACGCGACCAGCGCCACGCAGCCGCCCAGCACGATCGACGCGCACCGGCTCACGGCGTGGCCTCGCCGGCTTCCAGAAGCGCGGCGCGGGCGCAGGCCCGCGCGGTCTCGGCGTCGAAGCCGCGACGCGCCAGGCGGGCGACCAGCCGTCGCTCGGCGACCTCGGGCTCGTGGCGCGACAGGGCGGGGGCCTGCCGGCGGGCCAGGCGCATCGCGTCGTCCCGCTCGTCGCGGTCGGCGAAGGCCTCGGCCAGCACGCGCCCGATGATCGCGCCGTCCACGCCGTCGCGACGCAGGCGGGCCTCGAGGAGCCGGCGGCCCGCGGGCTTGCGTCCGAGCTCGCTGCGCGCGACGCCCGCCGCGTAGGCCTCGTCGTCGACGAAGCCCCGGTCCCGCAGCCGGTCGATCGCTGCCGGGATGGCGTGCGCGTCGTGCCCGCGACGCCGCAGCCCGCGCTCGATCAGGGCGGCCGAACGGGCCCGCCCGGCCAACATGCGGATGCCCGCCCGCTCGGCCTCGTAGAGGGCGCTGGCCTGCCGGACGCGCCGGGCGAGCTCGCCTGTCCACGCGACGCCGCGTGCGAGCCCAAGGCGGTCCACCTCCAGCGCGCTCACGCGGGCCACCTGCACGCGGTCGACGTAGACCTTGACGCAGCCGGCGTCTGCGGACAGGGCCTTCAGGCCGGTGACGGAGCCGGTGCCGTCCGCCCCGTCGAAGGCGTCGGCGTGCTCGACGTAGCGCGGGCGCTTCGGGCCTTTCTTGCCCTTGAACCGTACCAGCTCCGGCTCACCCATACCGATCCCCTGTCCGGCGGCGCCTCACGCCCCCTGCCCCGCCACGAGCGCCTCGAGATACCCGCCGATCTCGCTGACCGCCTGGGCGTCCCCCGCTTCGCGAGCGGCGGGCAGGCCCGCGCGGAGCGTCTCGATCGCGCCCGCGGCGTCGTCTCGGGCCTCCTGCGAGCGGGCCTTGTGGAAATACGCGTAGCAGTAGTGGGGATCGACCTCGAGGACGCGGTCGTAGTACGCGACGGCCTCCTCGTGACGCCCGGCCTTGGCGTGCTCCTGCGCCAGCGCGTAGAGCACGAAGGTGTCGGCCGGGTCGGCCCGCAGCAGTCGTTCGAGCTGTTCCACGGTCGGCATGCCTCCATCCTACCATCCCCCCCCCCACGATTTGGATTTCTGCGCTCGTGATGTGGAGCGTGGGGGCGAGGGCAGCACGCGGAGGGAGCAAGGCATGAGCGAGCACAAGGTGAGCAAGGTCGCCGTCGTCGGGGCCGGTCAGATGGGGGGCGGGATCGCCCAGATCGCGGGGGTGGCGGGCTTCGAGACCGTCGTGCGCGACACCTCGCCCGAGCAGCTCGACAAGGCCAGGGCCCTGCACGCCAAGCTGCTGGCCCGCGCGGTCGAGAAGGGAAAGTTGGACCAGGCCGACGCCGACGCGGCCCTGGCCCGGATCTCGTACGAGCGGGACGCCGCGGCGATGGACGGGGCCGACATCGTCATCGAGGCCGTGACCGAGAACGAGGACCTCAAGAAGACCATCTTCAAGTCCCTGAGCGACCAGTTCGCCTCATCGAAGGGCACCATCCTGGCCAGCAACACGTCGTCGATCTCGATCACCGCGATCGCGGCCGCGACCAGCGTCCCCGAGCGCGTCATCGGCATGCACTTCTTCTACCCGGTGCCCGTGATGAAGCTGGTGGAGGTGATCAACGGTCTGGCGACCGATCCCGGGGTGACGTCGCGTGTGATCGCGCTGTCGGAGGCGATGGGCAAGACGCCCGTGCCGGCCAACGACCGCGCGGGCTTCGTCTCCAACCGCGTGCTGATGCCCATGATCAACGAGGCCTTCTACACCTGGATGGAGGGCGTCGCCGAGCCCGAGCACATCGACCAGATCATGACCCTGGGCATGGCGCACCCGATGGGACCGCTGCGCCTGGCCGACTTCATCGGCCTGGACACCTGCGCCCACATCATGCACGTGCTCGCCGACGGCCTGCACTCCGAACGCTACCGCCCCTGCCCCCTGCTCGAGCAGCTCGTCACCGCCGGACGCCTCGGCAACAAGACCGGGCGGGGCGTGTTCGACTACTCCGCGTAACCGTAACAAGGTGGCGTGGAGACAGCGAAGCTTTCTCCACGGTCTTGTGCCGGGTGCCCCGATCTTGGCGAAGCCAAGGTCGGGCGAAAGGCGTCCAACACCCGACGATGCCTGCGCCCTCATCAGGGCACCCATGTAAGAACTAGCCCACCGCGTGAGCGGTGGGGCTCGGTGATCGGTTGAGCGGGGCCGCGTGCTCACGCCCGCAGTTCGGGAAACCAGCCGGTTGCGTAAGCAACCGGGGAGGGGCGCATCCGTGGTCGGTTCACGACCTCCCCGCGTGCTCACGCACGCGGCTGGTAACGGAGCCCGTGCAAGGACGTACCCATTACGCGAGCGATGGGGCTCGGTGATCGGTTGAGCGGGGCCGCGTGCTCACGCCCGCGGCTCGGATCAGACCCCTGCCCGGACGAGCCCCCGACGTGAGTCGGGGGACCCGGGCACAGGCGGCGCCCGGTCCTGGGTCTGTCGGGGAGAAAGGGAGGATTTGAAGCGCGCGGGCGGGGCCCATAGGGTCTTGCAGGCCCTCCGGGGCCGCCCGCACGCGGCGATCGCCCGGGGCCTGCGTCCAGCAAAGGAGGTCGGCATGCCGCTGGCACAGATCAAGGTCATCGAGGGCGTGTTCAACGCCGATCAGAAACGGCGCATCGTCGAAGAGGTGACCAACGCCATCGCCTCGGTCGAGGCCGAGTCGCTGCGCGACAAGACGTACGTGCTGATCGAGGAGGTGCCCTCCGGGCAGTGGGGGATCGGCGGCGATGCGATCACGACGGACCACGTCCGCGAGATGATGGCCGCGGGCACCTGACCGACACCGCAACGAACCCCGCCGGCACGCGGGCCCGGCGGAGTGCCGTGGCCGCGAGGGCGTCTCCGCGGGGACGATCCCGCGGAGGATGCGGGGGAGGAAACAAGGAGGGGGGAGAAAAGGAGACAGCATGACACGCCTGACCGCCGAGGAACTGCGCCGGCTGATGGAGGAGCGCGACGATCTCACCGTGATCAACGTGCTGCCCGAAGACAGCTTCAACGAGGCCCACATCCCCGACTCGATCAGCATCCCGTTCAACGAGGACGGCTTCGCCGAGCGTGTGCGCGAGGAGGTGGGGGACACGTTCGCGAAGGTGGTGGTCTACTGCGCCAACGAGTCGTGCGACGCGTCGCCCAAGGCGGGCAGCGCGCTGGAGGAGGCGGGGTTCCAGAACGTCTACGACTTCGAGGGCGGCGTGGAGGCGTGGGACGAGCAGGGCTACGACCTGGGCAAGTCCAAGGGACGCGACTGAGACACCGACCGGGGAGCGTGCCGTATTCGGGAGTGTCAGGCGTCGAGCGAACAGCGCAGACGACTTCACGCCCCGCAGACCCCGAGCACAGACGAGCCCCCGCGCGAGCGGTTGAGCCCCGTGTACGGTTACGCGGGGCCGCGTGCATACGCCCGCGGCTCGGA
>JBICID010000106.1:0-6705 GCA_043101615.1 Phycisphaerales bacterium JB040 | reverse complement strand
ACGACGCTCTTCCGATCTCCCCGAACGGGTTCGAGCTGAACGCGCCCACGCCCGGCGTGGGGGCGCGCAGCATCCAGTCCGGCTCGTACTTCTCGAGGTCGGACCGCGGGCGACCGTTCTACGCCGAGTCGTGGACCGAGGACTGGGGCTCCATGCCCGTGTCGGTCTCGTGGTCCGCGAAGTTCACCGACGCGAGCGTCGGCGGCTCGTTCGCCCCGGACCGACGCCCGTCGGTGCAGATCGCGCTGCACAACGGGAACCGGTCGAACGTGCGCGGCCTGACCGACGCGTGGTACGGACAGGGGCGCGAGAGCCTGGACGAGATCTCCGGCTACACCGACGAGGACCGCGTGATCTGGGGCGGCAACGGCATCCCCGACGCCTTCGACTACCTGATCAGCCGCCTGGATCAGCACTACGACGCGGGGTTCAGACGCATCGTGCTGCACCTGCCCGCGGGCTCGCAGGCCGGCGACGACTACGACTCGGCGCAGTACTGGACCATGGAGGACTGGCGGCGCAAGTGGTTCTGGCTCGAGGTGCGCCGCTGGATCGCGCAGAAGGAGCTCGACGGCGACCCGGTCTCGATGGGCGTGTTCCTGGGCTGGAAGATCCACGAGCCATGGCGCTCCGGCATGGACGGGGCCGAGCTGCCCGACATGAACAACATCCGGCACGTCGCGTGGATGCACCAGAACATCTACCCCTGGATCCGCCTCGGCTTCACCGAGTTCTGGTTCGACGCCTCCTCCAGGACCGAGGACGCGGGCGGGGGGGTCAAGAGCCGCGAGGTGCTGGCCAGCCTGCGCCACAGCCCGACGTGGGGCCCGCTGGCCAGGTTCGGGGGCGAGGCGATCCCGGGCGACGGTCGCCTGATCGACCACACCCCGGCCGAGAGCGTCATCGGCGAGGCGGGGTGGATGGGGATCCCGCTGTTCATCGAGACCCGGTTCGGAGACCTCATCGACGGAGCCTCGGGCGCAACGCTGTTCGACCCGGACACCACCGAGGTCACCTGCTGGATCAAGGACTCGAACCGCACCGGCACCGACGGGGAGTCCGGCCTCTGGCTCGAGGGCTACCCGATCTCGTTCTACGAGCGACTGCGCGACCTGGGCATGGTCTTCCGCGTCCACACCGGACGCATGGACCTCAAGGCGGAGTACGCCGCCTTCCACGAGGCACAGTTCCTCCAGCGGCTGCTCAGCTTCGGACGCATCACCGCCCCGCTCGACTTCGACAGCGACGGCCAGATCGAGCTCACACGCGGCAACGGCGTGCCCTACGCCGGAGAGGACTGGGACCTCTACTTCGAGGCCACCATGCGATCCATGCGCGGCCCCGGCGGGAGCACAGGCTACTTCGCCGGAGACCTCACCAACGACGGCATCGTCGACTACGGCGACCTGACCCTCTACCGCGAGCTCGCCGAGACGTACCTCAGCGGCACGCGCGACGGGTCCTCGCACATCGTCCCGCTCGACCTGGGCGACCCCTGGTGGGTCGCGCCCGGCACGCTGGCGGGCGTGCACGAGGAGTAAGGCCGGCACGACGTGAACCGGGGCCTCTCGATCGGTCTTTGCAAGGGTAAAAGGTCCGGTCTGCGCAGATTGTGCTGATTTTTCCGAAGATCGCTGGCATCCGCCCGTTTCTGTGGCACCTTGATAAGCGGTCGGGTAGGACCTCCTCTGCCATGTGTGTGCTGGCGGAGAGACTGAGAGCCCGCATCCGGGACACCGGGTGCGGGCTTTTTCGTGCGCTCCCAGCGACCCCAAACCCGCTCAACGGCCCCCAAACCAGCCCCGAGCGCACGCGAGGGGGTTCTCTTCGCTGCCCGTATCCACTCGGGCCCAAGAAGCGGGTCGTGGGGGGGTCACCCCTCCTCGCGCGACGCCGCGACGCTCGCCAGGTGCATCAGCGTCCGGAAGGTCCCGCGCGCCTCGGGCGAGTCCGGGTCGGCGTCCTCCGGGGGGAATCGCTCGCTGTAGACGCCGTCGGGCCCGAGCGACCACGCGTCGCGATGGTCCCGCAGCATGATCTGCAGGATGCCCACCAGGTGCCGGCGGGCCTCCGGGTCGTCGATCGGCACGATCGCCTCGACCCGGTTGTTGAGGTTCCGGTACATCCAGTCCGCCGAGCCGATGTACAGCCGCCCGTGCGCGAGGTCCCCCTCCCCGCCCCCGAAGGCGAAGATCCGCGAGTGCTCCAGGAACCGGCCGATCACCGAGTGCACCCGGATGTTGTCCGAGAGCCCGGGCACGCCGGGTCGCAGGCAGCAGAAGCCGCGCACGATCAGGTCGATCGGCACGCCCGCCTGCGAGGCCTCGTACAGCTTTCGGGTGAGCTGCCTGTCCTCCAGCGAGTTCATTTTGGCCACGATGCGTGACGGGCGCCCGTTGCGGGCGTGGTCGATCTCGTCGTCGATGAGCTCGTTGAAGGCGTTGCGCATCGCCGCGGGCGCGATCAGCAGGCGCTTGTAGTCCGCCCCGGAGGCGTGCCCGGTCAGCGCGTTGAACAGCTGGGCCACGTCCTGCGTCACCGCCGGGTCCGCGGTCAGCAGGCCCAGGTCCGTGTACAGCTGCGCGGTCTTGGGGTGGTAGTTGCCCGTCCCCACGTGGCAGTACGTCCGCAGGGCCGAGTGCCCCTCGACCGTCTCGCGGCGCACCACCAGCGAGCACTTGCAGTGCGTCTTGAGCCCCACCAGCCCGTAGGACACGTGCACGCCCGCGGCCTCGAGCTGGCGGGCGAACTGCACGTTCTTCTCCTCGTCGAACCGCGCCCGCACCTCCACCATGCACGCCACCTGCTTGCCCTCCTCCGCCGCGTGGATCAGCGAGTCGATGAAGGGCGAGTCGCGGCTCGTGCGGTACAGCGTCTGCTTGATCGCCAGCACGTTCGGGTCGCGGGCCGCCTGCGCGATGAACCGCTCCACCGAGTGGTGGAAGCTCTCGTACGGGTGGTGCAACAGCAGGTCGCGCTGCCGGATCACCGCGAACAGGTCCGACTCGGGGTCCTGCAGCCGGGGCGGAACCACCGGCGTCCACGGCTTCTCCTTCAGGTCCGGCCGGTTCAGCGCCCCCAGCTCGAACAGGTCCGTGAACGCCAGCGGGCCGGGTCGCTCGTACGTGTCCGACGGCGTCAGGTCCAGCTCGTCGCACACCAGGTCCAGGATCTCGCGCGACGGGTCCGGGTTCACCTGGATCCGCAGCGCATCGGCGAACCGGCGCAGGCGCAGCTCCAGCTCCACCTGCTCCAGCAGGTCGTCGGTCTCCTCGTCGTCGATCTCCAGCGCCGCGTTGCGCGTGATGCGGAACGGCAGCACGTCCTGGATCGCCATCCCCGGGAACAGCGCCTCCAGGTTGTTCCGGATCACCGACGCCAGCGTCACGAAGCAGCAGTCCCGGTCGTCCGGGTGACGGTCCGGGCGGGCCAGCGTGTCCACCCGCACCAGCTGCGGCAGCACCGTCGGCACCTTCACACGCGCGAACCGGGGCTTGTCGTCCGGAGAGTGCTCCGGTGTCAGACGCACCCCCAGCGACACCGACAGGTTCGAGATGAACGGGAACCGGTGCCCCGGGTCCACCGCCAGCGGCGTCAGGATCGGGAACACCTCGTCGCGGTGCCACCGGTCCACCGCCTCCCGCTCCGCCCCGTCCAGGTCCGGGTACGACACCACCCGGATGCCCTCACCCGCCAGCGCCGGCTGGATGTGCTCGGTCCACGCACGCGCCTGCGTCAGCTGCATCTCGTACACGAAGTCGCGGATGTGCCCCAGCGCCGTCGCCGGCGGGATCTCCCCCGGGCGGCTGGCCGAGTGCGTCTGCCCCTGCGCGATCCGCCTCCGCAGCAGCCCCACCCGCTTCATGAAGAACTCGTCCAGGTTCGAGGCGAAGATCGCCAGGAAGTTCACCCGCTCCAGCAGCGGCGTCCGCTCGTCGGTCGCCTGCGCCAGCACCCGACGGTTGAACTCCAGCCACGACAGGTCGCGGTTGAAATACTTCTCGTCCTCAACGGGAAAGTCCGGCATCGCGGAGAGGATAGGGGGGACCCAACGACGGGCGGAGTGGAGACTGGGGCGCTTCCCCTCGATCCCTCTGCCCGCCCGACGGCCCCCCGCGAGCCGAGGGAGACACCCCGCTTCCCCCTACCCCCACCCCGCTTCCACCTACCCCCCCGGCGTGAACGTCGCCGTGCACCGAGGCGCCTCCGACACCGTCACCCGGGCCAACCGGGCATGCTCCGCCAGCCCCTCCCCGATCGCCTCCGCCAGCCGGACCGCGATCGTCTCCGCCACCACCTCCGCGCTCGGGTTGGCCTCCGCGTAGTCCGCGTGGTCGTGCAGGTTGGAGTTGTGGTACTCCCCGGTGATCGCCGCCAGCGCGTCGTGGATCGTGTGGAAGTCCGCCAGCAGCCCGTCCGAGTCCAGCGTCGGGCCCTCGATCGTCGCCGTCACGTGCCAGTCGTGCCCGTGCAGCGGCTCCCGGATCCCCGCGATCGACAGCGCGTGGGCGGCGGAGAACTCGGATTCGACGGTGATCGCGTGCATCGGTGCCTCCGGCGTCAGGCGTTGGTGGTCGGGGCCGCGTCCGCGGCGTGGGCGTGGGTCGGGTCCGTCCGCGCGTCCCTGTTCCAGTTGATCCACGCCCGGATCTGGATCCCCAGGAAGAACAGGTTCGCGATCACCCCCGCCACCGACACCACCTTGAAGTTGAACGCGATCCAGAACACGTTCGAGATCACCCCCCACACGAACCCGTCCTTGTGACGCTCCCCCAGCCGCCACAGCGAGATCCCCGCCGTCAGAAACGCGGCCCAGTCCAGCGCATAGTGCTGGAACAGCAGGTGAAACAACCACGCCCCCGACCACATCTCGGGCGCCGGAGCGGCGGGCGTCGCAAGCACAATCAGGTCCGAAAGCATGGGATCAGGATAGGGAACCACCCCGCCCAATACCCCACATGAACGAAGATCACGACATGGGTGCCACGGGTTGACCGAAGGACAACCCGTGCTCGACACCCCAAAATCGTGGAGAAGGCTGCGCCGTCTCCACGCCACCCACACGCAGGGGGGTGCCACGGGTAGACCGAAGGACAACCCGTGCTCGACCGGACCCCCCACGAACCCCACCCCCCGCCCCCGCGTAGTGTTCCCCCCATGCCCACACCCCCAAGGAACCCACGATGAGCGACGCCCCCCTCATCCTCGGCGTCAGCGGCCTCCGAGGCATCGTCGGCCAGTCCCTCACCCCAGAGGTCGCCGTCCGATACGCCGCGGCTTTCGGGGCATGGCTACGTGAAAGGACCGGTTCGGAATCACCAACAGTGGTCGTTGGGCGAGATGGGCGTAAGGGTGGAGAGGCAGTCTGCGAAGCGGCCGTAGCAGGCCTGCTCGCTTCCGGGTGCTATGTCACCAAGCTCGGAGTTGCGACCACACCCACAGTCGGGCTGGTCTGTGGCATCGAAGCCGACGCCGGCATCGTGGTCACTGCCAGTCACAATCCCGCCGAATGGAACGGTCTGAAGTGCTTGGTCTGCGACGAAGTACCAGTGGACGCTGAAGAAGACGCGTTCGATTCTGTCGCACGCGCGCCAAACGCGCAGGAAGCGGACGAGATCATCAGTCTCTTCAAGGGTGACTTCGAGTACCCGACGTTTACGCACGACCGTGCCATCGAGACGCAGTCCGATGCGCCGTACATCCACGAATTCCAATGCTCGTTCTGGATGGACAATCTGCTCGATCAACCGATCCGCGATCGATTTGCGAATGACGGATCGCTCGGTTTTACCTGTGTACTTGACGCGGTGAACTGCTCGGGCTCCACCGTGGCGGTGCCGTTTCTGGAATCGCTTGGAATTTTCATCGGCCTCAACTGTTCCAACTCCGGCATCTTCCCCCACACCCCCGAGCCCACCCGCGAGAACCTCTCCGGCGAGGGCGGCCTCTGCGACGCCGTGCCCGGGCTCAAGGCCGACATCGGCTTCGCCCAGGACCCCGACGCCGACCGCCTCGCCATCGTGGACGAGAAGGGCGAATACATCGGCGAGGAGTACACCCTCGCCCTGTGCGCCATGAGCATCCTCGATGCCATGGGCGACGACGCGAAGGGCTCCGTCCTCGTCGCCAACCTCAGCACCAGCCGCATGATCGACGACGTCGCCGCGAAGTACGGCGCCCGCGTCGAACGCACCCCCGTCGGCGAGGCCAACGTCGTCGAACGCATGCTCGCCCTCAAGCACGCCGGCGAGCGCGTCGTGCTCGGCGGCGAGGGCAACGGCGGCGTCATCTGGCCCGAGGTCGTCTACGTCCGCGACTCCCTCGGCTCCATGGCCCTCACCCTCGCCCTCATGGCCCGCACCGGCAAGTCCGTCAGTCAATTGGTTCACGACATCAACGCCCTGAGCGCCGGCGGGAGCGGATATGCGATCGTGAAGCGCAAGGTCGACATCGCCAGCAAGGCCGACGCCGAGCCCGCCGTGCGGGCCGTGTCCGCCTGGGCCAAAGCCATCGACGGCGCCCGCACCGACACCCAGGACGGCGTCCGCGTGGACTTCGAATCCGGAGACTGGACGGGAAGCTGGGTCCACGTCCGCGCCAGCAACACCGAGCCCATCATGCGCCTCATCTGCGAGGCCCCGACCGAGGCCACCGCCGCGGCCGTCCTCACCGCCACCGAACAGGCCATCGCCGGCAACTGAGGAC
>JBICID010000105.1:0-5442 GCA_043101615.1 Phycisphaerales bacterium JB040 | reverse complement strand
TATCCGCTCACCCGCGCCCAGATCTGGGACGAGGTGGAAGGCTACCGCACCCGGCTTCAGGACAGCGACGACCCGGAGTCGGTGCGTCGGATGTTCGAACGCGACAAGAAGGAGCTGATCGAGCTCGGCTTCCCGCTGACGGTAGACGAAGACCCGCTGGGCGAGGCGGGCGAGCAGCACCGCTACCGGCTCTCGCATCGCGACTTCTACCTGCCCTACCTGCGGCTCATCCGGGAGGGTGCGGCGCTCGACGCACGGCCGAAGAGCTCGACCACGCCCCCGGCGGCCCTGCCCGCCGAAGACGCCTGGCGGGTGGCGGAGGCTCTGCATGCCTACCGGCTCAATCCGGCGCTACCGCGTGCGGAGGCGGCCGAGTCGGCCTTCCGCAAGCTCACCTTCGACCTGGCCTCACCCGAGCTCGAGTTCGGATCGGCACCGATCATTCTGTCGTCGGACGACGACGAGGCGCGCGAGCGGGTCGAACGGTTGAGTGAGGCCATACGCCGGCGCCGTCGCGCCCGCTTCGACTATCACTCCATCGGCCGCGACGCGGTCGCGGGGCGCCGGGTCGAGCCCTGGGCGCTGCTGTTCAAGTTCAATCGGTGGTACCTCGTCGCCCGCGACCTCGACCGGGAGGCCCGTCGGACCTTTCGCGTCAGTCGCATGTCGGCGCTGGAGATCGAGCCGGACGCCGACGCCTGGGCCCCCTTCGACCTCGACCTGTCGGAGTGGACGACGGCCGATGCCTGGAATCTGCCGGGCGACGAGTCGAGCGAGACCACCGTCGACGTCCGTATGACCTTTCCGCGCTCCCTCTGGGCCGATCGGAATGAGCGCGGAGCGCTGGTCGAGACCCGGGACGGCGGCACGACGGTGCGCCGCTTCACCGTGCGGAGCATGGATCCGTTCCTTCGCTGGCTGCTGAGTTTCGGGCGGGAAGTGGAGGTCGAATCGCCCCCTGGAGTGGCCGCCGCCCTGGCCGGACTCCGGGCCCGTGTGGCCGACCTGCATCGCGACCGGGGAGGCGCGGCTTGAGCCCGTCCGCCGACCAGCTCCTGAGACTCGTGCGCCTGATTCCCCTCGCCGCTCGCCCGGAGGGGGTACGCCTTCCCGACGCCGCGCGCATGTGTGGAGTCGCGGAACGCGATATCCAGCGAGACTTCACCCTGCTTTCCGAGCGCAGCTGGTACCTCCCTCCCGGCCGCACGGACGACTTCCAGATCCTCTTCGAGGGGGATCGCATCCGGGTCCACGCACCCCCTGCCTTTCATCGCCCGGTGCGCCTCGTGCTCGCCGAGCTCGTGGCCTGTGCCCTCGCGCTGCGTTGCGCGGGCCTCGCATCGGACGAAGCCGCAGACCTCTGCCGTCGGGTGGAAGCCGCGCTCGCCCTCGAATCGACGGAGTCCGACCGGCCCTCACCGCCCGCCACGAACGAGGTCGAGTTTGCCCTCCGACACGCCACGGTCGATGAGGTGCACGGCGCGCTGTCGCGGGCGGTGGTGCATCGGCGCCGGGTGCGCTTCGGATACGTGAAGGACGGGGCGGAAGCCCCCGAGATCCGCCGCCTCGAGCCGTGGCGGATCGTGCACGCCGAGGGGGAGACGTACCTGATCGGCCACGACCTCGACCGCGACGAGCCGCGCCTCTTTCGGGTGGATCGGATCCTCGGGGTGGAGGTCACCGACGAGAGTTGTTCAGCGCCCGTGCCCGCCACGCCCGAGGAGATCCGGGACGACGGCTCGGTGCGCCTGATCGTCGGGGAGCGCGACGAGCGCTGGGCCGAGGTGCGCTACTCGCCGCGGGTCGCACGCTGGGTGCGCGAGCGCTACGAGGGAGAGGACGCGGAGGACGGCGCCTACGTCGTGCAGCACCGACTGCTCGCGGACGGCTGGATGGTGCGACACGTGCTCGCGTACGGCGGGGAGGCGGAGGTGATCGCACCGGGCGCCCTGAGGGCGGCGGTGGTGGAGGCGGTGGGTGGATCAGGGTCGGGTTAGCGATCCTCTTCGGCACCCGAGCGGGCATCAGGACCCATCCGGCCATGGCCTCGGTCACCAGCCATGGGCAATCCTCGATTACCTCCGTTCGAACCACCTCGGTCGCGCCACCCCGACGGCTGATCTCGTTGACCGTTCGTGGCACTCAGTACTACCTTCTCGGCAAGGCGGCATGTCCGGCGACGTCCAGTTCGAGTTCGTCTCCACGCAGAGCTTCGAGGGCTCAGCCAGGGGACTGCTCACCGCCGAGGACCTCCGGGCACTCGAGCTGTTCTTGCTCGAAGCCCCGAGACGAGGCCGCGTGATTCCCAGGACGGGCGGCTTCCGAAAGACCCGGTTTGCCCGGCCGAGCCGCCGCGAAGGCAAGAGGGGAGGCGTTCGAGTGATCTACTACCTCCTACCGCGGCGGGCCCGCATCTACCTGCTGCTCGTCTACGCGAAGTCGGTGAAAGACAACCTCACCCGCGAAGAAGAACGGCAGCTGCGTCAAATCGCGCGACAGTTGGAAGGAGAATCGTCATGACTGCGACCCGTAAGAACACGCTCGGTGAACGGCTCATCACCGCAGCGAAAGAGGCCGTGCAGATCGAGCGCGGGGCGACACCGCCCGCGCGGGTCAGCAAATTCACGGTTGCCGAGACGGAAGTAGACCCACCCGGGCGCTACCCCCCAGAGCAGATCAAGCGGATCCGCAGCCGTATGGTGCTCTCCCAGTCCGTCTTCGCGGCTGCCCTTAACGTGAGTCCGGAGACGGTCAAGGCGTGGGAGCAGGGGAAGCGAGAGCCCGACGGCCCTTCCCTGCGACTACTCGAAGTGGCCGAAGAACACCCCCAGGTGCTGCTTGCTAGGGTGCGGGTGGTGGCGTCGTAGTCCGGGAGCCTCAGTTCACCCCAACGCCCACTCCCGCCCCACCTCCCTGAACCGCACGAACGCGTTCACCATGCGGACCTGCTCGGGTGTGCGGCACTCGGCCTCGAACACCGCCGGGCTCGACACGATGATCGTGGCGCAGCGGGCGCGGGAGGTCGCCACGTTGAGCCGATCGAGGGCGTACAGGAAGCTCATGCCCCGGGGGGCCTCCTCGGCGCTGGAGCTGGCCAGCGAGTAGATGGCCACCGCCGCCTCCTGCCCCTGGAATTTGTCCACCGTGCCGACGTGGGCGTCGGGGAAGCCGGCCTCCGCCAGCCGCTCCTTCAGCAGGTCGACCTGGGCATTGTAGGGCGCCACCACGAGGAGGTCCGCACACTCGAGATCCCGCGTGGCGGGGACCTTCGTCGGATGCGTGAACTCGGCCCCCGGCACCAGCAGCCGCCGATAGAGGGCCACGACCGCCGCGGCCTCCTCTTCCGACGCTCTGGCGTTGCCCTCGTGGGGCACGGGCACGTGATACAGTCCGTGGAGCTCCGGGTGGTCAGGATGCGCTAGATGCTGCTCCTCGAGATGCGGCCGGCAGCGCAGCTGCCCCTCGTAGAACAGCTCCGAGGTGTAGGCCGTGATCTCGGGGCGCATACGCCAGGTCTCCTCCAGGAAGAGCCCGCGCTCGGCCGTCACGATCCCGCCCTGACCCGCCAGATGCTCCAGCACCGAAGCCTCGGCGCCCGGCGGGTGGACCCCCTGCTGCGGCTGGTTCAGCTGCTGGGGATCTCCCAGCAACACCAGGTTTCGCGCCGAGGGCGCTACGGCAAGAGCGTTGGCCAGGGAGAACTGCCCCGCCTCGTCGATGAAGAGCACGTCGACGGGGTCGTCGAGCCACTCGCCTCTGCACCACAACCACGAAGTCCCGGCGAAGAGATTGAAGGCTGGCCCGCCTTCTTCTTCCCGCTGGGCCATGGCTTTCGGCAGATCAACATTCTTTGCCACGCCCGACACCCGCGGATCCTGGCAGGGGCGCTCGCTGGCCTGGAGTCCCACGATCGATGTCGGAGGATCGTCCCGGTCGGCCTCGCACACCTCGTCCATGAGGTTGGTGATCACCTTGTGGCTTTGAGCGGTCACGCCCACCCGATACCCGGCCCGGAGCAAGGCCCGGATCATGCGGGCTCCGGTGTAGGTCTTGCCCGTGCCCGGCGGACCTTGGAGGGGCAGCACGCCGGAGTCCAATGCGAGAGCGGCCTCTTTCGCTCGTTCCGGTGAAGACGCACGGGGAGCGATCTCCGGTAGCGCACGGCCCTGAGTCAGACGGGGCGGGTCCCGTCTCAGGAGTCCCATGGAAGTGGGGCTCCACTCCCGCAGCTCGTCCTCTCCGGCGAGGAGGTGCTCGGCCGTGGTGCGTAGGCGCTGGCGATGGTCCGTAGTCGGGGGAAGATCTCTCAGAACCAGCCGTCGAATCGCCCGGATTCTCTTCTCGTCGACCGACGTCCCGATCTTCAGATCCAGGTGCCCCGCGTCATCGTCGATGGCCCAGACGTTCCAGGTCTTGATCTTGCCTTCGCTGTCGAGATCGGCCGCGGTCCTGCCTGCCTTGAGCCCGTGCTCCTTGGGCCGGAACCGGAAGCGGTGGATCCGGGACTTCGCTTCGGGCCCGAGACACTCGACGTACTCCAGATCGCAGATGGGCTGCCGCTCCGCGAACAGCCCATCGGGCGACAGGTCGCGCAGCCGATAGAACTCCCAGTACCAGTTCTTGTTTTCCCGGCGGTGCCACTCGATCAGGTGAGCCGCGAGCCAGCGCACCTGCTCAGCAGACCCCGGAACGGGCTCGTCGGGCACGCCGGCGAGCAGGCCGTCCATGACTTCCCGGATCTCGCGTTGGTAGTCGGTCTCCGCCTGCTTCTCCTCTTCCGCCGGTCGCGGCTCCGGCCGCCCCAGCGGTTCCCCGTCCCCCGCCTCCAGCTCCCGGCGGCGATCCTCGAGCCAGTCCCGGAGCACCCGGGTCGAGATGCAGTCGTCCCGGTTGTAGCCCTCCACCACGGGGCGGGTCTGGTCGAGCGGGCGCCCATCGGCCTTCAGCGCCAGCGCCTTCTCCAGCACGCCCCGGGCACGGATCGCGTCGAGGAGCGCCACCGTTCGCTCGAACCCGTACAGCGGCTCGATCAGCTTGAGCGAATAGCCCTCGAGGCCCGCCCGGAGCGACTGCTTCACCACCCGGAGCAGATCGACGAACACCTCGGCCTTGAGCAGCGTGTCGAGCTCGTCGGTGCCCTCGCCGTAGCGGGCCGTGAGGCGCTTCAGGGTGCTGGGTTCCTTGGCGCCGTAGTGGTAGATGTGGGCGCCGGGGTGGTCCTCGATGTGCTCGAGCGCCCGGCGCAGGAACCCGAGCAGCGCCCGCTTCTCGTCTCGCGCGGTGAGGGCCCATTCGGCGTCGTAGGTATCGTCGGCGTACGAGAGGCCCCATAGGTACTCGAGCCCGTGGTCGATGGCGAGGCTCGCGGTCTCGAGATCGAAGAACCAGTCGTGGGGCGAGGGCTCGGGCAGGGCGGCGAGTCCGAGTTCCCGGCCCGCGTCG
>JBICID010000104.1:0-14716 GCA_043101615.1 Phycisphaerales bacterium JB040 | reverse complement strand
CGCGCCATGATCGCGAGCCGTGTCCCAAACCCCCACTACCCCCTGCCCGCGCGGGACGACTGACCCCCTCCGCAATCCACAGAAACGTGCGGCATCAAGGACTAGCCCTCGGCGTAAGCCGAGGGGCTCGATCCCCTTCCGAACGAGCCCATGGCGCAAGCCATGGGGCCTGGTCCCCCGCCGGGGCCTGGTCTCCCGCGTTTCTCGACCACAACCTCTGTTTTCAACCCACGAAATCCGACCCCCCCGCCCCCCAGCAACCGAACATTGTTTTCAGACGCGGCGTACCCTTCCCGCGATTCACCCCCCCCCGACCCCCCACGACCCCCCCAACGGAGGTCCGTCATGACCATGCTGCAGAGCCGCAACCCAACCATGGGCGTGTTCGAGAAGCCCCAGACCTGGGACGACCTCGATCAGGCCGAGCGCAAGCTCAAGACCATGTCGATCAACGGCGTGGTCTTCGCGACGTCCGTCCTGCTGGCCATCTGCGGCGCCTCCGCCGTCGCCACGTGGAACATGTTCGTCGACATGTTCGCGTCCACGAGCGCCGGCGCCGGCTCGGGCAACGGCTTGCTCTGGCTCGGCGGGTCCATGATCGGCGGGCTGGTGCTCTGCCTCGTGATCTCCTTCAAGCCCGTCACCGCCCCGGTGCTGTCCCCGATCTACGCCGCGATCCAGGGCGTCTTCGTGTCCGCCTTCTCCGCGATCATCGCGTACCGCTACCTCGGCGCCGCGGACAACCCCGAGGCCCTCGACCTGATCGCGCAGGCCCTGTTCCTCACGCTCGGCGTGCTCGGGGGCATGCTCATCGCCTACCGGACCGGCCTCATCCGCATCGGCGGCACCTTCGCCAAGATCATGATGGGCGCCCTCATCGGCGTCGTGCTCTACTCGGTGGTCGTCATGATCGGCAACGGCCTGCTCGGCGCCGGCATCCCCAACCTGTTCGATTCCGCCAGCCCGCTGGGCATCGGCTTCTCCGTGCTGCTCGTCGCGCTCGCCTCGCTCTTCCTCGTCCTCGACTTCCAGATGATCGAGGCAGGCGTCAAGAACCAGGCGCCCAAGTACATGAACTGGTACGGCGGCTTCAGCCTGCTCGTCACCCTCGTCTGGCTCTACATAGAGATCCTGCGCCTGCTCGCCAAGCTCCGCTCCAGCGACTAACCCCAGCCAACTAGCCCCGAGCGCCAGCGAGGGGGTTCTGTCTTGGACGAGCCCCGAGCGCCAGCGTGGGGATTCCCTGTCTTACTAGCCCCGAGCGCAAGCGAGGGGTCTCTATGCCTTTCTCCGCGCCTCCGCCCCCCTCCGCGCCTCCGCGTACAGGCCTCCCCCCCCCAATCCCCCCTACACCCCCGCCACCACCGGGTCCTTCACCACCGCCCGGTCCGGACGCTTGCGCCGCCCGTTGAGCAGCCACCCGATCGGCGTGTACCGCACGAGGTACCGGTAGCTCACCAGAAGCACCGCCATCGTCACCACCAGCAGCAGCGTCAGCTTCACCGGGCCCGGCACGTCCCAGTCTCGCACCAGCCACTGACCCACGATCACCAGCGGCAGGTGGATCAGGTACAGCCAGTAGCTCGAGTCCGACAGGAACCGCACCCACCCCCGCTCGCGGCTCAGCCACGCCTCGAACAGCCCCATCAGCCCGAACACCATCAGCCAGCAGAACAGCGACTGGCCCGCCAACCCCAGCGCCCGGTACCAGCCCTCGCTCATCCCCCACTCCAGCGTCCACGGCGCCCGCACCGACATCGCCAGCGACGGCACCAGCACCGCGACCGCCAGCGGCAGCATCAGCCACCACCCGCGACCCAGCCGCTCCGCCGCGCCGCGATGCGTGTACACCAGCGCCCCGAACAGGAAGAACACCGCGTAGTGCCCCAGCACGTGCGGCATCGGGATCAGGCCCGCCGACGTGTCCGGGCCGAACGGGGCCATCGTCATCATCGACTGCGTCCACGCCGTGAGCGGGACCAGCAACGCCAGCGCCAGCGGCGACGCCACCAGCACACCCGGCACCCAGCCCGTCCCGAGACGCCCGCCCACCAGCACGACCAGCGCGAACAGCCCCACCAGGAAGCACAGGTGCCACAGGAACCACAGGTGGTGGAAGAACGGGACCTGCGTCAGGCCGGCGTAGATCGCGTTCAGCCCCTCGGCGAGCGTGGGCGGGGGCTCGGTGCTCTCCAGCCCGCGGGCCGCGAGCATCGCGCGGATCTCCTCGCGCCCGGCCGCGATGGTCTCCCAGTCCTTGTCGAGCTGCACGAACCCCGCGATCATCATCGTGATCTGCTGCGGCGCGTTCATCGTCGCCTCGGGCGTGCTGCCCTGCGGGTCCCGGATCGTCAGGTCCGCCCCGCCCTCGATCAGCGCCTCCGCGACCGCGGCGTGCCCGAAGAACATCGCGGTGTGCGACGCGGTGCTCCCCATGCCGTACGTCTTGTTCGGGTCCGCCCCCAGCTCGATCAGGACCGTCGCCGCCTCCGGGCTGTCGCCGATCGCGGCCCAGCCAAGCGGCGTGGTCTGAAACTGCGC
Source organism: Phycisphaerales bacterium JB040 (assembly GCA_043101615.1). Classification (GTDB taxonomy): domain Bacteria; phylum Planctomycetota; class Phycisphaerae; order Phycisphaerales; family UBA1924; genus JBLHKT01. Next base: position 12,175 of record JBICID010000104.1, on the reverse strand, counting down.
ATCCGGCGCGTTCACGTCGGCACCGTCCTCCACCAGCACGCGGATCGCCGCCCCGTTGTCGTCCCGGGCCGCGGACCACACCGTCGCCTCCGGGTCCACCTCCACCGGGGCGGGGTCGCCGCTGCCACCCAGCCCGATGATCAGCCACCACATCAGCGGCACCAGCGTCGCCGCCCCGATGCCAAGCGGCACCGCGATCCGCAGCGCACGCTGCCTCAGCAGGCCCCCCATCCCCCGACGACGCCACAGCATCGCCGTAAAGAAGCCCGACAGCAGGAAGAACAGCGGCATGCGGAACCCGTGGATCGCCGACACCGCCACATCCGTCCCCGCGATCGGATCGGAGTCCTGCACCACCCACGGCATCCCCGGATAGAACGACAACGCCGCGTGCAGCACGATCCCCAGCAGCATCGCGAACCCACGCAGCGCATCCAGATCGTGACGACGGGCGTCCTTCACCGGCTCGACAACCTCAGCGACGACCCCGTCGCCCGTACCACGCTCTGACATACGCCAAGACCCTCCGAAAGTGCACAGCGTAGTGGGATTCCCACCCCCCCGATTTCACCCCGACCGCTCCACATTCCCACATCCTTCAACGAGCCCGGAGCGCGAGCGACGGCCCCCCCACAATCCGAGCCGCGGGCATAAGCACGCGGCCCCCCGCCAACGAGCTCCGAGGAAGCGAATGGGCTCTCCAACCCCTACCGATTAAACAGGAAGTGGCACACGTCCGCGTCGTGCATCACGTACTCCTTGCCCTCCACCCGCATCTTCCCCGCCTCCTTGATCGCCTTCTCCGAGCCGTGGGCCACCAGGTCATCGACCGAATAGCACTCCACCCGGATGAACCCCTTCTCGAAGTCCGTGTGGATCACGCCCGCGGCCTGCGGAGCCTTGGTCCCCCGGTGGATCGTCCACGCACGGATCTCCTTCTCCCCCGCGGTGTAGAACGACTGCAGCCCCAGCAGCTCGTAGCACGCGCGGGCCAGCGCATTCAGCGCCGGCTCCTCCATCCCGTAGTCCGCCAGCATCTCTGCCTTGTCCGACGCGTCCAGCTCGGCCAGCTCCTCCTCGATCCGGGCGCACACCGGCACCATGCGTGAGCCGTGCGATTCGGCGTGGGCACGCACCCGCTGGGCCAGCTCGCCCTCGCCGTTCACGTCGTCCTCGTTCACGTTCGCGACGTACAGGATCGGCTTGACCGTGATCAGCCCGAGCTGGCGCAGGCCCGACAGGACCTCTGGGTTGTCGGTCTCCAGCGCACGAGCCGGCTTTTCCGACTCCAGCACCGGGCGGACCGCACCGATCGCCGCCAGCCGGGCCAGCGCGTCCTTGTCCTTGCCCCGCGCCGCCCGCTGGGCCTTGGCCTCGGCGTTCTCGAGCGTCTGCAGGTCGGCCAGGATCAGCTCCGCCTCGATGGTCTCGATGTCACGGATCGGATCGACCGAGCCGTCCACGTGCGTGATGTCCTCTCCCCCGGGTGCCTTGTCGAAGCACCGGACGACCTGCACGATCGCGTCCACGTCGCGGATGTGGCTCAGGAAGGCGTTGCCCTTGCCCTCGCCCTTGCTCGCCCCCCGCACCAGCCCGGCGATATCCACCAGCTTCAGCATCGCCGGCACGATCTTCTGCGTCTCGATGTGCTCGTTGATCGTCGCCAGGCGCGGGTCGGGCACCGGGACCACGCCCACGTTGGGGTCGATGGTGGCGAACGGGTAGTTCGCGGCCAGCGCCCCGGCGTTGGTCAGGGCGTTGAAGAGCGTGCTCTTGCCGACGTTGGGCAGTCCGACGATCCCGGCTTCCATGGCGGGGCTCCTGGCGGTGAGGGGCGGGGAGAGTAGGGCCGGGATGGTAGGGCGGCGGGGACGCACGCCCCGGAGGGCAAGGGGATGTTCCACGCGGAACTGTTGGTGCGAGACGCCGCGAATACCTGGGTTTGTGCGCACATCTGGCGTGCCTGCGCGCACGGGTCCGGGGCTCGCTCCCATGGCCGAATCGGCGGGGTCGTGCGGAACCCTGTGCCAGGCTCGTAGAGCAGGCTTCGCCGTACCCCGCCCCTCCGTGCACGCCTGCGTCATGCCCGGAATCAACTCCCAGCGTTCACGCCGAGGGCGTCCGGGGGGGGCGGGGACGCGGGGGGGCGGAGGGGACGGGCGGGGGGACGCGGGGGGGGCGGGGGGGCGTGCGGGGCTGGGCGGTCAACCCGCTCAGCAGCCGGCCAGGAACGAGGCGACGAACGCCTGGATATCCGCGCTGTCCACCAGCCCGTCGCCGTTGAAGTCGGAGCTCAGGTCCTGGTCGAGGAACCGGGTGACGAAGGTGTCCACGTCGCCCAGGTCGAGCACGCTGTCGAGGTTCAGGTCGGCCGGGCAGCGGGTGCCGTACAGCGTCAGCACGACGGAATTGAGTGTGGCGAGGTCGGCGAAGGCCTGGTCCGCGACGCGGAGCGACCAGGTGCCGCCCGAGTCCTCGCCCCAGGGCCGGTACGACTTGAAGGGGTAGTCGTGGATGCCGTCTCCGGGCGTGCCGCGCGTGGTGGTGAGGACGGACTCGGTCCCCGCGGGGGAGGTGAGGACGATCTCGACATCGCCGATGAAGGTGGACGTGGCGTTGACCACGAGCTCCACGGACTCGATCGTCAGCCCGGGCTTCATGGGGATCTCGAACGTCACGCCCGCGGTGTCGTTGTCGGGCAGCGGGGCGTTGTAGGTCAGACGCCCGGAGGTGATGGACCGCTCGGGCTTCACGGGCGTGTGCGTCTCGGCGGCGAGGCACATGGCCCCGGCGTCGATGGCCCCGAAGCCGTACAGGTCCGAGACCCAGACCCCGGCGCCGTTCTGCCGCCAGCTCGGGCTGGTCGGGTCGCAACGCCGGGCGGTGTCGGCGATGATGTGCATCGCGTCCCGACGCGTCAGCTCCGGGTTGGCCTCGAGCATGAGCGCCACGGCCCCTGCCGCGACCGGGGCCGCGGCGGACGTGCCCCCGAACGTGGAGGTGTAGTTCCCCGCGTCGAACCCGCCGGCCCCCGTGAGATCGGTGGTGGTGATGCCCAGGTCGCCCCCGCTGGAGGGCGCCACCGCGAAGATGTTGGAGCCCCGCTCGGTGTAGTGGGCCGCGCGGTCCTGGTCGGTGATCGCCCCGATGCCCAGCACGAAGCGGCTGCCGACCCAGCAGTCGTAGTCTGCCCGGTCGGCGTTGAGGGCGCCCGAGTTGCCCCCGTTCCCGCCGGCCCAGATGAACAGACCGCCCCGCTTCCCGCGCCCGTTGGTCCCGTACTGCTCCAACGCGCCCGCCAGCAGCTCGGTCAGGTAGTAGATGTCCCCCGTGTCGCCCGGGCCCCACGAGCAGTTCTTGATGTCCGTGCGACCCATCCGGTAGGTCAGCGTCGCGGCGGTGGTGGCCTCGTCGCCGTAGACCTGCGAGGCGATGCCCGCGTTGAAGGCGATGCCCGCCCCCCCGATGGCGTTCTGGCCGTCCGCGGCGATGATGCCCGCGACCGCCGTGGCGTGGTCGGACTCGTAGTAGGAGTGCGCGGTCGCGATCTCCAGGTTGATGTTGGCCTCGAGGTCCGGGTGGTACCGCTCGGTGGGATCGAACGGGTCGGGGTGCTGCATGCTGTTCTCGACCACCCCGACGCTGACCCCCAGCCCCGTGTAGCCCAGGTCCCAGGCCCGGCGCGCGTTGACGTCGTGCCCGGGGTCCTTGGCGTTGTCCAGGTGCCACTGCATGGGCAGCAGCTCACCGGTCGGCGTGCGCAGACGCTTCTCCGGAATCGCGGACAGCTCCACCGACTCGAAACGCCCCGAGGCCCACAGCGTGCGCGCGTGGCGGGCCGCCTCGCGCACCGAGGGGGACCGGACGATCACGAACCCGGGCACGGGCTCGAACCGCTCGACCGTCACGCCGGCGGGCAGGCCGACGCGGTGCGACGCGTCCCCGCCCTCGGGGCGAGGCCCGACCGTTGAGAGCAGGCCCGCCACCGCCTCCACCGAGTCTGTCCGGACAAACACGTCCGGCCCGAGCTCGTACCGCAGCTCGCTCGGTGCGCCCGGCGCCTTCGGGCTGGGCGGGAACGAGAGCGTGCCGATCGCGTGCGTGCGGTCCGGCGTGTCGGCGTCCAGCGTGACCAGCCCCATCGGCGTGGGGGCCGTGACGGGCTCGCCCGCGCCGGCTGGCGTGCCCGCGGCGCCGAGGAGGGCGGAGATCAGGATCGTGCTCGCGTGACGTGTCATGGGTGTGGGTCCTGTCGTGTTGGGATCGGGTCAGCAGCCCGCGAGGAACGAGGCGACGAAGGCGCCGATGTCGCCGTTGTCCAGGATGCCGTCACCGTTGAAGTCCGCCGCGAGGTCGGAGGCCAGGAACAGGGCCACGAACGCCCCGATGTCCCCGTTGTCCAGCACGCCGTCTCCGTTCACGTCCGCGGCGCACGGGTACTCGAGCGTGATCATCCACGCGAGCGACCCGCCCGAGTGCCCGATGATGCGGGTGCCGTCGTTGGTGATGGCCTGCGGGACGTCGAGCAGCTGCCCGTCGGGGACGTCGCCGCCGTGCGTCTCGACGAAGTCGATGAGCTCACGGCAGTCGCCCTGGCCGTCGAGCAGGATCCACGCGCGACGGTTGCCGAAGAGCGAGTCGAACCCGACGATGGAGCCGGTCTGCTCGGCGATGTCCATCGCCCGGCCCGCCCAGCCGCCCGAGATGCTGCCGGTCCCGACGATCTGCAGACCGCCCGAGGCGGTCCAGGTGTAGGCGTCGTAGTAGAAGTCCTTGGTGGGGTTGGCGTAGTCGTAGTAGGTCAGCAGCAGGACCGAGCCGTCGTCGCTCATGCCCAGCACCTCCCCCTCGGTGCCGGCGCCGTTCGGATCGATGACCGTGCCGGCACCGCTCAAACCGTCCCAGAAACAGGGCGTGCGCGTGTTGACCTGGCAGAAGCCCGCAACCACGGAGCCGTCGGCGCTCACCACCGAGGCCCGGTTGCGCCCGTCCTCCAGCACCTCGAGCTGGGTCATGCCCGCGGCCCCGTCCCAGATGAACGCACGCCCGTCGCACCCGTCCCACGAGAGCCCCACGACGGTCCCGCCGTCGCTCGAGATGTCATACCCGTTGGAGCGGCTCGGGCACGATCCCGCGTTGGGCAGGAACCCCAGCGAGACCCAGCCGGTCGCCTCCGTCCAGCGACCCGCGACCTCGCCGTCGGGCGTGAGCATGTCGCCGGTCACGACCGAGCCGTCGTCGGAGATCGCCACGCCGTCGGTCTGATCGCCCAGCGACCCGAGGATGACCAGGTCGTCGAGCTGCACGTCGTAGCGGTACGCGCCGTCCGCGAGCCCGTCGGCGTCGCTGTCGAACCCGCCGACGATGAACCGACCGTCGGGCGTCATGTCGTTGGCGCTGACGCACCCGTCGGGCAGGTAGGAGAAGGTCGCGACGGGCTGGGCGACGACCGCCGTGGCGGCGGCGCCGACGAGGGCGAGCGAGAGTGCGGTGCGTGTCATGCGGGTCGTCCTGTGGGAGGGGGTGTCCTGCGGGGAGTCTGCGTGGGCGTGCGGGTCAGCAGCCGGCGAGGAACGAGGCGACGAAGGCGCCGATGTCCCCGTTGTCGAGGATGCCGTCGGCGTTGAAGTCCGCCGCGAGGTCGGAGGCCAGGAACAGGGCGACGAACGCGCCGATGTCCCCGTTGTCCAGCACCCCGTCGCCGTTCACGTCGGCGGCGCAGGGGTACTCCAGCGTGATCATCCAGGCGTTGGCGGTGCCGCCGTGCCCGATGATGCGGGTGCCGTCGTTGGTGATGGCCTGGCAGACCTGGAGGGGCTGTCCGTCGGGGACGTCCCCGCCGTGGGACTCGACGAAGGAGACCAGCTCGACGATGCCGCCCTGGTCGGCGTGCCGGATCCACGCGCGACGGTTCCCGAGCAGGATGTCGAAGCCGACGATGGTGCCGGTCTCCTCGGCGATGTCCATCGGGATGCCCGACCAGCCGCCGGAGATGCTGCCGGTGCCGATGAGCTCGAACCCGCCCGAGGCGGTCCAGGTGTGCGCGTCGAGGTAGCCGTCCTTGGTGGGGTTGGCGGCGTCCCCGTACTCGACCAGCAGGACCGTGCCGTCGTCGGACATCCCGTGCACCTCGCCGACGCTGTAGGCGTTGGGGTCGAGCAGCATGCCGTCGCCGGTCACGCCGTCCCAGACTGCGGGCGAACGCGAGAAGTTGCCCTGGCAGAAGCCCGCGATGACGGTGCCGTCGTGGTTGACCACCGAGGCCCGGTTGCTCCCGTTGACCAGGTGCTCGAGCCCGACCATCCCGCCGGACTGCGTCCACTTGATCGCGTGTGCGTCGCAGCCGTCCCAGGACAGCCCCACCACCGTCGTCCCGTCCCCCGAGATCTCGTACCCCGTGGACAGGCTCGGGCACTGCAACGCGTTGGGCAGGTGGCCGATCGAGACCAGCCCCGTCGGCTGCGTCCAGACCGCGGCGGTGGACGAGAACTCGTCGAACGGGACCGAGCCGGTCGCGGTCGAGCCGTCGTTGGAGACGGCGACCACCAGCTCCAGCCCGGTGGCGATGGCGCCGCTGGCGATCGTCTCCACGGTGCCCAGCGCCGTGTCGTAGAGATAAGACCCGTCGGAGAAGCCGTCCCCGTCCGAGTCGTACCCGCCGACGATGAACCGCCCGTCGGGCGACATGTCGTTGGCGCTGACGCACCCGTCGGGCAGGTAGGAGAACGTGGCGACGGGCTGGGCGATCGCCGCGGCGCCGGCGGCACAGACGAGGGCTGCGAGTGCGAGTGCGTGCATGGGATGCTCCGTGATGCGTGCGTGCTTCGGTGCGCGGGCCAGCACGACTCGGCGCGCGTGGTTGTGGTCGGAAACCCGATCCCGGGCGGTGGCCCGGGGCCGGGCAGAGGTGAGCAGACGGGTCCGGCCGCCACTCCCGAAAGGAGGGGGCGCCGCCGTCCGTCGCGGGGATCAGGCGCGACGGCGACGCGTCGAGGCCAGCCCGGCCAGGGCGAGCAGGGTCGCCGAGGCGGGCGAGGGCACGGCGTTCCAGGACAGGTTGTCGGCGTAGGTGTTGGGGGTGAAGCCGTAGCCGAGGATGCGGATCTCGTCGAACTTGTGCCCGTTGGCGGTGGTGACGTCGAACCAGGTGTCGCCCACGCCGCCGTACGGGGCGTCACCGAAGTAGGACGCGACCTCGACACCGTTCTGCATGACGAAGACGCCCATGCCGCCGCCGAAGAACGAGGCCGGGCCGGAGTTGTCCCAGAACTGGGCGGAGAACTCGGTCAGGTCCGAGTCGAAGTTGATGAAGATGCCGAACGGGCCCGAGGCCGAGTTGCCCGAGCCCAGCCCCCACCCGCCCACGGCGGTGTCCCAGTCGCCGACGTCGACGTTGCCGGTGCCGCTGACGATGCTGGAGATGCCCAGCGAGCTCCAGGCGTCGGCGCTCACGCCCCCGGTGGGGCCGGACGGCTCGTCGAAGTTCAGCGTGGTGGAGTAGGTCGGGGCCGGGGCGCCGGTCCGGGTGACGGTGACCTGGGCCAGGGCGGAGCCGGCGACGGACGCGACGGCCAGACAGGCGATGGCAGGGACGTGGGTGTTCATGTGTGCTCTCCGGTTCTGGATCTCTGATCTGGAACTGATCTCTCTTCCCGTGGTCGGGGGAGCGTCTCACGGCGAGCCGCTCGGAAGGGTGAGCCCCGAGAATACCGGCGCAGGAATTCCATTACAAGTTTCCCTAGGGAAAATTGCAGATAAATCTTTTGGGATGTTTCTCGGCCGCGAGAATCCGCTAGAATGCGCCCCACACCCACAGAACCCCCTTCTCTGGCCATTGGCCGGACCAGCACCAGAATCGAGTCGGGACAATGACGTCTCCCAGCACTACTGCCGAGGTCGGATTCGAGGAGCACTGCCGCTCCAGCGTGGACCGTCTCCGGGCGGCGTTGATCGAGCTGTACGACGAGGCGGGGGCGGACTCGTCGAGCCCGCAGGACGTGGCACGCGAGTTTGGCCTGAACAAGAACCTGACCTGGAAGATCTCCAAGATCATCAACGCCGAGGACCTGATCGAGGCGGCGCCGCACGTGCCGGGGACGTCGGGGGTGCAGATCCTGCTGAAGGGGTTCGAGAAGGCGGGGGTGGGCAGCGCGTCGCTGGGGCGGGTGCGTGAGGCGGCGGACTCGTTCGAGGAGATGATCGAGGTGCAGGTGGGGGACCGCGCGACGCTGGAGCTGGTGCTGGACGGGATGGCGGTGGGCGCGAGCGACAGGCTGGAGACGAGCCGGCGGCTGAGCTTCCGGGGCAACTCGGGCGTGTGGGGGGTGCAGGCGAAGGTGCGCCTGGCCTCGAACCTGCTGATCCCGAACGCGGAGGACCCGGACAAGCTCGACATCGCGACGGTGCGTGGGTACGTGGGGTTCCGGCGGTTGCGTCCGGCGGTGCGGTGGCCGCTGTTCCGGATCCGGGAGTGGGGCGATTCGTCGGAGCCGATGCTGAACAGGCCTCAGTGGGAGGCGCTGGAGCTGGATGGGGAGAACGGGTCGCGCCTGATGCCCTCGTTCACGTCGGCGCGCCTGCCGGACATCAAGCCGCTGCGGACGTCGGAGGGGGTGGACTACGTGCTGCTGCCGGGGCCGATCGGGAACTTCGGGGCGGTGGACTGCTTCCAGGGGGAGATGATGCGCCGGGCGGTGAGCGGGTACGCCGAGGACGGGGACCCGATCGCGGAGTTCGGCGTGGCGGTGACGGTGCCGGCGGAGTACCTGGTGATGGACCTGATCGTGCACGAGTCGCTGGAGTACGCGTTCGACCCGAAGGTGCTGGTGTTCGGTCGCGAGTTCAGCCAGGGGCAGCGGACGGGTGACGAGGAGCACGACTCGGTGCTGCCGATCCGTGACCGCGCGACGAAGCTGTCGGGGCGCCCGCCGGTGGTGACGACGCCGCTGGTGCCGCAGTACCCGGGGATCTTCCAGACCGCGTGCTCTCGCCTGGGCGTGGACGCGCGCGAGCTGCGCGGGTACCGGCTGCTGATGAAGTACCCGCCGATGGGAGCGACGGTGGTGCAGCGGTTCGAGCTGCCGGAGCGTGGGTGAGGGAGCGTGCGGGGCGGCGGACCCCGCGTCGGTGCTCAGCAGCCGGCGAGGAAGGCGGCGACGAAGGCGCCGATGTCGCCGTTGTCGATGTTGGCGTCGCCAGTGAAGTCGGCGCGTGGGTCACCGCTCAAAAAAAAAGCGACGAACGCGCCGATGTCCGCGTTGTCGAGCACGCCGTCGTCGTTGAGGTCGGCGGGACTCGCCTGGGAGAGCCCCTGGGCCGGGCCGGCGTCGCCCGGGTTGCGACGCTCGAGCCAGACCATGGTCCAGTAGCGGAGCTCGGGGAGGGCGAACTCGACGTAGGTGCCGTGGGCGTCGGAGCCGGTGGTGAAGTCGGTGACGCGGGTCGGCCGGAGGTCTCCCGCGTCGGGCGAGGCGTGCCAGAGGCGGGCGTCGGCCAGGGCGCCGGAGTAGTAGACCCTGACCGAGAGGTCGCTGAAGACGGTGGGCGTGGTGCTGGTGGCGTTGACGTCGCGCCAGTCGGTGGACTGTGCGCCGGTGAGGTTGATGAGGTGGGCGATGGTGAAGCCGCTGGTGTCGCCCAGCGCCGGGCGGGCCTTGGAGATCGTCCAGACCCCCCCCACCCCGGCGTTGTCGTTGAACGGGGCGCCGCCGAGCTCGACGCGGAGGTTGGTGTCCGCGGTGCGGTCGCGGAGGAGGTTCTCGTAGGCGACGGCGAAGTGGTAGTAGTCGCGGACCCTGGCGAGCAGGGCGGAGGTGGCGCGGAGGTTGGTGTTGGGGAAGTACTCGTTGCAGAGCAGGTTCAGGTCGTCGCCGAGCTGGATGTGCCAGCCGCCGTTGGCGAGGATCGCGGCGTCGGCGAGCAGGACGGAGTGCCCGTTGAAGAACCCGGGGTTCTGATCGGAGAAGTTCTTGGCGTGCTCGTAGTTGACGTATCCGGCGATGACGGGCTTGGCGTCGGTCCAGGACCGGATGTCGGCGAGCGACTGCTTGAGATCCCAGAACTCGTCGTCCATGGGGTCGCCCCAGAGCTCCTGGTAGACGGCGTCGACGTCGGAGGACTCGGCGACCTCGCGCTCGCCGTAGGAGCCGGGGACGTTGCAGACCAGGGCTGTGTCGGGCCCGAGCCGGGCGCGCATGTCGTTGATGAATCCGGGGTAGGTGGCCTTGAGATCGACCGGCGATCCGGTCTCGTCCTGTAGAGAGCCGCGGTCGCCCAGGGTGTCGATGTGCCAGCCGTCGAATGGGATCGCGTCGAAGGCGGTGGCCATCTGCCCGCCGATGAAGTCTCGCCAGCGCTGGTCGGCGGGGTTGAACAGGGGGAGCGAGGCGGACTCCCACCCTGGGACGTTGAGCGGGTGCCGGTCCTGGTTGGAGGGCAGGGCCGGCATCGCGTTGAACAGCCCCCACTGGTAGCGTGCGTCGGAGGTGGCCTGGTAGTTCTCGTAGGCCCCGAACATGAGGTTGTAGGCCATGGAGGCGGCGTTGCGCTGACCCGCCTCGTCGATCAGGTCGAGCAGGGTCGCCCTGCTGACCGGGCGGGCGGCGAGGTCGAGCCAGTTGTCGAGTCCCGGGGTGTAGGGCACGTGGTGCGAGTCCATCCAGTCGTAGAACTGGAGGGCGTTGATGCGGAAGTCGGCGAGGGGGCCGACGAGGGCCTCGGCGTCCTCGCCGGGGCCGAACCGGGTGAGGTACCCGTAGCGGGGGAAGCTGGTCCAGTCGTCGGCGATGTCGAAGGCGGTCGCCGACGTATCGAGCGTGTTCCCGGCGTCGTCCGCGAGGTCGAGCACGGCCAGGAAGCCGCGGTCGGTGGGGGTGATGAGCTCGAGCGGGATCGCGAGTGTGGTCTCCTCGCCGGGGGCGAGGCTGACCGGTTGCTCGATCACGCATCCGATGTCGTAGCCGAGGAAGGTCGGCTGCACGCCCAGCGTGCCCTGCCAGTGCGAGGCGGTGGGGTTGCGGAGTGTGGCGAGGACCTCGACGGGCCGGCCCGGCCGGTGCTGGGCCTTGTCGGTGGTGGCGTGTGTGATCTGCTGTGCGTCGGCCGCGTGCGCGCCGAGGCCCGCGAGGAGTGTGCCGAGGAGTTGGAGGCGGGTGCGTGTCACGGTGGGTCTGCCTTGAGCGTCGGAATCGGGGCGTGGCTCTTTGGAGCGTACGCCCCGTGAGGGAAGGGTTCAGCGCCCGCGTCGCGTGCAGGCGAGGCCGGCCAGTGCGAGCGGGGCGATGGTGGCCGGGGCCGGGACGATGGCGAGGTTGTTGAAGTAGACGTCGTCCTGGGCGCCGCCGAACTGTGAGCCGGCGTAGACCTTGAAGCCGTCGGCCAGCCCGCCGTAGGTGCCGCCGGCGGAGGTGAGGACGGTGCCGTCCTGGGCGGTGCGTTCGATGAGCCAGTCGCCGCCCGTGAGGGAGGTCTGGGTGAAGGCGAGGTGGAAGTAGGAGTAGGCGTCCTCGCCGGCGAAGGGCCCGCCGTCGCCGGTGCCGGCGCCCTTGGTGTCGATGTTGAACGAGCCGCCGCCGGCGTTGAAGTTGAAGATGGAGGTGAAGGCGCCCCCGCCGGTGGTGAGGTCGACGCCCTGGAATCCGGAGCCGATCCAGTTGGTGGCCCAGTCCATGGAGAAGGTCTGGCCGACGGCGAGCGCGCCGGTGAAGGTCCGCTTGGCGTCGACGTAGTTGCTCTCGGTGGCGAAGAGCTGGAAGGACCGGCCTCCGGTGTTGATGTCGATGCCGGTGCCCGAGCCGTCGAGGCTGCGCGAGTCGCCGAGGTACGGGTCGACGAATCCCGAGCCGTTGTAGCTCTTGAAGATGTCCCAGGCGCCGAAGGCGTCGCCGGTGGTGGCCTTGTCGGCGCCGGCCTGGAACTCGGCGAGCGTGTAGTTGGAGGCGTCGTCGGTGCCGACCGGCCCGGCGAGCGCCGTGCCGGCGAGTGCGGCGATGGCCGCGAGTGCGGTGCGTGCGTGCATGGTGTGTCTCCCTTGTCGTGCTCTCTCGGTACGTGTGCGCGTCGGTCCGTGCGCGGGGTTCTCTCTCATCAGGGCCCGGGTCCCGTGCGAGCGGGGTCGCGGGCTGTTGGCTTGCTCCCTCCGGGGGGAGGGGGGGGCGTGAGATCGGAAGAGCACACG
>JBICID010000103.1:0-40339 GCA_043101615.1 Phycisphaerales bacterium JB040 | reverse complement strand
CCGGCGAGGAAGAGTGGGACGAAGGCGCCGATATCACCGTTGTCGATGATGCCGTCGTTGTTGAAGTCGGCGGCGGGGTCGTTGGCGAGGAAGAGGATGATGAAGGCTCCGATGTCGCCGTTGTCGGCGACGCCGTCGCCGGTGACGTCGGCGGGGCAGGGGCTGGAGGTCTCGATGAACTCGAAGCGGATGTCGTGGAGCTGGATGTTGTTGGTGTTGTTGGCTGGGAAGACGCGGAGGTAGTGGGTGCCGGCGGGGAGGGAGAAGGTGGCGACCTCGTCGGACCCGAGGGGTGCGTTGTTGGCGGAGTCGATGATGCTGTCGCCGGCGTCGCGGATCTCCATGGCGAGGTCGTGGATGGAGTCGTAGTCGGTGAGGACCGCGGTGCCGCCCTGGGGGCCCATGAGGTACTCTCCCGCGGTGAGCTCGAGTGAGATGGTGACGTCGCCGTTGGCGGTGGTGGTGAACGTGTAGTAGTCGATGTCGGAGTTGTCGTCGGTGGAGACGTCGCGGACGCGTTCGTTGGCGCCGTCTGAGAGGGTGAGCCCGAGGTCGGCGGCGGTGGCGAGGGAGTCGTTGTTCTCGTAGCGGTCGCCGTAGTTTCGCTGTGCGCCGAGGCGGTCGTCGATCTGCGGGCCGAGGAATGCCGAGGAGACGAAGGGCTCCATGAGCTTGGTCTGCTGGACGGGCTCGACGTGGGCGAGGCCGATGCCGTGGCCGTGCTCGTGGGAGAGGACGTTGCGGAGGCCTCGCGACTGCTGGTTGAGGCTGTTGTAGAAGGAGTCGGAGGAGTCGAGGAACATGTCTCCGTGGTTGGGGAAGTAGTTGTATGCGAGCACGTTCCCGCCGCCGTCGATGGGGATGGCGCAGATGCGGACGTCGCCGCGAACGCCGAGGACGCCGGGGTTTGCGCTGCTGACGTTGGCGCCGTCGTCTGAGACCTTGGTGTAGACGATGCCGGAGAGGAAGCTCCAGCGTGCGAAGGTCTGGTCGAATCTGAGCTCCCACTCGGCCTGTCCGCCGTTTCCGGCGTAGATGGAGTTGAGCCAGGCGAAGAGGTCGGAGGTTTCCCCGTCTGCGGATGTGCCGTCTGGGACGATGGACCAGGTGAGGTGGATGGGGTTGCCCTGGCTGCCGGTGGGGCCGTTGGTGGCGGTGGAGGTCCATCGATCGACGGCCTGGTAGCGGAGGTCTCCGCCCCGGGTGATGGCGTCGACCATGAGCAGGAGGGCGTCGGCGAGCTTGGGGTCGGTGTCGGTCGAGAGGCAGAGGTGGGGGACGGCCTCGCCGTTGTCGGCGTTGTCCTGGAATCGGTTCAGCAGGTCGCGGTGGGCCTTGGAGAGCCGGATGTTGAGCTCTGCTTCCATCTCTTCGACGGAGAGCCCGACCAGGCGGGAGACGCGGTCGAGGGCGACGCCGAAGCCGGGGGCGTCGTCGTGCGCGACGGGGCCGATGGCGCCGCAGGCGGCGATCATGGCCTGCTGATCGGCGGGGAGGCCGGCGAAGAGCATCTCGGCGATGGCGCGGTGCTCGAGCGCGGCGGGGCTGGCGAGCGAGACGGGGACCGTCTCGTCGAGCGTGGCGGGGGCGTGCGATGGTCCTGCGGTGGCGGTAGTGGCCGCGGCGGCGGTCACGAGCAGTGCGGTCTTCATGAGATCGGATCTCCGTTGTGGGACGGTCAGGGCAGAATCCCCTCGAGCAGGGGCATGATCCCTGATTTTGCCCGTGATCTCAAGTCAAAAACGGGGGAAATCGGCGTGCGCATGGCGGACGGCGGGGTGCGGAATGGCGGTGATGCATGAAAAAACCCCGCCCTGTGGGCGGGGTCCGGGAACCGGATGCGTGCGTCGTTTACGGGCAGCCCGCGAGGAAGGCGGCGACGAAGGCGCCGATGTCGCCGTTGTCGATCAGGCCGTCGGCGTTGAAGTCGGCGATGGGATCGTTGTTGAGGAAGGCGACGACGAAGGCGCTGATGTCGGCGTTGTCGAGGACGCCGTCGCCGTTGATGTCTGCGGGGCAGGGGCGGCAGCGGTCGTCGTAGCAGAGGCGCTGGCTGGCGACCTGCCACTCGACGCGCTCGCCCCACTCCTGCCAGTTGTCTCGGAAGTCCGGGGCGAGGGCCATCTGGATCTGCTCGAACTCGGGGAAGGCTTCCTTGGGCGGGAGCCTGCGTTCGAAGCATCCGGACTCGCCGGTGTCGTCGGTCTTGACGAGGAGCTGGTCTGTGCCGCCGAAGCCGAAGCCGGCGGCGGAGGCCGCCTTGGGGCCGGTGAATGCGTAGCCGCAGGTGCGGTCCATGATGGCGTTGCCCTCGAGGCGCTCTGCGGCGCCCGAGAACGGGCCGTAGGTGTTGTACCAGACGGTCCCGGCGAGCCCCGGGAGGAGCATCTCTGCGGCTCCGGGGCCGACGCCGGCGGGTGCGCCGGTGGACATGAGGTCGATGCCGGAGGTGAGGACGGTGAGCTCGGGTGTGTAGAGCGTGGCGGCGTAGGCGGGTGTGGTGTAGTCGAGGAAGTGGGCGGCGGCGACGGCGCCGGTCATGGGGTCGAGCTGGACGTGATCGGTGCCGATGGTGGTGTAGCCGGTCTCGATGGTGCGCTCGGCGATGGCGCCGATGACGAAGGGGGCGTCCTTCTCGATGTCGATGCCGTACCCGGCCTCGCGTGCGTGGAAGATGCCGGCCTCGTCGTAGCGGGAGACCCAGAAGGGTGCGCCGGAGGGTGCGGCGCGCATGGCGAGGATGTCGACGTCGAGGATGAAGGGGGGTCCCCCGGGGGCGGGGTCGGCGTCGGCCCAGAAGCCTGAGACGGCGATGGAGGCGTCGTCGAGCTCCTTGAGGTCTGTGAAGCCGGCGAAGGTGGCGAGCCCGCGGGCGGGGTCGATGTAGCGGACGTTGACGAGCGGTACGCCTGCGGGATCGGTGCGGACGTAGACGGGGAGCTGCCCGCCCGCGGTGGTGCGGTCGTTGGTGACCACGACGAAGCCGCCCTCGCGTGACTCGCGGACGGCGGGCTGGAGGTAGTACTCGGTCTCGAGGGGGTTGAGGACCTCCTCGAAGGCGGAGGCCTCGTAGGCGTGGGCCCAGAGGACGGCGCCGGTGGGGTCGAGGCGCAGGAGGGCGAGGCCGAGGTCGGGCCCTGCGGACTCGGTGTGCCCGGCGACGATGTAGCCGCCGTCCTGGGTCTGGTGGATGGAGGTGGCTCGGTCCCGGAGGCGTCCGCCGTAGCGGGTGGTCCACATGACGTCGCCGTTCTTGTCGTGCTTGATGACGTAGAAGTCCTCGTCGACGGCGCCGGTGAAGGGGTTGACGTACTCGAGGACGCCGGCGGTGACGGAGCCGCCGTCGCGGGTCTGCTCGAGGTCGTATGAGGTCTCGCGCTGGTCGGTGCCGTCCAGACGCTGGAACTTCTGTGCGGAGGCTGTGGCGGTGAGTCCTGCGAGGCCGGCGATGACGGCTGCGGACACGGCGGTGCGGGCGAACTGGGTGTTGCTGGTGCGGTTCATGGCTGGCTCCGAGCGTGCGGTGACCCCCCGGGGGAGGCGTGTGCCCCCCGTGCGTGCGGGTCGTGGTGTCGTGTGGTCTTCCCCGGCTGAAGTGCCGGACAAGTCGCTAGCGGGGCGCCGGTGCGCGACTCACGCCGCCCGGAGAGAGAGTCGAAAAAAAAGAGCCCCTGGCGGGGCTCTTCGTGGGCTCTGCGTGTGTGTGGATTACTTCTTTTTCTTGTTCTTGAAGTAGTCGCCGGCGAACTTGCGCTGGAACTTCTCGACGCGGCCTGCGGCGTCGACGAAGGCCTGCTTGCCGGTGAAGAAGGGGTGGGAGCCGGACCAGACCTCGACCTTGAGCTCGGGCACGGTGGCGCCGACGGTCATGACGACCTCGCCGTTGTGGATGACCTTGCAGCTGGGGTAGTAGGTGGGGTGGGTGTCGTTCTTCATGGGTGGGCTCCGTTGCCGCCCGGTGGCGGGCCTGAAGGATAGGCCCCTGACCGCGGGTGGTCAGGGGGCGTCGGGGATGGTTTTTGGGGGGGAGTACCGGGCGTCGAGGTGAGGAAAGTGGCGGTCCGGGCACGGGCGGGGAAATAGCGGCCCCGGAAGGCGGGTTGGTCGTGGCATGAGACGGCTGGACCGATCCCTTCACACGTGCCGCTGCGACCGCAGGGACGCCCTGCAGGCGTCGCTGAACGGCACCGGGCTGGCGGTGTTCTGATCGTCCCCCGGGCGCGGGGGGGCGGTGCGCGCCCGTCCGGTCGCTCGCCCCGGCCCTGAGACCCGGGGCCGTGCGGCGGCCCGTCTCGATCCTGCACAACTCGATTGATCCGGCCCCGTCCTGGCGTGTGCGTGTGCACGCGCCCGGGGTCCGGGTCCGGCGTGGTCGCCGGGGTGGCGCCCCGGGGTCGCGCCCGATCCTCACTCAAACCGAAAGGTGATATCCATGCGTTCGAAGAACTCTCTGTCTGTTGGTGTGTCGGCCCTGATCCTGGGCGCCGGGCTCGCGGCGACGGCGGCGGTCGGCTCCGGCGAGGCCGTCTCGACCGGCGGCGCGACGTCGCTGGCGGAGCGTGGCGTGGACCACGCCCCGGGGCACGCGGGCGAGCCGTACACGATCACGGTGGGCCTGAGCGGGTACAGCCCGGTGTCGTACCTGGACCGGAACCGGGCGGAGCCGGGCTCGCCCCGCTTCGCGTCGGAGCACGACGGCGTGACGTACTTCTTCACGTCCGCGTCGCAGGTGCGGTCGTTCGAGGCCGACCCGGCGCGGTACCTGCCGGCGTACGGCGGGTACTGCGCGTTCGGGTGCTCGGTGGACTCGAAGTTCGTGCCGGACCCGACGAGCTTTCGCGTGATCGACGGGCGGACGCACCTGTTTCTGAAGAACCCGGACGTGGACGCCAAGAGGCTGTGGGAGGAGGCGGACGCCTCCGAGGTCCGGGCGAAGGCGGACGCGTTCTGGTCGGCGCAGGGCGGCGGCTCGAAGGCGTACGTCAACGGTCGCAACGTGCCGGCGAGCGGGCTGGGGCTCGAGGGGTACAGCCCCGTGTCGTACTTCACGAAGGGTCGCGCCGAGCGCGGGCGCCCCGAGTTCAGCGTGGAGCACAACGGCGTGACGTACCACCTGGCCTCGGCTGAGCAGGTCGAGATGTTCAACAAGAACCCCTCGCGGTACGAGCCGCAGTGCGGCGGGTGGTGCGCGTTCGGGATGTCGATCGAGGACAAGTTCCCGGTCGATCCGACCAAGTTCAAGGTGGTGGACGACCGGTTGTACCTGTTCCTGAACAACGCGGAGATCGACGCGTTCGAGCTGTGGCAGCAGGGCGATCAGCGTGAGCTGACGGAGAAGGCGCAGGAGCACTGGCGCGAGGTCTCCGGGGGCTGATCCCCGCCCGATCGTGTGTGCATCGTGCCGGCGTCCGAGAGGGCGTCGGTGCGGCTTTTTCGTGGTAGGGTCTGGTCTGAACGGAGGCGAGCGATGCGGATCCCGGTGATGGTGGAGCGGGCGCGGGGGTGCACGCTGTGCGAGGGTCTGCCGCTGGGGCCCCGGCCGCTGGTGCAGGGGAGCGGGAGTAGCCGCGTGCTGCTGATCGGGCAGGCGCCGGGGAGGGTGACGCACGAGCGGGGGCTGCCCTGGGACGATGCGAGCGGGGATCGGCTGCGTGGGTGGCTCGGGGTGACGCGCGAGCAGTTCTATGACCCCGGGGTGTTTGCGCACATGCCGATGGGGTTCTGCTACCCGGGGCAGGGGGCGTCCGGGGATCTGCCGCCGCGGGAGGAGTGTGCGCCGGCCTGGCATCCGAAGCTTCTGAGGGTGTTCCGGCGGGTGGAGCTGACGATCCTGATCGGGACGTATTCGCTGAGGCGGTACGAGCCTGAGCTGGCGAAGGGGAGCGTGACGGAGGCGGTGGGGGCGTGGGAGCGGCTGCTTCCGGGGCGGGTGGTGCTGCCGCACCCGTCGGGGCGGAACAACATCTGGTTGAAGAAGAATCCGTGGTTTGAGGGGGAGGTTCTGCCGGTGGTTCGGGGGAGGGTTGAGGAGTTGCTTGGGTGAGACACGGGTTGTCCTTCGGTCAACCCGTGGTACCCCCCGAGCACGGGTTGTCCTTCGGTCAACCCGTGGCACCCGAAAGCTGCTCAGTCCTTGAGGGCCTTGAAGGCGTCGATGGCGTCCGGGCGGGATTGCTTGAGGTCGACGAGGGGTTCGGGGTAGTCCAGCTGCGAGCGGAGGAGGCCCGGGAGCGTGTCGGGCTCGTGGACCTCGGGGCCGTCGATGTCGGCGAGCTGGGGGACGTAGCGACGGATGTAGTCGCCCTCGGGGTCGTAGCGCTTGGACTGGCTGACGGGGTTCATGATGCGGAAGTAGGGGGCGGCGTCGGTGCCGGTGGAGGCGGACCACTGCCATCCGCCGTTGTTGGAGCCGAGGTCGCCGTCGATCAGGTGGCGCATGAAGAAGCGCTCGCCGACGCGCCAGTCCTGGAAGAGGTTCTTGGTGAGGAACATCGCGACGATCATGCGGACGCGGTTGTGCATCCAGCCGGTCCGGCGGAGCTGGCGCATGCCGGCGTCGACGATGGGGACGCCGGTGCGGCCCTCCTTCCAGGCTTCGAGGGCGTCGTCGTCCCGGTTCCAGGTCAGCGCTTCGGTCTCGGTCCTGAAGGCGCGGTGCTTGTTGACTCGGGTGTAGCCGACGAGGATGTGCTGGTAGAACTCGCGCCAGACGAGCTCGGAGATCCAGTGGTGCTGGAGGCGTTTTTTGAGGGCGGCCCCGCCCTGCGCTTCGAGGGCGGCGTGCACGCACTGTCTCATGGAGACGGCACCGACGTGGAGGTAGGGGGAGAGGACGGAGGTGTGGTCGCGTGCGGGAAAGTCGCGCTGCTCCTTGTAGTCGGCGAGGGAGTGCTTGCAGAAGGCGTGGAGGCGGTCCGCGGCCGCGTGCTCGCCGGCGGGCCAGAGGGTGTCGGGGTCGAAATCGTCGGCGGGGTCGAGGAGGAGGGGCTCGTCCTGGTAGCCGGGGAAGGCGTCGGGGATGGGGTCGGGCTTGGAGACCATCGCGGCCTGGGTGTCGGGTAGCTTGACGGGCTCGAGGCGGTCGGTGTCGTCGAGGACGGCCTTCTGCCAGGCGCGGAAGAAGGGGGAGAAGACGGAGTAGTAGTTGCCCTCTCCGGTGCGGAGGTCGCCGGGCTCGAACATGATGCGGTCGAGGAAGGACTCGGCCTCGAGGCCGGCGTCCTGGAAGGCGTCGAGCACGCCCTCGTCGCGGACGCGTTCGTTGAGCTCGTACTGGCGGTTGAAGAAGAGCTTGTCGCAGGCGTGCTCCTTGGCGAGGTCGAGCAGGAGCCTCGGGGCGTCTTCGAAGGTGGGGGACTCGACGAGCTTGAGGGCGATGTTGCGTTCGGCGAGGTCGGTGGAGAGCCGCTTGAGAGTGCGGCGGAAAAGATCGATCTTGATGGGGGCGTCGTCGTGCGATTTCCACTGCTCGGGAGCGATGTGGAAGACGGCGAGGCAGCCGCCGGAGTGATCACGTGAGGCGGCCTTGGCGGCGGCCTGCAGGGCGGGGTTGTCGTGGGTTCGCAGATCGGCACGGAACCAGACGAGTGTGCGCACGGGGGGTCCTTCCGGCACGGGGCGGGACGGGATGGTTCGGCCCTCGGCGGGCCGGCGATGCACCGGGCTGGCGTGCGCACGAAAAAAGCCCGCACGGGCGTGCGGGCCCTGGTCGAGCGTGGCGGGCCTCAGGCGGGGTGGGGCTGCCTGCTCGGCTCGGGCTTGTGCAGCGAGACGACGGTCATGACCGCTGCCCCGTTGGCGAGGTAGAACCAGAGGTCGAGCCCGGAGAAGGAGAGGGCGAGGGGGGCGGCGAGGAAGAGCAGGCCGACGCCCGCGTCGGCGACGAGGTGGAACCGGTAGGGGAGGACCCGGACGAGGCCGAGCTTGTGGTCGGTGAGGACCGTGAGGATGAGTGCGGCGACGCCGGTGGCGACGCCCAGCCAGAGCGCGAGCGGGTGTGACTCGCCGAGGCCGAGGGCGAAGGGGGCGAACATGAGCACGAGGGCGACGGGGTAGTCGAGCAGGGCGTGGATGTCTTTGGTGACGAATCGGGGGTTCATGGATGGTCTCCGTGGGTGCTCGCGCGGGGGCGGCCGGGCCCGCGATGGCGCGGGTCGTCCGGCACGGCACGCGCGATGATGTCGTGTGAATTCGTTCGGTTGTGAGGGTGTGACGTGTGCGCGCACGGATGGCGCGTGGTGTCTGGGGCTGTTAGAACAGCGAGAGGCCGGTGCCGCTCAGCGAGGCCTGCATGGGGTCTCGCCGGTCGCCGGTGGGGGGGCGGAGCCAGGATGGCGTGTTCCGCGTCACGCGGGTGCGAACGCTGGGGCTGGGCGGGTTATTCCCGCGTCGGGGGTGCCTCGTCGTCGTCGAGGACGGCCCGGATGGCTGGGGTGTCCAGGTCGTCGAGCTGGCCGGAGCGTACGGCCCGGCAGAAGGCCCAGACGGCGAGGCCCGCCATGGCGAGCGCGATCGGGATCATGAGCCAGATCACGGACACGGGCGCTGCTTCCTGGCCCATGCCGGTCGGGCGGTGGCCAGCGCGAGGACGGAGAGCGAGCTGGCTGGCATGAGGACTGCGGCGAGCAGGGGGTGGACGTGCCCGAGGACTGCGAGCGTGGCCGCGACGGTGTTGTAGGCGAGCGAGACGAAGAGGCAGAGCCGGATGCGTGCGAGGGCGGCGCGTGAGGCCCGGACGGCGAGGTGGACGGCGTGGAGCGAGTCGTCGCCGATGTAGAGGTCGGCGGCCTGGAGGGAGGCCTCGGCGCCGCCGCCGACGGCGATGCCGACGTGGGCGGCGGCGAGGGCCGCGGCGTCGTTGACGCCGTCGCCGAGCATGAGTGCGTCGGGTGTGGACTCGACGCGTGCGAGCTTGTCCTCGGGTGTGGCGGAGGCGAGGACGCGGTCCGGCGCGATGCCGACGAGTCTGGCGACGGCGGTCGCGGTGTCCGGGCGGTCTCCGGTGAGCATGGCGACGTCGAGGCCGAGGGCGGTGAGTTCTGCGACGAGCGCGGGTGCGTCGGGTCGGAGGTCGCCGGAGACGGCGGCGGCGGCCGAGGCGCGTTGGCCGAGGGCGACGAAGACGGGGGTGGCGCCGGTGGCGGCGTGGTCGTCGGCCCAGCGGAGGAGGTCGGGGGGGATGTGGATGTGCTCGCGGGCCATGAGATCGCGCGAGCCGATGGTGAGGGTCTGGTCGCCGGTGGTCGCGGTCAGGCCGAGTGCTTCGTGCTGTGTGACGGCGTGGACGGGCTGTTCGTGGGTGTCGGTGGTGAGTGACTGGAGTGCGAGGGCGATGGGGTGGGTGGCACCCGCCTCGGCGGCTGCGACGAGCGGCTTGAGCGTGTCGGGGCCGGTCCAGTCGGAGACGCGCAGGGAGCCGGTGGTGAGGGTGCCGGTCTTGTCGAGGAAGGCTGTGCGTGCGTGGGCGAGGCGTTCGAGGGCTGCTCCGCCCTTGACGAGGATCGAGCGCCGCGCGAGCCTGGCGAGGGTGGACGTGAAGACGAGCGGGGTGGCCAGTCCGAGGGCGCAGGGGCAGGTGATGACCAGCAGGGCGGTGGCGTGCTCGAGGGCGAGGCCCGGCTCGATGAAGGCCCAGGCGATCGCGGTGATCGCGGCGAGCGAGGCGACGATGACGACGAAGCGTCCGGCGATGCGATCGGCGAACTGCACGACCGCGGGCTTGGCGCTGCCGGCCTGCTCGACGAGCTTCATGAGCTGGGCCACCCGGGTGTGCTCGCCGGTGGCCTGGATGCGGACGCGCAGCGTGCCGCTGAGGTTGGTTGCGCCGGCGTGGACCGTGTCGCCCTCGCGTGCGACGGCGGGAGTGGACTCGCCGGTGAGCAGGGCGTTGTCGAGGGTGGAGGCGCCTCGTGTGATGACGCCGTCGGCGGGGACGGTCTGGCCGGGGAGGATCTCGGCGGTGTCTCCTGCCTGGGCGGCCTCGATGGGGCGGGCTGTGACGCTGCCGTGCTCGTCCACCAGGCGGACGGTGGTGGGGGTCAGGGTGAAGAGGAGTTCGAGGGCGTCCGCGGCCTTGCGCTGCTGGCGGTGCTGCAGGAAGCGTCCGACGAGCAGGAGGAAGACGAGGGCGGTGAGGGAGTCGAAGTAGATCTCGCCGGTGCCGCGGAGCGTGTTGGCGGTGCCCCAGAGCCCGCCGACGGCGAGCGCGAGGGCGACGGGGATGTCGAGGTGCGGGGTGCGGGTGCGGACCGCGGCGATGGCGCTGGCAAAGAAGACGCGCCCCGGCCAGGCGAGCGCGAGCAGGCCGAGCGCGGCGGAGTAGAGGCGGAGCGTGTGTCGCATGGGCTCTGAGATGCCCTCGAGCATGCCGGCGTACAGGGCGAGGGCGAGCAGCAGGGTGTTGCCGGCGATCGCGCCCGCGACCGCGAGTCGCATGAGCTGCGTGCGGGTCTCGGCGGCGCGGAGCTGGTCGCGGAGGACGCCGCGTGGGGGGTGGGGGCGGTAGCCGAGCGAGGCGAGCGTGCGTGCGGCGTTGGAGAGGTTGGCGGTTTGCGGGTCGTAGCGGAGGGTGAGGGTGGAGGCCCGCATGTCGAGGTCGGCCCGGAGCACGCCGCGTGTGAGCATCGGGAGTTTTTCGATGAGCCAGACGCACGCGGCGCAGTGGACGCCCTCCAGCAGCAGGGTGGCGGTGCGGGTGGAGTCGGCGTGATCGGTCGTGTACCGCTCGAGGAAGGCTGGGTCGTCGAACTCCTCGTAGGAGCGGGCGGACGGTGTGGCCCTGGCCTTGGACTTTTCGAGCTGGCGGCGCAGGGGGTAGTAGCGGTCGAGGTTGTGGTCGTGGACGATGGCGAAGACCGTGCGGCAGCCGTCGCAGCAGAACTGGCGGTCCTGGGCCGGGTCGATCAGGCCCCGCGGGACGGGCAGGTCGCAGTGGGCGCAGGTGGTCGCGCTCAGGCCACACGATTGTGGGGTGCTTGCGGTCGGGTTGGCCTGGATGGTGGTCACGGCTGGGTGGGCCCCTCGCTGGGCTTGCCGGCGAGCACCTCGGGGCTGACGGCGCAGCAGGGGAGGTCCTCGTGCCCGAGCTCGGAGACGGCGTGGACGCGTTCTTCGGTGGTGTCGCCGAGGGGGGCGGCGCGGGCGGGGACGCTCAGGCGTCCCATGGCGGTCATGACGCCGAATGCGACGACGATGAGCGAGGTGAGCACGGGCAGGCGTGCGCGGAGGGGGCCTGACAGGGCCTGGAGTCCGACGCCGAGCGTGGCGAGGAGCGGGAGCGTGCCGAGCCAGAAGCCGGCCATGACGAGTGCGCCGGCCGATGGGGTGCCGGTGCCGGCGGCGACGGTGACGAAGGCGTAGAGCCATCCGCAGGGGAGCAGGGGGGTCAGGAGGCCGACGGCGGCGGCGCGTCGGATCGGGGTGAGTGACATCGCGGCGCGGTGCGCGTTCTCGACGAGCCGGCGAAGGCGAGGGTGCGGCTTGACGCGTGGCGTTCGTGTGCCGGTCTGGTGGGCGAGCGCGGCGAGGCCGAAGAGGACCATGAGGGAGCCCGCGATCAGGGCGGAGGTCCTCTGGAAGCCCGCGAGGCGTGAGGCGTCGTCGATGAGGTAGCCGAGTGCGCCTGCGCCGGCGCCGAGGGCGGTGTAGGACAGGCCCCGTCCGGCGTGGTAGGCGGACTGGAGGGGGATGGTCTTGGTGGGGCGGCTGTCGGCGCCGATGACGAAGAGGACCAGGCCGCCGCACATGCCGGCGCAGTGCAGGCTGCCGAGCAGGCTCGCGGCGAGGATGGTCGCGAGGAGCGTGAGCGTGATGGCCTG
This sequence comes from Phycisphaerales bacterium JB040, assembly GCA_043101615.1. Taxonomy (GTDB): domain Bacteria; phylum Planctomycetota; class Phycisphaerae; order Phycisphaerales; family UBA1924; genus JBLHKT01. The sequence continues at coordinate 28,523 of JBICID010000103.1, read as the reverse complement.
CGGATCGTTCACGCCCCGTTCCCCTGCTCTTGCTTGTTCGGTACGGGCGCGGGGCGTGCGTCCGGGGCTGGCTGGTTGGGAGTTTCCGCGGGGGTGTCACGGGGTGTGCGTGCGTCCTCGCGCAGCTCGTCGTAGCGGACGGCCTTGTCGTAGTAGTCGTCCTCGACGGTGATGGGGCTGGTGGTGGCCGCGATGATGGTGACGGCGCAGATGCCCATGTTGAGCAGGAGCAGGCCGACGACCAGGAGGGGCCATCTGAGTGCGCGGTCGTGGGCGTTGTGGGCGTCGCTCATGGCGAGGGTTCCTTGGCGGGGTGGTCCGCGCTGGAGGGCACGGCGGGGGCGGGAGTGCTGGTGGAGTAGTTGAGCGGTCCGACGAGCCGGTGGCGGACGCGGAAGGTCTCGCCGGTGTCGTCGGTGACGCCGAGGTCGATCCAGGTGGTGGAGGCGCCGGGCTCGAAGACGCCGGGTCCGGCGAGGATGAGCAGGCGGACCGAGTCGGTCTGGCCGGGCTCGAGGGTGAGGGTCGCGTCGGCGGGCTCGAGCGTGACGCCGTCGGTGACTGGGGCGACGGTGAATGTGCGGGCGTCCACGGCGCGGTTGGTGATGCGGAGGCGGGTCTGGTTGGTGATGTCTCCGGAGGCGAGGACGTTGAAGGGGTTGCCCTCGGCGCGGAGGATGCGGAGATCGGTGTCGGACTTGGTGGCGATGAGGCCGGCCATGGCCGCGACGAGGACGAGCAGGATGAGGGGGTAGGCGATGACGCGCGGGCGGAGGAGGGAGCCCTTCTGGCCTGCCAGCGCGTTCTGGGAGGAGTAGCGGATGAGGCCGAGCTCCCGTCCGAGCTTGGACATGACCTCGTTGCAGGCGTCGATGCAGCGTGCGCAGTGGATGCACTCGAGCTGGAGGCCGTCTCGGATGTCGATGCCGGTGGGGCAGACCTGGACGCAGCGTGTGCAGTCGACGCAGTCGCCGAGTGCGTCGTTGACGACGCTGAGCGAGACGTCGCCGTTCTTCTTCTTGCGGGGCAGGCCGCGGGGCTCGCCGCGTTCCTCGTCGTAGCCCACGATGAGCGAGTTGCGGTCCAGCAGGACGGACTGCATGCGTCCGTATGGGCAGGCGATGAAGCAGAGCTGCTCGCGGAAGAAGCCGAAGTTGAAGATCATGAGGCCGGTGACGAGGCAGACGAAGATGAAGCCGGCGGGGTGGACCCACGGGGGGGAGGTGATCCAGCCGAGCAGCTCGCGCGAGCCGACGAAGTAGGCCAGGAAGGTGTTGGCCAGCGCGAAGTTGACGGCGATGAAGAGGACCGCGTGGGTGGTGAGGCGGAGGCCCCTGGGCAGGGCGGAGATCTTTCCGCGGAGTCCCTTGCGTCCTTTGCCGTTGAAGAGGACGCCGAGCGGGCGGAAAAGGAACTCGAGGTAGACGGTCTGTGGGCAGGCCCAGCCGCACCAGACGCGTCCGAAGAGGGCGGTGAGCAGGAAGATCGAGGCGCCGATGGTGAGCAGGGTGAGGGCGAGCAGGAGGGTGTCGGTGCGGATGAAGGTGGCGCCGAAGAGGGTGAACTCCCCGCGTGCGATGTCGAGGAAGAAGAGCTGCCGGCCGCCGGCGTGGAGGTGCGGGAGGACGACGAAGACGGCGATCAGCACCCATCCGAGCAGGGCGCGCCGGGTGCGGAGCGGTCCGGAGACGGGCTTGGGGTCCAGCCAGCGACGGGAGCCGTCGGCGTTGAGCGTCGAGAGGACGCGTTGGTTGGGGGGGAGCAGGGCGCTCATGGCGTGTTCACCCGGCGTGGTTCGTGGTGCTGTCAGCCGTTCGGGTCGGCCTCGGAGGGCTCGGGCCAGGGGGCGATGGCCTGGCCGGTGCGGTACTCGGGGAGCACGCCGGGGTTGGTCTCGAGGTCCTGTCCTCGGAGGCTCGCGGCGTACGCGGCGACGAGTGCGATCTCGTTCTCGTTGAGGTTGTTCTTCTGCGCGGGCATGGCGGCGCCTATGCCGTCGGAGACGAAGCCCGGGATGTCCATCAGGGTGGTGACGTTCTTGTAGACGTCGTCGGTGAGGTTGGGTCCGACCAGGCCGGAGCCGTCGCTCGAGTGGCAGATGGCGCAGGTGCGCTGGAAGATGGCCTCCCCGTTGGCGAGCCACGTCGGCTGGTTCATGATGGCGAGGATCTTGTCCTCGTTCATCGGGAGCCGGCTGAGCTCGGCGAATCGCTCCTGGAGGACCGCCGCCTCGATGCGGGCGTGGCGTTCTTCGGGCATGGGCACCGCCCCGCCCATGTGGTAGATGAAGGCGTACATCACCGAGAAGACGATGGTGGCCAGGAAGATCAGGTACCACCAGCCCGGGGTCGGGTTGTCGTATTCCTGGATGCCGTCGTAGTTGTGGCTGGTCAGTTCATCCGGCAGGGTGCCGACCGGGGCCGGGGCGGGCGCGGCGTGCGCCGGGGCGCCGTGCGCGGGCCCGTTGGGGTGCGCCCGCAGGGACCGGCTCGGGACCGGGCGCGGGCGCGGCTCGACCTTCGGGGGGTGGGCCCGGCGGTAGTCCTCGTACCGGATGATCTTGGGCAGCTTGGTCTCAGGCATCGCGGGTCTCCGTGGAGCGGGAGGCGGCCTCGTGGTGGTCGGGTGTGTCGGAGTCGAGCGGGAGGGCGGCGCGGCGCTGCATCGCGGCGGTGGGGGTCCGGAAGGCCCGCCACGCGACGAGCGCGAAGACGGAGCAGAAGGCGAGCAGCCCGACGATGGGGTACGCGGTGATGTCGAGGTAGGACACGGCGTCGGAGAGTCTCACTGGGCACCTCCCTCGTTCTCGGCCGGTGCTTGCGGCGTGGTTGGCGGGGCGGGCTCTTCGAGCGGCTTGTAGATGTCGGTGCCCAGACGCTGCATGTAGGCGATCAGGGCGATGACCTTGGTGTCCTGCGTGTCGGCGGCGGGCGGCCCGCTCATGGACTCGAGCTGGCGGGCGATCTCGGCGGCCTGGGCGCGGGCGTGGTCGGGGGCTCCGCCCCGCAGGATGTCGGCGTCGTAGGGGGTGCCGAGCATGGCCATGGCGTCCACGCGTCCCTGGATCTCGTCGAAGTTGATGGTCTGCTCGAGCAGCCAGGGGTAGCTGGGCATGAGCGAGTTGGTGTTGATGTCGCGCGGGTTGCGGAAGTGCTGGTAGTGCCAGAGCGGGCTGGGGTTGGTGACGCCCTCGCGCGCGAGGTCCGGGCCGATGCGGCGCGAGCCCCACTGGAACGGGCGGTCGTACACGAACTCGCCCGGCTTGGAGTAGTCGCCGTAGCGCTCGGTCTCGGCGTAGATGGGCCGGATCATCTGTGAGTGGCAGTTGTAGCAGCCCTCGGCGACGTAGATGTCGCGTCCGGCGAGCTCGAGCGGTGTGTAGGGGGTGACGGTGGCGATGGTGGGGATGTTGCTCTTGATCAGGAAGGTCGGGATGGCCTCGGCGAGCGAGCCGATGGCGACGCCGATGACGACGAAGACCGTGAACTTGACGGGCAGGCGCTCCCAGCGACGGTGCCAGTGGAGCTGTGAGAACTTGTCCGCGGCGTGCCCGACGCCGGCGACACCGCTGGACAGCCGGCTGACGGCGACCGGGTCGGCGTCGTAGTCGTTGGTGAGGGCGGGGGCGGAGCCGCCGCGCGCCTCGTAGGTGGCGGGCCGGTTGCGCCAGGTCATGACGGTGTTGATCATCATGAGGACGATGCCGAGGATGAACAGCGAGCCGCCGAGGGCGCGGAGCCAGTAGAAGGGGAGCAGCTCGACGACGGTCTCGACGAAGTCGGGGTACTGCAGGTGTCCGGTCTCGTCGAAGGCCCTCCACATCAGGCCCTGGGTGATGCCGGCGGCGTAGATCGGGATGATGTAGAGGAGGATGCCGACGGTGCCGATCCAGAAGTGGGCGGTGGCGAGCTTTCTGGACCAGAGCTCGGTCTGGAGCAGGCGTGGCAGGAGCCAGTAGGCCATGCCGAAGGTCATGAACCCGTTCCAGCCCAGGGCGCCGGAGTGGACGTGTGCGATGGTCCAGTCGGTGTAGTGTGAGAGGGAGTTGACGCTCTTGACCGAGAGCATGGGGCCCTCGAAGGTGGACATGCCGTAGAAGGTGACGCCGAGGACGAAGAACTTGAGGACGGGGTCGGTGGCGACCTTGTTCCAGGCGCCGCGGAGGGTCATGAGGCCGTTGATCATGCCGCCCCAGGAGGGCATCCAGAGCATGAGGCTGAAGAGCATGCCGAGGGTGGAGGCCCACTCGGGCAGGGCGGTGTAGTGCAGGTGGTGGGGGCCGGCCCAGATGTAGATGAAGACGAGCGACCAGAAGTGGAGGATGGAGAGGCGGTAGGAGAAGACGGGGCGCTCCGCGGCCTTGGGCATGAAGTAGTACATCAGGCCGAGGAAGGGGGTGGTGAGGAAGAAGGCCACGGCGTTGTGCCCGTACCACCACTGCATCAGGGCGTCCTGCACGCCGGCGTAGACCGGGTAGGACTTCATGATCAGCGAGGGGGAGGGCATCTCGCCGGTGTTGGCCCAGTGCACCAGGCCGACGGGGATCCAGAGGTTGTTGAACACGTGCAGGATGGCGACGGTGACGATGGTGGCGATGTAGAACCAGAGGGCCACGAACATGTGGCGTTCCCGCCGGCGTGCGAGGGTGCCGAAGAAGTTCACGCCGAAGAAGCCGACCCAGACGACCGCGATGGCCAGGTCGATGGGCCACTCGAGCTCGGCGTACTCCTTGCCCTGGGTGACGCCCAGGGGCAGGGTGATCGCGGCGGAGACGATGATGAGCTGCCAGCCCCAGAAGTGCAGGCGTGAGAGCAGGTCGGAGTACATGCGGGCCTTGCAGAGGCGCTGCGTGGAGTAGTAGATGGCGGTGAAGACGGCGTTGCCGGCGAAGGCGAAGATGGCGGCGTTGGTGTGCAGCGGGCGGAGGCGCCCGAAGCTGAGCCACTCCCGCTCGTACACCCACCGGAGCTTCTCGGTGAGCCAGTCCGGGTACCCGTTCGCCATCAGCCACTCGTTGGCGACGGGGATGACCATCTGGAGGGCGACGACGAGGCCCGCGAGGGTGGCCACGAGTGCCCACAGGACGGTGGCCCCGAGGAACATGCGGACGATGGCGTCGTCGTAGGTGAAGCTCTGGCTGGCGGGGCCGGACGCGTGGGGAGGAGGGGCGGGGGGGGTCGAATCGGAAGCTGCGGTGGACATCGCTCGTGCTCTCCGGCTGGTCGAGTGGTGTTTCAGCGGGTGGGTCGATCGAGACCGGCTAATAATTGACAACAAGATCGTCTGGTCAACCGCTATTGTTGAAAAAAAGACTCCGGAATCGACATTGTGCCTCGGTGTAAAACCCTGATTTTTGAATCTATTTGGCGTTTTGATCAAGCAAATCAAAGGCTCCGGACGAAAAGAGCGTCGGATAAGTTGACACGACAATCATTTGGAGTACGCTGATACCATGCCGTCACTCGCCCAGGGAACCGGATACGCCGTGCTCGCGATGGGGTACATCGCCTCGGCGGGGGGCAAGCCGATGCTGGTTCGGTCGGTGGCGGAGGCGTGCGACATCCCGGCGCCGTACCTGTCGAAGATCATCAACCGGCTGGCGCGCGCGGGGCTTGTGAAGACGCAGCGTGGGGTGAACGGCGGGGTGCTGCTGGCGCACGAGGCCCGGGACATCACGCTCAAGGACGTGTGCGTCGCCCTGGACGACCCGGTGATCGAGAAGCGGTGCATGCTCGGGACCGAGACGTGTTCGGACGAGCGGGCGTGCCCTGCTCACGAGTTCAACATGAGCGTGCGCGAGAAGATGCTGACATTCCTTGAGGGGACGTCGATCGCGGACGTTTCGGCGTTCGAGGTCCGGCGCCGCTGGAACTCGAACGCGGCGACGGTCGGGGGGGCGTCCGAGCGGGCGTGAGGGGAACGGATCGACGCGGCGCGCGGGCCTCTTGAGGGAAGGGGCTCGCGGCCGCGTTGTTGTTGAGGGGGCGGGCTGATCGGCGGGGCGGTTGGCGGATCACTGCACGCGATGCACTCCGGTGGCGCGGATGGTGAGGACGCGGTCGTCCGGCCTGGTCGCGACCGAGCCCACGACGATCACCTCGTCCAGGGGGGCAAAGCCGTGGTCTGCGGGGCTTGTGCCGATGGACCCGCCGTCCGTGTTCACGATCTGAACCGTCGCCGAGTTGGCGGTGATGGTCTCCGGCGTCTCGCAGCAGTAGTCCCAGGGCGTCGGGCACGAGTCGCCCTCGTTCTGTCCGCAGTGGGCCAGCCCGAGGTCGATCACGGTGAACACGGGGCTGCCCGTCCCGATGGGCTCGTGGCGCCCGCCGATGCGACCCCGGAGGACGACCTCGTCGCCTTCCGCGGCGGACGCCTTGATGTCGGTGACGCTCCTGGCGTCGGCGGGGGCCGAGGCGAGGATCCACGCGGGCGTGGACTCCGATGCGCTGGTCGTCGTGCTCGGCTCGCCCTCGCTGCACGCTGTGAGCGAGAGGACGGAGCAGGCGAGTGCGGCCGATGCGATTGAGCGGGTGAATTCCACGGGTGATCCTTTCGGGTGAGACGGGTGAGACAGCGGTTCAGAACGATTTCAACGCTTCGGTGATCGGGAGGCGCAGGCACCGGACGGCGGGCGGCAAGGCCCCGATCAGGCCGACGACGAGCCCGCCCGCGACGCCCAGGAGCACGACGGGCGCGTCCATGACGAGCGAGAACGCGCCCATCGAGAATCGCACGGCCACGCCGTCGAGCAGCAGGAGGCCGAGCAGGGTTCCGATGATCGCGCCGCACGCGGCGGCGAAGACGGACTCCTCGGTGAGACTCGCGACGATCGCGAGGCGTGTGAAGCCGAGGGCCTGGAGCATGCCGACCTCTCGGACGCGGGCGGCGAACGCGGCGTACATGGTGTTGAGCCCGCCGAGGACGCCGCCGGAGGCGATCAGGATCGCGGTGACGATGATCATGACGCGTATGGGGGCGTAGAACGAGGCGATCGAGGCGTAGTACTCGCGCTCGGGGATCGCGGTGATCTCGAGGTCGAGCCGCCCCTTGGCGAAGAGGTCGACGTCCGCGAAGCTCGCGCCGCCTGGGCCATGATCCGGCGTGACCACCACGCAGGAGAGCGAGGCCTCGCGGTTGGTGGCGATCTGGAGGTCGGTGAGGGGGAGCCAGATCTCGGCGTTCATGACGGTGTTGGGGGCGCTGAAGCGCCCGACGATGGTCCAGTCGCGGTCGTCGAAATGCAGCGTGTTTCCCGGTGCGAGCCGGGGCTCGGGGAGCCCGAGGCGTGTCGCGGCGAGCTCGCCCACCAGGAGCTCGTCCCGGCCCTGCCTGGGTGGGCGTCCCTCGACGATCTCGACCTCCGGATGGACGAGCAGCGCGACCGGGCGGACGCCGCGCATCACCGCGCCCAGGTCCTCGTCGCTGGTCGAGTCCTCGCGGACGGGCAGCGCGGCGTGGATCTCGGGCGAGGCGTAGATCACCCCGGCCCGCTGCTTGAGTCCCGGGATGCTCGCGGCGGCGATCCCCTCGACCGAGCCGTCGATCTGTGATCGTTCCACGCCCTCCTCGCTGCCGGTGCCGAGGATGATGATGTTCTCGTGCAGCCCGGTGTCCTGCGTGAGCGTGAGCTGCATGCCGCGCACGAAGCCGCCCGAGGCGAGGATGAGCAGCACGACCAGCGACGAGCCGATGAGGGACGCGCCCAGGCGGACGCGGCTGCGGCCGAGGTTCCTGAAGGCGTACTGGAAGGGGAGCTGGCGCATGGTCGTCCTCAGGCTGCCCGGAAGCATTCGGCGATCTCTCGGCGTGATGCCTGCCACGCCGGGACGAGACCGGCGAGGACACCGATCGCACCGCAGACGAGCAGCCCGGAGGCGAGCAGGCCGGCGCTGGCGGCGATGGGGATCGAGGTGCCCTCGACCGACAGCGCGAAGTTGCCGTAGCGTGCGATGGCGACCGCCGCGGCGGCGCCGATGCTGCCCCCGATGACGGCCAGCACGATCCCCTCGGCGATGATCAGCCCGGCCACGAGACGTCCCGGGAAGCCCAGGGTCTGGAGGACGGCGTGCTCCGCGACGCGGCTCTGGACGCTGAGCACGATCGAGTTGGCGACGAGCGCGAGCACCGCGGCGAGGCACCCGAGCCCGAGCCAGCGGGCGAAGCCGACCAGCTCGATGATGTCGTCGGCGACGCGCCCGATGAACGCCTTCTCGCTGAAGGTGGCGGTGGGCTCCTGGGCGCGATCGAAGAGTTCGTCGATCTCGGAGGCGACCTGATCGAGCATGGACGCGTCCCGGACCTTGACGTTGAACTGGGTGACGACGCCCAGCTCGTCCCGCCCGGCGAGCTGCACGAACTCGAGCGCGGTGTAGGCCACGTTGTGGTCCTGGGGGTCGTCGGAGCGGATGATGCCGGCGACGTAGGCGGTGATGCCGGCGGCGTTGAAGGTCATCCCGGGCCGGAATCCGCGCCGGTTCGCGAGCGTCTCCCCGACCAGGGCCGCGTCCGTCCGGCGTTGCCAGTCCTCGAGCGAGCCCGCGACCAGCTCGAGGTCGCCGCCCCGGTCGGCGAGGAAATCGTCTTTCGGGACGCCGCGGAAGGTGACCACGTCGAGGCTCGTGCGGCAGTTGGACACCACGATCTTCATGGGGGTGGCGCTGACGACTCCGTCCACCGATTCGATCCGGCGCTGGTAGTCCTGGGGCAGCCGGCTGGTGGCGGGGCAGTACCGGTCCTCTCGGTACACCACGAGCGTGGTGTCGTTGGCGGTCGCGGTGGTGGCCCTGGTGACGCCCTCGTTCATGGCCTGGACCGCGGTGAAAAGGAACATCGCGATGGCGATGCCGGCGACCGTGAGCGCCGAGCGGATCCGGTGGCGTGTGACCTGCCTGAGGACGTAGGGGATGCATCGGAGCGGGGTCATGCCGGTGCCTCCTCGGTGGCCGTTTCCCCGACCTCCGAGCCGCTCTCGGCCAGGCGGCCCTTGTCGAGGTGGAGTGTCCGCGACGCGTACTCGGTGGTTTTCGGGTCGTGCGTCACCATGATGATCGTCTTGCCGAGTTCCCGGTTGAACTCCTGGAGCAGTCGCATCACCGAGTGCGCCGAGGGCTTGTCGAGGTCGCCCGTCGGCTCGTCGGCGACGATGATGTCGGGGTCGGTCACGATCGCACGGGCGATCGCGACCCGCTGCTCCTGCCCCCCCGAGAGCTGGCGGGGGAAATGGTCCGCGCGATCTGCGATGCCGACGCGTTCGAGGGCGGTCGCGATCAGTTCGTGTCGCTCCCGACGACCCAATGGACGCAAGAGGAGAGGCAGTTCAACGTTCTCGTAGGCCGTGAGCACGGGGACGAGGTTGTAGAGCTGGAAGACGTACCCCACGTGCCGGGAACGCCAGGCCGCGAGGCTGGTGCGGCTCAGGGTCCCGATGTCGGTCCCGTCGATGACCAGCGCTCCGCGTGTCGGCGAGTCGATACCGGCGATCAGGTTGAGCAGCGTCGTCTTGCCGCTGCCGCTGGGCCCCATCAGGGCGAGGAAGTCTCCCCGGGGTACGTCGAGGTCCAGCGTGTCGAGCGGTCGGATGACGTTGTCACCCTTGCGGTACTCGCGTGTGAGCCCGCGGCATTCGATCAGCGCACTCATGACGGCTCCCCTCCTTCCACGCCGGCGTCGGACGCGAGTCTGACCCGCTCTCCGGCCCTGGGTCGGTCGAGCCCGACCGCGATGAGGTCTCCGGGGCGGACCGTGCCGCGCACGTGCGACCAGCCGTCCTCGCTCCGGATCACGCTGACGGGCGACCGGGCGAGCGAGCCCCTCCCGCCGCGTCGCTGTGTGACCAACCAGACCACTGGCTCTCCGGCGTGCTGCTGGATGGCGTCTTCGGGCACGAGCGCTTCCATCCCGTCGCGGTCGTCGGGGCGCGTCGGGGGTCCGTCTCGTCCGGAGGACGGCAGGAACTTCACCCGCGTGAGCATCTCTGGCCGCAGGATGGGATCGGGATCGTGCACCTTGACCTGGATCTCGAGGGTGTTCTTCTGGAGATCGGCCTCGTGGGTCGTCCGGAGCACCTCGCCCCGGAACACGCGGTCGGGGAGCACCTCGACGACGACCTCGCACGCCTGACCAACCGAGACGTGTGACGCGTCGGCCAGCGGAACGTCCACCCGCACGCGGAGCTGCTCGGGGTCGTAGAGGTGGACGACGTGGGCGGAGTGGGGCGAGTCCATCATGCGGATCACCTTGTCGCCCGGCGCCTTGAGCCGACGCTGCACGTAGCCGGAGATCGGCGCACGGACCGTCATGCGGTCCAGCTCCAGCGCGGCCTCGGCACGCCTGGCCTCGGCCCGCGCGACGGCGGCCTGGGCACTCGCCACGGCCGCCTCGGACGCGTCGAGCCGTCGCCGGTCCTCGATGCGGAGCTCCAGGCTCCGCTCCGCTGCGACCAGGTCGGAGCGCAGGCGGGCGACACGGGCTTCGAGCAGGGGCTTCCTGGCTTCGAGCGCCCGGACCTCCGCCCGCTGCGCCGCTTCTCTCTGGCGGGCGATGATGACCTCGAGCTCGGTCGCCGCGCCCTGGTCCCGCGACTCGGTTGCCCTCGACGCCTCCTCCTCCAGGCGTCTCAGCGTCGCCGAGGCCGCCTCGACGAGGGAGGGGAGCTGCGCGAGCTCCGCCTCGCTCTCCGCGACGCCCGCGCGCCCGGCGGCCACGGCCCGCTCGAGTTCGACGGGCTCGTCCCACGTCCGTGTCGCGGCCTCGCGCTCGGTCTCCGAGGCGCGGAGGGACGCTCTGGCGCTGGCGAGTTCGGCTTCGGCGACCCTGAGCCTGAGTTCCGAGTCCTCGGCGACGAGGCGTGCGATCACGTCGCCGCGCTCGACCCTGTCGCCCTCGAGCACCTCGATCGATTCCACGACGCCGTCCGCCAGGGCGGTGCACGCGACGGTGTAGGGCTCGGCCTCGAGCCAGCCGGGCGCCTGCACGGTCTGAGTGGAGTTCCTGCCTCGCTCCGGGTCGGCGGGTGCCTGGGTGGATTCGGCGCGAACGAAGACCGCCTGCACGACGCCGACCTCGCGGGCGGGGGTCATGAGCGGCAGGGCGGTCCACGCAACGATCCCGAGGATCGCCGCCAGCACTCCCGCGAGCACGAGTCTCGACCCGATGCGTGACCGACCCCCGGAGACGGGATCGCGATCGACGCGATGAACATCTGACATGACATACCTCCAAGACAAGCGTGAAACGTGCACGCCGGGCGCGCACCGATCCTCAGGAAGGGATCACGCGTGTCTTGGGGGCTTCGGCATCCGATCGAGGTGCGCCTGCGCGGATCCGCAGCCGGGATCCGTCAGCGTGGCGTTGGCGGGGATGCCCGGGATGCGCGGCGCGCCCGATCCCCCGAGCAGCACGGGCACCTTCGCGATGCCGCAGCATGGTCGGGGGCAGTCGTCGCCCGAGCACGGGGATTCAAACGGGGCGTCTCGGGACGGCCCGGGCGCCGTCTCGGAGGGGACGGGGCAGCATGAATCGTTGTCGGCGATCGTCGACGAATCGGTTCCGGAGCCGCACGGGTCCGACACGATGCAGCCGCAGGCGAATCCAAGCACACCCTGCAGGGGCGTGACGGCTAGGATGGCCGCGGCCAGGATGGCGTAACACCGAACCATGGCGGAGTCTAGGCGAAGATCCACTCCACCGCCCGATGCCCCTGGCGTGGCCCGGGGGCCGGCGGCTGGGCTGTCTTCGCAGGTTCGCCCTACGGGGACTCGTCGGCTTCGAGTTCGGTCCGGACAAAGGCCTTGGCGAACAGCCAGTCGCGCTGGACGGTGCGGGTGGTGACGCCGAGGACGGTGGCGATGTCGTCCTCGCCGAGGTCGAGGAAGCACTTGAAGCGGAGCACCTCCGCGGCCCTGGGGTCGGTCTGTTGGAGCCTTGGGAGCACGCGGTCGAGATCGACGGGGTCGGCGAGGCGGACAGCGCTGGGCGGCTCGACGGACTCGAGCGGGACGCGGGCGTGGTCGCCGCCGCGTTTCCGGGCGCCGCGCTTTCGTGCGGCGTCGACGAGGGCCTGCTGCATGGCGCGTGCGAAGGCGCCGAAGAGGTGGCGCCGGTTTTCGAGGTCGACGTCCTCTCCGGCGAGAACCCGGAGGTAGGCCTCGTTGACGAGGGCGGTGGGGCTGAGAGTGTTGCCTGCTCGCTCGCGTGCGTGCTGTGCGGCGGCGATGGCTCGGAGGTTGTCGTAGACCAGCGTGAGCAGTCGGTCCCTGGCCCCAGGCACGCCCCGTCGCACGTCGTCGAGGATCAGCGTGATGGGCTCGTCCTGATGGGGCATGGGCGCTCCGGGCGTGTGTTCGGAGCATGGTACCGGTGAGATGCCCGTTCAGGGGGGATCTGGGGCGGGGGGTGGAACGGGGACGGCGATCGATTCGAGCACCGACCGGGTTTCCGCCGTGTCGGGATGACCCTCTCCGAGCGTGCGAGCGCGCCGGGCGAGGATCTCGGTGAGGATCGGCCGGGCCTCCGTGTGGCGGTCGTGCTCGATGAGGAGCTCTGCGAGCGCGTGCCCGGTGGTGAGGGTGAGCGGGTCGTCGGGCCCGAGTGCGTCGGCCTGTTCGGGGTAGAGGGTGGTCAGCCGGGCGAGGGCGCGGCCGGGGCGGCCCGCGTCGCGATGGAGCTGCGCGAGGTTGCCCCGTGCCTGGAGGGTGAGGCGGTGGTCCGGGCCGATGCCGCGAGTCAAGCTCTCGATGGCGGTGTGGAGGAGCCGCTCGCTCTGATCGAAATCGCCGGCGCGTGAGAGCGTCGCGGCGAGGTTGACGCGGGCGACGTTCGCGCTGCGGAAGTCCCGGCCGAATGCCTCCGTGTAGAGCTCGATGAGGTCGCGGAAGATCTGTGCGGCGGCGTCGTGCTGGCCGGTGTTGGAGTAGAGATAGCCGAGGTTGTTCTGCGCGGAGAGCACGCGGACGTGGAAGTTGCCGAAGGCCTTGCGGTGCCCCTCGAGAGATTCGCGGATGAGCGGCTCGGCCTCGTCGTATCGCTTGAGCTGCAGGTAGGCGTACCCGAGGTTGTGTGCGGTGTTGAGTGTCTCGAGGTCGCCCGGGAGCCTGTGCTTGCGCTGGTAGTCGAGCGTGGCTCGCAGGAGCGGGACGCCCTCGCCGAAGCGTTCCTGCGCGATGAAGAGCGAGGCGGTCCGGTTGAGTGCGACGGACTGGGTGTCGTTCTGGATGGGCGCGGTGAGGGCCCCGCGCTGCAGCAGGGGCGTGAGCAGCTCGAGCGCACGTTCGGCGTGGTCCAGGCCGATGTGGGCAGAGGCGAGCGACATCGCGATGGCCTGCGTGTTGGCGTGGTCCGGGCCGAGGCGCTCCAGGGTGTGGGCGTAGGCGGTCTCGAGCAGCTCAGCGGCGGTCGCGAAGTCACCCTGTTCGGCGACGAGGTTGGCCAGCGCAGCGCTGGTGAGCAGGGTGGCGGGGTGGTGCTCGCCCAGGACTCGGACGCGTGCGTCGTGGGCTCTGCGGAGGACGCGTCTCGCGAGCTCCGGGCGACCGCGACCGGCGAGCGCGCCGCCGTGATTGTGGAGGTACTCGAGCGTGCGCGGGTCATCGGGCCCGAGGTGGGTCTCGGCGATCTCGACCATCTTCTCGAGGGGGTAGGCGACGACGCCGTACAGCCCGACATCGAGGTGGTGCCCGGTCAGCCGCTCGAGTGCCCCGAGCAGAGTGTCCGGGTCGTGCGCGAGCTTCTCGATCAGGGCGTCGGTGGTGGGGACGACGACCAGCGGATCGATGAGGTTCCGTGTGAACTCGCTCAGGTCGAGCTCGCCGGGCTTGACACGGAGTGTGGTGAGATCGGCCTGCTGGCGTGCGGGATCCGTCTCGAACCGCAGGCCCTGTCGCTCCAGCATGGACCGTATGTGGGCGGGGCGATTGTCCGTGGCGGTAGTCTCGATGGCGCCGATCATGGCGTCCAGGACGGTGTCGGCCCGCTGACGCTGCTCGGACTCCGCGATCCTGGCGGCCCGGGCGTCCTGCTCGGAGTCCCACGCGAGGGAGCGCTGACGCTCGGATTCCAGCGCGAAAGCCACGCTGACGACCGTGGACACGACCAGGGCCATCGCGACGGTGAGCGTGGCCACGGCGGCGGGGGTGTTGCGCCCGACGAGCTTGCGGAGCCGGTAGATTCGGCTCGGCGGGCGGGCCTCGACGATCTCTCCGGCGAGGTAGCGTCTGAGATCGGATGCGAGGCCGCCCGCGGAGTCGTAGCGTTGCTCGCGGTCTTTGGCGAGGCACCTCATGACGACCCAGTCGAGCTCACCGCGAAGGCTTCGTTCGAGAGTGCGCGGGTCGATGGAGCGCGCTCGGGCGAGCCGGGAGGCGTGCTCGTCGTCGCCTGAGATGGCGGTGCCGACGCGGGTGCTCGGGCGTTTGGGGTCGTGCTCCCGCAGGAGGCGCTGGATCTCGGCGAGGCCCTTGCCGAGCAGCTCGGAGGACTCGAACGGGCGTCGCCCGCTGAGCAGTTCGTACAGGATGACGCCGAGCGCGTAGACGTCCGACCTGGTGTCGATATCGCCGTTGGCGCTGTCGGCCTGCTCGGGGCTCATGTACTCAGGCGTGCCGACCATCTGGCCGTGCTCGGTGAACCGGGCGGTCTGGTCGGGCCGGCCCGCGATGGCCTTGGAGATGCCGAAGTCGATGACCTTCGGGAGCGGGCCGTCGTCGGTCTGGGCGACGAGGATGTTGCGCGGCTTGAGGTCTCGGTGGATGACGCCCTTGGTGTGGGCGTGGTGCACCGCGTCGCAGACCCGGACGAAGAGCTCGACGCGCCGTCGCACCGAAAGCCGGTTGCGGTCGCAGTGCTCGGTGATGGGCTCGCCGCGGACCAGTTCCATCACGAAGTAGGGCCGGGCGCCCTGAGCCGGTTCGGTCACGCCGCCGTCGAAGATGCGCGCGACACCGGGGTGGTCCATGAGTGCGAGGGCCTGTCGCTCGGCCTCGAAGCGTGCGACGACGGAGGCCGAGTCCATGCCCGCCTTGATGACCTTGAGGGCGACCCCGCGGCGCACGGGCTCGAGCTGCTCGGCCTCGTAGACGACACCGAAGCCGCCCTCCCCGATGGGGCCGATGATCCGGTAGCGCCCGATGCGGTCCGGCACGGGCGTCCGGGTCACGGGATCCGGGTGCAGGTCGATGATCGAGGCCGGGGTGACGTTCTCCAGCATCCTCAGCACGCGAGCGGCGGTGGCGTCGTCCGCGGCCTCGGACCGGACGAATGGGTCCCGCTCGTGCGCGGGCAGCTCGATCGCTCGGTCGAAGAGCTCTCGGATGCGTGTGTGGTCGGGCATGCGGGGTGACTCTCGTCGATCGACGTGGCGGGCTCGCGTGGGGCCGGACCGGCCAGCATACCGGGGGGTTGTGCGTGGTTGGGAAAAGGCGGCGTCCCGCGGTTTGGCGGGATGCCGAGTGGATGCGGGTGTGGCCGTCAGCAGCCTGCGAGGAAGAGCGCGACGAAGGTGGTGATATCGCCCTGGTCGAGCAGGCCGTCGCCGTTGATGTCGGCGGGGCAGTCGCTGGGCCCGACGCTGGTGACGAAGGAGAAGGGGCCGTTGGTGGAGAGGGTGGTGCCGAAGGCGTTGGTGGCCTCCACCTCCCAGAAGTACGTGGTGCCCTGGGCGAGCTCGACGCCGGAGAGGTCGGCGGCCTTGCCGTCGATTCCGGAGGCCTCGTACACGGGGCTGGAGAAGTCCACGTTGTCGTCGAGGCGGACGGTGTAGGTGATGCCCAGGCCCCGGGCCCGCTCCCAGCGCAGCTCCGCCTCGGCGGCGTTGCCCCAGGCGTCGACGTGGGTGGGGGGGGCGACGTCGACCGCGCCGTCGGCGGGGCTGACCTGGGCGAAGGGGCCGGGGTTGTCGAATGGGGTGGCGTTGAGTCGGAGGGTGACCCGCTGCTCGGCGTTGAAGGCGCCGGTGATGCCGATCAGGTCGATGCCGGTGGCGCTGGCGATGTCGGCGACCTCGATCTGCTGGACCGTGGAGGAATCGAAGAACCACTCGTCGGAGAGCCGGTCGAAGAAGCCCGAGCCGTTGTTCGAGTAGATGATGGCCCGCTCCGAGGTGTTGAAGTTGGCCGAGCACTCGACGATCAGGTCGAGGTCGCCGTCGGCGTCGATGTCGGCGATCTCGGTCTCGTCGGGGTAGTTCTCGGTGGTGGAATAGAGGAGATCGAACTCCCCGGAGCTGTTGCGATAGACCTCGAGCAGGCCCGCGGCGCCTTCTCCGGTGGCGACCAGGTCAGGGTCGTTGTCCTGATCGATGTCGAAGAGCTTGAGGTCGTTCAGGTCGTCGGCGAAGTCGAGGCGTGCGACGTCGGTCAGTCCGAACGGCCCGGCCTCCAGCACGTAGATCTGGCTGTTGAGGGTGGAGTAGGAGACAGCGTCGTCGCGCCCGTCGCCGTCGATATCGGCCACGGCGAGGCGGCGTCCGTCAAAGTTGATAAAGGAGCTGACGACCGGGTTGAAGTTGAAGGATCCGCCGTCGTTGATGACGACGGTGACGCCGGTGTCGGTGAGGACGTAGGCGTCGGCGTCGCCGTCGGCGTCGAAGTCGCCCATGGAGAGGCCCTTGCTCTCGGTGATCGCGCCCAGGTTGATGATGGCGAAGTCGAAGACGAACTGGCCGCCGCCGACGTTCTTGTAGATGCGCAGTGAGCCCCCGTCTCGGGAGTCCGCCCGCATCAGATCGGGCAGGTTGTCGCCGTCGCAGTCGAACAGGTCGATGGCGCGACCGGTGCCGCTGTCGGGGTCGACGATGGACACGGCCGCGTCGGTGAGCTGCCCGCTGGCGGCGCCGGGGTAGTACTGCACGCGTCCGAGATCGGTGAGGTAGACGATGTCGTTGACGCCGTCGGCGTCGACGTCGCCGATGGTCATGTCGACCACGGAGCCGACCTCGACGCTGTCACGCAGGGTGATGATGTCGGGCGTGAAGCCGGCGAACTGGGCGAGGGCGGCGGGGGATGTGGCGGCCATCGCGACGACGGGCAGGATTCGGCTGGCGGTGGTCATGGGCATTCTCCTCGTGACAGGGTGTGTCGTGGTGGTTCGCTCCGGTCCGGGTCACCCCGGCACAGAGCTATGCGCGGACCCGGAACCGGGCACGACATCGATCGAGCGATTTTTTTGTGAACGGTCAGGCGTGTTGAACGTCTGTGCGGTGTGGCCGGCGATGCCGGCCCTATGCGGGACGATCGTCCGACTCGAGCGTCGCGAGGAAGCGGCTGAGCAGTTCGTCCAGGGCGGCCGCGTCCCGGGCGTCGAGCCCGCCCGTGAGCCGGTGGAGGTTCCGGACGTGGTCGGTGACGGCCCGATCGATCAGGCGCAAGCCCTTGCCCGTCAAGGCGATGAGGACGCTCCGCCCGTCGTCGGGATTCTTGATCCGCTCCACGTGCCCGTCCTTCACAAGCAGATCAATGCGATGGGTCATGGTGCCCGACGTGACCATGGTGTTGTCCATCAACTCGCCGGGAGACATGCGATAGGGGGCGCCGGAGCGTCGGAGCGTCGCGAGCACGTCGAAGCCGGCGAGTGTCAGGCCGTGTGAGGCGAAGACCGGCTCCATCTCGCGACTCAGATGGCGCGCAATGCGCTTCAGGCGACCCGTCAGGCCCATCGGGGCGACGTCCAGGTCGGGTCGCTCGCGTTGCCATTGCTCAAGGATGGTGTCGACGTGGCTCATGGGGGAAGTCTAGCAGAAAAATCTTGATCTCAAGGAAAAAATCTTGACATCGAGACAGTATCCGTGTATCTTGATATCAAGATTTCAAAGGAGGTCACATGAGCACGGACACACAGAGCATGAGAGTCATCGTTTTCGGTGGCGCGGGCGACGTCGGGCGACGGATGGTTCGGGAAGGCGTGCATCGCGGGCATCGCGTCACCGCCGTGGGACGGCGTCAGCCCGAGCCGGGCGTTCATCCTGAGAGCGTGACCACGCTGGTCGCCGACGTCGGGGGCGATTCGGATCTGACGAGCCTGATCGCAGATCACGATGCCGTGATCTCGGCCTTGCGTCCTCCGAACGGTGAAGAGGGCGGGCTGGTCGCGTTGACGGAGGCGGTTGTATCGGCGGCGATCGAAGCCGGCCGGCGATTCCTCGTGGTCGGGGGGGCCGCACCGCTGTTTCTGGCGGACGGCTCGGGGCACACGGTGCTGAGCGCGCCCGGGTTCCTGCCGGACTCTGTGGTAGCGATAGCGGAGGCGTGCCACGCGCAGCACGACTGGGTGCTGCCGCGTCTGGGCGGACTGGGGACGTACCTGTGCCCGCCGGCGATGCTGTCGCCGGGGATCCGGACCGGAGCGTACCGGCTGGGCACTGACACGCTCGTGACCGGGCCGGGTGGGGACTCGCGGATCACGTTCGAGGACTTCGCGGTGGCGGCGCTGGACGAGTTGGAGCGTCCGGCCCACACCGGTCGTCGGTTCACTGTCGGCGCCTGATCTGAAAGGAGACTGTCATGCTGAAGGCAACTGTCGGGCACGAGGTCTGGCTGGTTCAGCAGCCGCATCACGCCCAGGTGAGCGGGTATCTGGCTGCGCATTGGGGCGGGGTGAACGGATTCGCACGTCCTGGGGCGTATCCCGGGGCGACGGATCCGGCTCGCTGGCGTGACGAGGTGGTGCTGGGGATCGCCGAGCACGACAACGGATGGTGGGAGACCGAGGCGATGCCGCGCATCAGCGATCGGGACGGCCTGCCGGTAGGGGTGGGGGAAGCAGCGGCTCCGTCGGACGCGAACGAGTTCACGCCCTGGATCAGCGCGGGTCTCGACAGGTGGCGTCTCGGGATCGGTCGTCTCGAGCGGCAGCACCCGTACGCGGCGTTGCTGGTGAGCCTGCACGCGTATTGGTTGTACGGCGTGTCCTTCGCGGACCTGGCTCACGCGGGCGAGCCGTTCCGGCACTTCGTCTTTGGTGGGGCCGACGTTGCGCCCGGGCTGGTGCCCGACCCGGTGGCGACACGGGCGTTCCTGGAGGAGATGGAGGAGACACAGAGCGTGCTGCGTGCCCGGATCTCGGATGAGCCCGCCCTGGCCGGAGCGATCGAGCCCGAGCACCTGTCTCCGCACGTGCGGCTGCTGCAACTGCTGGATTCGATGTCGCTGTATCTCGCTTTGAACGATACGGGGGTGCACGAGCTGCCGGGCGTGGCCAGGTCGAGCTGGGAAGACAGGTGCACGATCACGTGGCGTCGACGAGACGCGGGCACCATCGAGCTCGACCCGTATCCGTTCGATGTGGACGGGCTCCGAGTGTCCCTCCCCGCGAGAGTCGTCGAGGGAGGGACGATGCGACCGGGCGAGTCTCCGATCTCGTGTCTGCACGCCGCCGCGGTCCGGAGCTTGGACTTCGTGTTCGTCAGTGCCCACGGCCCGCTCGGGCAGGGGTGACGGGGTGCTTGCCTTCATCGCATTGCTGGTGGTGTTTCATGCACGACTCTTCGGGCGTGGGTGCGGGTCGCGGTGCAGGGACACGCCGGGGGCGTTCTTTATTCACGGCGTGCGGGCGCGCATGGTCGTCCGGGCGTGCCCGCCGGCCCGGGGCGGGGCTGAGACCGTTGTCTGTGGTGGTCCGTGCCACTGATGTCGGCGTCGTGCGGGCAGCCAGACCGGGTTTCTCTGAGCCGGTGGTCGGGCCTGAGGCGGATCGGCATTGGCTCCGAGGGACCGGGACACGAATCGGGATCCGGACACCGTTGCCCGTGCGAGCGCGATAGAGATCGGAAACTCATCGGCCTCCGCGTATCCAGCGGACGGAGGCTCCCACGACGCCGATCGCCGCAAGGGGCAGCGCGATCCAGAGCGTGACGGCCGGGATGTCCGTCAGGTGGTCGTGCCCTGTGCTGTCGAGGACGAGGTAGCCGGTGTAGGCGAGGTAGCCGAGCAGGAGCATCGCGCCCTCGTAGCGGGAGATGTCGTGCCCGGCCGCGAAGACCGGGAGGCAGGCGACACAGACCGCGAACATGACCGGCAGGTCGAAGGCGAGGAGGCCGTCCGGGACGGGGAGCCCGCCCGGGGCGAGCAGCCCGGTGGCGCCCAAGATGCACAGGATGTTGAAGATGTTGCTGCCCACGACGTTGCCGACCGCGATGTCGCGGTGCCCGCGCAACGCGGCGACGACGGAGGTGGCGACCTCCGGCAGCGAGGTGCCCGCGGCGACGATGGTCAGCCCGATGACCAGGTCGCTGACGCCCAGCGCGGTCGCGATGCCGGTCGCGCCCTGCACGAGCCAGCGTGCGCCCAGCACGATCCCGATCAGCCCGCCCAGCAGCAGGGCGACCAGCCTCCACACCGGCTGCGTGGGCGTGGCGCGGTCCGCCTCTGCGTACTCGGCCCGGACCGCGGCGGACTCCCGCCTGGCGAGCACGACGGCGAGGACCGAGTACCCGATGATGCCGGCGAAGAGGGCCGCGCCCTCCGCCCGCCCGAGCCGGCCGTCCAGGCACATGAGCCAGAGGATCCCCGAGGCCGCGATCATGAGGGGGACGTCGACGCGGACGAGCTTCTGGTGGACGACGAGCGGGCTGATCAGGGCGGTCAGCCCGAGGATGAACAGGACGTTGAAGATGTTGCTGCCGACGACGTTGCCCACGGCGAGGTCGGGCTTGTTGTCGGCGACGGCGCTGAGGGAGACGGCGAGCTCGGGCGCGCTGGTGCCGAAGGCCACGACGGTGAGCCCGACGATGAGGGCCGAGACCCCGAGCCTGGAGGCGAGCGAGGACGCGCCGCGCACGAACAGCTCGGCGGCGAAGACCAGCACCGCGAGCCCGACCAATAGGAGCAGAACGGAGATCATGTCGCTTCGGCCCTTCGAGTTCGTGGGTGTGTGCTCAGTTCAGCCATGTGCTCACCACGCCCCACACCGTGTCCCACACAACGAAAAGATACGCGTACGAGCCGAGCGTAAAGGCGTGCCCGACGCAGACGGCCAGCCCGTCTCGCTGGAGCATCCCGGCGGCGATGTGGATCAGGCCCAGGGCCGGGATCATGTTGGCGAACGGGACCGGGATGGGAAGGCTCAGCACGAACGCCGCGAGCACGATGCTCACCCCGGCGAGGCGCCAGGGCACGGCCCAGAACATCACGCCAAGGCGAGGGCGGAACGCCCGGGCCATAGGGCGCAGGATCTTCCTGGCGCCCTTCGCGACGCCGGCGAGGGCGGCGGGGGAGAGCTGCCGGCGTCTGACGAAACGCGGCAGCACGCCCTGGCCCGTCAGGGCGATGGTGAGCCCGAGCGCGATGATGGGGAGTCCGCAGACCGTGGCGAGCAGCGGGATCGGCACGGGCACGATGAACGGGAGCGAGAGGACGATGATGAGCAGCGCCACGCCCCGTCCGCGGAGCAGGTCCTCCAGCTCCGCCAGGGTCAGCGTGTTCTCCCGGTTGTCCTCGATGATCCGGTCGAGATCGTCGAGGACGTCGTGCAGGGGAACGACGGGGGTGTGCCGGCCCGCGGTGTGGGCGGGTGTGCCTGTCTTGGGTGTCCTGATCATCCGTCGCCGTCCTCGCTGCGCAGCGTCAACCACAGGGCGTGCCGTGGTTTTGCTGCTGCCCGAGGGCAGCCCCGCACCGGGGCCGGCTGGCGACCGGCCCGTGCTGACGGTGGGGGGCCCGCGACGGTCGCGGGTGGCTACTTCCCGAGTGCATGATACGCCGCGTGCCGCACGAGCGCGTCCGTGGGCGGCGGCGGGGGCGCGTGTCTCAGGCGGCCCGCGAGCGCCCCGGGGCGCCGTCACGCGGCGGGATCGGCAGATGGCCCGTGCCCGCTGGAGTCCGGCCCGGATCGTCGGGGGTGTCGCGGATCGGGGACACGATCTCGGCGATGCTGAGCAGCAGCGCGAGGGGCAGCACGATCACGCCCATCGTGCTGGCGATGAGGGCGAGGATGCTGCGCAGCAGCGTCCCCTCCGGCGTCTCAAACATGGCCCAGGACAGGCCCGCACACACGACGGACAGGATGCCAAGAGTGATCAGACGGGGGACGAGACGGGGTCTCGAAGACATGGGGCTTCTCCTGCACGGCGCGGGGGCGCGGTGCGGACAGTGAACCGACGGTGCGGGCGGCGCGGACACTCCGACGCCGACGCCCGGCTTGGTTGGGAATCCGGGGACAGCCTTCCGGGGCCTGCGCGCACGCGGCGTCCGGTTCGGTCGGGTCGGAACGGCCCGGAACGAGGGGGACCCTGCATGTGTGCGAAGCGGCATGGACGACGCGCTGTTTGGGCGCGACCTCAGAGGGCGAGCGGAATGATATAGCCGGGCTCGGGCGCTTCGTCGAGCCGGATCGGAGCTTGCCCAATCAAACGGGCTGGAGCGTGCGGGCGGTGTGGATGGAATATGTACGGGTTTGTTTTCGCACGGCATCCCGTCGTTGTGTTGACACGCGGGGGTACGGAGTCGATAATGTACAAGTACATGCACAATGTCGAGAATCACCAAGGCGGGCACCCGTGATTTCACAGACCTCCGAGTACGCATTGCGAGCGGCGCTGTTTCTCGCGGCTCGACCCGACTCATCGCCGGCGTCCGCCACCGAGATCTCGGAGGCGGTCCGGGTACCGGTGGGCTATCTGCAGAAGATCCTGCGGATGCTGGCGCGCAACGGTCTCCTGACCGCCCAGCGCGGGACCCACGGGGGGTTTGCCCTGGCGAAAGTCCCGACCGCGATCAGCCTCCTGGAGGTGCTGAACGCCTCTGAAACGGAGATCCAGCGGATCACGAAGTGCCCGCTCGGGATCGAGGGGCACACGCGCCTGTGCCCCCTCCATCGCCTGCTGGATGGCGAGATGGCGCGTGCCGAGCGCACGTTCGCATCGACTTCACTCGCGGACCTGCTCGACGGGGAGGGCGGGGTGCGCCCGCTGTGCGACGACACTGGGCGCCTGCCGATGGCGGTGTCGATCAGGCGTGCGGGGGATCCAGATACTCGAGAATGAATTGTGGAGTGGCTTGACCACAATGAGGCGATAGTCTAGGCTGATACTGTACAAGTCAATCCACAACAACACTATTAGGCAGTGCTTCCGGGAGAAAGAGCGATGAGCGTGATGCGGGCGTCAGCGAAGGTCTCCCCAGTCGCTCGGGACGGGCGTGGGGCGAACCCGGATCCGAACAAGTGGCTGGCGATCGGGCTGGCTGCGTTCGTCGTGCTGACCCTGCCATCGATCCTGACCCTGCTCATCGTGCTGCAGCCCGATCCGGGTATGCGCCCCGGCGCGGTCAATCCGACTGAGTTTCCAGTGCGCCGTTGGGAGCGGGCGGCCCCGGTCAGCCTGGGGGCGTCCACGTACGCGTCGAGCTGCATGGTGTGTCACGGCGCGGGCGGGGAGGGCGTGCGGGGCCTGGGCAAGCCGCTGCGGAACAGCGCGTTCGTGCAGTCGCGGTCGGACGATGAGCTGCTGCGTCTGCTCGTCGAGGGGCGACCGGTCGCGGATCCGTTGAACACCACGGGTGCGCTGATGCCGGCGCGTGGCGCGCAGGCTCTCGGGGATGACCGGCTCCGCGCGGTGGTGGTGCACCTTCGGATGATGCAGGACCCCGGGGCTCCGCACGTCGCCATGGACGACTGGGAGCTTACCGCGGGCGGGGGCGCGTCGGTAGCGGCGGTGGAGCTGACCGGCCATCCGGGGTACGAGCTGTTCGTGTCGTCGTGCTCGGCGTGTCACGGGCAGGGCGGCGAGGGCATCGAGAGCCAGGGGCTGCCGCTGACGACGAGCGGGTTCGTTCGTGGCAAGAGCGACAGTGAGCTGATCACGTTCGTCAAGACGGGCCGCCCCGTGTGGGACGTGGCGAACTCGACGGGCATCGACATGCCGCCGAAGGGGGGCAACCCGGCGATCACCGACGGGGAGCTGCAATCGATCGTGGACTACCTCCGCGCCCTGCAGGAGGAGGCGATGGGCTCGTGAGCCCGTCGGATACCGACACCGCGCCGCGTTCCGGGAAGGGCCCTGGCCGGCGGAAGACCGAGGACATGCCATGACAGCGAAACACACACGAATCCGGAGTATGACGGCCTCGCTTGCGATCCTGACGATGTGCGGGACGGGCGCTCCGGCCCTCGCGCAGTCGATGCGCGACGTCGAGTCGGTCGCGAAGGAGCGTGGGCTGACCACGGCCGATCTTGTCGCGGCGGCGAAGACGTACCTGCCGAGCGGTCAGAAGGACGAGTACCTGATGTTCGCGTCGGGCGGTCACGCCGGGCAGGTCTTCGTGGTGGGGCTGCCGAGCATGCGCCTGCTGCGGTCGATCGCGGTGTTCACGCCCGAGCCCTGGCAGGGGTGGGGGTTCGGGGTCGGCGACGAGATCATCGCGGCGGGTTTCCCGGAGGGCAAGGCGAATCTCTGGGGTGACACGCACCACCCGGCGCTCTCGGAGACCGGGGGCGAGTACGACGGGCAGTACCTGTTCATCAACGACAAGATCAACGCCCGGGTCGCGGTGATCGATCTCCGGGACTGGGAGACCAAGCAGATCATCAAGAACCCGCTGACGCTGAGCGACCACGGGGGGACCTTCGTGACCCCGGACACCGAGTACGTGATCGAGGGGGGGCAGTACGCGGTGCCGTGGGGCTCGGAGTACGCGCCGATCTCCGAGTACAAGGAGCGGTACAAGGGGTCCGTGACGCTGTGGAAGTTCGACCGGAACCGCGGTCGTATCGATCCGGAGCGCTCGTTCGCGATCGAGCTGCCGCCGTACTGGCAGGACCTGTCGGACGCGGGCAAGCTGGCGAGCGACGGGTACTTCTTCATGAACTCGCTGAACACGGAGCTGGCGACGGGTGGGATCCAGGACAAGAAGCCGCCGTTCGAGGCCGGGGCGAGCATGAACGCGACCGACTTCCTGCACATCATCGACTGGAAGAAGGCGGAGCGTGTCTACATGGATGGCAAGGTCGAGATGATCGAGGGGTTCCCGGTCATCACGCTGGACACGGCGCTGAGCGAGGGGCTGCTGCACGTGACGCCCGAGCCGCGCAGCCCGCACGGTGTGGACGTGTCGCCCAAGGGCGACTTCATCGTGGTGTCGGGCAAGCTCGACCCGCACGTGACCATCTACTCGATGGAGAAAATCAGGCGTGCGATCGCGGACGGGACCTACTCGGGGACCGACGAGTACGGGGTGCCGATCCTCGACTTCGACAGCGTGGTGGAGGCCCGCATCGAGGTGGGGCTCGGGCCGCTCCACACGCAGTTCGGGCCCGACGGGTACGCGTACACGTCGCTGTACCTCGATTCCGCGGTCGCTCGCTGGACGCTCGGTGGCTCGTACGGATCTGGGACTCCCGAGCCCGACTGGACGCTGGTGCACAAGACCCCGGTGCACTACAACGTGGGGCACATCGCGGTGGCCGAGGGCGACACGGTCAGCCCGGACGGCAAGTACCTGGTGTCGCTGAACAAGTGGTCTGTGGACCGGTTCGTGCAGACGGGCCCGCTGCTCCCGCAGAACCTGCAGCTGCTGGACATCACGGGCGACGGGGCGGACATGCCGGTGCTGTACGACATGGCGATGGGCGTGGGCGAGCCGCACTATGCGCAGATCGTCAAGGCGGACAAGCTCAACTCCTGGAAGACCTACCCGGAGGTCGGCTGGGACCCGCACGTGCAGAACATCAACCCGATGGCGCCCAAGCCCAAGATGGAGCGTGTGCAGCGCAACGAGGACGGCACCGTCGACATCTTCATGACCGCCATCCGGAGCCACTTCAACCCCGAGCACATCTACCTGAGGCAGGGCGACCGGGTCCGGTGGCACATCACCAACACCGAGCGTGCTGTGGACGCGACGCACGGCTTCGCGGTGCCGGTCTACAACATCACGGCGTCGCTGGAGCCGGGCGAGACGGTCACGATCGAGTTCGAGGCCGATACCGCCGGGACGTTCCCGTTCTACTGCTCCGAGTTCTGCTCGGCGCTGCACCTGGAGATGATGGGCTACCTGATGGTGGAGCCCGAATGACACGCCACCCGGCGGGGCGCGAGAGCGCCCCGCGGGGCTTGCACTCGCGCGGGCCGGGCGGGCCCGCGCCGGACGGAGGAGCCGCCCCATGACCACGCTCGTCGAACGCATCCTCGGGCCCCGAGTGAGCCCGGACGAGGCCTCGCGACACTCGCTCCGCTACGGCACGCCGGGGTTCCTGCTGCTGGTCGCGCGGGTGCTGCTGCTGGTCTCGCTGTTCCTGCCGTACTGGCACATGGAGCTGCAGGCGCCGCAGTACCCGGCCGGGCTGCACATGACCGCGTACCTGAACGCGCTCACCGGCGACGTGGCGGAGATCGACGGGCTGAATCACTACATCGGGATGCGGTCGCTGTACGAGGCCGCCGCGATCGAGCGTGCGGTCGGCGTGTTCGTGATGATCGCGTTCGTGGTGATGCTGGAGCTTGCGGCGTACGTCCACACGCGCTGGGCCGCGCTGCTGGTGGCCCCGGTGGTGCTGTTCCCGGCGGTGTTCCTGATCGACCTGCACCTGTGGATGCGTCACTTCGGGCTGAACCTGGACCCGCACGCGCCGCTCTCCAACGCGGTGAAGCCGTTCGTGCCCACGGCGCTGGGGCGTGGCGGGATCGGGCAGTTCGTGACCATCGCCACGCCGGGCGTGGGGCTGATCCTGGCCTGCGTCGCGTCGGTGGTGCTGGTCGGGGCCCTGTACTTCCACAGGCGGGCCTACCTGCCGCTGGCGCGTCGCCGGCGGTCGGTGTCCGCGGCGCCGGGCGGCGCGTGAGGGGAGTCCATCGATGCGTCCGCTGCTCGTCGCCATCCTGACCGCGCTGCTCGCGTCGCCCGCCGGCGTCGCGCGCGCCCCCGGCGCCTCGGGGCGTCGCCCGGTGTCCGACGTGGCCCGGCTGATCGAGCTGGCCGAGCCGGGCGGCGTGGTCCGGCCGGCGCCGGGCATCTACGAGGGCGGCCTGGTGATCGGCAAGCCGGTCACGCTCGACGGGAGCGCCGGGGTGGTCTTCGACGGGCTGGGGGAGGGGACGGTTCTCAGCGTGCTCGCGGGGGGAGTGACGGTCCGGGGGTGCACGGTGCGGGGGTCTGGGGACGACGTGACGGGGGAGCCGTCGGCGATCCGAGTCTCGGCGCCGGGCGCGCGGATCGAGGGCAACACGATCGAGGACGCCCTGTTCGGGATCGACCTGCGCGAGGCCCCGGGCGCGGTGATCCTGGGCAACACCATCGCCGGCAAGGACCTCGAGCCCGGTCGTCGGGGCGACGGGATCCGCCTGTGGTGGAGCCACGGGTGCGTCGTCGAGGGCAACACGGTCCGGGGCACACGCGACATGGTGTTCTGGTATTCCGAGGACCTGAGGGTCGCGCGGAACACCGTGACGGACAGCCGCTACGGGCTGCACTTCATGTACAGCCACCGGACAGTGCTCGAGGAGAACGACCTGCACGGGAACTCGGTCGGCGTCTACCTGATGTACAGCAACGAGATCACGCTCCGCGGGAACCGCATGCGGAACAACCGCGGTGCCAGCGGGTACGGCATCGGTCTCAAGGACTGCGACGACATCGAGGTCACGGGCAACGCGCTGCTCGCCAACCGCGTCGGTGTGTATCTCGACAACAGCCCGTCCTCGCTGGGCTCGACGGGCCTGTTCGAGGCCAACATGATCGCGTTCAACGAGGTCGGGCTGCTCGCGACGCCCAACACGCACGACAACGTCTTCACCCGCAACGCGTTCGTGGAGAACGAGCAGGCGGCGGCGACCCACGGTCGGGGGAGGCTGGTGAGCAACGCGTTCGCCCGCGAGGGCGTCGGGAACTACTGGTCGGATTACGCGGGCTTCGATCTGGACGCGGACGGGGTCGGCGACGTCGCGTACGAGCCCCGGAGCCTCTTCGGCGCGATGCTCGCGGGAGAGCCGAATCTGCGGCTGTTCGTGCACGGCCCGGCGCAGCGGGCGATCGAGTTCACCGCCCGGGCGCTGCCGGAGCTGCGCCCGGAATCAACGCTGATCGACCCTGCGCCGCTGGCCTCGGCGCCCGATATCCCGCCGGCGTTCGCCGACACGGGCGTGGGCGGGGCCCGCATGGGGCTGTTCGGGGTGTCCCTGCTTGCGATCGCCGCGGCCTGCGCGCTGCTGCTCGGGCTCGAGCGGGGGCTGCCGGACGCGGGACAGGAGGACTGACATGATCCGGTGCGAGCACGTCACGAAACGGTTCGGTCGATTGGAGGCGGTGTCGGGCGTGTCGTTCGGGCTCGAGCCCGGCGGGGCGCTGGCGTTGTGGGGCAGCAACGGGGCGGGCAAGACGACGCTGATCCGCTGCCTGCTCGGGGTGATCCGGTTCGGGGGGGCGGCGAGCATCGGCGGCTGCGACGTCCGGCGTCGGGGCAGGCGTGCGCGGGCGATGGTCGGCTACGTCCCGCAGGAGCTGGCGTTCCACGACGATTCCCGCCTCGGCTCGGCGATGGTGTTCTTCGCCAGGCTCAGGCGTGTGTCGGGCGAGCGTGGGGCTGCGGCGCTGGCCGAGGTCGGC
>JBICID010000102.1:0-58648 GCA_043101615.1 Phycisphaerales bacterium JB040 | reverse complement strand
CGTGTGCTCTTCCGATCTCGCCTGGTGGCGCGGCACAAGGTGGAGGCGGAGATCGAGCGTCACACCAAGGCGTTGGCAGTCCGAGACGCTCTTGTTGGGGGGGGGCCGCTGAAGACGCTGGGGCTGGTGACGCTGGTGCGTGTGCCGCCCAACTCGCCGTTCGCGCTGACGAACCTGGTGCTGACGAGCGTCGAGGTGCCGCTGTGGATCTACGTGGTGGGGACGATGGTGGGGATGCTGCCTCGCACGGCGGTGGTGGTGTGGCTGGGGACGCAGGTGAACGGTTGGGACGAGGATCCGGAGAAGCCGGTGTGGCTGCTGTGGGGCGGGATCGTGCTGACGGTGTTTGTGCTGGCGTTGATTGCGCAGATCGCGAACAGGGCGATTGAGCGGGTGACGCGCGGGGATGGGGTGGAGGGTGCGGAGGGGGAGGGGAAGTAGGGGGTCGCGAGAAGACCGAGCCCCTTTGCTGACGCAAAGGGCTAGTTCTTGTGTGTGATCGTGCTTTGGCAGTGCCCTGCTTCGACGCGCAGCGCGAAGCAGGTGTTGGGGAGGTCGCAGTGGGCGTTGGGGAATCCGCCTTCGCCCTTCGGGTCGAAGGCGGGAACCGGGCTCTTTACCCCCTCCGTCGCCTACGGCGACACCTCCCCCGTCGGTGACGGGGGAGGATTTTTCACGCCGCGGCGCGGGTGGGGGCGGTCGTCGTCGCTTCGGTTG
Organism: Phycisphaerales bacterium JB040; assembly: GCA_043101615.1. Classification (GTDB taxonomy): domain Bacteria; phylum Planctomycetota; class Phycisphaerae; order Phycisphaerales; family UBA1924; genus JBLHKT01. Next base: position 57,931 of record JBICID010000102.1, on the reverse strand, counting down.
TAGCAGTGTCCGCCGCGTTCTGCTTCGGGCGCCGGGCAATGAGGAACGACGCGAGGAGCAGGCCGCACGTGGTGAGCAGGGCTCCGACGGACGCGGCGTTGATCAGCCAGCCGATCGGGTTGATCGCGGTGCTGGTTTCGAGGCCGGGGGCTTCGTCTGTGCGTGCGTGGGTGCCCTGGCGGAAGGCTCGCAGCGCGGCGGGGCCGCCGGTGGTCCAGTTGTCGGCGATCAGGTTGCGGATCTGCGGTATGGTCAGGGCGTGCGTGGTGTCGCCGAACCAGTAGAAGGCGTGGTCGAGGTCGTGGGTGGTGGAGGCCCACACGCCCATGCGCGGCGTGGTCCAGATGGTGGCGCGGAAGGGGCCCATGGTGCGGGCGCCGTCGGGGTAGGCGTCGGGCTCGAGCTCGGGGTCCTCGAAGTGCAGCGACCAGCCGCTCGGGTTGGCGGCGTCCTCGTACAGCCAGAGGTTGGGGGCGGACAGGGAGGCGAAGTCGATGCCCTGGGTGTCGTCGGAGGCCTGGGGCTCGCCTGGTGTGGGGACGGGGCCGCTGGGGGCGAGGGCGGTGGTGAGGGGGGCGTCGCCGCGGATCGCGGTGAGGAGGGAGGACTGGTTCCAGACGAGGTGGGCGCAGCCGATGAATACGGCCGCGGACATCGCGGCGACGAGCCGGAGCTGTCCGGCGGGCGAGAACGGCTTGGTGTCGGTCCATCCCATGGAGGGGGGTATCGGACCACACCCGGTTTGGGTTGAGGGGGAGGGGGGAAAAGGCGGGTACGCGGAGGGGCGGAGGAGAGCGGAGGGCGCGGAGAGGGAGAAGGAAGGCCGGTACGCGAAGGCGCGAAGGGGGGCGAAGACGCGAAGTTCGGGTCAGGCAGGATGGGTTATTGAACCGCCGCACTCGGGGCAGACCGGATCAGTGTCTTGCTCTTGTGGAAGGCCATTTAGGGAATACCCGCAGGAGGCGCAGGCGGGTCCGTGGCGCTGAATTCGGCGGGCGCGATAGCGAGATACGAAACCGACGCTTTCCCGCACAAGCAGAATGCTCCAGTACAAACCGATCAGCGGGAGCAGGAACATGACGAGATGGAATATCCAGCCGGGCCAATACGGTCTCCAGGGTTCGAAGTGCAGCGAACCGTCGGCCAGGAATTCAGATCGCGATTCGTCGACGAAGTGGCGCTCGAGTGATTCGAGCGCTGCCGCAGGGAGGGGGTGCGAAGTGGCCAGTTCTTGAGCCTGTATCGCTGACCGCACTCGGAGCGACTCGCCATCGGATAGGTAGATCGAGATGTAGACGCCATGCCGTTGCCAGAGAGGACCAAACAGACCATCCTGGTAATACTCCCCGCCCCGAACAGCAATCCTGAACACGCCGTCAGGTAGATCTCGGCGCGGGTCGGAGCGGTCCATCTCGACGATCACGGGCTCGGATTGGGTCAGGTCTACTTCAAACAGGTAAGGACGCCGGCTGGTGCCCGGCAACATCGGGGGCAACAGAATCAGACACAGCAGGCAGGCAATCGCAAGCAGTACGACGACCTCGTTGAATGGCGGGCGCTTCACTGTGAATGGCATTCGCATTGCTGCGCGGTGTGTTCCGGATACGATCCGGACATGAGCGATGCCCTGACTCCTGAGGACGTGAAGAAGATCGCGCGGCTCGCGCGCCTGGAGGTGCCGGAGGGGGAACTGGAGCGGGTGGGGCGGGATCTGTCGGCGATATTGGGGTATGCCGAGCGGTTGCAGGGGTTGGACCTGGATGGGGTCGAGCCGATGGCGCACGTGGGGGATCAGTCGAACCGGCTGGACGCGGACGAGCCGGGGGAGGCGTTCTCGAACGAGACGGTGATGGGGCTGGCGCCGGACGGGCTGGAGCCGTTTCTCCGGGTGCCGCGTGTGTTGGGTGATGGGGGTGGAGCATGACCGCCTCTCACGATGACTTTGCGGGTGTTGCGGAGTCGGCTCGGTTGGTGGCCTCGAAGGAGGTCGGCAGCGCGGAGTTGGTGAAGCGGGCGTTGGAGCGGGCGCACGCTTCGGAGGGGCTCAACGCGTTTGTGAGCCTGTTCGATGAGGACGCGATGGCGCGGGCGCGTGAGATCGACGAGCGGGTCGCGCGTGGGGAGGACGTGGGGGCGCTGGCGGGGGTGCCGATCGCGCTGAAGGACAACATCTGCCTGGACCGTGGGCGGACGACGTGCGCGAGCCGGTTCCTGGAGCACTACGAGAGCCCGTTTAGCGCGACCGCGGCCCGGCGGCTGGAGGACGCGGGGGCGGTCGTGATCGGCAAGACGAACCTGGACGAGTTCGCGATGGGGTCGAGCTGCGAGCACTCGGCGTTCGGGGCGTGCCGCAACCCGTGGGACCAGACGCGCGTGCCGGGCGGGTCGAGCGGTGGGAGCGCGAGCGCGGTCGCGGCGGGGGTCGTGCCGCTGGCGCTGGGGAGCGACACGGGCGGTTCGATCCGGCAGCCGGCGAGCCTGTGCGGGATCGTGGGATTCAAGCCGACGTACGGGCGGATCAGCCGCTGGGGACTGGTGGCGTTCGCGTCGAGCCTGGACCAGATCGGGCCGATGACGCGCTCGGTGGAGGACGCGGCGTTGGCGTTTGCGGTGATGGCGGGGTTCGATCCGAAGGACTCGACGAGTTCGGAGAGTGCGGTGCCGTCGGACCTGATGGGGAGTCTCGGGGAGGCTCCGAAGCAGGCCCGGGTGGCGGTGCCGCGTCAGGCGCGTGGGGCGGGGGTGGACTCGCGGACGCTGGCGGTGTTCGAGCGGGCGGTGCAGGCGCTGGAGGGGGCGGGGGTGCGGGTCGAGGAGGTGGATCTGGCGCACACCGAGGCAGGGATCGCGGCGTACTACCTCGTCGCGACGGCCGAGGCGAGCTCGAACCTGGCCCGGTTCGACGGGATCCGGTACGGGCGCCGGGCCGATGGGCGGGCGCTGGAGGACGTGTACGTGAAGTCGCGTTCGGAGGGGTTCGGGCCGGAGGTGCAGCGCCGGATCCTGCTGGGGACGCACGTGCTCTCCAGCGGGTACTACGACGCGTACTACAACACGGCCCTCAAGGCGCGGCGCGTGATCAAGGCGGGGTACGACGCGGTGTTCGCCCGGGGGTTCGACGCGGTGCTGAGCCCGGCGTGCCCGTCGCCGGCGTTCGGGATCGGGGAGAAGGTCAACGCGGACGACCCGCTGGCGCTGTACTACGAGGACGTGTTCACGGTGGGGGCGAACCTGGCGGGGCTGCCGGGTGTGACGGTGCCGGCGGGGTTCACCCCCGGCCGGGAGGAGGGCGGCGGGCTCCCCGTGGGCGTCCAGCTCGTGGGGCCGGCGTTTGCGGAGCGGTCGTTGTTGCGGCTCGCGAGCCTGGCGGAGCGCGTGCTTGGGGTGGAGAAGCGGGTGGCGGTCGGCAACTAGCCCCGAGCGCGAGCGAGGGGGTTCTCGTTCATGGTGATTCCAACGAAAGAACCCCCTCGCTTGCGCTCGGGGCTAGTCATCCAATGGTCGTGATTGACGAGCCCCTCGCGTGAGTGAGGGGACCCGAGCACAATCGCGTATGCCGAGGTTCTCGGGTCCCCGGACTTGCGTCGGGGGCCCGTGTGGGAATCAGCTGAGCATGGGTCGGATGACGACGACCATCACGGTGATGAGGGTGGCGTTGTGGATGAAGTGGGCGGTGATGGCGGCGATGACGGAGCCTCGGATCTCGCGCATGATCGCGAACATGACGCCCAGCGCGAGCAGGGGGGTCATCATGATGAACGGGTAGCCGTGCATGAAGGCGAAGAGGCAGGTGGTGAGGAGTGCGGCGAGGGTCCAGTGGAGGCGTGCTCGGACGTGCCTGTACAGGGCGCCGCGGAAGACGAGTTCTTCGGTGATGGGGGCCCAGATCGTGGCCATGACGGCGAGCAGGGCGATCACGAGCCAGTCGCCGGAGGCGACCATGTCGACGATGGGGTTGCTGGGGGGCTCCACGGGGCCGTCTCCGGGGCCCCGGAGCAGCTCGGAGGCGAAGAGGAGGACGAGCGTGACGATGATGCCGGCGACGAAGACGGGGATGGCGGCGAGGTAGGCCAGGAAGCCGAAGCCGATCTCCTTGAGCACGCCGACGGGCCCGGGTGCGCCGGCGGTGAGGCCCATCGCGCGGCGCCACGCTGCGGGCTTCATCCCGCGGAGCAGGGGCCACGCGACGACGCCCATCAGGGCGAACTGGAGGGGGAGCGCGATCACGGCGAGCTCTGGCTTCTTGACCGACAGGACGGTGCCGACGGTGGAGACCAGGACGAAGCCGCCGACGAAGAGGGCGTAGGTCTCGAGCATGACGCTGCCGCCCGGCGCGGGCGGGACGAAGCTGGGGACCTCGCGCTTCGGGACGTAGCGGAGCAGGCCGAGCACGAGCAGCACGCACCCTGCGACGAAGGCGAAGAAGGCGAGGGCGGCGAAGGCGAGCATGCCGACGAGGATGACGGCTCCGCCGGAGCGGGGCTCGCGCCGCTCTGGGGTGCCCTCCGGGGCGTCGTGTGTGAGTGCGACCTCGGCGAAGAAGGCGTAGCGGGTGCGGAGGCGGGAGGCGGCCTGGGGGTCCAGCGCGTCGGACCCGGCGACGTAGACGGTGCGGAAGTCGTCGAGGTCGCGCAGGATCTCGTCTCGGGTGCTGATCGCGCCCGGGAGGCCCTGCGGGTCGTCGTCGGGGGGGCTCGCGCCGGCGGTCTCGACCTCGGCGCGGAGGTCGCGCAGGGCGTCGGCCGCGTCCCGGGGGGTCTTGAGCTCGCCGAGCACGACGGCGCCCGCGACGCGGTCCTCGACGGTGAAGGCGGCGCTGTCCATCATCTCGGTGAACTGGGCGGGGGCGGTGGGGTCGGAGGCGAAGATCGGGCCGAGCTTGACGGCCATGCGTCCGTAGATGGAGGTGGGCTCGAGCAGCGGGATGACCGGTCCGGTCTGGCTCGGTGGGGGCGGGGTCAGGCCGAGCGAGCGGAGTCGCGTGTCCTCGGGCAGGTGCTGCCAGACGATGGCGGCGACAGCGAGGAGGGTGGCTGCGACGAGGGCGACGAGGCGGGAGGCGGGCGTTCCGGGGTCCGGGGTGGGCGCGTCCTCCTCGAACGGGCTGGGCAGGGTGTGCCCGATCGCGGCGCCCGTCGTGTGTGACCCCGGTGAGCCGGCGTCCCGGTGGCGGTCGGCGTCGGGGCGGCTTGGGGGTGTCTGGTCGGAGGGGTGCATCGGGGGGATCATCGGCTGTTGGGAGGCGTGCGGCCACCCGCGGGGGGCCGGGAGTGGTTGTTGGGGGTCGGGCGTCGGAGCTTTTTCTTGACTGGGGCGGCGCGTGGGCTAGTGTTGGGGCCCGGGACTCGCTCTCGGGAATCGTCCCAAACCCTGCCGCGGACTGAGTTTCGCGGCCCGCCCCGCCCGGAAGGCGGCGTGTTCACTGATCCCCCCGGGGACGCTCGGCCTGTCGCCGTCGCGTTTTTCCCGGGCGCAAGCCGGAGGTCGCCATGCCCACGCATCTTCGCCGTCAGACTTTTACCGCCAAGCCCGGTGATGTCGCCCGTGAGTGGCGGATCGTGGACGCGGAGGGCGTCTCGCTGGGTCGCCTGGCGTCTGAGGTGGCGGTCGTGCTGATGGGCAAGCACCGCCCGGAGTACACGCCGCACGTCGACACGGGGGACTTCGTGATCGTCACGAACGCGACGAAAGTCGGGCTGACGGGCAAGAAGGCGGAGCAGAAGTTCGAGAAGCGGTACACGGGGTACCCGGGGGGTCTGAAGCTCCGCTCGTACGGGCAGCTGCGCGAGGAGCGTCCGGAGCGTCTGATCGAGCTGGCGGTGCGGCGCATGCTGCCCAAGAACCGTCTGGGTCGTCAGATGCTCAAGAAGCTGAAGGTGTACCCGGGCTCGGAGCACCCGCACGCGGGCGTGAGCCCGGTGGAACTGAAGGTCTGAGATTGACATTCCCCCGCCCGAAGCCGGCCCGGCGCGTCGCCCGGCCAGGTGGATGACGGCGGCCCACGAAGGACATTGACTCCATGAGCGATCAGCCCCTGACGACCACGATCACGAACCCCGAGATCTCGGGCGACCACGTGTCTCCGACCTCGGAGACCGTCGAGCAGACCCGCCCGATGCAGGACCCCAAGCCCTCGGACAAGCACGGGTGGTGGTGGGGGACGGGGCGTCGCAAGACGGCGGTGGCGCGGGTCCGGCTCCGTCCGGCGCAGGGGGAGGGATCGGTGAAGATCCAGACGGCCCGGAAGGCGTTCAAGACGGTGGAGGAGTACTTCTCCGAGCCGCGTGACCGCAACGACGCGCGCGCCCCGCTCACGCTGACCGACACGAGCGACAAGCTCGAGGTGATCGTGCGGGCCCACGGCGGCGGGTACATGGGGCAGGCCCAGGCGGTGCGCCTCGGCATCTCGCGGGCCCTGGTGGGCTACGACCCGACGCTGGAGCAGGCGCTGCGCGACGCCGGCTACCTGACCCGCGACGCCCGCAAGGTGGAGCGGAAGAAGTACGGCCAGCCGGGCGCCCGCCGTCGCTTCCAGTTCTCGAAGCGCTAAGGCTTCGGAACACGCAGGACTTTTTCACCGGTTCGGGCGTGTGCCCGGGCCGGTTTTTTGTGCGCGGTGTTGGCGGGGGGCCGCGTGCTTACGCCCGCGGCTCGGAAAGAGGGGGCTCGGTGCTCGTCTGCGTTGCTCGATCCTGCCGCCCCCTCATCCGGCCCTTCGGGCCACCCTCTCCCCCGCCCCCCCTTGGGGAGAAGGAGCGGGCACGCAGCGTTGAAGGAGATATGCTGGGTGCGTGCCGTCGACGGAGCGCCAGCACGGAGAGGATGCGTTGTCGCATCCGGTCTCGCCGATCCCGATCCCGGGTGCGCGTCGTGGTCTCGTGCCCGAGGAGGAGGCTCCGAGGCCGCTGGCGCGACGGCTTGGGGGCTGGGTGGGGAAGCACTCGGCGTTGCTGATCGGGCTCGCGATCGGGCTGGTGGTGGGTGTGACCGGGGCGCTGGTGTACGCCAACCACCGGATGAAGCAGGCCCCGGACTGGTGGACGCCGATCGACGCGGCGGACCCGGCGGTGCGGGAGGCGGCGCTGAACGTCGAGAACGGTCTGTCCGGGGAATTGACGCGCCGGCGCGAGCTGACCGAGCGGGAGCTCCCGCTGGTGGGGACGGTGCGGGCGAGCGAGAACTGGGGCGTGCGCCTGGAGAGCGGGCAGGCCAGCGCCTGGCTGACCGAGCGCCTGCCGAAGTGGGCGGAGGCGGAGGGCTGGCTCGCGGCGTGGCCGGAGGAGCTGGCGGAGCTGCGTCTGAACTTCGACGGGGCGACGATCAGGCTGGGGGCGCGGGTGCGGTCGAGCGCGACGAGCGAGGGCTCGTACATGACCGCGACGCTGACGCCGCAGTTCCGGGGGGACGGCACGGTGTGGCTGATCGCGGACTCGGTGAGCATCGGTCGCCTGCCGTTGCCGCCGGCGTGGGTGTTCTCCGGCACGCCTGGCGACACGGACGTGCTGCCCAGCGAGCTGGAGGGGGACGACCTGAAGGAGATCTTCCGGGTGTTCCTGGGTGATCAGCCCGCGCCGGATCCGCTGATCCGGCTGGGCGACGGGCGGCGTGTGCGGCTGGTGGGGATCCAGCCGGAGGAGCAGGGGACGGTGCTGTTGATCTTCCGGACGGAGTACGTGGAGCGGGGTTAGCCGGTGTGGCCGAAGCGGGCGACGAGGGCGCGGGCGACCTGGTGGTGCAGGGCGTGCCCGGAGCGGCGGGCGGTGATGCGTGCCCGGATGGGTCGTCCGACGAGGGCGAGGTCCCCGATCAGGTCGAGGAGTTTGTGGCGTGCTGGCTCGTCCGGGAAGCGGTAGGCGTTGTCGATGGGGCCGCCGGGGTGGTCGGGCGTGGGGGGGGCGATGACGAGCATGTCGCGCGGGGTGAGGTGCCTGAACAGGCCGAGCGCCTGCATCTGCTCGGCCTCGGACTGGAGGGCGTAGGTGCGTGCCGGTGCGATGTTGGCGGCGTAGTCGTCGGGGGTTGCGTCCCAGGAGACGCGTGCGGGCGGCACGGGCGCCGCGGGCCCGTAGTCGAGGTGGTAGGTGTAGGCGGTGTCGTCGGCTGGCTCGACGCGGACCGATCCGCCCCGGTCGTCGGCGAGGGTGAGCTCCTCGGTGACGATGAGGGGGTGCGCGGGCTGGTCCGTGTCGGTGAGGCCGGCCCCGAGCAGGGCGTGGACGTAGGGGAGGGCCGAGCCGTCGAGGATGGGGAGCTCGGGCCCGTCGGCCTCGATGAGGGCGTCGGTGACGCCGAGGCCGACGAGGGCGGAGAGGGCGTGCTCGACGGTGAAGAGGGGGCCGGAGTCGAGGTTGAGCGCGGTGCAGCGTGGGGCGAGGCGCTGGAATGCGGGGTGGGGCGCGTCGGAGGAGAGGGTGGAGACGTGTGCGAGGATGGGGTCGTCGCCGGGGCGGGCCACGAGCAGGCCCGCGCCGGTCTCGGCGGGCCGGATGGTCACGGCGGCGGGCTGGTCGGTGAAGAGCCCGCGCCCTTCGAGCCTTGCGTCGGAGGCGGGCGTGCGTCGGGTTGGGGTCACGGATCAGTCCTGTGGCTCTCTGGCCTGGTTGTCTTTGGCGGGGCGCTGGCTCTGTTCGAGCCCGACCTTGCGCATGAAGGCCCACTGTCTGAGCGCGCGTGCGGAGGGTGCGGCGGGGTAGCCGAGCCATTTCTCGCCTGCGGGGACGTCGTGCATGAGCCCTGAGCCCGCGCCGATGGAGGCGCCGTCGCCGATGGTGAGGTTGTCGGCGATGCCGACGAGGCCGCCGATGGTGACGCCGTCGCCGATGCGCGTGGAGCCGCCGATGCCGGTCTGTGCGCAGATGAGGCAGGCGCGTCCGATGACGCAGTTGTGCGCGATCTGGACCTGGTTGTCGATCTTGGTGCCGTCCCCGATGCGGGTCGGGCTGAGCTTGCCCCGATCGATGGTGGAGCCGGAGCCGATCTCGACGTCGTTGCCGATCTCGACCGATCCGGCGTGCGGGACCTTCTCGAGCCCGGCGCCGTCGGCCCTGGGGACGAACCCGAAGCCGTCGCCGCCGATGAGGACGCCGGGCTGGATGATGCAGCGGTCGCCGATGGTGGAGCGGTCCTCGATGACGGCGTTGGGGCGTATGACGGTGTCGTTGCCGATGGTGCAGCGGGCCCCGATCACGACGCCGGCGCCGACGGTGCAGCCGGTGCCGAACGTGGTCTGGGGCCCGATGACGGCGCCGGGGCCGACGCGGGTGCCGGGGGGCAGGGTGGCGGTGGGGTCGACGATCGCGGCGGGGTGGACGCCGTCCGGGGCGTGCAGCTCGGGTCGCACGCGTTGGAGCAGGGCGACGAAGGCGCGGTCGGCCGAGTCGACGACGAGCAGGGCGCGGGTCTTGGGGTCGTGGTCGGTGTTGTTTGTCAGCGAGCGCGAGACGAGGGCGGCGGAGCAGCGGCTGTGCTTCCAGCGCCTGGCGTACTCCGCCGAGCGGATGAAGGTGATGGACCCCGGGCCGCCCTCGTCGATGGGCGCGAGGGAGGTGAGCTCGAGGTCGGGCGGGCCGAGCAGCTCGGCGTTGAGCAGCTCTGCGAGCTGTTGAGAGGTGTATCGCTGCTCGATCACGGGGCGTTGAACTCGTTGTTCATGAGCTGGATGACGTCGCTGGTGATGTCGACCGAGTCGTGGCGGTAGATGACGCCGCGCGAGACGATGTTGCGCTCGATGTCGCGGTCGGAGACGTCGCCCTGTGGGAGGGGGAAGGCGGAGTCGTCGAGGAGGACGACGTCCCATCCGTCGCGGTCTGCGACGCGCCCGATGGAGGCCGAGATCTTGTCGTAGAGGGATCGGAGGAGCTCGGCCCGCTCGATGCTGATGATCTGCTCGAGGATCTGGCGCCTGGTCTGGGCGAGGTTTCGGAGCTCGAGCGCCTCGCGGACCTTCTCGCGGTAGGCGGGCGTCTGCTGGTTGAGCGTCTGGATGTCGGCCTGGACGTTCTCGAGGCGTTTGCCGAGCTCCTCGAGCTGCTTCTGCCGTTCGTTGAGAGAGGCCTGGAGGCGTTCCTCGAGGACCTGTCGCTCCTCGAGCTGGTCGAGGATGGCGACGATGTCGATGGTGGCGACGGCGGTGGGGGTGGCCGGGGGCCTGGCGCCGGCGTTGGCCCTCCAGGCGAGGGTGCAGGCGATCAGGAGCGCGGCGAGGAGCGCCGGCGCGCGGAGTCGTGTGAGTGTCGTGGTCGTGGCGGTCATCGCGGGCCATCCTTTCACCCCCCCGGGCGTTGGTGTGGTCTCAGAACGGTACGTCGAGCGTGAAGCTGAAGACGCGGGTTTCGTCGCTGTCTTCCTTGATGATGGGCCAGCCGAAGTCGAAGGCGAGCGGGGCGGGGCTGAGCGCGGGGACGACGACGCGGAGGCCGAAGCCGGCGGTGACGCGGTAGTCGTCGAAGCCGGGGTCCTCGGTGACGGTGCCCGAGTCGATGAAGACGGCGCCGGAGAGGATCTCCTCGAAGAGGGGCTGGGTGATCTCGGCGCCGGCGAAGAAGAGCCAGGTGCCGCCGACGGGGTCGTCGCTGGGCAGGCCGTTGTCGTTGCGGATGCCCTTGGGGCTGACGGTGCGGAAGTCGAGCCCGCGGAAGCTCTGGCCTCCGAGGTAGAAGCGCTCGTAGGTGGGGACCTCGTCCTGTCCCTGCGGCGACCACCCGACCATCCCCTCGAACTTGATGGTGGTGGCTCGCCCGTAGATGTCCTCCCGGAGCGCGAAGTAGGTGGTGCCCTCGGCGGCGAGCTTGGTGTAGTCGAAGTCGCCGCCCAGCACGCCGACCTGGGAGACCGAGAGCTGGGTGCGGGTGCCCTCGGTGGGGAAGACGAAGCGGTCGAGGGTGGTGCGGGTCAGGGTGAGGTCGAGTGAGGTCAGCAGGTTCTCGTCGGCGACGGCGAAGATGTCGGTGGGGCGGTCGGGCTGGAGGTCGCCGAGGTTGATGGTCTCGATGCGGACGTTCGCGGCCCCGTTCCAGCGCGTGCCGAACCGGCGGCCCAGGCTGAGGCGGGCGCCCCAGCGGCGCTCGTCGAACTCGTCGAAGTTGCGGTTGCGGTAGAAGATGTTGGCCGAGCCGGAGTAGTCGGTGTCGTTGAGGGCGGGGTCGGTGAGTGCGATGTTGAAGGTCTGGACCTGGTTGCCGGGGAGGGCCTCGATGCGGAAGGTCTGCCCGCCGCCCCGGAAGGCCTTGCCGGAGAAGAAGTCGCCGAAGGAGTCCGGCGGGTCGCGGATGTCGAAGTTGCGCTGCACGAACCCGAGCCGCCCGACGACGCCGGAGTCCGACGAGATGGCGCCGCCGATGTTGAGCTCGCCGGTGTTGGTCTCCTTGATCTCGATGAGGACGTCGCGGACGTCTGGCTCGTCGGGGTCGGGGGGCTGGATGGTGAGGCGTATCTCGTTGCGGTCGAAGATGTTGCGCCGTCGGATCTGCTCCTCGGTGGCCTCGAGGGCGGTGGTGTCCAGGGGCATGCCCGGGGCGACCTGGACCTCGCGCCGGACGACGCTGTCGCGGGTGATCTCGTTGCCCTGGATGATGACCTCGCCGGTGGTGTAGCGTCGCCCCTCGTTGACGAAGAGGGTGAGGTCGACGACGGGGGCGTCGGGGTCTCGCTTGTCACGCCGTGTGACGGTGACGTCGGCGTAGCCCTGCTTGCCGTAGGCGTCCTCGACGGTCTGCACGGCCTCGTCGAGCGCGCGGACGCCGTAGTCGTCGCCCGGCTTGATCCGGACGAGACCGGCGAGCTGGGCCTCGGTGTAGACGGGCGGCCGGTCGTCCTCGGTGCTGAAGACGGCCTGGAGGGAGCGGAGGGTGTAGCGGGGCCCCTCCTCGATGAGGTAGGTGACGATGGCTTCCTTGCCGTTGGGTGCGGGCTGGATGTCGTAGGCGGCGCGGACGTCGAGGAAGCCGCGGTCCTTGTAGTAGTCGATGAGGTTGGCGATGTCGGTGTCGAGCTGGTCGTCCTCGAGGGCGCCCTTGCGGAAGAGGCCGGAGGTCTTGGTCTCGAGCTCGCGCCGGAGCAGGTCCTCCCGGATGCTGCGGGCGCCCTCGAAGCGGATGGAGGTGACGCGGAGGCGCTCGCCCTCGCGGACGCGGAAGAGGACGACGCTGGTGTCGGCCAGGGCCTGCTCGTCGACGGAGACGCGTGCGAGGTAGTAGCCGCGTTCGCGGTAGAGGCGCTCGATCTTGCGGGCGGCGCGGTCGACCTGGAAGCGGTCGACCGGGACGCCGATGCGCAGGTCGACCTGCTCGGCGATGAGCCTGTCGGAGACCTTCTCGTTGCCGGTGACCTGGACGTCGACGATGACGGGGCGCTCGGTGAGCTCGTACTCGAGGCGGACCTGGCCGTTGTCGAGCAGGACGGCGCGGCACTCGACGCGGCTGAACAGGCCGACGCGGTTGAGGCGCCGGAGGTCGTCGGAGATGGTCTCGCGGTCGTAGGGGCCGCCGGCGTAGCTGCGGATGTTGTTGCGGGCGGTCTGGCGGGCGGTGTCGGAGAGGGCTGGGGCGTCGTCGCCCGGGGGCTGGACGAGCCCGACCTCGGCGACGGTGCGTCCCTCGTAGGCCTCTGGGGGGACGCCCGCTGGGGTGTCTTCCTCAGGCGTGGTGGCGGGTTGTGCGAGGGCGTGGGCGGGGTGGCAGGCGAGCCCGGCGCACGCGAGCATCGCCGCGATGAACCGGCGGGACAGAGGGGAGCTGGCTCGTTGGCGCGCCGGCATGGACCGGACGATACCCGGGCCGGTTGGCATGCACAAACCGGGGCTGTGATTCGGTGGCAGTTCGCGCGGCTGGGGCGTGTGAATTGTGGGGAGAAATTTCAAGCGGCAATCCGTGCCTTCGGGTCTTGTCGGGTGCGCGGGGTGCGGGTACGGTCATCCCCGGCCGGGTCGGGAGGTGTGTTCACGCCCCGTCGCCGTTGCGAATTTGAAAGTAGGCAGGGATGCCCCGATCCGTTCACAGGCTCCGTCGCGTCGCGTTGCTGCTCATCGGTCTGTCGTGCGTGCTGGCCGGTCTGGCGCTGGTGTACGTGCTGGTGCGTCCGGGGGTGCTCCGCAGCGCGTCCACGCTGCAGCTGGCGCTGGTCGCGGGGCTGCTGGTGTGGCCGGGCGTGACGCTGGCGCTGCTGCAGCTCGACAACGCGTGCGGCCGCGGGCGTTCGGGCGGTCGTGGGTCGGCCGGGCCCGCGTGAGGGGTGGGCGTGTGGGTCAGCTGAGGTTGACTGGCATGACGACGTAGACGAAGTCGTTGCCGGAGCGGAAGAGGCCGGGCTTGTTGGCGGCCTTGAGCTCGATGATGACCTCGGCGTCGGGGATGACCTTGAGCGCGTCGGTGAGGAACTGGGGGTTGAAGCCGATCTCGATGTCCGAGCCGTTGTAGGAGGCGAGGCCGACGTCGACCTTGGCCTCGCCCATCTCGGGGCTGCGGCTGGAGAGGCGGAGGGACTTCTCGGAGCCGTTGAAGGCCATGCGGACGCCTCGTGACTCCTCGTTGGTGAGCAGTGCGGCGCGTCGGACGGCGGAGGCGAGGACGTCGCGGTCGAAGCCGACCTTGATGTCCTGGTCCTTGGGGATGACGTCCTCGTAGGGGGGGAAGGCGCCCTCGACGAGGTTGGTGGCGAGGACGGCGCGGGAGTCTGCGGGGTCGTCTCCCATGGCGAAGACGGCCTGGGTGTCGGTGACGGCTGCGTGGACGGGCTCCTCGCCGTCGCCCATGAGCTTCATGACCATGGAGAGGGCCTTGGCGGGGACGATGCAGTGGGCGCTCTCGCCCTTGCCCTTGTCGGCGAGGGTGCTGGAGGCCAGGGCGAGGCGTCGCCCGTCGGTGGCGACCATCTCGAGCTTCTTGCCGTCGCGGTTGAGCAGCACGCCGTTGATGGCGTAGCGTGAGTTCTCGCGGGCGGCGGCGAAGAGGGTGCGTCCGATGAGGGCGGCGAGGGTGGCGGTGTCGGTCTGGAAGACGGCCTTGGCGGAGCCGGAGGCGATCTCCTTGAATCCTGGGATCTTGGGGAAGTCCGCGGGGGAGAAGGTGTTGAGTCGGAACTCGGCGTCGGCGCCTCGGATGGTGCAGGAGTCGTCGTCGGTCTCGATGGTGAGGGTGGGCTCGTTGTCCTCGGCGGAGACGATCTGACGGAGCTTGTCGGCGGGGACGAGGGCCTCGCCCTCCTGTTCGACCTCGACGCGTCCGAGGCGGAGGGTGAGCGAGAGCTCGGTGTCGGTGGCGCTCATCTCGAGCTCGCCGACGCCGCCGGCCCTGGAGGCGCGCATTTTGACGCAGGTGAGCTGCGGCCTTGGGGTGCGTGCTGCGACGACCCCCGAGATCTGGTTGACTGCCTCGAGCAAGGCTCCACGCTCACAGATGACCTTCATGTGCTCGTCTCCGACCCGCGTTGTCTAGATCCGTTCGTTGAACCCCCGCAGGAACAACCCCTAGCGGTCTGGGGCGGGATTGTACCGCAGGGATAGGGGGTGAGACCGCCGGTGCAGGGGATGTGATCGATCCGTGCAAAACCCGGGCCGGTCGGCGCCGGGGGCGGTCTTTTCGGACGGGGGGTGGGATCGTGGGCGGGGCGGCGGCTATGCTCGGAGAGTTCATCCATATCCACCGGCTGCCGCCGCGATCCGGGTCCTCGCTGTCCGCTGACAGGCCGGTGAGGGGACGGAGAGCGGCGGTTTTCTTTCTCGGAGGGTCTTGCCCATGTCATTCGAAGCCGCCGTCCACGCCCAGGCCATCGAGCTGAACCGTCTGTCGCTGGAGATGTGCGCCAAGGCGGGTTCGGGCCACCCGTCCACGGCGATGAGCCTGGGGCACCTGGTCACGGTGCTGATGTTCTCGTCGATGCGGTACTCGCCGGACTTCCCGGACTTTCCGACGTCTGACAAGCTGGTGCTCAGCGAGGGGCACGCGGTGCCGATCGTGTACGCCGCGGCGGCGACGCTGGGGATGGTGATCGAGGAGAACGGGGCGCGTCGGAAGCTGACGCTGGACGACCTGGACACGCTGCGCATGCCCACGAGCGTGCTGGAGGGGCACCCGAGCCCGGCGGAGGGGTTCCCGTTCTTCGACGTGGCGACGGGGTCGCTGGGGATGGGGCTGAGCGCCGCGGCGGGGATCGCGAAGGCGGCCCGCCTGGACGGGATCGACCGCCGGGTGTACTGCATCGTGGGCGACGGCGAGAGCCGCGAGGGACAGATCACCGAGGCGATCGACTTCATCATGGACCACCGGCTGACGAACGTGCTGCCGATCTTCAACTGCAACGCGTACGGGCAGGCGGACCGGGTGTCGGACCAGCAGTCGCCCCAGAAGATCGCTGCGCGTCTGTCGGCGGCGGGGTTCGAGGTGGACACGATCGACGGGCACGACCCGAAGCAGATCAAGGCGGCGCTGGACGCGTTCGGGGCGATGAGCGGCGACGCGAAGGCGATGCCGCGTGCGATCGTGGCCAACACGGTGAAGGGGTGGGGTGTGGAGGCGCTGCAGGGCGGGAACTTCCACGGGAAGCCGGCGACGGGCGAGCTGCTGCAGCGGTGCATCGCGGAGCTGGACCAGCGCCGCGTGGAGCTGACCAGCGCGCTGTCGGGCTCGGACCACTTCACGATCGAGCCGCCGGCGGACGCGACGGAGAAGTCGCCGGCGACGTTCGACATCCCGACGTTCTCGCAGGCGATGGCGCAGCTGGACATGGAGTCGCTGTACCACGCGGGCAAGTTCGCGACGCGTCGAGCGTACGGGGTGGCGCTGCGGATGCTGGGGCACGCGTCGAGCGACCTGGTGGTGCTGGACGCGGACGTGAGCAACTCGACCTTCGCCGAGACGTTCGCGAAGGACGCGGACCTTGCGGAGCGGTTCGTGGAGTGCAAGATCGCGGAGCAGAACATGATCTCGGTGGCGGCGGGGCTGAGCAGCGCGGGCAAGATCCCGTTCTGCTCGAGCTTCGCGAAGTTCATCACGCGCGCGTACGACCAGATCGAGATGGCGATCAACGGCGGGGCGAACCTGAAGATCGTGGGCTCGCACTCGGGCATCACGCTGGCGGCGGACGGGGCGAGCCAGATGTCGCTGCCCGACGTGGCCTGGTTCCGGGCCCTGTCGACCATGCGGACGCAGGCCGGCAACCCGGGGTGCTACCTGCTGGAGCCGTCGGACGCGTTCGCGGCGTACGCCCTGACCGCGGTGATGGCGGAGTACGAGGGCGCGTGCTACATGCGGACGCACCGGCCGGACGCCGAGTTCCTGTACTCCGACGAGCAGGTGTTCAACCTGGGCGGGTTCGAGAGCCTGCACTCGGGGCGCGACATCGTGCTGGCGGCCCGCGGGTCGATGGTGCACGAGGCCAACAAGGCGGTGGAGATGCTGGACCAGGCCGGCGTCGCGGCGACCCTGCTGGACATGTACTCGATCCCGTTCGACTCCGACAAGCTGCTGGACATCGTGGCCCAGAACGGCGGGTTCGTGATCTCGATCGAGGACAACTACGGCGGCGGGCTGGGCTCGGCCATCGCGGACGCGCTGGCCGAGAGCGGCGACGGCTTCACGCTCGAGCAGATGCACGTGCGCCGGATCCCGAAGAGCACGCGGACGCCCGACGAGGCGCTGGCGATGTGCGGGCTGACGGCCGACGACATCCTGAAGAAGGTGATGAGCGTGCTCGAGGTCGCCTGACCCGCGGCCCCGCCGGACATTCACCGCGACGGAACACGACCGCGGGCCCGGGGCGCTTTGCCCCGGGCCCGTGTCCGTGTGAGAGGAGTCGTGGTTGGGGGGGTCGGGCCGGGGGGGCGGGTGGGGTCAGACCTCGCAGCCGTGGGTGAACAGGTGCACGAAGAGGAAGAGGTCGCCGTGGTCGATGACGCCGTCGAAGTTGACGTCGGCGTCGGGGTCCGCGGCGAGGAAGTTCTCGACGAAGGCGGTGATGTCGCCGTTGTCGAGCACGCCGTCGGCGTTCTGGTCGGCGGGGCAGGGCGACGGGTTGTCCTCCCAGGAGGGGATGGCCGAGTCCAGGGCGTTGCGCCAGAGGCGGGCGATGGCCAGCCCGACCGCGGCCTGGGCGCCGAAGACGCTGCTCGCGTCGTTGACGAAGGCGTTGGACGTGCCGAAGCTGAGGCCGACGTCGGCGCTGCCGATCGGCTCGGAGAGCTTCACGGGCACCTTGTGCAGCACGAAGCGTGAGGTGTTCATGCCCTCGTCCGGGTCGGCGTAGTCGTCGTAGGTGCCGGCGACGGTCTGCAGGCTGATGTGGCTGCGGAAGCGGAGCTTGTCCCACTCGGTCATGTCGGACTGGTCGAGCGCGAGGTCCAGCACGCTCTGGAAGGTGACAGAGCCGGCGAGGGTGGTGTCCAGGTCGTTGTTCATGAGGTCGAGCATGGCGTGCTCTGTCTCGTCGTCGAGCCAGCCGAGGATGTAGTGGCGTCCGAGGTGGTCCACGTCGTCGAGGGTGGTGTAGTTCTGGATGCTGCCGTCGTGGCAGCCCAGCTCGTGGAACAGGTAGGAGTGGATGGCGTCGCGGTCGTTCAGGTTGCCCTGGATGTCGGTGCCGCCGACGACCTGGAGCACGGCGTGCGCGGCCTGGCGGTCGCCCTCCTGCATCATTTTGCGGAGGGCCTCGCGGTAGGTGGTGAGGACGAGGGCGCCGGAGTCGTCGGGGCAGGCGTCGCCGTCGCCGAGGCGGTACAGGATCGGGTCGTCGAGGTCGACCTCGCCGTTCTCGATCTCCTCGAAGGCGGCGTAGAGGTAGAAGAGGCCGAAGGAGTCGGCCGGCTCGAAGTAGGCGTCGGCTCGGATGGCGGCCCGCTCGACGTGCCCGATGGACTGGTTGAAGCCGCTGTCTCCGTCGGTGGTCGAGCGCATCATGGTGTTGACGGTCTGGGTGAGCTCGTTGGTGTTGGGGCGGAGCAGGGCGTCGTAGGTGGGGCCGTTCGGGTCGCCGTAGGTCTCGAGGTCGAGCACGCGGGCGCCGTGCTGGTCGATGAAGGCGTCGAGTTCCTGCTGGGTGGCGCCGTGGAGCCACCAGTCCTCGGCGCCGTCGTCGAGCTCCATGGTGGCGGAAAAGAAGGCGTCGTGCGGGCGCGTGTCGAGGTCGACCAGGCGCAGCCCGTGGTTGTCGATCTTGTCGAGGATCTGGGCGCGTGTCATCATGGGGTAGAAACGGCGCTGGCGTGCCTGCTCCTGCGCGGTCGCGTCGCGCCAGGTGACGGAGAAGCGGGTCAGGCCGTTGTCGTCGTAGGGCTCGATGTCGAGCGGGATCTTGTCGGGGTTGTTCGCGATGAAGCTCGCGACCTGGCTGGAGGTCTGGTGCAGGTCCCAGCCGCGCTCGGCGGGGAAGAGCTCGCTGGGCGTGTACTCGAAGATGAAGGCGTAACGCGTCTCGCCGTTGTAGACGTGCGGGTCGATGTCGGCGAGCGAGGCCTGGTTGTTCGCGAGGTAGTCGCGCAGGTCGGCCTCGGTCGCGGCCCAGCCGACGTAGTAGTACCCGGAGTAGTCGCCGTCGTTGGCGACCATCGAGCCGGAGTACCGGGGGTTGGGGTTGCCCTGCCACACGTCCACGTCGACCGGGCGGGAGCCGCTGTCGAGCATCGTCGTGCGGTAGTCGTTGGCGGTGCCCGGCTGGGCCCACCGGGCCTCGGTCGGGGAGACCAGATCGCGGGAGTTGGTGCCCCCGCCGCCGAAGGCGGAGGCGTGCCCGACGCAGGCGAGGAGCGCGGCTGCGCCGGCGGACCGGGCGAATCGGGAGGCAACGGTGTCGTGGAACATGGCTGGTGTCCTTGCTGGATGGGTGTCGTTCCCCCGGGATGGGCGCGTTCGGCCCGGACTTCGTCAGCGGGGGGCGCGCCCGCGACTCACGCGCGACGAGTAGATTTGTGACGGGCCCGAGAATCTTGGGGCCCTGCGCACGAAAAAGGGGCCCTTCCGGGCCCCGTGCACAAGACGGGCGGCGTGCGGCTCAGCAACCCGCGAGGAATGCTGCGACGAAGGCGCCGATGTCGCCGTTGTCGAGGATGCCGTCGTTGTTGAAGTCGGCCGCGGGATCGCCCGCGAGGAAGAGGGTGACGAAGGCGCCGATGTCGCCGTTGTCGAGGATGCCGTCGTTGTTGACGTCGGCGGGGCAGGGGTTGACGGGTGTGGCGACGCCGTTGGTGATGACGAGCTCGTAGCGTCCGTAGCGGGCGGGGGCCCAGGAGGCGTAGGAGGTGGCGACGAGGGTGCCGACGGCGCCCGGCCCGAACGAGAACTCCATGCGGGCGTTCTGTCGGGTCGCGTCGTTGCCGTCGTAGCCGGAGTCGTCGTCGCGGTAGAAGACGCCGGCGAGGGGGGACGCGGGGCTGAAGTCGCAGTAGAAGACGAGGTAGGGGTCGAAGTCGGCCAGGGCGGGCTCGAGGGAGCGCATCTCCATGGTCACGGGGAACGACGGGTCCACGGCGGAGATCTCGTAGGCGTCGAAGGGCTGGCCGTCGTTGTAGGAGTCGGGGGCGGGGGTGACGCAGGGGTCGGGCAGCAGGCCGCTGCCGCGTGGGCGGTCGAAGGCGGGGGAGGAGGCGGTGAGCTCGCCGGGGATGGCCAGCACGGTCGGCTCCGGCATGCCGGCGAGCCCGAGGTAGAAGGTGGGGGGGAGGGCGGGTGCGCCGGTCGGGGTGGCCAGGCCGGTGGCGGTGTCGATCTCGGAGACGGCGCCGCTGGTGGAGGCGATGGCCAGGAGCCTGCCGTCGAAGAAGTCGATGCCGAAGAAGGGCTCGGGCGAGGCGTGCGGCCCGACGGGCGTGCCGGCGCCGGTGCTCAGGTCGATGCGGTACAGGCTGTCGTAGTCCACGATGTAGCCGACGGTGTCGGAGGCCATCGCGAACGAGCGTGCGGCGGAGGGGACGCTGACGCCCAGCGGGCCGACGAGTGTGGCGACGCCGGCGACGGGGTCGACGTCGTAGAGGGATGGGGCGGAGCCGAAGGACACGGCCATGAGTCGCCCGTTCCTGTAGTCGAGCCCCTCGATGTTGCCCAGGCCGAGGTCCGCGGAGCCGGTGATGCTCAGGGTGGCGACGTCGACCGTGAAGAGCAGGCCGTCCGAGTTGGTGATGTAGATGGTGGACTTGTCGTCGGTCACGGCGAGGCCCTCGGCGAGGCCGATCGCGGGGAGCGTGACCAGGTCGGTGCGCGCGCCGGTGTCGAGGTCGACCAGGGACAGCGCGTCGGTGCTGTCGATGGCGTAGGCCTCGGACTGGGCCAGGGCCGCGCCGGGGGCCGGCGAGAGCAGGGCGGCGATCGCGAGTGCGTGGCGTGCGCGTGGCATGCGTGGTCTCCTCCGCCCGTTGGGGCGGGCGAGGTGTCAGTTGCGGCTGGGGAAGATGCCGAAGAGGCAGATGATGTAGTAGCAGGCGGCGTAGGGGTGCATGTTGTTGAAGGACTGCCCGGAGCCGGTGTTGCCGACCGTGGTGCTGGCGTTCAGGGCGTCGGGGTGCAGGTCCACGGTCGAGCCGGAGACGGGCGGGGCGTAGTCGGGGTCGCCCATGCCGCTCTTGGCCCAGGTGCGGTCGGTCGGCACGGCGCTGTCGCCCTCGTTGGGCATGGCGCGGGCGGTGACGACGGTGCTGGCGGTGTGGTTGTGCGCCGGGAGGTTGCCGGTGGTCAGCGTGGTGGTGGCGGCGCCGCCCTTGGCGCCGACGTTGTAGCTGGGCAGGCCGGGGCCCTGGCCGGGGGAGATGGGGCTGCGCCCCCGGAAATCGGGCAGGGCGAAGGTGGTGCGTCCGTCGCCTCCCCAGATCGTGCCCAGCAGCGAGAAGAGGGCGGTGTAGCTGGAGATGGGCAGGAGCTGCCCGTCGCAGAAGGCCCAGTTGCGCGGCGCGAAGTTGCCGCCGAACATGCGAATCTCAGCGATGTAGCCTTCCATCAGTCACCTCCGTGGGCGGGTGTGTTCGTGGGGTTGGTCGTGTCGGGGGTCAGGTCGAGCCGGAGCAGGACGCACCCGCGGGCCGCGTCGGCGGCGCGCCAGGGGTCCGCGATGGTCGTCGCGTGGGGGACGGTGGTGTCCACGTCGCATCGACGCCAGGCCGGGGTGCGGGCACCGCGGGTGACGGGGATCGCGAGCAGGTGCGAGCCGGGGGTCGCGGCGAGGTCGAGAGTGTGTGTGTTCGTTGACTCGCCGATGCGCCTCGTGATGCGCAGGCGGACTCGACCGTTCGCGCTCGGGGCGAGCGACTCCACCGGGGCCGACATCGCGTGCGGGCTGCCCAGGTGCGAGCGGACGGGCGAGGGCTCGACCGCCCAGAGGCACGCCCAGGCGTGCGGTCCGGGGTAGTACAGCTCGAGGTCGAACGAGCCGTCGATTCGGCTCAGCGGATGGGACAGGGGCGTGACCCGGAGGCGGCAGGGCGAGCCGGCGAGCAACGACGCGGAGCGGCTCGGGACGCGTGCGCAGCGGGCGGAGGGGAGAGCGTCGCCCTCGTCGCTGGTGCGTGGGAGCAGCCTTGCGAGCTGGGGCTCGGGCCAGCCGGACGCGTCGTCGACCAGGATCGGCGAGCCCGTGGCGGGTGTGAGGACCGCGCCCGCGGACGCGAGCGCGGAGGTGACGAGAAAGGCACGGCGCGGCATGCCCGGTGCGGCGGTGTCTGGCTGCACGTCGAACTCCCTTCGTGCGAGCGAGCGCTCGCTCACCCAACGTACCCGATCCTGCCGTGTTTACAAAGGGGCACGCGGGGTTTCCGTCCTGAGAAGCGACATTCGTGCGGTGTGCGCACGACCGGAGATCGGACTTTGTGCAGAAAGGGCCCGAGAATGGCGTCCTCAGCACCCCGCGAGGAAGGCGGCGACGAAGGCGCCGATGTCGCCGTTGTCGAGGATGCCGTCGCCGGTGAAGTCGGCGATGGGCTGGCCGGCGAGGAAGGCGTTGACGAAGGCGCCGATGTCGCCGTTGTCGAGGATGCCGTCGAGGTTGACGTCGGCGGGGCAGGCCGGGGGCTGTGCCTCGTAGGCGCCTCGGTCCACGGTTCCGACGAATCGGGGGCTGCCGTCGAGGTCGAGCGTGCTGAAGGTGAGCGTGTCGTCGCCGGAGTCGATGGCGGGCGAGCCGGGCGCGGGGCGTGCGTCCTCGTCGCCGGTGGCCTGGGTGAGGTCCGGGCCGAGGTCGTCGGTGAGGAGCGGGTCGTCGCCGTTGGTGTCGATGCCGGGGGTCAGCCCGCTCCAGTACTGGACGGTGGTGTTGGCGACGGTGACGCCGTCGAAGTACTGGATGGTGGCCTGCTGGTCGCCGAGGCGCGAGCCGGAGGAGTGGTAGACGTAGTTGTCCCAGAAGACGGAGTTGCTGATGGTGGTGTTGGTGTTGGAGGTGTCGAAGCGTGCGCCGGCGGGCACGGCGTAGGACAGGTTGATGTTGTAGGCGACGGTGATGTTGCTGAAGACGGCGCCGTCGAGGAGGCGCCCGTACAGCCCGGCGCGCCCGTAGGTGCCGGAAGAGTTGCCGATGAACTCGGAGTCGGTGACGATGGGCGCGCCGCCGATGAAGAAGACGCCGCCGACGGAGCCGTCGGCGTGGTTGCCGTTGAAGCGGCAGCGTGTGACGTTGCCGGGGAGCTTCGCGGCGGTGAGGTAGGCCCCGCCGACCTCGCCGCCGAAGCCGATGGCGCGGTTCCCGATGACGTCCACGTCGGTGAGTCCCCAGGAGGTGACGTCGGGCAGGAAGAGCCCGCCGCCGTCGTTGGCGCCGTTGCGGAGGACGGTGCAGTTGTTGAGCCGGATGTCGGAGAAGAGGGCGAAGAGCCCGCCGCCGTTGGCGGTGCCGGTGCCGCCGGCCTGGCAGCCGTACGGCTCGGCGGAGTGTCCGCCGGTGATGGTGAGTCCGTCGAGGGTGATGGTGCCGGTCTCGGCGTAGGCGTAGCAGACGGTGACGGAGTTGTCGTCGCGGAAGGTGAACTCGCCGTCGTCGTCACCGGCGAGGTCGCCGGAGAGGACGGTCGGGTGGGCGTCGGGGTTGCGCTCGGATTCGAGGGTCTCGGTGGCGTTGAAGCCGCCGAGCAGGGCGACGCCGCCGACGAGGTCGAACTTGTCGGCCTTGTAGGGGCCGGGGGTGTAGGTGCCCTCGGCGATCCAGATCTCGGTGGTGTCGAGGCAGGCCCGGGCGAGGGCGAGGGCGTCCTGCAGGTCGTGCATCGCGGTGGCCCAGGTGGCCCCGTCGCCGCCGGGCGCGGCGTCGGCGTCGACGTAGATGCGGGCGAGTTCGGCCTCGTCGGGCACGCCGTCGAGGTCCAGGTCGAGCGAGGTGCCGCTGGCGATGTCGCAGTCGTCGGGGACGCCGTTGCCGTTGAGGTCGGTCTCGAACTGGTCCAGGATGCCGTTGGCGTTGCAGTCCAGGGCGGGGTCCGCGGCGATCTGGTCGGCGTCGCAGACGCCGTTGTTGTCCTGGTCGCGATTGCGGAAGCGCGAGGCGACGACCACGGACTGGGCCGCGACGAGGGCGTTCTCGGCGTCGCCCGGCACGCCCGCGGGCAGCCCGCCGACCAGCACGCCGGGGTCGGAGAAGCGCAGCTCGGCCGGGGCCCCGCCGGTCGCCATCACGGTCTGGAAGGCCCCGCCGGGCTCGGCGTAGCCGTGCCCGTTGGTGTCGGCCCCGGCGAGCACGCAGGGGTCGGCCTCGCTCTGGTGCAGCAGCCCGAGGTTGTGCCCGATCTCGTGGGAGAACACGGGGTTGCCGCTCCCGATGGTGCTCGCCTGCACGACGGAGAAGGCCAGGTCCGGG
Organism: Phycisphaerales bacterium JB040; assembly: GCA_043101615.1. Classification (GTDB taxonomy): domain Bacteria; phylum Planctomycetota; class Phycisphaerae; order Phycisphaerales; family UBA1924; genus JBLHKT01. The sequence goes on along the minus strand of JBICID010000102.1, from coordinate 34,180 downwards.
CGCGGCTGGTACCCGGCCTGCACCGCGAGGTTGGCGATGCCGAGCACGCCGGCGGACTGGACGAGCATGCAGACGAGGTCGGCCCGGTCGTCGTTGCGCCAGGTGTGGACGCCGTCGATGACGCCGTCGGCGGGCTCGCGCAGGCGGGCGAGGTCGGTGGAGAGGTTGCCGGTCTCGGTGTAGGAGACTTCTCTGAGTCCCGCGAGCACGGCGGTGGTGGGGATGCCGGAGTTCGTGAATACGAGGTTGAGTTCGGCGACGGCGTCGGCCGCGAGCGTCTGCACGCCGGAGAGGCCGCCCTGGTTGGCCAGTACTGTGGGGGTGTAGACGATCAGGATGTCGAGTCGCGAGCCGTCCTCGGTGCAGGGGCCCCGGGCGCCGGCCCGGCGGTGGGCATCCGCGTCCATCGGGCGCAGGCGGGGTGCGCGCGGGATCGTCGTGCCGGCCCCCTCGTCGGCGAGGGTGGCGCACCACGAGCCCGCGTGGGGGGTCGGGGCTGTCCACGACGCGTCCGGGCTCGGGATCGGCTGGCGGGCGTGCCCCGCGCAGACCGGCAGGGCGAGCGTGAGGGCGGACAGAGCGTGGGCGGTTCGTGGGCGCGGCATGGGGCCTCCTCGTGGGGTCTGGCTCAGGAGGAGGCGAGGCCGGGGCGGGCCGCGCCCGGGCGGGGTGAGAGATTTCTCGAAGATCCGGGCTCAGCAGCCGGCGAGGAAGGCGGCGACGAAGGCGGAGATGTCGCCGTTGTCGAGGATGCCGTCGCCCGTGAAGTCCGCGGCGGGGTCGCCCGCGAGGAAGAGGGCGACGAAGGCGGAGATGTCGCCGTTGTCGAGGATGCCGTCGCTGTTGGTGTCGGCGGGGCATGGGGCGAGCGCGAAGAAGTCGAAGGCGGCGGCGAGCAGGTCGGCGCGGCCGAGGGGATCAGTGACGGTGACGACGGGGAAGCCGAGCGTGAGGACGCCGCCCCGGGTAACGGACGGCGGTGTGGCGACGCCGGCGACGGAGCCGGTGTCGTAGCGGAGGACGGTCTGGGCCGGGGCGACGGGCGCGAGGACGTCCGGGAATTCCGAGTCGAAGAAGTCCGTGCCGTCGTCGAAGGTGAGATCGAGTTCCTGGAAGGGCGTGAGCGGGAATCCGACGACGCGGTAGGCGCCGGCGTCGTCGGCGACAAAGGAGGCGCCGAGGGTGCCCTCGAGGAAGGCCGGCCCGGCGCCGAGGAAGCCGAGGTCCCACGCGATCTCGGGTCCGGAGGCGATGAGGTGGCCTCCGGCGGCGACGAAGTCTTCGACGAGCAGTTGCTCCAGGGCATTGAAGGTCTCATCGGCGAACGACTCCTCGCCGAGCGACCAGTGGGCGACGTCGTAGGAGCCGAGGTCGAGCGGGTGCGCGAAGAGGGCGAGATGGTCGGCCGAGTCGATGTGGAGCGTGAGCCCGATCGCCGCTGCGCCGTCGAGGGCGGCGGTGGCCGACTGGACGGCGTAGTCGCCGGAGTTGATGCGTCGCTCGTCGATGCGGAGCATGCGCGGCAGACCGGGGACGACTTGTTCCGGGAGCTGGGCGCGGTCGAGGCGGTCGAAGGCGTTGACGTAGAGGAACCGCGCGGCGCCCGGCGCGGAGTAGGGGGTCGTGGCCATCACCGCGGTGGGGCGGGAGAGCCCGGCGTCGTTGCGCGCGCGGACGCGGAAGTACCGCAGAACGTCCCCGGGGTCGAAGCCTGAGACCGTGACACTGAGGCCGGTGGTCTCGCCGACGGGCTCGAAGCCGAGCCCGTTGGGGGAGCCCTCGACGACGTAGGCCGCGGGCGGCGAGCCGATGCCGGCGGGATCGATCGGGGCCTTCCACGTCACCGTGACTGTCCCCGCCCCGTCCGAGACCGCAGAGGCGTCGCGCGGGGCTGAGGGCAGGAAGACGAGCGGCGTGACGCCGTCGAGGTCCCGGAAGAACCTGGTGAGCCCCTCCACGGTGGCGCGTGCGAGGGCCCGGTTGACCTTCGGGTCGTGCAGGAGCCGCATGTCGAGCGGGTTGTCGTGGAAGGCGCGCTCGACGATGGTGGCGTCGAACTCGCCGGCGATGGTGGCGTTCGAGAGCAGCCCGTAGGCGCCGGCGAGGGTGGGGGAGGCGCGGACGAACCAGTCGTGCTCCAGCCCGGGGGAGAGGGTGGTCAGGTCGGCGGCGATCTCGTCGGTCAGGGTCTGTGCGAGCAGTGCCTGGTTGGGGGTGGGGTTGCCGGCGCTGACGAGCGAGAGCGCCCCCCGGGCGGCGCCGTTGAAGGCGTTGGAGTGCAGCGAGACCAGCACGCGATCCGAGGGGGCGCCGGCCTGCTCGCGGTTCATGTGCACCGCCCAGCGAGCCGGCGCGCGGATGTTGGAGTCGAAGTCGCTTGCCAGGGGACGGAAGGTGGTCTCGGGCGTGCCCTGCCCGAGCTGGGCGAGCAGCCAGTAGAGCGAGGCCTCGTCGGCGCGCGGGAGCCCGGAGGTCAGCCCGTTGCCGCCCACGTAATCACCCATGCCGTTGCCGAACCGGATCGCGTCGGCGATGACGACCCCGGTGTTGTCGAAGGCGTTGGAGACGGTGACCGAGCCCGAGACTCCGGCCTCGAAGTGATAGGTGCCGAGGTAGACGTAGCCGTTGCCGACGCGCCGGTGGTCGACTCGGACCCGGGCGGTCCCGCCCGAGTGGGCGATGCGGTACAGCTGCTCGACGCGGTTGGCCCCGTGACGGACCCAGGTGTACACGGGGTAGAACCCGGCCGCGGGCAGAACGGGGGTGTAGGTGGCGGTGGCGGTCTCGGTCGCGGAGGTCAGCGCGAAGCGGTAGGGCACGTCGCCGGGCGAGCCGAAGAAGACCGGGTCGGTCGAGTCGGACCAGGCTCCCGCGAAGGCCACGCCCGGGTCGTCGTTGTCGACCACCACCTCGATCGGCTGGCGCCCAATGGGGCGCATCGGCACGACGGTGGCGCCGGCGCGCAGCAGGGTCTCGGCCAGCTCGGTCGCGGCGTCCTGGTTGTTGAGGTCCTCGACGTTGTCGAGCAGCACCGATCGCTGGAAGGCCCAAGACGAGCCGGTGTCGTAGCGCCCGTGCCCGGGCTCGAGGTAGACGATCTTGCCCGCGAGGGAGCCGGACTGGGCGTGCGCGCCCATCGGCACCGCCAGGAGCGCACCCAGCAGCGCCAGCAGTCTGAACAGATTCGGTGCTGTCACGGAGGCCATCCGGAGGGATTCTCGCAGCGGTGTGGATCGGCGGCAAGAAAAATCCCGCTCACAGCGAGCGGGACTGTTTTCGGACATCGGTATCGTCGTTGGGCCCGGTTCCGGAGGGCGGGACCTCTGGGATCACGCGTTGATCACGCGCCCCTCGCTCGCCAAAGCCGCCTCGTGCACGGCCTCGTGCATGGTCGGGTGGGCGTGCACGGTCACGATCAGCTCCTCGGTGGTCGCCTCGAGTCGGCGGGCGAGGCTGAGCTCGGCGATGAGCTCGGTGGCCTGGTCGCCCATGATGTGTGCGCCGAGGACCTCGCCTCGGGGCAGGCCGCGGATGATCTTGACGAAGCCGTCGGTGTGGTTGGAGGCGATGGCCTTGCCCAGCGCGGAGAAGGGGTAAGTGCCGACCTCGTAGTCCTCGCCCTTCTTGAGCCCCTTGGCCCTGAGGGCCTGCTCGGTGAAGCCGACGCTGGCGACCTGGGGCTGGCAGTAGGTGCAGCCCGGGATGACGGTGTAGTCCATGGGGATGGGCTCGTGGTCGAGCTTGCCGTCCTTCCAGGCCCAGCGCTCGGCGCAGAGGACGGCCTCCTCGCCGGCGACGTGGGCGAGCCACGGCGGGCCGATGACGTCGCCGATGGCGTACACGCCCTCGATGTTGGTCTTGTAGTCGAGGTGCTTGGGCTCCAGCGGGGCGTCCGGGCCGAGGGGGACGTAGTCGGTTTTGATGTGGCCCTTCTCGGTCTCGAGGCCGAGCGAGTCGTCGAAGAGACCGTCGAAGCGCCCGACGACGCCGATGGCGAGCAGGACCCGGTCGGCCTTGAGGGTCTCCTTCTTGGACTCGTCGGGCTTGCCGTCCTTCATGGGTGCGACGTCGACCTCGACGCCCTTCTTGCTCGTGCGGACGTCGAGCACGCCGGTGGAGAGCCGGAGGTCGAAGCCGGCCTTCTTGTAGACGCGCCCCATCTGCTTGCCGACCTCCTCGTCCTCGACGGGGACGACGCGGTCCTGCATCTCGACGATGGTGACCTTGGTGCCGAACTGCTTGTAGACGTAGCCGAACTCCATGCCGATGGCGCCGGCGCCGACGACGATGAGGCTGTCGGGGCGCTCCTTGTTGTACATCGCCTCGCGGGCGCCCCAGACACGATCGCCGTCGAACTTGGCGAAGGGGAGGTCGCGCGCGACCGAGCCGGTCGCGATCATGACGCGGTCGGCGGTGATGGTCTCGCGGGGCTTGGAGGCGGGCGTGGCGGGGGCGCTGGTCAACTCCTCCTGCACCTCGCAGTCGTACACCTCCACGGTGCATTTCCCCCCCTTTTTTCCGCCCGCGCCCGAGACGATCTTTCCGGAGCCTTCGAAGACCTCGATCTTGTTCTTCTTCATGAGGAAGCCGACGCCCTTGTTGAGCTTCTCGGCGACCGAGCGGCTGCGCCCGATGACCTTCTGCCAGTCCACCTTCACGTCGCCCGTGTCGATGCCCCAGTCCTGCTTGTGGGCGAGCTTCTCCATGAGCTCGGCGTTGGAGATCAGCGCCTTGGAGGGGATGCAGCCCCAGTTCAGGCAGACGCCGCCCAGCTTGGCCCGCTCGACGATGGCGGTCTTGTACCCGAGCTGCGCGGCCCGGATCGCGCCGACGTACCCGCCGGGCCCGGAACCGATCACGATGACGTCGAAGTGCTTGTTGGCCACGGAGGGGGCTCCTGTCTGAGCGCGGGGACGGGCCCGCGGAGGGGTGCTGGGGGGCGGAAACACGCACACGCCGGGGCGCGGACGGGACTATAGGACCGCTCGGAATGGGCTTCGCCGGGCCCGACTGGGCGGGCGGCGGGGCCCTTCACGCGGATTTCACTTGGCACCTGTGCGGGGCATGGGCTACCTTGTGCCGGGGCCCGCAGTGAAGGAGTCGGCATGCAGATCGGATGGACGCTGGCCGCGCTCGCGACCGCCCAGTTTCAGCCCGCGGTCGAGGTCCTCGAGCTCAGCCAGGGCCGGCGGGGCGTCGTCTTCTCCATGCCCTCCACCAACGCCGTTGGCGAGGTCGCCTATCTCTCCGACGACATCGACGACGCGCTGTTCCCGGAGATCCGGTTCGTGCCCGCCCCCGGGCTCGGCGCGCCGTACACGCTCGCTTCCGAGGCGACGGGGTTCCGCACGCCGAAGTTCTGGATCGAGGAGCCGCGTTCGGTCTTCCTGAACGACCAGTCGGAGGTGGTGGCGGCGGGCACCTACTCGCCGCTGGGCATCGCCCAGAGCACCTATCTGGTCTTCACGCCGTCGGGCGGCGTGCGCGATGCGACGCCCGTGACCCCGGGAGTTCCGGCCGTGCGTTCGTTGAGTGGGGGGGGGACGATCAACAACTCCGGCACCGTGGCCTTCGGGCAGCAGGGCGAGGGGTCGTCGCTCGAGGCGGGCGTGTTCAAGTTCCGGGTCGGGCTGGAACCGTTCGCGATGGTCGATCAGGGCACCGCGCCGTTCTACTACGTCAGCGACTTCCCGGTGCAGGTGACCGACGACGGGCTCGCGCTGTTCCAGGCCTTCAAGCCCAGGGGCGGCACACCCCGCCCGAGCCTGGTGCTCGCCGGGCCGGGCCCGGGCGTGTACACCGAGATCGTGGACGGCACGCAGAGCGGTGCGGTCCTGCTCACGCACGCGTCGGCCTCGCTCTCGGGGGAGATCGCGTACGCCCTGCAGGACGTCTTCGCGGTCGTGCAGGACATCCGGCGCTGGAACGGCGGGTCGCCCGAGACGCTGGTCCGGGCCTTCGGCGTGCCGCTTGCCGGGGTCTGCGCCGTGGAGTCCTTCATGGCCGACTACGAGCGGGGCGGCTTCGCGATCAACGGCGCGGGCGACCTCGCCTTCGTCGCCGAGACGGGCGCGCACGGCGTCGGGCTCTGCCTGCGTCGGGCCGACGGCACGGGGTGCGACGACCCGCCGCTGCTGGCGATCGGGGACACGGTGGAGGGGCACGAGTGGCTGGGCCCGGTGACCGGCATCGAGCTCGGGCCGCGTGCGTTCGGCGGCGAGGGGCTGATCGCGGCGCGCCTGCGTTTCGGAGACGAGCAGGCGATCGCGCGGATCCGGGCCGTGCCCGAGACCGGGTGCCCGCCCGACCTGAACGACGACGGCGTGCTGGATCAGGGCGACATCCAGGCGTTCGTGCAGCTCTTTCTGTCCGGCGACCCCGCCTCGGACCTGAACGCCGACGGCGTGCTGGACCAGGGCGACATCCAGGCCTTCGTGGGGGCCTTCGTCGCGGGGTGCTGAGCGCCCGAGAACCACGCCGATCTCGCCTCGGGGCTTTGGGATCCGCCCGTTACCAAGTAGGATGGTCACACCATGTCACAGGCACGCACAGCACGGGCACTCGCGTCGGTGGCGGGGTGCGCACTCGCCGGCGCGGCTCTCGCCCAGACCGACGTCACCTGGGACGGCGACTGCGGCTTCGCGTGGGAGGGGTTCTGCTCCGGCGGCACCCTCTCCAGCTGGGACAACGACCAGCTCCCACAACAAACCGACAAGGCCATCATCGTCAGCGCGCCCGAGGTCCGCATTACATCGCCCTCCGGCCAGGTCATCAGCGAGCTCTCCCTCGTCGACTCCACACTCAACGGCGTGCTCAACGTCCTTGCCAGCGCCACCATCTCCGGCTCATCCTTCTCGGGCCGCCTCGAATCACTCGGCCCCATCAACTTCAACGCCGACTCCACCTTCGGCGGCACCATGCGCGGCCCCGGCGTCTTCACAAACCTCGGCGACCTCTTCTACCGCGACGGCAACATCGGCGACGATGTCCGCACCGTCGAGCTCGACAACTTCGGCACCCTCACCCTCGCCTTCGAGCCCTCCATCGGCGAGAACTCAACCCTCACCAACTTCGGCACACTCAACTTCGACAACAACACCGGCGTGGCCGGCCTCGGCCTGCTCGAAAACGCGGGCAGCCTCGAACAGAACAACACCGGCGAGGTCTTCATCGGCACGCCCTTCAAGCAGTCCGACGGCACCACCTCCGTCCTCTCCGGCGCGATCAGATTCGTTAACACCTCGGAGCTCTCCGGCGGCACCATGCACGCCGGCATCGGCGCCAACCTCAACTTCGCCGCGATCAACAGAGAGCTCCTCTTCAACGGCATGACCGAAGTCTCCGGCCAGGGCACCGCCCTCTTCAACGCCGGCGCAATCATCGGCGTGAACATCGCGCAGCCGCTGACCGTGAACATGACCGCGCCCGGGCGCGCCATCATCAGCAACAACATCGTCATCAACGCGGCCCTCACCAACCGGGGCGACGCCACCGTCACCAACACACGCTGGATCGGCAGCGGCGAGTACGTCAACGAGGCCGGCGCCACAACCACCCTCCCCTTCTCCTCCACCGGCCAGCTCGGATCAGAGATCGATATCACCAACCGCGGCACGTGGATCGGCCTCGGCTCCATGGGCGGGCTCAACAGCGCCTTCCCGACGTTCACCAACGAGGGGACCTGGGAGCTCCCAAGCGGCTACGCCTCCGATATGTTCGTCGAGAACAACGCCACCCTCAACCGGCGCGAGGCCGGCGGAATCCCCGCACAGAACGCCACCCTCCGCACGCCCAACCAGACCAACGGCACCATCAACCTCGAGGATGCCCACACCGTCTTCCGATTCGACGCCAACTGGTCCGGCAGCTCGGAGCTCAACGTCACGGCGCCGGCCACCGCGGCCTTCGACCAGGGCTTCCTCGTCATCGACGGCGACACAACCATCAACGCCACCGGGCCCGGAGAATCGGCCGAAGGCTCCGTCACCATCTTCAACCCCAGCGGCAGCACACAGCGATTCATCGTCAACGGCACCCTGACCCTCAACGGCACCGAGACATTCACGGACAACTTCTACGCCGAGCAGCGCATCCGCCTCAACGGCACCATCATCGGCCAGGGAACCACCACCAACGTCGGCTACCTCTCCACTCTCGCCAACGCGGTCATCGGCGACCCCGCGTTCCCGGGCACCTTCGTCAACACGGGCAGGCTCTATACCAACGGCGGGCTCACGGTCGGCCACACCCTCAACAACCCCGGCTACGTCGACCAGGCGGGCGGCGTCTCGATTCAGGACCCCGCGGAAGTCAACAACTCGGGTCAGTGGGTCCTCCGCGCATTCTCCGGGATCAACGGCAACTCCACACGCTTCTTCAACAACACCGGCGATCTCTACGCCCTGTGGGATCGCACCGACTCTCAGGGCACCTGTGTCATCTCCGCGCCCTTCAGCAACGAGGGCACCGTCCACGTTGAGTCTGGTATCGTCCTCACCATCACCGACTGCCTCCAGATTCAGGGCGACACCCTTGCCGGCGGCGCATGGGTCGTCCGACCCGGCGCCACCCTCGACTTCAGCCAGTTCCAGCTCAGCAAGGTGGGCCCCGGCGCCACCGTCACCGGCGGCACAGCGTCCATCCCATCCTGCGAGTCCATGAGTTCCGTCGAGGGAACCGTCCGCGCCAGCGAGACCATCAACCTCCTCGGCGGCGTCCAGATCGAGGGCGGCGGCAGCATCACCGTCGCGGACGGCCCCATCTTGATCACGCCCGAGAGTCTCAACAACGGCACACCGCCGCCCTCAGAACCGGACGACCCCGCCCAGTCCATCCTCTCCGAGGTGCGCTCCACGCAGCAGATCGACACCACCATCGACCCGGCGATCGACCCCGCCCCGCAGCCGATCAGCACGCCCGCGGCCTGCCCCACCACGCCCCACTACACCGCCCAGAGCTTCAACAACTACGCCGTCATCAACCCCGGCCCGGACGGCGAGATCCACGCCATGATGATCGAGGCCGATACGGTCCTCCACCCCACATCCAACCTCAAGATCGATCTCGCCGGGACAACCCCGTGTGTCGAGCACGACCGGCTCGTCATCAGCGGCCCGCTGGCCTCCGGCGGCAGCGTCACCGTCCGCTTCGCGCCCGGCTACGAGCCCGGGCCGAACGACACGTTCACCGTTGTCATCGCGGACTCGATTCAGGGCGAGGCCCCCGTCGTCATCTCGCCCTCGTACGCCACCAACAAGCGCCTCGCGGCCCGCATCGTGGGCAACACCATCGAGCTCGGCCCCTCCTGCGCCGCGGACTTCAACGCCGACGGCGTGCTCGACACCGGCGACATCGGGGCCTTCATCGACGCCTTCCTCGCCACCGACCCCGTCGCAGACTTCAACAGTGACGCGGTCCTGGACCTGGGCGACATCTCGGCCTTCGTGAGCGCCTTCCTCGCCGGGTGCTGAGGCCCGCCGGAGGGCTCGCAAGGCCCGGAAAATCTGCGCGAAGAAAACAAGACTTTGTTGTCAACTTTAAGGGTTCCGTGTATCGTTGAGAGTCGGATGCCCTTCCCGGGCACCGGTTTACGACACTCGAGACGCGCCCCTGGCCGGCGCGCTGGCACACCAGATACGAGAGGGGATCTCATGCACACGCGCGCCATCGCGGCCCTGACACTCGCGGCCGGATCCGGCCTGTCGCTCGCCTCCACCGCCGGGGACCCCGTGCCCCTGATCACCAAGCACGACGGGTGCGGCAAGCGCACGCTCTTCTCGCAGCTCTACAAGGCGGGCGTCGGGCCCACCGGCGAGAGCCTCTTCCCGGCGGGCATCGCCGCCCAGTCGGCCCTGTCCGACACCGACGTCACCCACGTCGATCTGGACATCGAGGTGGACTTCAACACCAAGTCCATCTCGGGCACCTGCGCCATGGACGTCACCTCCGAGATCGACGGTCTCACCGAGTTCACCTTCCGGCTCGACGACGCACTCACGATCTCCTCGCTCCTGGTCAACGGGCTCCCCGCCGCGTGGGTGACCGACTCCCCGACCACCAGGACCGTCACCCTCCCCGGCGCGCTCAACACCGGCCAGTCCTTCACCGTCGAGATCGCGTACGGGGGCGTCCCGCAGGCGGGCGGCTTCGGCTCGTTCCGCTGGACCGACAACGGCGTCGACCCGTGGTGGGTCACCAACCCGATGGTCTCCACGCTCTCGCAGCCCTACTGGGCACACACCTGGTGGCCCTGCAAGGACGGCGACGTGAACCAGCCCGGCGACACCAGCGACAAGTTCACGATCGACATGTCGATCACCGCCCCCAGCAACTTCACCTCCACCGCCAACGGGGTGCTCACGGGCGTCACCAACGTCGGCGGCGGGAAGACCCGGTACGAGTACTCCCACGGGTACCAGATCCCGACCTACCTCGTCGCGTTCGCTACCAGCGAGTACAACGGCTACACCCAGACCTGGAACTACTCCGACGGCGTCAACAACTACTCCATGCCCGTCAACCTGCTCTTCACCCAGAACAACGACACCGGCACCGCCGACGACGACTGGTTCGTCACCCTCGACATGCTCACCGAGTTCTCCGACCGGTTCGGGGTCTACCCGTTCCACCAGGAGCAGTACGGCATGTACGAGTTCATCTTCTCGGGCGGCATGGAGCACCAGACCAACACCGGCCAGCTCGCCGCCGTCGGCTACACCGGGCTCGACTGGCTGACCGCGCACGAGCTGGGCCACCAGTGGTTCGGCGACCACGTCACCTGCCGCACGTGGAACGACACGTGGCTCAACGAGGGCGGCGCGTCGTACACCGAGGCGATCTGGTTCGAGTCCCAGGGCGGCTCGCCGGCGCTGATCGACTACATGATCAACGACTCCATGCCCAGCTCGAGTGAGATCAACGCCACCTGCTACGCCTACGACCCCACCAACTCCTTCACCGGCGCCCAGTACGAGAAGGGATCGTGGGCCTACCACATGCTCCGGGGCGTGCTCGGCGACGCCGCGTTCTTCCAGGCCATGCGCGACTACCTCGCCTGGTACGCCGGATCGTCCGCCACCACCGAGGACTTCAAGAACGCCGTCGAGGCCTCCTCCGGCGTCGAGCTCGACCCGTTCTTCGACCGGTGGGTCTACAACGGCGGCTCGCCGAACTACCGCTTCGGCTTCACCAACACCAGCGTCAACGGGCAGGACTACCTCCGCGTCCGCGTCCGCCAGACGCAGGCCGAGCCCGCCTTCGAGATGCCCGTCGAGCTGCGCGCCGACGCCTCGACCGACTACACCGTCAACAACACCGTCAAGGACCAGCACTTCGTCGTGCCCGTCGCGTCGCCCGTCGGCGTGCTCGAGCTCGACCCCGACCACTGGATCCTGCGCGACGTCGCGCCCGTCAGCGAGGCCTGGAGCGGCGGGCCCCCGGTGGTCACCGCCGCGTCTGGCGACCGGGACGAGGTCGTGATCGAGTTCATCGAGCCGCTCACCCTGATCGCCAGCCACTTCCAGGTGGTCACCAACGACGCGAACCAGACCCCGCAGGGGTTCGCCTTCACCTACGACACCGGCTCGGGCACCGAGCGGGTCACCCTGTCCTTCGGCCAGCCGCTCGCGCCGGGCGAGTACCTCGCGACCGTGTCCGACAGCGTGGTCAGCGCCGGCGCCGGCATCGCCCTCGACGGCGAGCCCGGCGCCCTGCCCTCCGGCGACGGCGTCGCGGGCGGCGACTTCACCTTCACCTTCACCGTCGAGGCCACCTGCCCCGCCGACATCAACGCCGACGGCGTGGTGGACAACGGCGACATCGGCGCCTTCGTCGCCCTGTTCCTCGCCCAGGACCTCGCGGCCGACTTTACCGGCGACGGCATCGTCGACAACGGCGACATCGGGGCGTTCGTCGCCCAGTTCCTCGCCGGCTGCTGAGACTCGCCCTCCGGGTACACTCCCCCCGGAGGGCTCCAGCCATGACGCACGCCGGTCCGAGGTCTCGTCTCCCGCTCCTCGCGTTCGTCGGGGCGGTCTGCGCCTGCCTGGCCGGCTGCAGCACCGTCAGCGACGCCCAGGCGGAGCGCGGCACCGGCGAGACCGCCCTCTACCGCGCCCCCTTCGCGACCGTGTGGCACGCCGCCGTTACCGTGGTCGAGCAGTCCGAGCTCGAGCTGCTCTCCGCCGACGAGGCGACCGGCGAGATTCTCGCGCACAAGGGCCTGTCCCCCCTCAGCGCAGGCGAGAACGTCGCGATCTACGTCGAGCCCGTCACCACGCGCGACGAGCCCCCGACCTCCGTCGAGGTCGTCTCGGTCCGCGCCATGGCCCACCACGTCCTCGCGACGGACTGGGGACCCGTCCTGCAGAAGGCGTTGCGGGAACGCCTGATCGCACGAGGCATCATGCCCGCGGCAGCATCATCACCGCGAGAATAACCCGCACACTCCACGCACACGTGCGCACCCAGTTCGTCCGCACGAGCGCCCGCCCGGCGCGAGCGTCCCAGCCCCGTGACAGCCTCGCGTGCAGCGGCACCTGCACGCACGCGGTGCTCAGCCAGTTCACCCCCACCAGCCCCACCCCGGCCCACGCGAGCCAGAACGGGGCAAGCCCCGCGAGCGCGATCCACACGCTCGTGACGAGTTCGATCAGCATGAGCGGGGCCACGACCCAGGTGGTGCGCTGCTGATGGATGCGCTCGTACTGCACGAACCCGGACTCGCCGACGTCCTTGAACATCGGGTAGTGGACCACCTGCACGAACCAGATCAGCCCGCACATCAGGCACGTCGCGCCCGCGTGCACGAACAGCAGGGCCGTCTCGGCGTTCACGCCACGCCCCCGCACGCTCCCGCCGCCCCGGGTCGGGTGTGCACCCGTCGTGCCCGCACCAGGATCAGTGCGAAGGGGATCCACCAGAGCAGGTCGTTGGTGGGGAGCGTCACCCCGAATTCGGGCGGAACCTCGCCGCGTATGACTCCGCCCACGTACCCCAGCGGCCCGAACACCTTGCCCAGCAGCCCCACGAGCACGATGGGCCAGTGGCGCATCGGATCGCGCGACGCGGCGAGATAGCCGATGCCGTACACGCCCACGATCATCCCCACACACTGCCAGATGAATGGATAGGTGGGGGGGGCGAGCCCGGTCAGGTCGAAGAGCCAGCCGGGGTACGCGACGGTGAGTGCGCCCCAGGCGAGGTTGTACACCCCGGCCGCGACGAGCCAGCGGGCCATCCAGAGGGGAGGGGTACGGGGTGTGATTTCGGGCATGAGGGAGGGTTCGCACCGGGGCTTTAGGCCGATGCCGCACGAATGCGGGGCTAAAAAGGATTGTATTGTCCTTTTTTATCGCTACCATTAAGCAGCAAGCCAGTGCGCGGGCTTCGGCCCAGCGGACGCACCGCTCGGTCGGCCTCGTGGCAGCGCCCGCGTCGCAAGAACGGAGCGGACCATGGCACGCACACAGGGACTGTCGGGACCAGAGGGACGTCGCACGCGAGTCGGGCGCGGGGTGGTGGTGGTCGAGGGGGTCTGGCTGGCCTTGCTGGCCGGTGGGGTCGGCGCGGCCCTCGTGGCCTCGAACGCGAGCGAGGTCGTGGCGCTGGCGCCGCCCGCGCCGACCACGCTGGAGGACTTCTTCGGGCCGGGCACGCAGCCGGGCACGCTGACCGACGGGATCGAGTCGGTCAACCGGTGCGACTCGTGCCACGGCGGGTACGACCCGGCGCACGAGCCGCTGCGCCCCTGGGCCGCGAGCCTGATGGGGCAGGCGATGCGGGACCCGATGTTCCGGGCGTGCCTGACGATCGCGAACCAGGACGCGGCGTTCGTGGGCGACCTGTGCCTGCGCTGCCACACGCCGGGCGGGTGGGTGGAGGGCCGGAGCACGCCGACGGACGGCTCGGCGCTGCTGGCGATCGATTACGAGGGCGTGAACTGCAACTTCTGCCACCGGATGGTGGACCCGCACTACAAGGCCGGGTTGAGCCCGGCGGTGGACGCCGGCATCCTGGCGGCTCTCCCCGACGGCGTGAACGAGATCCCGCTGAGCCAGCACTCGGGGCACTTCGTGCTCGACCCGCTGGACCGTCGGCGTGGCCCGTTCGACCTGGGGAACTTCAACAAGCACGACTGGTACGAGAGCCCGTTCCACGCCAGCTCGACGATGTGCGCCACCTGCCACGACGTGAGCAACCCGGCGTTCAGCAGGCAGCCGGACGGCACGTACACGCTCAACGACCTGGACACCCCAGCGCCCAGCCACGACAAGCTGGACCAGTTCCCGATCGAGCGGACGTACAGCGAGTGGCTGATGAGCGACTTCGCGCTCGGTCCGGTCGAGATGGGAGGCCGGTTCGGCGGCAACCTCACCGCGGTGAGCAGTTGCCAGGACTGCCACATGCCCGACGCGACCGGCAAGGGATGCAAAACGGGCGCCGACCGGACCGACCTGCCCACGCACTACTTCAACGGCGGCAACACCTGGGTGCTCGACGCCGTGCGCAACCTGTACCCGGACGCAGACACCGGCCTGAGCGACGAGAGCGTCGCGGCCAGCAACGCGCGTGCGGAGCAGATGCTCCGCAGCGCGGCCGACCTCGAGGCGTGGCAGGCCGGCAACGAGCTGGTGGTCCGTGTGACGAACCGGTCGGGCCACAAGCTCCCCACGGGCTACCCCGAGGGGCGGCGCATGTGGCTGACGGTCGAGTTCTACGACGACCTGGGCAACGAGCTCGTCACGCTGGGCGAGTACGACCAGAGCACCGCGACGCTGAGCACGTCCGACACCCGCGTGTGGGAGGCGAAGCTCGGGATCGAGGCCGGGCTCGCTTCGGCGATCGGTCTGCCGGCGGGCGAGGGGTTCCACTTCGCGGTGAACAACGTGTGGCTGAAGGACAACCGGATCCCGCCGCTCGGGTTCACCTACGCGGGCTTCGACGCCGTGCAGGCGGCGCCGGTCGGCGCGGTGTACGCGGACGGGCAGCACTGGGACGAGGTGCACTATGAGGTGCCGGCGCAGGCCGCGACCGCAGAAGTGGAGCTGTACTACCAGCTCGCGTCGCGCGAGTACATCGAGTTCCTGAGAGACGAGAACACGACCGATTCCGCCGGGGACGACCTGTGGGCCCAGTACGTCGCAACGGGCATGGGCGCCCCGGTCGAGATGGCGAGCGTGGCCCTGCCCGTTGAGGGCACCGCCTGCCAGGCCGACGTGAACGGCGACGGCGTCGTGGACAACGGCGACATCGGCGCCTTCGTCACGCTGTTCCTCGCGGGCGATCCCGCGGCCGACTTCACCGGCGACGGCCTGCTCGACAACGGCGACATCGGCGCCTTCGTGCAGGCCTTCCTCGCGGGGTGCCCAGGGAGCTGAAGACGCCAGCGCCGCACGGGCCGGGCCCTTGCCGAGAGGCCGGGGCTCGGCCCTGTTTTTCCATCGCGGCCTTCGTGGAACGGCATCTGGCGGAGTGATGACGGGGCCGGACGCTGGATTTTGTGCTTCTGGATTCGGCCCCGGGGTGGTAGACTGCGGGCGTGGCGTGTTCGTGTGACGCGCAGGACCGAGAACCAGTCGCGGGCTTTGGCGATCCCGCGACGCAGACACGGGCGGGAAAAGCTCATCATGACGACTTCACGGCGTGCGGCGTGGCTTGGTGCGGGCGTGCTCGGGCTGGCGGGGGCCACGGCCCCGGCCCAGGAGATCACGCTCCAGAACGACTCGATCGTGAACGGATCGAACGCGGCGATCTGCGTCTGCTTCGACGCGGGCGAGGAGGTCGCGACCTGGCTCACCAGCCCGTGCGACGGCAACATCGTCGCCATCCAGATCTACTGGCGGTCCGAGCTCGGCGGGGCCCCGCAGAGCCTCGAGGACGCGATCCTGATCTACGAGGGCAGCGACATCTTCCCGGTGCCGGGCGCGCTCAAAGAGGAATTCCTCGGGCCGCTGCTCACCGACGGCGGGCTCAACGAGTTCCGCTTCGAGGACGAGAACCAGACCATCCCGATCTCGGTGCCGGTCGCGGCGGGCGAGGAGTTCGTGGTGTCGCTGGCCTTCTTCAACTCGAACAACGGGGATCTCTTCGCCCCCAGCGTGGTCTCGGACCGGGACGGCGCCACGCCCGGCAAGAACGCGGTCTTCACCAACAACCTGGGCGGCTGGCGGTCCAACCAGTTCCTGGGCGTGAACGGCGACTGGTTCATCCGGGCGGTCGTCGAGTGCGACGACAACCCCGCCGGGGCCTGCTGCCTGCCCGACGGCGGCTGCGCCGAGCTGACCGAGGCCGAGTGCGCCGCGATGTCCGGGGCGTGGAGCGGGCCCGGCACCACCTGCGACGAGGTGGAGTGCACAGGCGCGTGCTACATCGCCTCCACCCAGTCCTGCTTCCAGTTCGATAAAGCAACCTGCGACGGCGTGAACGGGCACTGGGCCGGCCCCGGCACCACCGAGTGCGTCAACCCCTGCCCCGCCGACTTCAACCCGGACGGCGTGCTGGACAACGGGGACATCTCCTCGTTCGTGGAGGCGTTCCTGGCGGGGTGCTGAGCCGGCGCGCCCCGCAATCGGGCGCCACGGCGCCCATTTTCGGATGTTTCCCTGTGAAATTGCGTCTGCGTGCGCGATCGGTGCATGAAGTTCTCGTCCGGCGGGCCCCGGCGGCTTGTGCGGCTGTCGGAATTGTGCACAATCCGGATCGGGCGTCTCCCAAGGAGCCCGAGAAGCGACTCCCGGACCGACAGACACGAGCAGGAGCGAGCGATGGCGTCGAGCAGAGCGTTGTGGGTGCTGGCCGGGACGGTGTGCGGCACGGGCGGCCTGGTGCTGGCCGGGGGGGGCGGTGGGGCGACCGGGCTGACGCCGCGTTCGTCGGACGGGCTGGGCGTGCAGGCGCTGAGCGTGGACCCCGGCGCATTCGTCAACTACGAGACGCCGCACGTCTCCCCGCTGGACCTGTCCCCGGACGGGACGCTGCTGGCGGCGGTGAACACCGCGGCGGGCACGCTGGAGGTGTTCGGCCTGACCGGCGGCACGCCACGCCTCTCGATGACGATCCCGGTCGGGGTCGATCCGGTGAGCGTGCGGTTCCGCACCGGCGAGGAGGCGTGGGTGGTGAACCACATCTCGGACTCGGTCAGCGTGGTGGACCTGGCGAACGGCGTGGTCCGGGCGACGATCCGCACGGCCGACGAGCCGGCGGACGTGGTCTTCGCGCGCGGGCGCGCGTTCGTGTCGTGCGCGCAGGCGAACGAGATCCAGGTGTACGACCCCGCGACGCTGGCGCTGCTGGGCACGGTGGAGGTCGAGGCGGAGGACCCGCGCGCCCTGGCGGTCAGCCCGAACGGGCAGACGGTGTACGCGGCCATCTTTGAGTCCGGCAACGGAACCACGATCCTGGCCGGGGGCTCGACGCTGGGCGGGGCGATCGCGTTCCCGCCCAACGCGGTGAACAGCCCGCTGGGCCCGTACGGGGGCCAGAACCCGCCGCCCAACGACGGCGTGTCGTTCAGCCCGGCGATGAATCCCGACAACCCGCCCCCGCCGCGCGTGGGCATGATCGTGCGACAGGACGAGCTGGGCAACTGGATGGACGACAACGGGGGCGACTGGACCTCGATCGTGAGCGGCCCGAACGCCTCGGCGAGCGGGCGCCTGACCGGCTGGACGCTGCTGGACCACGACGTGGCGGTGATCGACGCGGACTCGCTGAGCCTGAGCTACGTCGACCGCCTGATGAACCTGAACATGGCGATGGGCGTCAACCCGGTCACGGGCGACGTGGCGGTGGTGGGCACCGAGGCGACCAACGAGGTCCGCTTCGAGCCGAACCTGAACGGACGCTTCGTGCGCGTGCACGGCGCCGTCGTGCCGGGCGGCGCGGGCTCGCCCGGCATCGTCGATCTCAACCCGCACCTCACCTATGTGGACGGGCACAACTTCGTGCCCACGACCCAGGACCAGCGCGACCGCTCGCTGGGCGACCCGCGCGGCGTGGCGTTCAGCGCCGACGGCACACGCGCCTACGTCACCGGCATGGGCTCCAACAACGTGGGCGTGTTCGACGCCGGTCTGTCGCGCACCGCGGGCGATCCGATCGAGGTCGGAGAGGGCCCGACCGGCATCGTGATGGACGACGCACGCGGCCAGCTGTACGTGCTCAACAAGTTCGACGGCACCATCTCGACCGTGGACGTCGGCACGCAGAGCGAGATCGCCGTCACGTCGATGTTCGACCCCACGCCCGCGGCGATCAGGATGGGCCGTCCGCTGCTGTACGACACGCACCGCACGAGCGGCCTCGGGCACCTGAGCTGCGCGAGCTGCCACGTGGACGCGCGGTTCGACCGCCTCGCCTGGGATCTGGGCGACCCGGCGGGCGAGATGCGGGTGTTCGATCAGAACTGTCAGGACGGCGGGTGCGAGGACTGGCACCCGATGAAGGGCCCGATGACGACGCAGACGATGCAGGACATCATCGGCAAGGAGCCGCACCACTGGCGGGCGGACCGCTTCGGCATCGAGGACTTCAACCCCGCGTTCACCGGCCTGCTGGGCGACGACGAGCAGCTCACCCCGCTGGAGATGCAGCAGTTCGAGGACTTCCTCGCCACGATCCACTTCCCGCCCAACCCGCACCGCGACCTCACCAACGCCCTGCCCACCTCGATGGACCTGGACGGGCACTACAACATCGGGCGCTTCAAGCCCTCCGGCGAGCCCATGGAGACGGGCAACGCCGTCAACGGCCTCAACCTGTACCGCACCGCCAACCTGGACGGCATCGAGTGCGTCACGTGCCACACCCTGCCGACCGGCATGGGCATGGACCTCGCCATCGCGGGGTTCACCCTGCAGCCGATCCCCGAGGGACCCAACGGTGAGCGCCACCACCTCGTCGTCAGCGTGGACGGCTCGACCAACATCTCGATCAAGGTCCCGCAGACGCGGAACATGCACGAGAAGGACGGCTTCAACACCACGCAGCTCACCAGCACCGCCGGCTTCGGCTTCCTGCACGACGGCAGCGTCGATTCGATCGAGCGGTTCATCGGCGAGCCGGTCTTCAGCATCGGCACGCACCAGCAGCTCGAGAACCTGGTCGCGTTCATGCTGAGCTTCTCGGGCAGCGATCTGCCGGTGCCCGTGGGCAACGGCAACCTGAACGAGCCGCGCGGCCCGGACAGCCAGGACGCCCACGCCGCGGTCGGCCAGCAGTGGACCCCCCAGATCGGCGAGGGCGAGCCCGCCGGGCTGACCACCGTGCTGGGCGAGGCCGAGCTCGGGCGCGTCGGCCTGATCGTCAAGGGCGAGTACGCCGGGGAGCTCCGCGGCTTCGTGTACACGGGCGCAGGCGCCTACCAGAGCGACCGCGCCGGCGAGACCGTCACGCACGACCTGCTGCTCGGCGCCTCCGGGCTGGGCTCGCCCCTGACGTGGACCGTGGTTGACACGCGCGTCGCCCAGCGACTGGGCGTGGACGCCGACCTGGACGGCTTCTTCGACGCCGACGAGACCGACGCCTGCGCCGACCCGCGCAGCGAGGCCTCGACCCCGCTCAACAGCGAGTGCTGCCCCGCCGACTTCAACGGGGACGGCGTGCTGGACAACGGGGACATCGGCGCCTTCGTCGAGGCCTTCCTCGCCGGGGACCTCACCGCGGATATCAACGCCGACACGGTCCTGGACAACGGCGACATCCGGGCCTTCGTGGACCGGTTCCTGGCCGGGTGCTGAGCACCAGCGGGTCGGTTCCGCGTCCGAGAACGCCCTCTCGGGCGTCCGGGGCCCCCCATGCGCAGAAATTGCTTGCCTTCGGGCCCCGCGGCGCGGATCATCTCAGACCTATCCGAGGAGATCCGATGCGAAATCTGATGTGTGTGACGGTGCTGGCGCTCATGGCGGGCGTGTCGCTGGCGGGGGACGGGCTGCGGATCGTGGCCTGGAACATCACGAACTACACCGGCGGCAACGCCTCGCACGTGCAGAACGTGGCGTACGGCGAGTTCAACGGCGTGTCGCTCGACCCCGACGTCTTCCTGCTGCAGGAGTTCTCGGGCCAGGCCGCGCTCAACTCGTTCGTGAGCCACCTCAACAGCGCCCCCGGCTCTCCTGGCGACTGGGCCGCCGGGCAGGTCTTCGCCAACAGCAACATCAACACGGCCCTGTGCTACCGCACCTCCAAGCTTGAGCTGCTCGACTCGGTGCTGGTGGCCACGGGCTCGACCAGCTCCAACCCGCGCAACATCGTCCGCTACGACCTGCGCCTGGCGGGCTACGCCGGCGAGGCGGCGACCATCTCGATGTACCCGACCCACATGAAGGCCGGCAGCTCGTCCACGGACCAGGCCCGGCGCCTGAGCGAGGCCCAGAAGATCACCGCGAACGTCGCCACCCTCCCGGCCCAGCGCCACTACGTGCTGGGCGGAGACTTCAACGTGCAGTCCTCCAGCCAGTCCATGTGGGTCCACCTGATGGGCAGCCCGTACAACACCGGCCCGTTCCGCGATCCGATCCGCACGCCGGGCAACTGGAACAACAGCTTCACCTTCCGGATGATCCACACCCAGGACCCCGCCACGCAGATGGACGACCGGCACGACAACGTGGTGGTCTCTCCCAGCTTCGGCGACGGCGTCGGCCTGGAGTACGTCGGCGAGTTCGACACCCCGTGGGACCTGTCCACCTTCGCCGACCCGGACCACTCCTACCGCTGCTACGGCAACGACGGGTCCTCGTTCGACTTTCCCATGGACACCTCCGGCAACGCCGCGGTGGGCGATTCCATCGCCCAGTCCATCGTGGCGCTGTGCTCCGGGCTGGGGCACGCCCCGGTCTACCTCGACGCCTCCGTCCCCGCGGTCGTGACGGTGAGCCTGCCCGCCCTGGACTTCGGCGAGGTCGAGCTCGGCCAGACCCCCTCGCTGGACCTGATGATCGGCAGCGGGGGCGACACCGCCCTGTGGGGCGCGCTCATCGAGGACACCAGCTACTCCTTCCTGGACGACCCCGGCCTGATCGAGCCCGCCGGCTCCTTCGACGACGCCGCGGGAGGCGGGCTCAACACCCACACCATCACGCTCACCGACACCGATTCGCTCGGGGCGGTGGGCGGCGTGCTGTTCGTGACCACCAACGACGCCTCGGCCCCGATCGTGCAGATCCCCTACTCCGCCAACGTCGTGGAGGCCGGCTGCCCGGCCGACCTGAACGGAGACGGCGTGGTGGACAACGGCGACATCGGCGCGTTCATCGCCCTCTTCCTCGCCCAGGACCTCGCGGCCGACTTCACCGGCGACGGCATCGTGGACAACGGAGACATCGGCGCCTTCATCGTCGAGTTCCTCGCAGGCTGCTGAGCAACCCGCCCGGGAAGGCGGTTCGACGCCCATGCGGACTGATCGGACAACGCTGACGGTCGCCGGCGCCGCGCTGCTGTGCGTCGCCCCCCTCGCGCCGGCCCAGACCGCCTTCGACCCGGCCCACCCCCAGGGGCTCGAGCTGGTGGGCCCCGCGGGCGATACGGTCGTGCTCAGCCCGCAGCACGCCGGCGTGCTCGCCCTGGCCGACACGCCCGCCGACGGGGCGCTGCCCCTGCGGAACCAGTACGGCCCGTGGGTGGTCCGCTTCGCCGACGGGCACTGGATGGACGCCAACACTTTCGGCGCCGGCAACCCGGCCCGCACCTCGTCCTGGAGCTGGGACGCTGGCGCGGGCGTGCTGACCTACGAGCTGGTCTCGACCGACGCCCACGCCGTCGAGGCGACCTACCGCGTCAGCGCCCCGGCCGGGGGCGGATTCGCGTTCCGCCTCACGCTGACGAACAGGTCCGCCTTCGACCTGGACGTGCTCTCCTTCCCGGCCCACCTGGCGATGCCGACCGCCGACATGGACCGCGCGCTCGTGCCCTACATCGAGGGCGTGGAGCTGCGACCCGCCTTCTTCGAGACCTTCGAGACGTTCGGCTCCGGCTACCCGGGCGCGATGTACGCCGACTACGCCCTCTTCGGCGTGGGCGGGCGCGAGGCGGCGGTCTTCTTCGTGCACGACGAGCGGCACCTGATCCCGGCCCGCTGGACGATCAACTACGACGGGCCCGGCAACGCCCGCACCAAGGTCTTCCACGACTTCGTCAGCGTCGTTGCCCCGGGCGAGACCTGGACCTCCCCGGTGATGCGCGTGCTGCCCGACACCACCGTCGCCGCCTCGCAGGGCGCGTACAGGAGCGAGAACGGCCTGGGCGCCCACCCCACGCTCGCCGACAAGTTGCCCGCGAGCGTCCGCGACCGGCTCGCCGGCGCGGTGCTGCTCAAGCGCGACTTCTACCAGGGCTTCCAGACCTTCGCCGGCTTCCGGAGCTACCTCGACCTGCTCCCGCACGGCAACCTCCTCCACCCGGTCGTGTACTGGCCCAACGGCTTCGACAACAACTACCCGGACTACCTGCCCACCGACCCCGCGCTGGGATCCACCGCCGACTTCCTGGCGCTGGTGCGGGACGCGCAGGCCAACCACGGGCACCTGGTCATGCCCTACACCAACCCCACCTGGTGGGACGACGAGTCGCCCACGATCCAGACGCTCGGCACCGGCCTGGTCGCGCGCGACCTCGCGGGCTCGCCGATCTGGGAGACCTACCCCGGCAACAACTCAGGCTACGTCGTCAGCCCGCACCACCCCGACGCGATCGCGCGCCACGCCCAGACACTCGACGAGTTCACGAGCACCGTCCCGATGGACTTCCTGTTCGAGGACCAGCTCGGCGCCCGGGGCGGGCTGATCGACACCAACCCCGCGGCCCCGACCCGCAACGCCTACACCCAGGGCCTGGTCGAGGTTGCCCGTCGCACCAGCCAGCAGATCCCGGCGTGGACCGAGGGCGGCTTCGACCGGCTGTCCCCCCACGAGGTCGGGTTCAGCAACTCGGCCCGCGTGGGCTGGCACCCCTGGGCGGACGGGACCTGGCGCTCCTACCCGCTGGCGCCGCTGTGGGCGCGCGAGGGGCTGGTCTTCACCGCCCACAACCTGGCCCCGTACTCCATGACCAACGATCACGCGGCCCTGGTCGAGCAGCTCGCGGGCGGGTACGGCCTGAGCTACTCGATCATCCCGCCGCACGACCGCGCGTGGGTGGACTACCTCGACGCGGTGCAGAAGCGGGTGGTGGCGCCCCTGTTCGGGATCGGCATGACCGACTTCGTCTACGACGCGGAGGGCGTGAGCACCACTCTCTTCGACGACGGCACCGTGCTGGTCGCCAACCGCACCGGCTCGATGCTGGCCCGGGGCGACCACACCCTGTCGGGCGAGGGGTTCCTCATCACCGACGCGTGCGGCTTCCGGGGCGGGCGCGTCACCGCCGTCAACGGGGCAGCGCTCACCGGCGGCGTGCCCCACACCATCGCCCTGACTCGCAGCGGCTCCACCCTCCGGATCGATCACCCCGAGGGCCCGCTCACGCTGCTCACCCTCCGCGACACGTGCCTCGGCCCGGTCAGCGAGTTCGTCGCGGTCCTCTCCGACGGCACGCAGTCCCCGCAGGCCTTCACGATGGGCCCCGGCGGGCTCGAGCTCCTCCTGCTGACCGGCGTCGACGGCCGGGCCGTCGACCACTTCCTCGTTCGCGCCTGCCGCGCCGATGTCAACCGGGACGGGGTGCTCGACAACGGCGACATCGGCGCGTTCGTCACGCTCTTCCTCGCCGGAGACCCCGCCGCCGACTTCACGGGCGACGGGATCCTGGACAACGGCGACATCGGCGCCTTCGTGAGCGCCTACCTGGGAGGGTGCTGACACTCCCACCGCCCGGGCCCTTCGCAAAGCCCGGGCGTGTGACCGGCGAGTCCCCCGAGGGACGTGGGGGGGTCAGTCGCGGTGCAGCACCGTCATCGAGTAGGGCGGCATCGCGTGCGTGCCCGACGCGGTGCCCCACGCCTCGGGGGCCGCCCGGTCGTTGTCCACCACGACGTTCCAGTCGGCCCCCGCCGGGAGCGACAGCGTGGCCTCCCCGGGGTGGTAGTTGTACGCCACCAGGATCTCGCCCCACTCGTCGCCCGAGACCGTCCCGTCGATGGTGAAGGCCAGCGGGCCCGAGTCCGGCGTGTCCAGGAAGGCGATCGCGCCGCGGATGTCCTCGGCGGTCCGCATGCGGAACGCCGGGTGGGCGCGTCGGATGGCGATCAGCGCCCGCACGAAGTCGTGCAGCCCGCGGAACTCGGCCTTGCGCTGCCAGTCGAACCTGTTGATCTCGTCGCCGGACTGGTACGAGTTGTGGTCGCCATGCTTGGTGCGGGCGAAGTCGGACCCGCCGTGCAGGAAGGCGGTGCCCTGGCTGGTGAGGACGACGCCCAGCGACAGCCGCTGCATCGCGAGCCGTTGCGCCTCGGTGAGTTTCGGCTGGGACAGTTCGATCTTGTCCCACAGGGCGAGGTTGTCGTGGGCCGAGACGTAGGTGATGACCTCGCCGGGCTGGTCGGCGAAGTCGTCGATCGCGCCCATGACGCCCTTGCGGACGGCCTCCAGGTCGCCCCCCGGCCCGGTGGCGAAGCCCGTCACGGTGCCGTCCAGGTCGCCCCGGATGGCGTTGCGGTGGTGGTCGTTGAAGACGGCGATGGGCAGCCCCCGCTGGGCGCCCTTGGGGAAGTGGATGGTGCCCCCGCCCGTCCAGGGCTCGCCGTACAGCGTCAGGTCCGGACGGATCGCCTTGAGCCGGCGGGTCCACTCGCGGACGGAGGCGGGCACGTGCATGCCCAGCAGGTCGAAGCGGTAGCCGTCCACGTGGTACTCGCGCACCCAGAACTCCAGCGAGTCGGCGATGTACTCGCGCGCCATCGGGCGCTCGTCGGCGATCGCGTTGCCCGTGCCCGAGTCGTTCATCAGCCGGCCGTCCAGCGTGGTGCGGTGGTAGTAGTACGGCACGGTGTTGTGGAACGGGGAGGCGTCCAGCGACGTGGACGTGTGGTTGTACACCACGTCCAGGATCACCCGGATGCCCGCCTCGTGCAGGGCCTTGATCGCGGTGCGCAGCTCCAGCGTCGCCAGCCCGGGCGTCTCCGCGGTGGCGTAGTTGGACTCGGGCACGTTGAACAGCGCCGTCCAGTACCCCCAGTTGTACTGCCCGCGCGGGGCGGTGAAGTCGTGGATCGGCATCAGGTGCACCGCGGTCACGCCCAGGTCGGTCAGGTGCCGGATGCCGGTGGCGACCGCGGACTCGTCGCCGGGGTTGGCCAGCCCCAGGTACATCCCCCGGTGGGGCTCGGGGCAGGTCGGGTCGGCGATCGAGTAGTCGCGAACGTGGATCTCGTAGATCACCTCGTCGGTCTGGTGCTCGATCGTGGGGGGGGTGTCCCCCTCCCATCCCGCGGGGGCCAGCGCGTCCAGGTCCACCACCACCGAGTAGGCCGAGTCGCCCGAGGCGGCGGTGGTGTGGATGTCCGGGGCCGGCCGGTCCACGCCGTAGGAGCGGAACCGGTAGCGGTACGGGGTGTTGTTCAGGTCTCCGTCGACGGTGGTCTCCCACAGCCCCTCGCCGCGCGGGGCGAGCGGGATCTCGCGCGCGGGCTCGTCGTCGCCGAGGCGGTCGTACAGGAGCAGGTGCACCGACTCGGAGACGGGCGACCAGGTGCGGAAGGTGGTCCGCGCGGGGGAATAGGCCGGCCCCAGGTCCAGCGTCGGGTCGGGGACGAAGCGGGGGGCGTTCAGCGCGTCGCGTGCGTACACCGTGGCCGGCTCGCCCTCGGTGTTCGTGCCGGGCACCACGAGCGTCAGCGAGGCGACGTGCTCCGCGACGACGGGCCGGTCCAGGGTGGCGACGTACGCCAGGCGCGAGGCCGAGCCCGACTCGACACGCGCCACCTTCGCGACCCGGTACTCGCCCTTCGAGGAGCGGACCGTGACGCCGCTCCGCTGCTCGTCGGTCAGGAGCTGGGTGACGCCGAACGTCACGTCGTCGGCGCTGTCCAGGAAGGCACCGGTGACGCGCGTGGAGAAGTCGATCTGGTCCGGGCGTGTGTACACCGTGGGGTCTCCGGAGAGCAGGTAGACGTCGGATTGTGTGGAGGGGTCGATCATGCGGTCGTGGTCGATGTCCTTCTCGGCCCATTCGCCCCTGCGGACGATGAAACCAAGCCGGGTGGAGGCGTTCGCCCAGGGGATCGTGACAGTCGCCCCGGCCTCGGTGATATCGGTGAAATCGATCCGTCCGCCCTCCCCGTTCTCGGGCCACACCCACAGGTTCCACCCGTCGTAGTCCCGGTCCGGGCGGATGTAGGTGACGGTCACCTCCGTCGAGGCCCGCGGCTGGACCAGCGGGGCGGACGACCCCTCCGACGACGCGCACGCGGGCAGCGCCCCGAGCACCGACGCCAGCAGGGCGAGCAGGACGGACGCGAGACGCGCCCGGGGGCGACGGGGCGTGCCGGGTCTGACACGGTCGTGGTGAGACGGAGCGGGCGGCATGGGGTTCCCTCGTTTCGTGTGCGCTGGAATGTAGGGGTCCCGAAGCGCCCGGGTCGGATCCCCCCGCCCACGCCCGTTCCCCGGGGGTTTCCGGTCCTCCCGGTCCGCTGGGGGCGGGCGATCTCGGGATTGGTCTTGTTTCCGGGGCCGCCCGCCCGGTATGCTACGGAACGCACGTGGGGTTGGCGTTGCTTGGGGGCGCGCCGCGATGTGGTCCGGAAACTCGAGGAGTGTATCGATGACACGAACTGTTGCGACGGCGGTGCTGGCCGCTCTGGCGGGCACGGCGATGGGTGCGGGCGGCCCCGAGGCCAGGCCGACAGGCCTGATCCACGACGGGCACGCCCACGACGTGACCGAGGGCCCCGGGATCATCCCGGGCGCCCCCTTCCGCGGGTGCGGCAAGGCCCACTTCGCCCGGGCCATGGCCCAGGCCGGCCTGAACCCCGGCGGCGAGAGCGCCTACCCGCTCGCGATCCGGGCCGCGAACGACCTGTCGGACACCGATCTGACCCACGTCGATCTGGACATCGAGGTCTTCTTCGGCGTCAACGAGATCGCCGGCACCAGCGCCATGCACCTGACCTCCGAGGTGGACAACCTGACCACCTTCACGTTCCAGCTCATCACGAACCTGCAGGTCAACTCGGTGACGGTGGACGGCACGCCGGCGGGCTTCTCCACCTCCGCCAACGGCACGCGCGTGGTCACCCTGCCCAGCGCCAAGAACACGGGCGAGTCCTTCGTCGTCGAGGTCGACTACGAGGGCGAGACCGTCTCGGGCTTCTTCGGCTCGATCGAGTGGGACACGATCCGGGACAACAACTTCCCGACCGACCAGCCCTCCAGCCAGATGGTCTACACCCTCAGCCAGCCCTACTACGCCTACACCTGGTGGCCCTGCAAGGACACCGCCGTCTTCGGCGAGGGCGACTACTCCGACAAGTTCACCCTGGACTTCTCCATCACAGCGCCCACCAACTTCAGCTCCACCGCCAACGGCGTCCTCCAGAGCATCGACGTGCCCGAGCCGGGCAAGCGGCGCTTCAACTACAGCCACTCCTACGAGATCCCCACCTACCTCGTCGCCTTCGCCACCAGCATCTTCAACACCTACCAGCAGACCTGGAACTACTCCGACGGCGTCAACGACTACTCCATGCCGCTCGACGTCTGGTTCACACAGTCCAACGACCAGCAGAGCGCCCGCGACGAGTGGTTCAAGATGGGCGATATGCTGACCGTCTTCAGCGACCTGTGGGGCGTCTACCCCTTCCACCAGGAACGCTACGGGATGTACGAGTTCGGCTTCCCCGGCGGCATGGAGCACCAGACCAACACCGGCCAGATCGGCTGGTTCTTCGAGGACTGGCTCACCGCCCACGAGGCCGCACACCAGTGGTTCGGAGACTGGGTCACCTGCAAGACCTGGCACGACATCTGGTTCCAGGAGGGGATGGCCACCTACGCCGAGGTCCTCTGGGAGGAGTTCCAGCCCGGCGTCTTCGACCCCGACTTCGAGCGCATCGACCTCATGAGCGGGGAGTACTTCCCGTTCGACCTCACCAGCTCGGCCTACGTCTACGACGTCAGCGACCCCGACCGCATGTTCGACTACTCACACACCTACCTCCGGGGCGGCTGGATCTGGCACATGATCCGCGGGCAGGTCGGCGACGACGCCTTCTTCCAGGCCCTCACCGACTTCGCGTCCTGGTACGCCCAGGACGCCGCCACCACCGACGAGATCCTCGCCGCCGTGAACGCCTCCACCGGGCAGGACCTCTCCGACATCTTCGCCGACTACGTCTACGGCGCCGGCGCCCCACAGATCGAGTACGGCTGGACCACCTCCGAGTCCGGCGGGCAGGACTACCTCCGCCTCTCGGTCGTGCAGTCTCAGGACCCGTCCTACGGCGACGGCGGCGTGTTCGGCGTCCCCTTCCCGGTCCGCCTCAACGGCACCGACGAGATCCGCGTCCGGTCCGAGCACCGCACGCACTACTTCACCGTGCCGGTCCCCTCCGAGGTCTCCTTCCTCGAGTTCGACCCCGAGAACTGGGTGCTCAAGGACTTCTCCGCCGAGGGCCTGCTCACCGGCATGCCGCCCGTGATCGTCGACGCCTCCGCCGACCAGGCCGGCGCCTCGGTCGTCTTCCTGGACGCCGTCAGCATCGACGCCGCCGACGTCAGCGTCGTGACCGCGGATCCCGCGGGGCTGCCGCAGGCCTTCACCTTCGGCTACTCCACCGGCAGCCGCACCGCCACGCTCGACTTCACCGACGACCTGGCCCCTGGCGACTACCTGCTCACCGTCCGCGACACGGTCGCCTCCTCCGGCGAGGGCATCTCCCTCGACGGCGAGGGCGAGTCCTTCCCGACCGGCGACGGCGCCCCGGGAGGCGACTTCGTGCTCCGATTCACCGTCGGGGGCGGCTGCCCCGCCGACATCAACGGCGACGGCGTGCTCGACCTGGGCGACATCAACGCGTACGTCGCCCTCTTCCTCGCCGCCGACATCGCGGCGGACATCAACGACGACGGCGTGCTCGACCTGGGCGACATCAACGCCTTCGTCGCGCTGTTCCTGGACGCCTGCGCGTAACGGAACAGTTCCGGAAACCGACCGCCCGACCCCGGGAGCCAGCTCCCGGGGTTTTTTTGTGCATTCTCCGCCCGCCCCGCGTGACCCGCGTTCGGGGCCGACGCTCCGTCCTTGCGACCCCCCGCGCGTGCGGGTCGGACGCACCGTTCCGCCTACACGCCACAACGCCAACACGAAGGGGCAAGGACATGAAACTTACCGCAAACAAACCGAAGAACCTGTGCCGGTGGGGGGCCGTCGCGACGGTCGCGCTCACCGGGGGCGTCGCCGCCGCCCAGCCGCAGACCGACGTCGTCGATCCGACCGGGTGGTACTGGCAGTACAACGTCGAGATCGCCGACGTGGCCGACCTGGTCAACAACAACAACCAGCGGGTCGTGGACATCGAGATCGAGTCCACCAGCCCCTTCCGGGTCAGCGCCGTCACCGTGACCAACTCGGGCGACTACGCCAAGAGCTGGTGGTGGTACTTCGGCCAGACCGAGGCCGACGTCAACGCCTCGCTGAACGCCAACAACTCGCGCCTGATCGACATCGAGCCGTACGAGACCGCCGGCGGCCTCCGCTTCGCCACGGTGCAGGTCCGCAACACCGGCGCCGACCAGACCTCCGCCCACGGGTGGTACTTCGGCTACACCGGCGGCGACGTGGTCAACTGGGTCAACGCCAACCCGGCCTACCGCATCATCGACCTGCAGCCCTACCTCAGCAACGGCAACCTCCGCTACGCCTTCGCCTTCGTGCGCAACTCGGGCAACACCGCCAGCCCGTGGGCCTACTACGTCAACGTCTCGCTCGCCACCATCCAGACCTACATGAGCAACAACAGCATGCGCCTCATCGACCTCGAGGAGCAGACCAACGGCAACTACTCCGCCGTGATGGTTCCCAACGACGGCAACGCGTGGTGGTACTACTACAACGTCACCGCCTCCTACCTCACCGAGCAGATCAACCAGAACGCGGCCCGCCTGATCGACCTCCAGTTCAACCCCTCCAACGGGCGTTTCTGGGCCGTCATGCGGCGCAACGACAACGACCTGGCCATCGACGTCAACCTCCAGATGCGCGACATCACCGACGGCTCCAGCGGCTTCCTCCTCGACGAGATGGACGGGCCCGAGCACGCCGGCGTGCAGGAGTGGAGGGTCTTCGAGCCCGCCAGCCTCCTCAAGACATGGTACCACGCCGGGGCCATGCGCTCCATCTCCATCGGCAACGACGCGCTGGGCAACCTCATGAGCGTCAACGAGGGCCTCAGCGGGAGCTGCCCAACCGGCCTCACCCCCACCCTGCAGACCGTGCAGCAGGCCCTCACCGACATGATGGTCTCGTCGAGCAACACCGACACCGAGGCCATCCGCCAGCGGTACGGCCAGGTCTGGATGGACGCCGTCGCCGGCGCCCTGGGCATGTCCGACACCGACACCAACCACGTCATCGGCTGCTTCTGCAACTCCGTCCGCAACGAGATCACCCTCGACGACCTGTCGGGCCTGTACCAGACCGTCAACAACGGCTACCTGGGTGCCCAGACCAACAACTTCTACGACATCATGATCAACAGCCTCACCACCAACCAGGGCGGCGGCCTCACCTTCCAGCAGGTGCTCGACACCGAGCTCGCCGGCTCCGCCCTCGACGCCGCCGAGCAGGCCGACTTCCAGTCGCTGGTCTACCACGCGTCCAAGGGCGGCAGCTACACCTGCAACGGCGCCGTGGCCAACGAGGGCCAGTTCCGCTCACGCGGCGGCATCTTCCGCCTGCCCTTCCGCGAGGGCTGCCGCTTCCGCACCCGCGAGTACATGTACGGCGCCTGGGTCAACGACGCCACCAACGGCAACAACGCCAGCCTCGCGGTGGGCACCGGCGCCACCGAGCTGTTCCGCGACCGCGTCCGCGCCGCCATCGACACCTGGGAGGCCTCCGCCTGCGGGTGCCCGGCCGACTACAACAACGACGGCGTGCTCGACAACGGCGACATCAGCGCCTTCGTCAACGGCTTCCTCTCCGGCGAGGCCGCCGCCGACTTCAACAACGACGGCGTGATCGACAACGGCGACATCGGCGCCTTCGTGGAGGCCTTCCTCCGCGGGTGCTGATCCCCGGTCCGACTCTCCCGCACGCGTCCCGGGCGGAAACGCCCGGGACGCGATTCGTCTTGAAGTGCCCCCGGCCCGCGCGTTAGGCTGTCCGGGGGGTGAGGAGCCCGGGGCTGCGTGCCCGCCCCGGCTGGATACAAGCCGTGAGTTGTTCGTCGGAGCGGCGGCGCACGGAGACATCCGGCGACCGCCGTGTCTTCCCCGCCGCGGGCCGTGTCGGCCCCGCGGGAGCGACCACGCAGTCACGAAAGGAACACGATGATCCGCAAGAGTGTGTTGAGGAGAGAGGCCCTCGCGGGCCTGATGCTGTGCGCCGGCCACGCCGCCGCGATCGGCGTCGGGCCCGTCGCCGAACCCGAGAAAATGGACGACGAGCTCGTCCGCCTGATCGAGCTGGAGGCCCTGTCCGGGCCCGTGATCACGTCCCACGCCCTGCCCATGCCCGCCAACCGGGCCCGCCTCAGCCGCGTCACCGTGCGCGACGGCGAGCTCCGCTCCACCGGCGAGGTCTGGGGCCTGGACGTCATCGACGGCAACCGGGACACCAAGCTCAGCCTCCGCACCGGGGGCCAGGGCGGGCTCGACCTGTCCTTCATCGGTGCGCCGCGATGGCTGTCGCGCCTGCGCATCGATTCCGACGCCGCCCTCGTCGACGTCGAGTACATGGACGTCAACGGCAAGTGGCGTCCCTTCGGCTCCGGCGCCGGAGGCGGCGTCATCGAGGGCGACCTCGTCCGCGCACGCGCCCTCCGCGTCACGCCCGTCGTCGGCGCACGCGGCAAGGAGCGCGTCGACATCCGCGAGGTCGACGCCTGGTTCGAGCAGACCGACACCGACGACGGCGCCACCTCCGGCCTCGCCAGCGCCATGGTCCCCGAGTACTTCTACGAGTGGTGCGAGACCTACGCCTCCTCCCCCCTCAGCGTGTGCAGCGAGGAGTGCGAGGGCCTCGGCGACGAGCTCAGCGGCTGGAGCGTCAAGGGATTCGGCAACGGCAGCGCCTGGGAGGAGGACTTCAAACGCTCCGCCAGCGGCGGCACCGAGAACTCCTACGTCGACGCCAACGACCTGTCCTACTTCGCAGGCCACGGCAGCTCAAGCTGGGACAGCTTCTGGGGACGCAACAGCCGAAACCTGCTCTTCAGCCGCACCGACCGCGACGACTCCGCCAGCGTCCCCGGCGACAGCTACGACAGCTGGGGCGACCTGGACATGGAGTGGATGTTCTTCGCCGCCTGCCAGGTCATGCGCGACGACCCCTACTGGGCCGCCAGCATGGACGGGATCCACATGATCCTCGGCTGGGAAACCAACATGCGCGACGTCACCATGGGCATCGACTTCGGCAAGCGGGCCATCGGCACCTCCATCTTCGACCCCCCGCGCAGGGTCCTCGACTCCTGGTTCTGGGCCGCGGAGAAGAACCACGGCAGCGGCTACAAGGCCTTCGTCGTCGGCGAGAACTCCGCCATGGGCAACGACTACCTCTGGGGCGAGGGCTTCGTCAACCCCGACCCCGTCGACGATTCCACCTACACCTGGTGGTCCTACAACACCGGCTCCGCCGGCGTGCTCGCGCCCGCCGGCCACCGCGACGGCCTCGAGAAGATGGACGACCTCGACCCCGACGAGCCCGTCGTCCGCTTCGAGGGCAAGGGCGAGCGCGCCGTCCCCGTCGTGATCCCGGAGCGACTGCTCAACCGCCTCCGGGGCGGCGCCGCGCCGATGAAGGTCTACGACCTCAACCCTCCGCAGGTGAACGAGCAGACCGTCGCCGGCCTGGCCGACCAGCTCTGCCAGACCCTCGGCCTGTTCTGCAACGCCGACATCGGCCCCGACAAGAACCAGACCGAGTTCAGCGCCATGGACGGGCCCTGGGAGCTGCGGGTCAACGTCGCCAACGCCGGCTTCGAGCTGGTGCACACCGGCGTGTACGGCGCGCCGGTCGACAAGCCGCGCAACCTGCCCGACCCCGGGCAGTCCGCCGAGCTCGTGCAGCAGGTCCTCGGGCAGTCCGGCCTGCTCCCCCAGGACGCGGTCCTCACCGGCGTCGACACCTGGAGCCAGGCCATCGCCGAGGACGGCAAGGAGGGGCCGCCCACCGAGCTCCTCCCCGCCGTGCAGATGGTCAAGTTCGTCCGCAACATGGACGGATTCCCGGTCTGCGGCCCCGCGGGCGAGCTCGTCGCGCACGTCGGCGAGCAGGGCCTCGCGCAGGTCCAGCAGAACGTCCGCATGAGCCCGCGGGCCATCGGAGAGGTGGAGCCCACCGACCTGGGACAGATCCTCGAGGACCTCGCCCAGAACCCGCAGGCCGTCGCCATCGACGGCATCACCCTCGTCCCCGACCAGATCAAGGTGCTCGACGCTCGCCTGTGCTACTTCATCAGCCAGGTCGACCTCGGGCCCGGCGAGAGCCGCGCCTTCGTCCGCCCCGCGTACACCCTCGACTGCCTGGTCACCGAGCGCAACGCCGACGGCGAGCCCGGCGAGTCCAGCCCCCTCGAGATCAACGCCTGGGCCGACACCACCCTCCCCGTCGTCCAGATCGAGGGCGACACCGGCGGGTGCGCCGAGTACGGCCAGACCCTCTGCTTCCAGGCCCTGGTCCAGGGCGGCACGCCACCGTACACCTACTCCTGGTCCGACCCCGTCTCCGGTGAGGTCGGCACCGGCGACAAGGTCTGCTTCGACCTCGAGCCCGTCAGCGATCCCGCCGACGACGGCGGCGACCAGACCGTGCTCGCACCCGGCGAGAAGGAGACCGGCGAGTCCTGGCGCGCCATCGAGATCACCGTCACCGACGACCTGGGCACCACGGCCACCAGCACCGTCAACATCCAGATCTGCCAGCCGAGCTGCCCCGCCGACGTCAACGGCGACGGCGTCGCCGACAACGGCGACATCGGAGCCTTCATCATCCTCTTCCTCGCCAACGACCCCGCCGCCGACTTCAACAACGACGGCATCATCGACAACGGTGATATCGGCGCCTTCGTCCCACTCTTCCTCGCCGG
>JBICID010000101.1:0-82702 GCA_043101615.1 Phycisphaerales bacterium JB040 | reverse complement strand
GGGCCCGGCGACCAGGTCGAGCGTCTGGCCTGTCTCGCCGACACCGGCGACCGGCGCCACCGGCCCGCGTCCGACGGACGCCCGGGCCGCCTGGGCGGCCTCGCCGGCCTGGTCGATCAGGGCCACGGCGCTGGCGCCCTGGGCCTGGGCCTGGTCGAGCGCCTCGCGTGCGACCCGCACGCTGACCGCGCCGCGGAGCCCGGTGGCTCCGAAGTCGATCCCGGCGTTGGATCCAAGCGAGGCGAGCTGCATGGGGTGCTGATCGGCCTGATCCTGCTCGGGATTGACCGGGAGGGCGAGATCGGCGCAAAGAGTGTGCCGCGTGCACGACGCGCCAGCCGGTGATCATGTTCGGAAGCCCCAGAGCTAGGTGGGCGCCTCGGGCCCGGTCCCGGTAATCCCCTGCGAGGGGGCACGCCCATCGACCGAGCTTGCCTTGGCTCCCTGGGGATTCAACA
Organism: Phycisphaerales bacterium JB040; assembly: GCA_043101615.1. Classification (GTDB taxonomy): domain Bacteria; phylum Planctomycetota; class Phycisphaerae; order Phycisphaerales; family UBA1924; genus JBLHKT01. The sequence continues at coordinate 82,244 of JBICID010000101.1, read as the reverse complement.
AGGCTCCAAACAATCATCACCGGCCGCCAGCGTCGTGCACGCGGCACGCCCGGGGGCCAGGCCCACAACATACGGCTTTGCGGCCCGGATGTCTGCCCCGAATCGCGAATTCTCGGGATGCCCACCGAACAGGGCCCCAGAACCCTCGTCCATAGCCTCCACACAACCGGGGAGTCGATGGAACCTCACCGGAGGACGGGGCGTAGAGTCAGCGGGCCCCCCACCGGGCAGCCCCCGATCGGGTGACATACACTCGTCCCCGCACCGGACGGCGCGCCGGCACCCCGCGGTGCCCGCTCGCGACCACAACACCCGCCAACTGGCCAAGAGGAGTTCCGATGAACGCACGCAACGCCACCAGAGCCGCCCTCGCCGCCGCCGCCCTCGCGAGCGTCGCCGCACTCTCCGCGTGCGGCGGGTCCCACCACGCCGGCAACGAGACCGCGGTCCGCCTGAACCCGACCCCGGCGTACTCCGCGCTGGCCAAGCGTCGCGACGACGAGTACAACCGCTGGGCCAACAAGGCCGACGCCGACTTCCGGGCGATGCGGGACGATCTCGCCCGTGCGATGTACCTGGACCGCCCGTCGCGTCTGCACTTCGGCCCCAAGTTCTGACCGGGTTGGTCCGCCCCGAACACCCGAGCGCCGCCCCTTGGGCGGCGTTTTTCATGCGCCGAACACGACCGCGGCCGTGAGCCCCACGAACAGCAGGGCCGCGACGATGAAGGGCGGGTCGTTGGTGGCGAGCTCGGTCGGGTCGTCGTAGCGTCCGGTCTCGACCATGACCATGGCCCGGAGGATGGCGAAGGTCGCGGGGATGATCGTGAGCCAGAGCAGGTTCACGCGGAAGCCTGCGGTGGCGTCGGAGGCGAGGAGGGTCGTGACGAAGGCGTCGCCGCGGTCCTGCACGTACTGGGCGTAGGTCAGCAGGGTCGCGACCGCGGTGACGACGACGAGCATCCGGAGCAGGTCGAGCGAGTAGCGTTCCAGCACGGCTCGTGCCTGGTGTGCGCCCTCTCCGATCGAGCGTCGCTCGCCGAGGCGCTTGCCGAAGGCGAGGAACATGCTCAGGAAGAAGGTGGCGTTGAGGAGCCAGGTCGAGGGCTCGATGGACATCGCGGCGCACCCGGCGACCACGCGCAGCACGAAGCCGAGCGCGAGGCTGACCACGTCCGCGATGCGCCGGTGCTTGAACAGGCGGGTGTACAGGCTCACGTTGGCGACGTGGGACGCGAGCAGCCCGAGCACCCACCATCGGGCCCCGCCCGGCAGGAGCGCGGCGCACGCGAGCCCCAGGGCCATCAGCGCCACGGCGTACACGCGAGCCCCCGACGGCGAGACCTCGCCCGAGGCCAGCGGGCGGGTCTTCTTGCGCGGGTGCGCCCGGTCGGCCTCGACGTCCGCCAGGTCGTTGAAGACGTACAGCCCGCTGGAGGCCAGCCCGAAGGCGATCGCGGTGAGCAGGGTCCGCCACGCCACGACGCCCAGGGGCGTGTCACCCAGCCCCGCCTCGCCGTCCTGGGTGAGGGCGTAGAACGGTCCCACGGCCACAAAGAGGCTCTTGGACCACTGCGTCGGGCGAGCGAGGCGCAGGTACGCCCGGACACCCCCGGCGCCGGCGCGTACGGCGTCGTCCCCGCCGGGGTCGCCGCTGACCGATCCTGATTCGCGCACGCTGGACACGGGTGGAATCCTGTATCGTTCTCGGACGTCGCCCGTCCGCCTTCGATCGAGCCGCCATCGCGGAGTACGACGCCGGCCGAACCCCTGATCGTCCCGAACGTTGGAAGACTGTACCCGCCCACGACGCCCCGTCGCTCGATTCTGACCCCCGCCCGACCGATGGGGCACTCACCCGCATGCCCGAGCACGAGCCGACAACCCCCGCATCGGGCGACCGACCCGCGCACCCGTCGCGGCGGGTGCTCGCCCTGATCCCGCCCGCGGTCTTCGCCCTGATCGGCGCGGCCTTCATCGGGTCGGGCTACCACGAGGGGCGCGCCTCGTGGGACTCACGCCACTTCCACGAGCCCACCGTCCGCGCCCTGGCCGAGCAGTTGCCCGCCCCGGACTTCTCCAACTACCTCACCGCCACCACGCCGGGGTACCACCTGCTGCTGGCGCTGCCCGTGCGCGCCGGGCTGGACTCGGTCCCGTCGATGCGGGTGTGCTCGGCGGTCATCACGGCCGTGCTGCTGTTCGTGCTGGCGCGGGCGCTGGTGAGGCGTGCTCCCCCGCTGCTGGGCGTCGCGCTCACGCTGCCCCTGATCGCCTCGAACTACACGCTGCTGCCCGGCGTGTTCGTGCTGCCAGACAACCTGGCCTGGCTGCTGGTGCTGGCGGTCCTGCTGCGCACGCTCGCGGGGCGTGTCTCGCCGGGCGGGCTTGCGGTCTCGGGCGTTCTGCTGGCGCTGCTGGTGTTCACCCGCCAGATCCACCTGTGGGCGGCGGGGCTGGTGTGGCTGGGCGCGTGGATGGCCCCCGACCACGACGCGGAGCGACCGCTCTGGGCGGGCGTGAAACGCCGGCTGCCCCGCACGCTGCTGGGCGTGGCGTGCACGCTGCCGGCCTTCGCGATCGTCGGGTGGTTCTACCGGCTGTGGGGCGGGCTGACGCCGCCCCGGTTCCAGGTGACGACACAGTCGTGGTCGCCCTCGCTGCCGGCGTTCCTGCTGCTGGAGATCGCGGTGCTGTCGGTCTTCTTCGCGCCGTGGCTGCTGCCCCGGTGGCTCCGGGCCCGCCCGGACTGGCGCACGATCGCGCTCGTCGTGATCGCGTGCGTGCCGGCGATCGTGCTGGCGATCGTTCCGGAGACCACGTGGTCGTTCGACGAGGGGAGAGCCTCGGGCTGGTGGAACGTGGTCCGCCGGCTGCCGGTGATCGCGGGCCACACCTCGGTGCTGGTCCTGCTGGGGGCCCCCGCTGGCGCGGTCGCGCTGCTGCTGTGGGGGGCGGCGCTCTCGCCCCGCTCGCGCTGGATCATGGGGCTGGGGCTGCTGGGCTTTGCGCTGTCGCAGACCGCCTCGGCCAACGTGTGGCAGCGGTACCACGAGCCCTTCCTGCTGATGCTCATGGCGATCGCCTGTGCCGAGACCCACGCACGCGGGCCCGGGCCCCGTCGCACGCTCCCGATCGGGCTCGCCTCACTCGCGGCGCTTGCCTGCTTCCTCGGGGCGTTCACGGTGCTCGCGGTGCTCGGTGGCGACCGCGACCCCGACAAGCAAGCCCCGGACGTCTTCGGCGTGGAGAGACCCGAGGGGGCAGCGCCAGGCACAACGCCCGAGAACAGGGAGCCGGGCGACCCCCCGCGTACTCCGAGCTCCTCGCCCGGGCCCTAAAAACTCCCGCTCGATCGACCCCCACCGTCGCCCGATGACAACAATCCGTCCCCGCGACCGGGCCCGCACACGCCCCGGTCGGCGAACCGTTTGGCCGGGTGCGTCGTAGGTGCCGTCCCCGAAGCGTTTCTCAACTCTCCGCACGAAAGCGACCCATGCCCGACTCCGACACCCGACGCGCTCTGATCACCGGCATCACCGGCCAGGACGGCTCCTACCTCGCCGAGCTGCTGCTGTCCAAGGGGTACGAGGTGCACGGGATCATCCGTCGCGCGTCGAGCTTCAACACCGACCGCATCGACCACCTCTACCAGGACCCGCACAACCCGGACCCGAAGCTGAAGCTGCACTACGGGGACCTGTGCGACGCCAACAACCTGTCCAAGCTCATGGAGGAGGCCCGCCCGCACGAGGTGTACAACCTCGGGGCCCAGAGCCACGTGCGCGTGTCGTTCGACATGCCGATCTACACCGCCGAGACCGTCGCGATGGGCGCCTACAAGCTGCTCGAGGCCATCCGCGACTTCCAGCAGCGCCACGGGCAGCAGGTCCGGTACTACCAGGCGTCCTCGTCCGAGATGTACGGCAAGGTGATGGAGACCCCGCAGACCGAGACCACGCCCTTCTACCCCCGCTCGCCCTACGCCGTGGCCAAGGTCGCGGCCCACTGGATCACCGTCAACTACCGCGAGTCGTACGACCTGCACGCCTCGTGCGGGATCCTGTTCAACCACGAGTCGCCCCGTCGCGGGGAGACGTTCGTGACGCGCAAGATCACGCGGGCGGTGGGGCGGATCAAGATGGGCCTGCAGAGCAAGGTCTTCCTGGGCAACCTGGACTCGAAACGCGACTGGGGCTTCGCGGGCGACTACGTCGAGATGATGTGGCGGATGCTCCAGCAGGACGAGGCGGACGACTACGTGGTCGCGACCGGGCGCACGATCTCGGTGCGCGAGTTCGCGGAGATGGCCTTCAACCACGCCGGGCTGGACTTCCAGGACCACGTCGAGTTCGACCCGCGCTACCTGCGCCCCGCCGAGGTGGACCTGCTGCTGGGCGACCCGACCAAGGCCAAGGCCAAGCTCGGCTGGGTCCCGCAGACCTCCGTCGAGGAGCTCGCCGCGATGATGGTGGACCACGACACGGAGCTGGCGGCCCGGGAGAAGACCCTCAAGGACGCCGGGCACGAGCTGCCCGAGTTCAGCGGGCACGACCAGTAACCCCCCCGGCGCGCCGCCCTCCCGGCGCCCGATCCCGCCGCGTCGCAGCAACCCGTTCGGGGCCCGGCGGGCCCCGTTTCGTCGGAATCGGGGAGGATTTTGCACAACTTTGTGGCGTTCTACGCACGGAGTCTGGTAGAACAGAGGCGGAGCGCCCCGCGTCAGGTGCGCCAATCCCCCGGAAGCATCCCCATGAACACGCACGCCGCAGCCGTTGCCGCACTCGCCGCCCTGTCCTCCGTCGCCTCGGCCCAGACGGTCTACGGGCTGACGCGGACCGACCTGGTCCGTTGGGACGCCTCGGATCCGTCCGACGTCACCGTGGTCGGGGCGCACGGGCTGTCCTCGCCCGTCCGTCCGCAGGGCTCGCCGTACGGCGTGGGCGAGCTGTGCTACGACTCGGCCCGGGACCGGCTGGTCACCCTGTACCTTGTCTACCGCACCGCCGACGACACCTGGGACCAGTACCTGGCGGAGATCGACCGGGCGACCGGGGCCGGCAGCGTGCTGTTCTCGCTGGGCAACACCGCGGTGACGCAGCTGTACGACTCGATCGCCTACGACCCGGGGCGGGACCTGTACCTGGTGCCCAACACCGACGACGTCTTCTTCGACCTGTTCGGTGAGCTGTTCCTCTCGTCCGAGATCATCGGCGTCGACCCGGACACCGGGGCGACGTCCCTGCTCGCGATCAACGACCGCGACAACGACAGCTCCGCGTTCAACACGCTGACGGGGCAGTTCCTCGCGATCGACGTGAACGGGACCAACTTCAACACGCTCCAGCTCACGACCACCAATCTCGACACCTCCGGCCTCGCACAGCTCGGGACCATCCCGCTCTTCCTGACCGACATCACGCACGACCCGGCGACGAACACGGTGTACTCCTACATGGTGCAGAACTCCGACCCGAGCTTCGCGGCGTTCAGCCGGCACCAGATCGAGATGGATCTGTCCGTCAACCCGCTCGCGTGGTCCTCGGGCGGGCAGGTGGACCACCCCGACACGATCGGCGGGCTGACGCTCGCGCCGCTGGTGCAGAGCTGCCCGGGCGACATCAACAACGACGGCGTGCTGGACAACGGCGACATCGGGGCGTTCGTGTCGCTCTTCCTCGCGGGGAGCCTGCGGGCGGACTTCACCAACGACGGCATCCTGGACAACGGCGACATCGGGGCGTTCGTGCAGATCTTCCTGGCGGGGTGCTGATCCCGCACCGAACCGAGCCGCGTTCGGGTGCCACGGACACGCCGCGGGCTTGTCCATGCGGGTGGGTCGGACTCGTGGGAGCGCCTCGCGGTCTGCACGCCACCCGGTGGGCTCAGCGCAGCGCCTCGAGCCTAGCCTGCGCCTCCGCCCGGCGCTCGTCCAGGTCGGCCGGGCGGTCCGGCTCGTTCCCCCACCGCTCGTACAGTGCGACCAGCCGCTCGTAGTCCGACCGGAGGTAGCGGGCGTCCGCCTCGTACCCGCGCGTCTCGATCGCGTTGATCGCGGTGAGCAGGAGCTGCTCCGACGCGGCGTGCAGGCCCGAGTCGAGCATCGCGTGCGAGAGCAGCTCCAGGGCGTTGATCGTCCCGTTGTCGAGGCTGCCGTAGGTCAGGCGCGTCCGGACCAGCGTGCGCGGCAGCTCGCGCACCACGCGCTCGTGCTCGCCGGCCTCGAGCAGCGCCTCGGCGAGCGAGCGCCTGGCCCAGAGCAGGTGCGGGTCTCCGGGCTCCACGATCAGCTCGAACGCATCGATGACGGACTCCAGGTCGGCGATGGCCTGCGCGGTCTGGCCCAGCTCGAGGCGCAGCGCCGCCCGCTCTCGGCGCAGGCGCAGGGCGTCGTAGGCGTGGGCGCCCATCTGCTGGTACAGGCCGATGGCGCGTGTAAAGGTCTGCTCGGCCGCTTCTCGCTCGCCGACGGAGCGTTGCAGGCGGGCCAGGTTCTCGAGGCGGGACGCGCGCTCGCGGTCGTCCTGGCTGGCGTCGCCGTCGATCTCGGCCTGCCAGACGTCCAGGGCCGTCCGCACGTCGTCGACGCGCTGCAGGGCGTCGGTGTAGACCACGGTCATCAGCACGCGCCCCTTGTCGCCGAGCGGGACGTGCTGGGCGGCGAGCCGGTAGCCGGCCTCCGCCGCCTCCAGGGCCTGCGAGGGCTTGTCGGCGATGAGCAGCTGCTCCGCCCCGCGCCGGTACCACATCACCGGGATGGTCGGGTCGTCGCTCGGACGCTGCGCCAGCGCCAGCATGTGGTCCGCCGCCCGGTCCGGCACGCCGCGATCGCGCAGCGTGACCGCGACGCTCCCCAGGCGCTCGGACGCCTGCTCCGGGGCGAGCTCGCCCGCGCGCTCGCGCTCCAGGATCCGCATCCGCTCCAGCTCCGCCCAGGTGCCCAGGTCGCCCGCGTCGCGCAGTGTCTCGGCCAGCAGGGCGTACACGCCGCCCGCGTCGCCCGCGACCGCCTCGACACGCTCGCTGAGCGCCATCGCGGTGCCGCGTGGGTCGGTCGGGGCGTCGGCCCGCGTGGGGGCCGCGACCGCGTCGAACATCGAGGCGACCAGCAGGGCGGAGGACTCGATCTGGGATCGGCGCAGCTCCGCGATCTCCTCGGCCGCCGCGGACCGGGCCAAACCCGCGGCGGTGCCCGCCAGCCCCAACACCAATGCCAGCCCCACGGCGCACCCCGCCGCGACCGGGCCACGGTTGCGGCGCAGGAACTTGCTCATGCGGTAGGCCGCGGACGGCGGGCCCGCGAGCACGGGCTGGTGGTGCAGGAAGCGACGCACCTCGCTGGCCAGCTCGGTCGGTGTCTCGTACCGGCGACGCCGGTCCTTCTCAAGGCAGCGCATCACGACCCAGTCCAGGTCGCGCTTCAACAGTCCGGTGAGGCTGTTGAGCTAGGTGCGGCGCTGCTCGGCCGCGCGGCTGGCGCGGTCGCGGTCGGCGCCCGCCGACGACGCCAGCGAGCTCAGCCTCGTGCTCGGGCGGGCCGGGGGCTCCTCCCGGATGATCCGCTGGATCTCGGCGAAGCCGGCCAGTCGCAGCCGCTCCGGCTCGAACGGGCGAGACCCCGTCAGCAACTCGTACAGCACCACCCCCAGCGAGTACACGTCCGAACGCGTGTCGATGTCCTCCGCGCCGATCTCCGCCTGTTCCGGGCTCATGTACTCGGGCGTGCCGATCATCTGGCCGTGCTGCGTGAACACCGTCTGCTGCGTGAGCGGCTGGTGGATCGCCTTGGCGACGCCGAAATCGATGACCTTGGGCGCCATCTCGCCGTCGATCTCTTCCACCAGGATGTTCGAGGGCTTCAGGTCGCGGTGGATCACGCCCTTGTTGTGCGCGTGCTGCACCGCCTCGCACACCTTCGCGAACAGCTCCAGCCGGTCGCGCACCGGAACCTTGTTCGTGTCGCAGTACTTCGTGATCGGCACCCCCCGCACCAGCTCCATCGCGAAGTACGGGCGCCCCTGCTCGCTCAGCCCCCCGTCGAAGACCCGGGCGACGCCCGGGTGGTCCATGAGCGCCAGCGCCTGGCGCTCGGCCTCAAACCGCGCGAGCACCGCCTTCGAGTCCATGCCCGGCTTGATCAGCTTGAGCGCCACACGACGACGCACCGGCTCGGTCTGCTCGGCCTCGTACACGATCCCGAACCCGCCCTCGCCCAGCGTCCGCACGACGCGGTACCGCCCGACCCGATCGGGATGCTCGCCATCACCGGCACCGGCGGTCGGGTGCGACGCCGCGGAGGTCGGGACGTCGTCGGGGGTCGGGACCGGGTTCGACGGCGTGCCCGACCCCTTGCCGGAACCCGGCGTGCGCGGCCCCGTCGGCACCCCGTCCGTCGTCGGGGCCTCGGAATCGGGCGTGTCGTCGGTGCGTATGGTCGGGTCGTCGTTCACGATCGTTCAGTGTATCGGGAGGGCCGGTTTGTATGGGCGGACCTGAATGGAGCGACAATCACGCGGTGAGATCACACAGAAATATTGGGCATTCTGAATTCAAGCCGTACTGTGAACCGAGTTTTCGACACGTCCGATCAGGCTTTCGTACTTCATTCGACTCCGAATCAGAGACGGACCAAAGCATTGCTTCAGGTGGTACTCTGCCCACATGGCTGTACCAAAGTTTCACGAGTTCATGCTACCGATGCTGTCCCGGGCCAAGGACGGGCAGGAAAAGAGGATGCGTGAAGAAGTCGGGCCACTCGCCGATCACTTCAATCTGAGCCAGGAAGATCGTTCCACGGTACTCCCCAGCGGGAGCCAGACACGCCTGTACAACCGAGTGACATGGGCTTGTCAGTACCTCAAAAAAGCGGGGCTGCTCGAAGCCACAGGCAAAGGAAAGTACAGGATCACGAGCGCGGGTCTTGAGCTCCTGAATCAAAGCCCATCAGGCCTGACACTTAAGGACCTGGAGCAATACGAGGGATATGTCGAGTTCAAGAAGGACACGACACCAACAGGAGAAACGAAAAAGGACAGTTCGCCGACAGACGATGACATTGGAGATGAGCAAACACCCGAAGAGCTCATGCAAGCAAACTACGAGACCATCCGGGCCTCGCTGGCCGACGAGCTCTTGACCACAATCAAGTCGAACACGCCCGAAGCATTCGAGCGCCTGGTTGTCGATCTATTGGTCGCCATGGGGTATGGTGGCTCCAGATCCGATGCGGGCCAGGCAGTCGGTCGCTCGGGAGACGCCGGGATCGATGGGATCATCAAGGAAGACAAGCTCGGTCTCGATGCCGTGTACATACAGGCGAAACGCTGGCAGAACACTGTGGGTCGGCCTGATATCCAGGCATTTGCCGGAAGTCTCGAAGGCTTCCGTGCGAGGAAAGGCGTCTTCATCACCACGTCAGCGTTTTCTTCAGAAGCACACGACTACGTGCGAAAAATCGAGAAGAAGATCGTGCTGATCGACGGAAAGCAACTCGCCCGGTACATGATCGACTTCGGCATCGGTGTCACCGAAACCGCGACTTACACCGTCAAAGCGATCGATACCGACTACTTCGACGAAACGTAAACTCTGTCGATTGCATGGCGTTCAACGCCCTCCCCGCGTGCTCACGCACGCGGCTGGTATTGGCGCGACTCAAATGGAGACAAGGCCGCGTGCTTACGCCCGCGGCTCGGATCTGGGGTTTACCGCCCGCCGCGGGTGCGGACGCGTCCTCCCAGCGTGCGCCGGGGCTTCTTCTTGGGCACCACGCCGCCCGGGAACTTGGCCGCGAGTTCCTTCTCGTCCATCTTCGTCGCGTCGGGCACGTCGTCCTGGGCCAGGCGGTTCTTCTTGGGCGTGCTGTCCACGCCCTTGATCTCGAGCACCGGGCGCCCGCCGCGCGGCTCGTCCTTCCAGCCCTCGGGCTTCTCGGAGGGCTCGAAGTCCGGGTACTTGCGCTCCGGGATCTCGGCGTTGATCAGGTTCTCGATCTCGGAGAGCAGCTTGCCCTCGTCCGAGCGCACCAGCGACCACGCCACGCCCTCGCGCCCGGCGCGGGCCGTGCGTCCGATGCGGTGCACGTACACGTCCGGGTCGTCGGGCAGGTCGAAGTTCACGACGTGCGTGATGCCCTCGACGTCGATCCCGCGGCTGGCCAGGTCGGACGCGACCAGCACCGACAGCGAGCCGTCGCGGAAGCGCCCCATCACCTTGTTGCGCTCGCCCTGCGACAGGTCGCCGTGGATCGCGTGCGCGTCGATGTTCTTGCGTTCCAGGTAGCGCACCACGGAGTCCACGGTCCGCTTCATGCGGCAGAAGACCAGGGTGACCGCGGGCTCCTCGTGCGTCAGCAGGTGGGCCAGCATCCGCTTCTTGTCCCACGGCTCGACCGACACGTAGCTCTGCGTGACCAGGTCCACCGTCAGCGAACCCGTCGAGACCACCAGCTTCTCCGGCTCGCGCATGTAGCGCCGGGCCAGGCCCTCGATCTCGTCGGTCATCGTGGCGGAGACGAAGATGGTCTGCCGGTCCTTCGGGCAGGCCGACAGGATCTTCTTCATGTCGTCGCGGAAGCCGAAGTCGAACATGCGGTCGACCTCGTCGAGCACCGCGAAGCGGACGTCTGAGAACGACATGTAGCCGCGGTTGACCATGTCCATGACGCGTCCCGGGGTGCCGACGATGATCTCGGGCCCCTCGCGCAGCTTGTTGGCCTGGGTGTTGATGGACTGCCCGCCGTACACCGCGACGGTGGAGAGTCCGGTGCCGTGGGCGACCTCGTCGAGGTCCTGGCGGATCTGCACCGCCAGCTCGCGCGTGGGGCCCAGGATGAGGGCCTGCCCGGGCACGCCCGGCTCGCACCGGTCTAGGATGGGGATGCCGAACGCGAGCGTCTTGCCCGTGCCGGTCTTGGCCTGCCCGATGATGTCCTTGCCGGTGAGGGCGACGGGGATCAGCGTGGACTGGATGTGGGTGGGGTGCCTGAAGCCGGCGTGGTCGATGCCCGCGATGGTCTTCTCGCCCAGGCCCAGGTCAGAGAAGGTCTTGTCGGTGTCGAAGGTCTCGGGGCTGAAGACCGCGTGCTCGACCCGGCGCTTGCGCTCCGGCTCGATCTCGGCGTCCTTGTCGCGTCCCCCGCGACGGCGCCCGCCGCCCTCGCCCCGCCCGCCGGCGTCCCCCCCGCTCTTGCCTCGCCGGCGCCGCTTCTTCCGGGGTCGGTCGTCCGAGTCGGATCGATCGTGGGCGTCCGCGGCGCCGTTGTCGGACCCGGACTCGGAGCCGGCGTCGGAGCCGGACTCGCCCTGGGGTGCGTCGTCGGTGGTCTTCTTCCCGCCGCGCTTCCCGCGCCGGCGCCGGCGCTTCTTCTTGGCCGGTGCGTCGGTGCTGCTGGTGTCGGCGGGGTTCTCGGAGGGCTTGGAGGGGGTGGGGGGGGTGGGGGGGGTGCGGTCTTCGTCGGTCATGGGTCGCCTGTGGGCCGCGGATTCGTGCCCGCGGCGAGTGGTTCGCCGAACCGGAGAGCCCGTCGCGAACGCCGCGCCGCAGCTTTCCTCGGCCTGGTGTGGTGGTCGCGCGTGGTGCTTCGGCGCTCGGGCGGAGAGATCCCCCGGGTTCGCTCTGGCCGCGACCTGACGGATCATAGGTCGCCCGGCTGGGGCGCAGGGGCCCGGGCCTATATTGGGTGATGAGCAGCGCCGAGATCGTCTGGCTGGCCTCCTACCCCAAGAGCGGGAACACCTGGCTGCGGTTCCTGCTGCACGCCGCGGTGCACGGGAGCATCGCGCAGAGCGTCGAGGTCTCGGCCAGCATCCCGGACGTCCACCGTGCCATGCCCACCGACGCCGGGGCCGAGGCCCGGGCCGCCTCGGGCGGGGGGTACGGGGGTCGTCTCGTGATGAAGACCCACTTCGAACTCTCCGAGCGCCACCCGCACCTGGACCGCACGTGGGGGGCCGTGCACGTCATCCGTCACCCGCGCGACGTGCTGCTCTCCGGTCTGAACTACCTCCGCCTGGCCGGCACGACCCCGGGCCAGCTCAGCGACCGGGCCTACGCCGAGCTGTTCATCCGCGCGGGCGGTGATCCGGGCTTCGCCCAGCGCGGCTTCGGGACGTGGGCCGGGCACGCGTCGAGCTGGAGCGCGCCCGGCTTCCCGGTGCACCGCGTCCGCTACGAGGACCTGCAGGCGGACACGCCCGGCGTGCTGCGCGGGGTGCTGGCGTTCCTGGGCATCGAGGCGAGCGACGAGGCCGTGGCTGGCGCGGTGAGGGCCGGCTCGTTCGACGCGATGCGGGCCCTGGAGGTCCGCGAGAAGAACGACCCGAAGAAGAAGAGCCTGGACAAGCGCCTGTTCGTGGGCGACGCCGCGGGAGCACGCAAGGGCGCCCTGTTCATGCACTCGGGCCGGAGCGGTCGCCGGCTGGACGAGGCGATCAAGGGGGGGGCCGGCCTGGACGACGCGTTCGAGGGCGCGTTCGCCGAGGCCATGGCGCAACACGGGTACGACTAAAAACGGGCCGCGGCATCACACACGCGGCCCGGGTCCGCCGGGCACACACTCCGGCGGTCGGTTCCCTCCCCCCGTCCTCACCGCCCCCCCTCTCTCCTCGATCGTCGCCCCGCGATCGCGCCGGGGCGTGAAGACTCCGTCGCCCCGTCCGGGGCGAATGCTCGGAGCGTGCTCGCTGAGTGCTGGGAAGTCCTACCCACCCGGCATCAGACGGCGGTCGGTCGCGATCTCGGCTTGAGACCGCGCGGATCGTTGGTTGTGCGGTCCGACCGTTCCAGCGTCGGACACCAGGGCGGATGGCCCGCATCAGATCGTGGCGGGACGCCCCATTTCGAACGGCCTGAGCAAGCCAAGGCCGTGCTTCGATTCGTGCCGCGCGACGGCCCGGTTTCGGATCGACCAAGGAAATGTGAAAGTCGGTGCGGGACGCGACAGTCGTGGATTATCGCTACTCGGAGCCCAGAAGTGCGGCCCGGAGGTCCCGGGTCACCGGGCCGGGCACGGCGTCGGCGATGGCTTCCTTCTCTATCTTCACAATGGGGAGAACGCCCCATGAGGAATTCGTAAGGAACACCTCGTCCGCGTCCAGCAGGTCGTTCACGTCGAGCATCTTCCGGGCACACCCGAGGCGCTTGGACTCGGCCAGCTCGATCACCTGATGCCGGGTCGTCCCGGGCAGCACCGGAGAGGGGATCGACCCGGGCCCCCCCACGTCCTCCTCCTCGCCCCGTGCGATCGGGGTGAACAGCGTCCCGCCCTTGACCACGAACAGGTTGGAGACCGTCCCGCCTGCGAGGTGGTTGGAGACCTGGAGGACGACCGCCTCGGCCGCGCCGGCGCGAGCGGCCCGCTGCAGCTCGCGCAGGCGCCACCAGTAGTTCAGCGTCTTGTGGCCCGCGGTGGGGTCGAGCGGGTTGGCCTTGGCGTCGGCGATGACCGCGGCGCCCCCGCGCTCGAAGAGCGCATCGGGATAGCGGGTGGCCGGCTGGGAGACGATCAGCAGGGTGGGGTCGTGCTGCGAGCCGGCCCCCTGCTCGAGCATGTTGAGGTCGCCCCCGGTGAGCGTGAGCCGGACGCGGGCGCGCTCGTGCCCCGCCCGGCGGACGGTCTCGAGGGCGGCGTCGGCCAGCGGCTGGGCCCGGAGGCGCTCGACCAGCCCGAGCTCCATGGCCGAGGTGACGAGACGCTCGAGGTGGGCCTCGAGGCGTTCGATGTGGGGCACGCCCTCGGGGTCGATGCGGGCCGACATGGTCTCGAAGAGGCCCACGGCGTGCTGGAACGCCGCGTCGAAGGCCGAGACGCGCGCGTCGCGCCGAGACACGAAGGCGCCGTTGAGAAAGACATCGGGAGCGGGATCGGGCATGGGCGATGGTAGGGAGAGGCACCGGGGAGTAGGCACGCGACAGCAGGCACTTGGTATCAGGCATCAGGCATTAGGCACTAGGCAATAGGAGTTGGTGCTATTGATCGGTGAAATGGATCAGCCGGACGCCGCCTGTCCAGGTGGCGCCACCCTTCAGCCAGTACAGACCCAACACCTAATGCCTAGTGCCTAATGCCTAGTGCCTACAAAGAAGCGGGCGACCCCGAGGTGATCGGGGCCGCCCGCCGTGGAGAAACGAGTACGGGCGGTGGTTCAGGTCGCCCGTGTGGTGGCGTGCTTACTCGCCGGGCTGGGCGGTCTGTCCGAGGAAGATGACGCCGCCGCCGCCCGCGGAGATGTCGTCGGTGTTGTAGATGAACTGTGCGTCGAGGGCCTTCTCGATGCGGAGGGCGATCTCGTTGAAGTGTGCCCGTGTGTACGGGTCGGCCTTGCCCTGGGCGCCGTTGCTCAGCACGCTCTCGATCCTGGCGTGCAGGTCTCGGAGCTGCTGGGTGGCCAGCGTCTTGACGGCCTTCCCGGCCGACGAGTAGCCGCCCTGGTCCATCGACAGGTCGATGAGCCTGGAGACGTGCTCTCGCTGCAGGTTGCGCCGCAGCGAGGACACCATCGGCTTGCGGGCTGTGAAGGAGCCGTCGTGCGAGCCGTCGAGCTCGGACCAGGCGGCGTCGGAGATGGTGCCCATGACCTCGGGCAGCGTGAGGGCGTCGTCGCCCTCCTGCACGAACCGCTCCAGGTCGTAGACGCGCTGCAGGGTGGTCGGGTTGAGCAGCATGGTCATCGCCGAGGCCTGCACGCCCAGGATGGTGTCGTGGATCTGGTAGGTCGGGTCGGTCATGATGGAGCTCATGCCGCCGGTGTCCCACCACTTGTCCACGGTCAGGTACTGGAGCAGGTCGGGGGTCAGGCCGTACGCCTCGTCGTTGAACGAGTTCTCGATGACGAAGTTGAGGGCCTCGCGCTGCTTGGCGGCGTCCACGACCTCGATGGGGGCGCGCCCGTTCGGGTCGCCCTTCTTGTCGCGGTAGACGTGCGCCGTGCCGACCCAGTTGGCCATCATGGACAGGCTGGAGAGCTGGGTTGACAGCGTGGTCTGGTAGCCGCGCCGCGCGTTCGACCAGCTCTCGCCCTCCTCGACGAAGTTCTCGAGGATGGACTCGCGCAGGGTCTGGGCCAGGGCCATCTGGTTCCGGGCGTAGGTGATGGTGTCCTTGGCCAGGTCGTACCGGCGGGCGTAGGGATCGGGGCCCCAGGTGTCCTCGTCGGTGGCGTACTGCAGCTCGGGCTCCGCGGCACGCTTGGCGACCTCGGCGGGGTCGCCGAAGCCGTAGCCGTACTCGATGGCCCACATGTCGTACGGGCCGATGTCGATCACCGAGTAGTCACCCTGCGCGTCGGCGAAGCCGGGCATGCGGATGTTGATGCCGTTGTAGTCCATCACCGAGTTGGACCAGGGCTTGCTGCCCCTGAACTCCTCGGAGTTGATCTCGCTGAACTCGTAGGTGGACGAGCCCTTGAAGTTGTGACGCAGGCCGATGGTGTGACCGACCTCGTGCGCGACCAGCTCGGCGAGCATCGGGCCGACGAACCACTCGGGGTTGCCGTCCAGCAGCTGGCCCTGGTCCTTCTTGGCGCAGGTGCACTCGCCCTCGGCGCAGGTGCACCCGTCCTCGCCGCAGGCGGCGCAGGCCTCGGGCTTCTCCTCGGCCCCGTCCTCGGCCTCCTCCGGCTGCTCGGGCTGGGTCAGTCCGAGCGCGGCCTTGTACGACTCGGGGATCATCTCCGCCAGCGCCGGGTTGGCCTCGATCTGCTTGCGCAGACGCTCGATCGTGTCCTCGTCCAGCTCCGGCTGGTCGTCCGGGCCGCGGGCGACGGCGGTCAGGCCGGCCTCGGTCCCGTGGTCGCACACGCACTGCGCCGCGGTGATCGCCGGCAGCGCCGAGAGGTACATCTGCATCTGGGCCAGGGCGAGGGCCTTGCCGCTCGCGGCGTGGCACAGCCCGGCCGACTGCGAGGTGCGGTGCAGGCCGTCGAACTCGCTGTGGCCCACCAGAGGCGAGTCGGACGACACCGCCGCCGGGTGCCCGCCGTAGCGCGACACCCCGCGGGCCCGGCGCTCGGCCAGGATGTTGGACCGCTCGGCGGGCTCGGCCAGACGCACGCGCGGGTCCCACTCCGGGTTGGCCTCCAGCCAGGCCATGGTCTCGGGGCTCATGCCCTCCATCGCCAGGTCGGGCAGCAGCTCGCTCCAGCGGTAGGTGAACACGCGGATCCAGCCGTCGGTCAGCACCACGTCGGCGTCCAGGATCTCACCCGTCTCGGGGTTGACGCGGCTCGGGCCGATGGCCGTGGACACGTTGTTGTGCAGCCAGCGGATGAAGTTGTAGCGGACGTCCTCGGGGTCCTTCTCCATGTGCGCCCCGGACGCCTTGTCCTGGTAGCGCACCTCGATCGCCCCGATGATGCCGATGTTCTCGAACGCCTTGTTCCAGTACTCGATGCCCTCCTTGACCCAGCGCCGGTAGCGCACGGGCACGGTGTGCTCGACGTAGTAGATGATGGGCTCCTTGGGGGGGCTCATCTTCAGCTTCGGGTCCGCCTTCTCCAGGTGCCAGCGGTTGGCGTACCGCACGTTCAGCTCGTTGCGGTCGTACGTCCCGTAGTCCTGGAACGAGGTCGTGAAGAACCCGACACGCTCGTCCGCCTTGCGGGGCTGGAAGCCCGGCGTGCCCTGGATCCGAGAGATCGAGTAGTGGAACGACTTGAACGTCCCGTTCGCGACCGGGCCCTTCAGCGTCACCTCGATGTTCTCGGGGAACGCCTTGACCTTCTCGACCGTCGTCAGGCCCGAGTTGAGCCCCGCGGCCGAGCCGCCGAAGAAGCGACCGGCGTTGCCCACCAGCAGGTCGTCCAGGTCGATCACCGGCTGGCCCGAGGGGCCGTTGGTGACGATCGGCACCGACAGCAGCACGCGGTCGGTGAACAGGCGCTCGACCGAATCGCGCGAGCCCTCCTCGCCCAGCGAGCGGACGTTGACCTGGGGCAGCACCAGCGCGAGCCGGTCGTTGATCTTCTGCCACTGCACGTACAGGTCGCCGGCCTGCAGGCCCGCGAACTCCTCGCCGCTCGAGACCGTCATCGCGAAGAAGTGCTTCTGGCGCTCCCACCCACGTGGCAGCTCGGCCAGAAGCTGGTTCTTCTCCTTGTTGAGGAAGACGTTGTACAGGCTGCCGCCGTCGGCGGTCGAGATGACCTTGGTAAAGCCCTCCGACACGTCCTTCCACGCGGGCTTGTCGTCCTTGCGCGCGCTCGACGACGCCCGGGCCTGGGCCATCGCCTGCAGCTGCGCCAGATCGATGGACTCGAGGCCCGAGGGCGCGACCGCGCTGTCGGCGCCCTCGGCCGGGGGCTCGTACGCGTTGGCGGGCTGCGGGGCCCACGCGACGCTCATCGCCGAGCCGACCGCGAGGGCCAGCAGCCCCGTCGTGATGGTCTTGTTTCGCTGTCTGTTCTGCATCACCGTTTCTCCACTGTTGAACCGGTGTGAGGGGCGGCGTGCGGGCCGGTCACGTGTTGCGGCCCGCGACCCCCGACGTCGGGGGGGTCGCCCGTCACCTGAACCTGTCGTGCTCGCGCGAGCCGGCGGCATCGGACCACCACCCGGGGAGACGGCTCCCCTCATCGGGTCCCCGACCGCCCCGGTGTGACACGTCGAACGTCGTGTGGGTGGGGCGTCCGGTAACCGGATGGCGTGGCCCGATAACCGCATCCAAGGCGCATCGAGCGTTGCTAAACGCCGGAACATACCGGACGTTGCCCCTGTCATACCACCAACGTGCGGGAAAGTTCGGCGCGAGATCGGCGCGTGGTCAAAATTGTGACAAGCCACCCACCGGAACAGGTGCCACCCACCCCCACAGTTGGCTCGGAACCCGCCACGGGTCGCTCCGAGGGTCGGTAGAGTGGACCCCGGCACCACGGGTCGAATCGACCGGTCAGTCCCGGTCAGGAGCACGCATGAACGATCAGCCCGCTGCCGGATCCGGCGTGAGCAAGACGGCCGTCGCGGGCTGGGTCGCGGCGTTGCCGCCCGTCGGGATGCTCGCGATGAGCGGGGCGATGAAACTGGCCGGCGGAGAGCAGGTCGAGCAGGGCTTTGCCGACCTGGGGTGGCCGTCGTCGCTGGCCCCGGCGCTCGGCATCGTCGAGCTCGTGTGCGTCGCGTTGTACCTGCTGCCGAAGACGGCGGTGCTCGGGGCGATCCTGATCACGGGGTACCTGGGGGGGGCGACGTCGGCCCACGCCCGCCTGGAGGAGGTGGAGCTGGCGGTCCCGGTGCTGCTGGGGGTGCTGGCGTGGGTGTCGCTCTGGCTGCGCGACCCGCGGGTGCGGGCGCTGGCCCCGCTGCGGTCCTGAGGGCTCAGGCGCGCCGGGCGCCCGCCCGATCGCGGGCGCTGCGGACGAGTGCCACGGCCTCGGAGATGGCTCGCTCGAGCTGGTCGTTGACGATGAAGGCATCGTAGATCTGGAGTTCGCGGGCGCGGGCCATCTCGCGTGTGGCCTCGGCGAAGCGTTTCTGGATCTGGTCCTCTCCCTCCCGCTGGCGGGCGCGCAGGCGTTCGAGGAGGGTCTGCTCGTTGGGCGGGTCGATGAAGATGGCGTAGGCCTCGGGCATCTTGGCCTTGACCTGGCGGGCGCCCTCGACGTCGATCTCGAGGATGACCAGTCGCCCGCGTGCGAGCTGCTCGTCCACCCAGGCCCGGCGGGTGCCGTAGCGCTTGCCGAAGACGTCGGCGTGCTCGAGCAGGGCGTCGGTCTCGATGAGGCGGTTGAACTCGTCGTCGGTGATGAAGCGGTAGTCCACGCCCTCGACGTCGGCGGGGGTGGGGGTGCGTGTGGTGACGGAGACGGAGAAGACCGAGTCGGCGATGGAACGCTCGACGCCGCGTGTGATGGTGGTTTTGCCCACGCCGCTGGGGCCCGAGATGATGAGCAGCAGGCCGTTGTCGGTGTCGGTGGCGAGGCGGCGTCGTTCTTCGTCGGTCATGGCGGCTCCTCGTCAGGGAGACACCGTAGCCCCCTCGGTCGCGGGGGTGGACCCGCGCGCGGACGAATCGTGCCCGCCCAGGGCCGGGGCGCCCGTGACGGCCGCCTCGAGGGCGCTCATGCGGACCGCGACGCCCGACGCGACCTGCTCCCGGATCACGACGCGGGCCGGGCCGACCAGGCCGTCGGCGACGTCGTCGTCGATCTCGGTGCCCCGGTTCATGGGGCCGGGGTGCATGATCAGGGCGCCCGGCCTCATCCGCGCGGCCCGGTCCGCGGTCAGGGCGTAGCGGTCGCGGTACTGGGCGGTGTCGTCGAGGCGGGTGCCGCGCTCGAACTGGACCCGCAGCAGCATCACGGCGTCGGACGCGCCCAGCGTGGCGTCCAGGTCGTGCGAGACCGCGACCGGGAGGGCCTCGCCCAGGACGGGCGGGCAGAGCGACTCCGGCCCGACCAGCGTGACGCGGGCGCCCAGGGCGGAGAGCAGCCAGGCGTTGGACCGCGCCACGCGCGAGTGCAGCACGTCGCCGACGATGGCGACCGAGAGCCCAGAGAGGTCGAACCCGCGTGCGGGCCCGACCGCGTCGGCGATGGTGAGTGCGTCGGCCAGCGCCTGGGTGGGGTGCTCGTGGGCGCCGTCGCCGGCGTTGAGCACCGGGACCGCGACGTGCTCGGCGATGAGCCCGGGGGCCCCGGACTGGGCGTGCCGCACCGCCAGGGCGCTCACGCCCATCGCCTCGACGGTGTGGGCGGTGTCGAGCAGCGACTCGCCCTTGGCCAGCGACGAGGACGAGGCGTTGAGGTCCACCGCGGTGGCCCCCAGGTTGTGGGCCGCCTGGGTGAAGCTGACGCGGGTGCGGGTCGAGTTCTCGAAGAAGAGGGTGGCGAGCGAATGGCCCCGGAGCACCCTGGACCGCTCGTCGTGGGGCATGACACGCAGCTCGCGGGCGCGGGCCAGCAGCCCTCGGGCCGAGTCTGGCGACAGGTGCTGCGCGCTCAGGAGGTGGTTGGGCCGGCTCATCGACGATCAGTGTACCCGGGACGGGCTCAGCAGCCGGCCAGGAACACGCTCACAAAGGCCCCGATATCGGCGCTGTCGATGACGCCGTCCCCGTTGAAGTCCGCGCCCGTGTCGGCGCCCAGGTACAGCCTGACGAAGGCCCCGATGTCAGCGTTGTCGAGCACGCCGTCGGCGTTGACGTCGGCGGGGCAGGGGTCCGGCAGACAGGTATCACGCCAGACGACGAGCTCGAATATGTCTTCAGAGAGAAGCTCGTTCCACCCGTCCCCGTTGACATCGGTGATGAGCACCGTGAAGGGATCGCAGTTGGAGCATGACTTGAACACGCTCTGCGGCGTCCCGGCGACGAATCCACCGGACCCGTCCCCGGACAGCAGCGTCAGTGAAACATCCCCCACGACGACGGCGTCCAGGTGCGAATCGTGGTTCAGGTCACCCAGCGCGAGCGTTGGGGTCACGCCCGACGGGGAGGGCGACTGCGTGGGATGGACGGTGAGCGTGAACGTGCCGTCGGAGTTGTTGGTCCAGACGCGAAGCTCGGCGAGCCCGGCGCTCGAACCGGCGACCGCGAAGTCGGTCCGCCCGTCCCCGTTCAGGTCCGCCGTGCGCGGGTAGGACACGCCCGTGAGGGTCGTGAAGAACCCCGGCGCCGCGGGCGAGTCGGGCGGCTGGAACGCGAGCCCGCCCGGTCCGTGCGTGCCCCGGTAGACGTAGATGCTGCTCCCGGCGTTGACGACCAGATCGGGGAGTGCGTCCCCGGTGGCGTCGAACGCGCCGATGAGGAACGGGTTGAGGGCCCCGTCCGGCGGGGGGAGGGTGGTCTGCGTGAACACGCCCGTTCCGTCGTTGCGGAGCAGGTACGGCCCGTCCCCGGTGAGATAGCGGGTCGCGACGAGGTCGTCCACGCCGTCGCCGTCGAGATCCAGCGGCGCCATCGAGACGAACGCGTGACTGTCGACACCGGAATCCCCGCTTCGGATCTGGGAGTCCGAGACGGAGTACCCCTCGGCACCGACTCCTCCCGGATGCACCATCAGCTCGTGCGGGGCTTCCTCCGGCTCGCACCCGTCGCACGGGATCATCGAGAGAGCCACATCCGGGACTCCGTCTCCGGTGAATTCGCCAACGGTCCACGTCGTCAGCTCTCCCCGCTCGTCTGTCAAAAAGGTCTGAGTGGCTCTCTCGAAGCCACCCCCTTGGGTGCCGCGCCGGACGTGGAAGAGGTTGTTGTATCCCGCCTCCGCGAAGAGCTCGGAGTAGCCATCGGCGTCGGCGTCAATCCTGACGGCCCGATCGAGCTGGTGCCCGGCGCCGTACACGTTTCGCTCCGGCAGTGCCGGCAAGTGGTCGCTCATCAGTTCGGCCGCGAGGATTCCTGCGGGGTCGGTGAACGCCAAGAAGACCTCGGGCCCGGGTCCGTTTCCGATCTCGGTGAGCGCGATCATGGACGTGTGTCCCTCGGTGTAGTACCAGGCGGACGAGACAATCTCGTCGCCGTCGAACTCGACCAGGTAGCTGTCGCCGAAGTATGTGGCGATGAGCTCGTCTGCGCCGTCGCGGTCGATGTCGGCCAGACCACTGATCACGCTCCCGGTCGGGATAAACCCCTTGTCGCCCAGGACCATCGAGCCCGCACCGTCACCGAGCAGGACAACACGCTTCATGGGGCCGAAGGTATCGGGCCTGCTCAGAAAGAGATCGGCGTGCCCGTCGGCGTTGAAGTCCCCGATCCACGGATCTCCGAAGTAGGCAGGGCCATAAGGCGGCTGAACGTTTGTGGGAGGCAGGATCGGGCCGAGATCGAGACGGTCCGTCAGCACACGGTCTGCCCGCCCGAACACGATGGACATGTCCCTGTCGTGCTCGTACACGATGTCGTCGAGCCCGTCCTCGTTGAAATCCGCCACGCGCGGGGGCGCCACGCCGGGCGCGGGCAGAGAGACGGGCTGGTCAAACGTGCCGTCGGTGTTCTGGAACACCACCCGGTAGTACTTCTGATTGTATGACCCGGTGCGGAAGACCACGTCGGTGCGTCCGTTGCCGTCGAAGTCCCCGACCCGTGCCACGGTGCCGAGCGTGAAGAACTGCGTGGTGGGGAGGAGGACGCCCGGCCCGAATCCGCCCGCACCATCTCCCGGGAAGTACTGCAACTGACGAGGGTCCGAGACCTGGTAGCCGACACTCGCCATGCCGAGCACGTCCAGATGTCCGTCCGAGTTCATGTCCGCCGGGATGGCCATTTGGCTCTGAAGCAGGCCCGTGTCGATCGAGACGACGCCCCCGTCGTAGGCCCCGGACTCGCCCGCGAAGTACACGCGGATCATGGGCCCGAGCTCCGCGAGGAGCGCGTCCTCACGCCCGTCGCCGTTGAAATCGGCCAGCGCGACCGACTTTTCTGTGAATTCCACGTGAGTCAGATTCGGCAGCTCGAAACTCGGCTCACAGACCTGGGCCTCCGACACGCAGCGGATCAGGGCGAGCCCAACGAGGAATACAGTCACGGACAAGCGGGTCATGGCGGTGCCTCCGAACGGAGTTGCGACACCACCACATTGGTGCGTTTCGGTCTACCGGTTCCCGGAATCCCGTGATCGCTCCAGATTTTCCGGTTTGGCCGTGCTCAGCACCCCGCGAGAAAGACCGTCACGAAGGCCCCGATATCGCCGTTGTCCAGCACCCCGTCCCCGTTGAAGTCGGACGCGGGGTCGCCGGCGAGGAAGAGCTGCACGAACGCCCCGATATCCCCGTTGTCCAGCACGCCGTCCCCGTTGACGTCGCCCGGGCAGGGGTCGGCGGTCGGGGGGGCCATCACCAGCAGGGAGCGGGCCGGGATCCGCAGCGTGGCGGACTGGGCGAAGCCGTCGCGGGCGGGGCCGCTGGCGGTGACGCCGGTCTGGGCGTCTGCGTAGCCCGAGCCGTCGTACGCGCTGAACTGGGAATCGACCAGCACGTCCCACTGGCCCGGCTGGGGCAACCCGAGGTCGTAGGCCCCCCAGTCGGTGTCGGAGTAGTTGGCGACCACCACCACGTCTCGCCCGTCGTCGGACCAGCGGTGCATGGCGAAGACGTCGTTGCCCTCGCTCAGATGCGAGACCCGCATCGGGGCGTCGGCGAAGAGCGAGGGCTCGGTCGTCCGCAGCGCGATCAGGTCCTTGAAGTACTCGAAGGTGCCGTCGTTCGCGCCCCTGCGGCTCCAGTCGATCTTGCTCTCGAAGCCGTTGGACTCGAGCCACTCGCTCCCGTACAGGATCGCGGGGATGCCTCGGCTGGTGAGCACGAGCCCGTGGGCGAGCGTGGTGCGTCCGCGGGCGTACTGGTCGTCGTGGGGGAAGGTGGTGTCGATCTGTTTGACGGCCCGCTCGTGCCCGTTGAGGGGCCACGCGTCGTCGTGCAGCTCGAAGTAGTTCATCACGAACGAGCCCTCGACGCCGGGGCCCTGCCCGTCCATGACGCCGGCGACGCGCGACACGTCGGGCGATCCGAACGCGGCGCCGAACGTCGCCGACCGCACGGCCTCCTTGAACTCGTTGTGGTACTGCGCGTCGAACGCGATGCCGAAGTTCGGGTTGGTCACCCAGGACGAGTCGATGTACATCTCCGCGATGGCCAGCCCGTCGGCGTAGCGCCGGTCGATCAGGTCGTTCATGTCGCGGACCAGGTCCTGCCCCACGCCCCACTGGCCGGTCAGGGCCGAGTCGGTCATGTACATCACCGCGTCCTGGCGGTAGCCGTCCATGCGGAACTCGCCCAGCACGTGGTGCACCGAGTCCAGGAAGTAGTCGTACACGCCCGCGGCGTCGAAGTCGGCCTGGGCGCCCCAGGGCGTGTCCTGCGCCGGCGAGTCGAAGTAGAGCTGCGACCCGTTGTAGTTCCACAGGAAGTTGGCCCCCGAGTCGAAGTGGTTCCACACCACGTCGAGGATGACCGCGATGCCGCGCTCGTGCAGCTCGTCCACCATGAACTTGAGCTGGTCGGGCGTGCCGAGCTTGCCCTCCCACGCGAACATCGAGGTCGGGTTGTACCCGCCCGAGAAATCGCCCGGGAACATGTTGATCGGGTTCACCATCACCGCGTTGACGCCCAGCTCGGCCAGATGATCGGCCCGCAGGGCGACGTCGTAGTAGCGGCTGGGCGTGGGGGCCGGGCCGAGCGGGTCGTTCAGGCCGGAGAACGAGCCCACGTGCAGCTGGTAGATCACCATCCGGTCGCGCGGGACCGCGGTGAAGCCGTCGTGCCGCCACTCGTAGGCCAGCGGGTCCTGGATCACCGCGTTGGTGTTGTCGCTCTCGTTGAGCAGCGCGGCGTGAGGGTCCGTGTTCCAGACCGAGTTGTTGAAGTAGAACTTGTACATCTGCCCCGGCGAGGCGTTGGGGACGTGGGCGACGAAGTGCTCGCCGTGCTTGGCCATGGGCGTGGTGGACCAGCTGTTGAACTGGCCGCGGACGTGCGCCGTCGCGCTGGTGGGGGCCCAGACCTTGAAGACCACGCCGCTTGAGGTCGGCGTCGCGCCGTTGCGGGCGTGGCTGAGCGTGGTGAAGTCGAGCAGGAAGGGGCTGGCGGGGGCGTTGTCGCTCACCGCCCACTCGTGCGGGCGGTCGGCGCGTGCCCCGAGGTAGTCGGTATCGGTCCCGTCGATGGCCTCGATGACGTAAGCGAGCTGGTTCTGCGTGGTGCCCGGGAGCGTGGCCCGCCACAGGTCGTACGGCCCCCGCTGGCCGACGATCGACGCCGCGTGCGAGGTGGTGCCGCCGTTGACGGTCCGCAGCACGTTGGCGGCGGTCAGGTCGCCCCGGTAGGCCTGGAACTCGACCACGACATCATCGCCGCTGAGCGGGACGAGCGGGCGCAGGTCGTGGTGGACCACGTGGGAGAGGCCGTTCCACTCGACGTTGTTGTCCGCGTCGGCACCCAGGGCGCCGGACGCGCCGAGCGAGCAGGCGAGGAACAGGGCGGGCTTGAAAAAGATCATGGTGAGTCCTTACGCGGCGTGCGGTCGGTCGGTTCGGGAGGCGGGCGTGCGGGTCAGCACCCGGCGAGGAAAAGTGTGACGAACGCCCCGATATCCCCGTTGTCGAGGATGCCGTCGGCGTTGAAGTCCGTGGCCGGGTCGCCCGCGAGGAAGAGCGTGACGAACGCCCCGATGTCGCCGTTGTCCAGCACGCCGTCGCCGTTCACGTCGGCCGGGCAGCAGCCCTCCGGCGTGAGCGAGCAGAGGTCGATGACGAGGTATTCGGAGGCGTCGATGTTCCCGTCGGCGTTGCCCGCGGGGGACTGGGCGACCAGCGCCCCGCCGTCGGGCGACGCGTAGCTGCCCACGGCGACCGCGACGGACTCGGGCACGGAGCCGAACATGGCGACCAGGTCCACGGTGGTCTCGAGCACGCCGCCGCTGGCGAGCGTGGCACCCGCGCCGCCGAACCAGCCCGCCCAGCCGTTGTCGGCCTCGTTGCCGATGTAGGCGTCCCACTGGGCGACGGTGCCGGACTTGGCCCACGGGTGCGCGGCGGGTGCACCGGGGGTCTCGGCCAGGAACAGGAAGCGGTCGTTGCCGGCGCCGGCGGGCTCGGTCGCGAGGTAGAGCGTGCTGTCGATCAGGCCGGCCCAGAGGGTGACGCCGGACGAGGTGGCGAGCTGCTGCGCCTCGGTGTCGAGGGCACCGTCGATCTCCCACTGCTGTCCGGGCTCACCGCCGCTGACGGGGATGATCCAGTCCTGCCCGTTGTTGTTGTCCCAGACGCCCGCGCCGTTGTTGAAGACGAAGTCGAACTCGGTGGCGGTGGAGGGGACGGGGACGGTGACGCTGAACAGCCCCTCGGTGTCGGGCCCGCTCATCGCGACGTCGGAGACGCCGGTCCAGCCGTTGAAGCCGTAGTGCAGCACGACCGTGGACGCCCCCGCGATCGGGCCGCCCGCCGGGTCGTAGGTGACGGTGACGGGCTGCCCGGCGACGGGCGTCTCGGGCAGCAGCGTGACCGCGCTGCCCGTGCCCCCGGTCGCGCCGTCGCCGACCCAGACGTGCATGATCTCGGATCGCGCCGTGTTCCCGGCGGTGTCGGTCGCCTCGACGTAGTAGTCGATCAGCACGTTCTGCTGGCCCGCGATCGTCCCCCCGTAGCGGACCGCCTTGTCGGTCGCGGCGAGGACGCCCGCCGGGGTCGGCACCGCGTTCGCCGTCATCGGCACGCTCTGCCACGGGCCGACCTCGGGCCCGCCGGCGTAGGTCTCGTTCTGGACCGAACTCAGCGGGTTGGCGCCGTCGGCGTCGATCCGCCATTTGAGCGTCGCGTCGGCCACGCCGCTCCAGTCGTCGATGAGCGTCCAGACCTCGAAGTCGGACGGCTCGGGCGTCTGGTTCCACTCGAACGCGCCCGGGTTGTACGGCTCGCGCTGCGGGACGAAGACCGTCGGCGGGGTCTGGTCCTGGAAGAAGGCGGCGGCCAGGGCCGTCCCGGCGATCGCGTGCACCTGGTTGGCGGCCCGGGTCGGGTTGGAGTCCCACACCTCGGTGCCGTCCCAGTACCAGTAGTCGCTGGCCTGACCCACGAGCATCCAGTGCCAGGACCGCTGCACGTCGGTGCCGACGCCCTGCATGACGTTGGACATGTGCGAGGCGTTGGTGACGTCGACCGCCCCGAAGACCTGCTCCGCGGTGGCCAGCGTGTTGCGGGCCGAGACGAGGGCGGCCCACGAGTTGATGTCCGGGCTGACCGCCCCCGCGCTCACGTCCCCGCCGAGCCACTTCTTGAACTCGGGGTCGCCGGCGTCGGCCCCGGCCCAGGAGCCGTCCTCGATGTGGATGAGCGCGTTGGCCGGGACGGGGAAGCGGTCGAGGTAGTCGTTGACGGTCGTGACGTCGTAGTCCGGGTCGGCGCTGGCCCAGTTGACCATGTTCTGGAAGTTGTGGTGGTAGTACGCCTCGCTGCCGCCGCCGAAGTTGTCGCCGTCGTGGTGCAGCAGCACGAGCATGGGGCGGTCGGCGGTGAGCGAGTCGTTGACGTAGGCGTCCATCACCTGGTCGTACAGGAAGGCCCCGTAGCCGCCCCGCCCGTCCTCGTTGCCCTCGTACCGGGCCGCGGGGACGGCGATCATCTGGGTGACGGTGCCGGTCTCCGGGTCCACGTGCTGCGTGTACGCGGGCTGGTAGCCGAAGGGCACGGAGACCGGGCTGGGGGCCCAGAGGTTGTTGAGCTGCACCCACCGCCCGCCGTTGGACGCCGGGTCGGGATTGATCTGGTCGGCCCGGTTGGGCGGGATGATGCTGGTGCCGCTGTTCCACGGGTAGTTCTGGCTGGCGCGGTCGAAGTGGATGTTGTCCACCATGACCCACTCGATGCCCTCGGCCACCAGCGCCGGGATGATCCTCGTGCTGAACGCGGTCTCGGGCGGGAAGATCCCGCGGCTCGCCGGGGCGCCCATCTCCGCGCCCGCGATCATCCGGTGCAGGCGCACCTGCATGCGGATCGACTTCTCGTCGATCAGCGGCATCAGCGGGTGGTGGTACCCGAAGCCGACCAGCTCGAGGCGACGGTTGCCCCCCGCGGTGAGCATGGACTGGGCCCCGGCGTACGTCCCGCTCCAGTTGTTCCACATCCCGCCGTTGATGCCGGCGGACTCCATGCTGTTCAGGTTCTCCATCAGCGAGCCGG
Organism: Phycisphaerales bacterium JB040; assembly: GCA_043101615.1. Taxonomy (GTDB): domain Bacteria; phylum Planctomycetota; class Phycisphaerae; order Phycisphaerales; family UBA1924; genus JBLHKT01. The sequence goes on along the minus strand of JBICID010000101.1, from coordinate 54,643 downwards.
AGAAGCTGACCTGGGCACCCAGGTAGGGCATCGAGACGCCGATCCCGACCGCGTCGGCCGGCCACGTCGTGTACGGGCCGAACCGCGAGTTGTGCACGTCGGTCACCGAGAACGAGAAGAACCCGTTGGCCGTCATCGGGTCGACGTACGGGACGTAGATCGGCTGGTGCATGTGCCACAGGAACGACACCTGCACCGGCCCGCCGGCGCGGGCCTGTTCCGGGCCGGCCTCGCCCTCACCGGCGAGCGTGTTTGCGGACAGGGCACAGCCGACCGCGAGGGTCAGCATCCGCTTCGGACGGATCGACATGGCTCAAGACTCCCTCGGCACGACGTGTTGCGTGCCGTTGAGAGGGTATCGCGCGAGGCCGAATCGCGAAAGACTTTTCGCAGGAATTGCACGCCCCGAACAGGGTCTCGGGGTCCGGAATCGGACGCGCGTGCCCACGCGGCGTACCGTGGGCTCGTGCCCCCCGCCCCCGGTTCCAGACCGACCCTCCGCCTCGTACGCCACCTCGCACGCACCGGGGGGACCGTGATCTCCAAGTGCCTCGGGTGCATGAACGGCGTGATGCTGCTCAGCGAGACCCACCCCGAGGCCCTGGGCCGCTGGTCCAACGTCCTCGGGCAGGCCCGCGAGTGGCACGCGCTCACCACGCCCCAGGAGTGCAAGGCGTGGCTCACACGCGGGACGGGCTACGCGGACATCATCGCCCAGCTCAACGTCCGGGCCGAGGCGCGCGCCTCGCGCCTGCTGCTGCGCGAGTGGACCCACCTGGACTTCGCCGGGGTCCCCTTCGCCACCCCCACGCAGGAACCCGTTGCCACGCGGGCGCTCGAAGAACGGTTCTCGCTGCGGGTGGTGGACACGGTGCGTCACCCGATCGACCACTGGCTGAGCATCCGGAAGATCGAGACGATGCGTGCGTTGACGCTGGAGGCCCACCTCGCCGCCTGCGCGGCGTACGCGCGCGAGACGGCGGCCATCGCGGGGCGCCTCGCCGACCCGAGCGCGCACACACTCCTGAAGTATGAGGATTTCTGCGCGGACCCGGGCGCCTCGCTGCGGGCCATGTGCCAGACGCTGGAGCTCGGATTCGACGAGGGGTGGGCGTCGGGGTGGGCCGACAACCGGCACGTCACGGGCGACACCGCCGACAGCCGCGGGAACCGACGGCGTGCGATCGCGCCCCTGGAGCCCCGGGAGCGTCCCGAGGGGCTGCTGGAGGCGTGCCTGGCGAATCCGGACTACCGGGACGCCTGCGACGCGTGGGGGTACGACCCCGGGGGCTGAGCGTGCGCCGTCACTCCTCCGGGCGACGGACGCGGACGTTGCGCCGCGCCGAGTCGTGGGCGGGGTCGCGGGTGAACCACCCACGCCTGGCCATGGCGAGGCGCAGGCGGGCGTAGGCCACGAACGCGAGCACCGCCAGGGCGACGAGCAGGATCAGCGGGAGCAGCAGCACCAGCACGACGAGCAGCACCATGGTGCTGACGATGAACGCGGCCATGCGGGCCGCCCACGACGGCTGGGCGTTGGCCATGCGGTACACACGCGACACGCGCTCGTAGTCGTGCCCGAATCGCCCTCGGATGTTGAATGGGTCGGTCGCGGCCATCTGCATGAGAGTGTATTGGGAGGCGCCCGCCTGGACTTTCCGCGCGTGCGAGCCCCGGCGCTCGCGCCGGGCCCCCATGCCCACTTCCGGGGCCTCCCGCCGGATGCGTCCCGATGTGGGGGGGGGTAGGCTTGGGCGTGCCCGAGCGCCTGCCGATCTCGATCTCCATCGTGTGCAAGAACTCCGAGCGCACCATCGGTCGCGTGCTGGAGAGCGTGTCGGAGTGGGCGGGCGAGATCGTGGCGGTGGACTCGGGCTCGACCGACCGGACGATGGACCTGCTGCGCGAGCACGGCGCCACGGTGCACGAGCACAAGTGGCTGGGGCACGTCAGGACCAAGCAGCTCGCGCTGGACCGCTGCTCGCGCCCCTGGGCGCTCTGCCTGGACGCCGACGAGATCGTGGACGACGAGCTCGCGTCCTCGATCCGGGCCTTCGTCGGGGACGAGGGAGAGGAGCCCGACGAGCGACGCCCCGCGTGCGCCCGGGTCAACCGAAGGGTGACCTACCGCGGGCGACTGCTGCGACACGCGTGGCAGCCGGAGTGGCGGCTGCGCCTGGTGCCCCGGGCCATGGCGCGCTGGACCGGGCTGGACCCGCACGACAAGCTGGAGCTGAGTGTCGATCGGAGCGTGCGCGAGTACGACCTGGCCGGGACGCTGATCCACGACTCGTTCGAGTCGTTCGCGGACCAGTTCGCCAAGGACTCGGGGTACGCCCGCCTGATGGCGGCGAACCTGCACGAGGCGGGCAAGCGCGGCTCGCGCCTGCGCTGCCTGACCTCGCCCGCCGGGGCGTTCCTGAAGCAGATGGTGCTCAAGCAGGCGTGGCGTGACGGGCGGGCGGGCTGGCTCGCGGCGCTGGCGACCGCCAGCGCCACACTTCAGAAGCACGCGATGCTGCTGGAGCTGGAGCAGGACCGGGACGCCGGGCCCGCGGGCGGGTCGGGCTGATGCCCCGGCGCGCGAGCGATCCCGAGCGGTTCGAGGCGACCCGGGCCGCCCACGCCCTCGAGGTCGCCGAGGACTACGTCGAGGCCATCGCGGAACTGATCGAGCGTCGGGGCGTGGCCCGGGTGACCCACCTGGCCGAGATGCTGGGGGTCTCGCACGTCACCGTCAACCGGACCGTGACGCGCCTGGAACGCGACGGGCTGGTGCGGACCGAGCCCTACCAGCCGATCGTGCTGACGGTCAAGGGCGAGCGGATGGCCGCCCACGCGAGGGAGCGCCACGAGATCGTGGTGGCGTTCCTGCGGGCGGCGGGCGTGTCCGAGGGGCAGGCCGAGGTGGACGCCGAGGGGATCGAGCACCACTGCTCGACCGAGACGCTGGAGGCCCTGGCGTCCCTGACGCGCCGTTTGGCGCGCGACCGCTGAGCCCCCCGCCCCGGGTTATCGGGGCACCGGTCATCCGGGCGACCCGCGCAGGGCGGCGCGTGGCGGGCGATCTGGAGGCGTTTGCCCGGGGGCGTCGCGGGGGGCGCCACGATTCCCGATGTTCGTGGAGAGTTTCGGCGACGGCGCGCGCCCGGTGTCGGGCGGGGCGACGGCGCGGCCAGGCGAAGGAGCTGTGCGATGGAGATGTACCTGCAGGCGTGGAAGCGGACGATGGACTTTCAGGGGCGGTCACGCAGGAGCGAGTACTGGACGTTCACGCTGCTGAACGTCGTGGTGTTCTTCGGGCTGGGCCTCGTCGGGGCGGTGACCAGCTCGGCGGACTCGATCTCGCCGGTGATCTTCCTGGCGTGGGCCTTCAACCTGGCGATCCTGCTGCCCTCGCTCTCCGTGAGCGTGCGCCGACTGCACGATCTGGGCAAGAGCGGCTTCTGGATGCTGTCGCTGCTCGTCCCGTTCGTGAACATCATCGCCTCGCTGGTGCTGCTGGTGATGTTCTGCATGGACAGCCAGCCCGGCGCCAACAAGTACGGCCCGAGCCCCAAGGGCGACGCCGGGTTCGACGCCAACGCCCCGGTGTCCGCCGCGGTGCCCGGCGCGTTCGCCCGCCCGATGCCCGGCGAGGGCGAGGGCACGTTCGCCAAGTCCGCGTGAGCCCGGGCGGACGGGGGCGCCGGCCCGGTAGCATGCCGGTGTGCCCGACGACCCGATCACACGCCCGACGGACCTGAGCCTGGCCCGCTACGCGCCCGGCTGGGGCCACCCCCCCGGCGTGCTGGAGCGTGCGATCCGGGAGGGCGAGTCGCAGGTCCTCAAGACCACGACCCATCCCGACACCGGGGCGTCCTACGCCTCGGTGTTTTCGCTGCGCCTGAGCATGCCGACGGGGTCGAAGCGCGAGACCGCTCGCCACGCGCTGGTGGTGAAGCTCAACCCGCTCGACGGCCCGGTCGAGCGGTTCAAGAGCCTGCTCGCGCTCAGCAAGCACCACCGCCAGTGGCGCGGGGCCGAGACGCTGGCACGCCACGGGCTCGCGCCGGCGACCCCGGTGGCGCTGCTGCGCGGTCGCCTGCGCCTGGGGGCGCGCCAGACCCGCTGCGAGGTGCTGCTGCTGCCCGAGGTGAGCGGTCGCACGCTGCTGGAGGCGATCGCGTCGGGCGACGCGGACTTGGGAACCGGGCCGGACACGTCCCTGGCGGACCGGCTGGGGGAGGACCTGGCGAAGTGTGCGCGCGCGGGGGTGTGGAACCGCGACCCCAAGCCCTCCAACGTGCTGGTGCGCGAGGACGGCGGGCTGGTCTGGCTGGACACGGTGGGGGTGGGGTACCGACGCGGGGCGGACCACGCGTTCGTGCGCCACGCGATCAAGATGCTGCTGGTCGAATCCCGCGGCGTCGGGGCCGAGTGCCCGGAGGGCTTCGCGCTGCGGGCGCTGTCGAGCGCCGCCGGGGTGTCCGCAGATCGTGCCCGGGCGATGCTGGGCGAGATCCGCGCCGAGGCGACGGCGCACGGGGACGCGACGCCCGCGGACGACCCCCTGCGCCGATCAGCGGGCTGACAGGGCGTCCCCGGTGGCGCGGGCGCGCGCCACGCGCTATATTGCACCCACCCTAGGACACACGCCACCGGCACATCACACACCCGTGCGCCCGGCGAGCGCGCCGGGCGGCGCAGGAAGCCGTTCACCGGCGCCGGCACCATCAGGAGCCCGATGTCGATCCCGAACCGGGCCCACGCCGACTGCACGACGCGGATCTACCGGGGCGACTGTCGCGAGCTGCTGCCGAAGATCCCGGAGGTCGCCTCGGGCGGGCTCGACCTGGTCTTCGCCGACCCGCCCTTCAACTGGGCCCGCGACTACGACCGGCACCAGACCGGCGACGCGTGGGACGACGCCTCGATGTCAGAGGACGAGTACCTCGCGTTCACACGCGACTGGCTGGACCTGTGCGTGGACGGGCTGGCGCCGCACGGCTCGATGTGGGTCAACATCCCGGACAGCTGGGCCGCGGAGATCGTGGTCCACCTCAAGTCGCGCGGGCTGGACATGGTGAACTGGTGCATCTGGCACTACCGGTTCGGGCAGAACACCAAGCGCCGCTTCATCAACTCGAAGGTGCACGCGCTGTACTTCGCAAAGGACCGGGCCAACCGCGTGTGGAACCCCGAGGCGGTGGTCGAGACCTCCGACCGGCGGGCGGTCTACGCCGACCCGCGCACCGAGTCCAAGAAGGACGGCATGCCCGCCGGCCTGCGCGTGCCCATGGACGTCTGGTACGGCGAGTACTGGGGACGCATCCAGGGCAACAACAAGGAACGCCGGCACAAGCACGACAACCAGCTCCCAGAGGTCTACCTGCACCGCGTCGTCGCGGCCTGCTCGGACCCCGGCATGCTCGTGCTCGACCCGTTCCTGGGCAGCGGCACCACGGGCGTGGTCGCCCACGCGATGGGGCGGAGCTTCATCGGGTGCGAGTACTCCAAGCCCAACGCCGAGCACGCGGCCGAGCGGATCGCCCTCGGGCCGGTGCGAGACCTGGACGCGGCCGTGGGCGGCTCGACCGCGATCCACGAGCGCCCCGCGCTCCGTCGGCGCCGGCTCCAGTCCGGCGGATGAAATCGCCTCGACCGCTCCGGAATTCCGTTGGCACGCCCCGCCGTCGCCGGTAGCATGGGTCCGGAGCACCGGGAGGGTTCGGCGATGCGGACACAGACAGCGGTCGTGGCGTGTGTGGTGGGCCAGGCGATGGCGACGCCCCCGCCGCGTGCGTTCGACCTGGACGTGGTGGCCTCGACCCGGCTGCCCGAGGGCGCGCCCGTCCCCGGCTTCGATTTCGAGAGCGTCGGCGTGGACCGGGTGCGGTCCTACCACCTGCCGGAACTCTCGGACCGGTCCGGGGCGATGTTCGGCGCGCAGCTCTTCGACCCCGTGCTGACCGAGCAGGCGGGCGAGGCGGTGCTGATGCGGGGCGATCCGAACGCGCCGCTCGCCCTCTCCGCGATCGCGCAGCAGGGCGACACCGCGCCGGGGCTGGTCGCCGGCGAGGTCATGCTGCTCGACCGGACCTTCCCGTTCGACCTGTTCTTCAGCGAGTCCGACGCGGACGCGGCGTTCGCGGCGTACGTCTCCAACCCGGACCAGAGCGACCAGCGCCGCGTCGTCTTCCGGCGCACCGACGACAACCAGCCGTCCGTGCTGTTCGACCCGTGGAACCCGCCGACCGGGATCGCCCCGGGCGAGGACCTGGACAGGAACATCCGCGGGCGCAACGACCCGGTCGTGTACGGGCGGGACGGCTCGCTCGGGGTCATCGTCAACTACGCCGACGGCTCGGACGCGATCGCCCTGGTGACCGCGGACGGGCAGTTCGGCGAGGAGCTGGCCCGGACCGGCGACGCGGCCCCGGTGTTCGGAAGCGAAACGGCCTGGAACTACCACGCGTTCGGGACGCTGAGCGCCAGCGGCGACGGGCGCCTGCTGTGGGACGCTCGCCTGCTGGAGGACGGCGGGACCGCGCCGGGCTCGGGCATCTTCACCAGCCGCCCGGCCACGGGCGGGAACCCGGTCGCGATCAGCGGGGACGAGGTGCCCGGGTACGACCCGCCCCGCTACCTGCAGAGCCTGACCTACCCGCAGGGCCAGAGCGCGACCAACCGCCCGCTGTTCGCGGGCGAGCAGCGCATCGTCTTCTTCGCCGCGGCCCGGGAAGAGGCGACCAACTTCGGCTCCTACGTGCTGCTGGAGTGGAACGCCGGGGTGCTGAGCGTGCTCAAGCAGGAGGGCGACCCGGTGCCCGGGGGCGCTCCCGGCGACGAGGTGAAGCACATCGGCGACTACCAGACCGACGAGGACGGGAACGTGCTCATCATGGTCCAGGCCGACGACGAGGTGCTCGACCTCATGGACGGGCTGATCGAGCGCACGCAGGGCGGAGACGAACGCTGGCTGATGAACGAGCGCCGTGTCCCGATCGACCTCGAGCCCCTCGCCGGCCTCGTCGCCAACTGGGACCTGTTCACGTTCGCGCCGATGGCGGCGCTCGGAGACGGGCACGTCGCGGCGTGGTGCTGGGTGGAGGACGACCTGGGCGAGGGGTACGCCGCGGTGATGTCCGACGCCGCCCCGCGCCCGCGCCTCATCCTCCGTCACGGCGACGCGCTGGAGGTCGGCCCCGGCGACGTGCGGATCGTCGACGCCGTGTTCGTCACGCCGTCGGACGGACGCCACCACGGGCGACCGGCCTCCGCCAACGCGCACAAGCAGGTCCTGCTCTCCGTCCGCTTTGAGGACACCACCGAGGCGCTCGTGCTCGCCACACCCAACGCCTACTTCTGCCCGGCCGAGTTCACCGGCGACGGCGTGCTCGACCTGGGCGACATCAGCGGCTTCGTGAGCGAGTTCCTGTCCGGCTCGCGCTGGGCCGACGTGAACGGCGACAGCGTGGTGGACCAGGGCGACATACACGCGTTCGTGGAGCGCTTCCTGGCGGGGTGCTGAGCACGGACACGCACCTCCGGTTTGCGAATTCCCTTGGAGCGGTCCGGGTTGTCGTGTAGCCTTGGGCTGGCACCATTCCAAGGGAGGGACCATGCCCCGCAGACCCAGCACCGTGCTCGCCGCTTCCGCGCTCGCCGTTTCTTCGTCGCTCGCGTCGGCCCAGCTCGACCTGTCGACCGAGACCGTCGCGACGGGCCTGAGCTCTCCGACGTTCGTGACGCACGCGCCCGGGGACGCGGGCCGCCTGTACGTGCTCGAGAAGGCGGGGCGGATCCGGCTGGTGGACCTGGCGAGCGGGCAGGTGCAGGGGGCGAGCTACCTCGACATCGCCTCGAGCACCAGCACCGTCAGCGAGCAGGGGCTGCTGGGGCTGGCCTTCCACCCGCAGTTCGAGCAGAACGGGCTGTTCTACATCTACCACACCGAGCTCTCGGGGACGTCGGTGCTGGCCGAGTACGCCGCCGACGGGGACCCGCTGACCGCGACGCGGGCCGACGCCTCGTCCCGTCGCGAGCTGCTGCGGATCGGGCAGCCGCAGGCGAACCACAACGGGGGGTGGCTCGGTTTCGGCCCGGACGGGTACCTGTACATAGCCTCGGGCGACGGGGGCGGCAGCGGGGACACGGGCGCCGGGCACAACCCGGACGTCGGCAACGGGCAGAGCCTCGAGACGCTGCTGGGCAAGATGCTGCGGATCGACGTGGACGGGGACGACTTCCCAGCCGACAACGCGCGCAACTACGCTGTCCCGTCGTCCAACCCGTTCGTGGGCGTGAGCGGGCTCGACGAGATCTGGGCCTACGGGCTGCGCAACCCGTGGCGGAACAGCTTCGACCGCCAGACCGGCGACCTGTACATCGCCGACGTCGGGCAGAACGCGCGCGAGGAGGTCAACTTTCAGGGCGCGTCCAGCGTGGGCGGCGAGAACTACGGCTGGCGCTGCCGCGAGGGCACCTTCGACTTCAACACCGGCAACTGCCCCGACCCGTCGACGCTGACCGAGCCTGTTCACGACTACACGCACGTCGGCAAGGTGTGCGCGTCGATCACCGGCGGGTACGTCTACCGCGGGTGCGCCGCGCCCGAGCTGGACGGCTGGTACCTCTTCGGCGACTACTGCACCGGACAGGTCTGGGCACTCAAGACCGACGGCGTCTCGCGCACCGACTTCCAGAACCTCACCAACCAGATCGGGCCGGGCGGGTTCGAGCTGACCTCCTTCGGCGAGGACCTCGCCGGCGAGATGTACATGGCGCTCTACGGCAGCGGCGAGCTGCGACGCATCGTCTCGGCCAACCCCGTGGACGACAACAACAACGGCGTCGCCGACTCGTGCGAGACCGTCTGCACGCCCGACATCAATGCCGACGGCGTGCTCGACAACGGCGACCTGAACGCCTTCGTCACGCTCTTCCTCGACTCGGACCTCGCGGCCGACTTCACCGGCGACGGCATCCTCGACAACGGCGACATCGGCGCCTTCGTCACCGCCTACCTCGCCGGCTGCTGAACACACGAACCGCGACCGTATCGGCCCCGTCCGCCCGCCGTCCGTCGCGTGTTTTTCGAACGGCGAGCCCCGCGCACCCGGTGGAAGCGAGCGCACGGATGGGTAGACTCGCGCGATCCATCCGGAGGCTTCCCATGCGCACGCTCGTGTCGGGTTTGGCCGTCGTCGTGATCACCAACAACCACGCCCGCGCCCAGGGCACGGTGGTCGATTCCTTCTCAGACATCCCGTACGCCGTCTTTTACGACATCGACAACCCCTCACCGTGCGGCGTGCACTATCGCGACTCGATCCCCATCGACACGGGCGCCGGGCACATCGTGACGGCGTCCTACTACAGCGAATTCACCATCGATCACCGCTTCCCCTCGGGCTGCATCAATTACACCCCGAGCACCTGGGACTCCTTCCGGATCACCCCCGACCCGATGGTCGACCCGGGAGACTTCGACGGGGACTACGCCAACCCGTCACCGACCACCGGTGACCTGATCATCAACTTCTCCGAGCCACTGACCGCGTTCGGCAGCACCTCCATCCTCGGGCCGTTCGCGACCAGCCTGACGCCGAACGACCGCGACCGCATCCAGGTCTTCGACGCACCGAACGGCGAGGGGGCCCTGCTCGCGGACTTCTACACCGCGGACATCATCCATCTGAAGCTGTTTCTCGACTTCAAGGGCGTGCACTTTCCCGCCCCGGTGATCCGCTCCGCGAGGATCGTCGCCGAGGGGCCGAGCTTCTCCACCGTCGGGTTCGCGATCTCGGTCGGCCCGATCGAGCCGCCCTGCCCGCCGGACCTGAACGCCGACGGCGTGGTCGACAACGGCGATATCGGTGCCTTCATCACACTCTTCCTGGCCCAGGACCCGGCGGCCGACTTCACCGTGGACGGCATCATCGACAACGGCGACATCGGGGCCTTCGTCAACGCCTTCCTCGCCGGCTGCTGACCCCCCCACTGCTCGATCCCCGGTTGAGTCAGGCTCTTCGGGGCGCTGGGGGGGGGGGTGAGACCGCGGTTATGCGCGCCCGCGGGCGAGCTCGATGACGCGCTCCAGCGCCGCCTCGAACCTGCGGGTAAACCCCGCCTCGTCTCGCAGGGGCGATCCCTCGAACCGTTCCCGCAGGCCCACCCGCAGCGTGTTGAGCCGCGAGGGATCCGCCTGGAACGACTCTGCCAGCTCGACCGCGCGGTTCACGTACTCGGCGCGTGATCCCGTGATGCAGTCCGTCAGCCCCAGCGCCGTGTTCAGGCTCAGCCCGACCCTGGACGCGTGACGGGGGACATCAGGAGCGAGCGTCACGGTCGGCACGCCCATCCAGGCCGCCTCGAGCGTGGTCGTCGTCCCGCAGTAGGGGTGGGTGTCGAGCGCGACGTGGGCCCGCCTGTACAGGGCCAGGTGCTCGGCGTGGTCCGCGACGTGCCCCAGCAGCTCGAACCGGTCCGGATCGACGCCGCGCGACGCGAGACGCTCGCGCAGCTCCGCGCGGACCGCGTCGTCGCCCAGCGCCCCGGTCTTGAGCAGCAGGCGCGTGCCGGGGGCCCTGGTCAGGATCTCGGCCCAGTCGTCCAGCAGTGGGCCGTTGATCTTCTTGAGATCGTTGAAGCTCGCATAGGTGAACGCCTGCCCGTCCGGGCACGCCCCGGGCTCGGGCAGGCCCGTGTCCGGGCGGTAGCACCACAGCGGCGCCTCGAGCCGCACCAGCGTCTCGGTCGCGAAGGGGTCCGCCCCCCTCTCGCCCCCCTCGGGGTCGGTCAGCCCGTCCACGATCCGGGCGTCCACGCGCGACAGGCCGGTCGTGTTGGGGTAGGCCAGGTAGGTCGCGCTGGCGGGTGCGGGGCGGTGGGCCATCACCGCCAATCGGTTGCCGAAGAAGTGGGCCCCCAGGTCGAGCAGCAGCCCGACGCGGTCCTTGCGGATCGTGTCGGCGAGGTCCCTGTTGCTCAGCCGGGCCGTCTCGCGCCACAGCGCAAACCGTCCCCGGAAGACCTCGGTCAGGTCGTCGGCGTGCGGGTCGTCCATGTACGCGACGGGCTCGAAGCGGGCGCGGTCCAGGTGCTCCAGGATCGGCAGCAGGAAGTACGCGCACGAGTGCCGGCGCAGGTCGCGCGTCAGGAACCCCACGCGGACCGGTCCGTCTCCCTTGAGCGCGCCCGGGTCCGGGGCGAGCTCGTTCACCTGGCTCTCGGCGAGGCGTCCGTACGCCCGGTGCGCCTCGGCGATCTCCTCGGGCGAGGCGTCCGGGTGGTAGTTGAGCGACTGCGCGAGCGCCGCCCGCGCCGGCAGGAACGCGGGCCGCTCGCGGCACAGCTCGCGCAGCAGGTCGCACGCCTCGGGCGCGTGCCCGGTCGCCAGCAGCGCCATCGAGAGATTCGACCGGTGCTCCGGCTCGTCGGGCAGCTCCTCGGACGCGGCGCGGAGATCCGCCACGGCCTCGGTGTGTCGCCCCGCCCCGAGCAGCAACCGCCCGCGGACCGCCAGGGCCCGGGGCAGGCCCGGGGACAGCTCCAACGCCCGCTCGACGTGACCGAGCGCGGGGGCGTGCCCGCCGGCCATCGCCTCGACCTCGCCGGCCTGCAGGTGCAGGTCCGCACGCTCGGGGTGTGTCCGGAGGGCGCCCTCGAGCGCGTACCGCGCCTCGTCCACACGCCCGCGGGTCAGCAGCATCTGGCAGATCAGCCTGGCGCCCTCGGGGTGCCCGGGGGCCTTCGCGATCGCGCGCCGGGCGCCCGCGATCGCCTCGTCCACACGCCCCTTCGCGAACTTCTCGTGCGCCTGCTGGAGCTGCCTGAGGATCCTCGGGTCGCTCATGGGGCACGCCCCGCGCCGGACGGGGCGAGACGCGCCCGCACGAACTCGCGGGCCGCGCGGTCCGCCTCCCACACGTCCCCCAGGGTGCGAAGCTCGCTCGCGCCCAGCTCGTCGATCGCCTCCGCCGCGAGCGCGGTGATGCGGTCGAACGCCAGGCGTCCGTCGAGGAAGGCCCTGACCGCCTCCTCGTTGGCCCCGTTGAAGACGGCCCCCGCGCTGCCCCCGAGCCGCATCACACGCCGCGCCAGCCCGATCGCCCCGAAGCGCGACTCGTCCGGCGCGTGGAAGTCCAGGCGGGTGAGCGCGCCCAGCGCCATCCGACCGCACGCGGGCTCGACGCGCTCCGGGAAGGTCAGCGCCTGCTGGATCGGGGCCCGCATGTCCGTCGGGCCGAGCTGGGCCACGAACGACCCGTCGGCCCCCTCGACCATCGAGTGCACCGTGGACTGCGGGTGCACCAGCACGTCGAGCCGGTCCTCGCCGACGCCGTACAGCCAGTGGGCCTCGATCAGCTCCAGCGCCTTGTTGGTGAGGCTGGCGCAGTCGATGGTGACCTTGGGGCCCATGTCCCAGGTGGGGTGGGCGAGCGCCTGCTCGGGCGTGACGCTCGCGAGCCGGTCCGCGGGCCACTCGTCCGCGTCGCGGAACGGGCCGCCCGAGGCGGTGAGAACGAGTCGGCGCACGCCCGCCGGCAGCGGCGCGGGCGGGGCGTAGCCCGGGCCGGCGAACGACATCGACGCGTGCCACAGCGCCGCGTGCTCGGAATCGACCGGCAGCAGCCTCGCCCCGGACGCGCGACAGGCGCTCACCACCAGCTCCCCCGCCGCGACCAGCGACTCCTTGTTCGCCAGCGCCAGGTCCAGCCCCAGCCCCGCCGCGGCCAGCGTGGACCGGATGCCCGCGGCCCCCACGATCGAGGCCACGACGATGTCCGGGCGGAGCGCGTCGTCCTCGCCCAGCTCGCGCACCAGTCGCTCGGCGCCAGAGCCGGGGCGGCCCGGCTCGTCGTCGGACGCCCGCACCACGCGCGAGACCCCGTGCGTGTGCGCCTGCGCGTCGAGCAGGTCCGAGCTGTTGCCGCCCGCAAGGCCCACGACGGCAAAGCGTTGCGCCGTCTCGCCGCGTTCCGCGAGGGCGTTGAGATGGTCGATCACGTCGAGCGTCTGCGTCCCGATGGAGCCCGTCGAACCCAGCACGAGGACTCGCACCGGTCGCTCGGGATCGCGACGAGTGGTTCGGACGGGCGGGGTGTATGCTCCGGGAGGCATCGGGCAAGCGTAGTGGCCCGGGGCGAGGGCGGCATGGCACGCCCCCACCGCCCCCCGACGGAACGCGAGGCAGCGCATGATCGGACCGGACTGGGCGGGCGACGAACGCAGCGGGACCGCGGAGGCCGACCGCCCGCGCCGCGTGGCGGTGGTGACCGGCTCGCGCGCCGACTACGGGCTGCTGCGCCCCGTGATGCACGCGATCCAGACACGCCGCGACCTGGAACTGCTCGTGATCGCCTCGGGCTCGCACCTCATCCAGCCCGGGCTGACCTTCTACGACGTGAAGCGGGACTTCGACGTCGCGGACTCGGTCCCGATGCAGGTCGCCGGGAAGGTCGGACGCTGGGCCGACGTGGAAGCGGTCGGCAAGGGGATCTCGCGCTTCGGACGCTCGTTCCGGGCACACGCGCCCGAGTGGGTGGTGGTGCTGGGGGACCGGGTCGAGGCGTACGCGGCCGCGACCGCCGCGAGCCTGGGCGGGCTGGCCCTGGCCCACATCCACGGCGGGGACCGGGCCGAGGGCGTCGCCGACGAGTCGATGCGACACGCGATCACCAAGCTCGCCCACCTGCACCTCGCGGCGACCGTGACCTCCGGCGAGCGCATCCGCAAGATGGGCGAGCGCCCGCAGGACGTGGTCGTGGTCGGCTCGCCGGCGCTCGACGGGCTCGCCTCGGTCCGCCCGATCGGCGACAAGCGATGGGCCGAGCTGGGCGCCCCGGACGCCGTGCTGCTGATGCACCCGATCGGGCGCACCGACGAGGCCGAGGAGCACGCGACCAGCCTGGTGCTGGAGGCCCTGGAAGGCCGACGCGTGCTGGCGCTGCACCCGAACTTCGACCCCGGGCGCGAGGGCGTGCTGCGGGCGCTGGTCAACGCTGGCGACGCGGTCCACCTGGAACGCCACCTGACGCGCGACGAGTTCGTCGGCGTGCTGAAGCGCCTGGCCGAGCAGCACGCGGACGACAAGCCAGACTCCCGGGGGGGGGTGCTGGTCGGCAACTCGTCCTCGGGCCTGATCGAGGCCGCGGCCCTCGGGTGCCCCACCGTGGACATCGGGCAGCGCCAGGCGGGTCGCGAGCGGGCCGAGGGCCTGACCTTCTGGGCGGCGGAGGACGCCGAGGCGATCCGCGGGGCCCTCGACCGCGCGGCCCAGTGCGACACGTCCGACGAGGGCGGCGCGAGCCACCCCTTCGGCGACGGGCTGGCGGGCGTCCGCATCGCCGAGGCTCTCGCCACGCACGACCCGCACGACGAGCGCCGGCTGCGGAAGCGTTGCGCGTATTAAGGGTGGCGTGGAGACGGCGCGGCCTTCTCCACGGATCGCCACAGGTTGCGGTGCCGTGCTTTGACCCGCAGGGCAAAGCACGCCCGAACCTACTCCGCTCGCTTCCGCCTTCGCCCTCCGGGTCGAAGGCGGGCACCAAAGACACCCCATCCGGGCAGCCTGCGACGCTACGTCCCCACCGTTATGGGTGTCCGGGGGCCCGCGGCGCGCCCCGATGTGATGGGACTCGGAAAAAACGGACGGTTCGGAAAAGTCGGCAGGGTCAGCGGTCGATGCTGGTCGCGACACCCTCAAGGAGACCGGCATGGCCATTTCCACCGAGCAGCGCGAGCAGATCGTCCAGAGCGCCATCCGCGAGATCAGCCACATCGCGACGCTCCCCGAGATCACCCTCAAGATCATCGACCTCGTCGAGGACCCCTCCTCGACCGCCCAGGACCTGCACGCGGTGATCAGCAACGATCCGGCCCTGTGCTCACGCATCCTGAAGGTCGTCAACTCGTCCTTCTACGGCCTGCCCGGGCAGATCGCCTCGATCAACCGGGCGATCGTCATGCTCGGCCTCAACGCCGTGAAGAACATCGCCATCGCAGCCAGCCTCGCCAAGCTGTTCCGCGGCGGCGAGCTGACCAGCACCTTCAGCGCCAAGGACCTGTGGACGCACTCCAACCAAGTCGCGATGGCCTGCAAGATCATCGCCGACAAGCTCAAGCTCGGCCTGGGCGACGAGGCCTACCTCGCCGGACTGATCCACGACATCGGCCTCATGGTCGAGATGCAGTACGACCGCAACAAGCTCATCGAGACGATCGAGCTGTGCGGGGCCGACGAGGACGGCGTGCCCGCGGTGGGCCTGCTCGAGGCCGAGGAGCGCGTCTTCGGCGCGACACACCAGGACTTCGGCAAGGCCCTGTGCGAGAAGTGGAAGTTCCCCGCCCCGTTCATCACCGTCACCGGCCACCACCACGACCCCTCCGCCGTCGCAAGCGACAACAAGACCCTGTGCGCGATCGTCTACATCGCCGACCGCCTCGCGGCCGAGTGCGGCGGCTTCCGCCTCGACCTGCCCAGCCTCGAGATCTCGCAGGAGGTCCGCCAGCAGCTCAACATCAGCCAGGAGCAGATCGACTCCATCCGGGCCGCGCTGCCCGAGGTCTTCGAGTCCATCGACTCCACCCTCTGACACGACGGGACGCACCAGACACACCACGCGGGGCGACGCGCCATCGCCCGCCCCGCATCCGAATCTCTCTCTCTCCCTCCGAGCGGCTGCCGAGCAATCAGCAGCCGTTCACTTTGCGCCCTCCTCTACTCTGCGCATCAGGCGAGTGCGCCCACCACGGAGCGAGCCCTCGGCGCAAGCCGAGGGAGACCTCCGGGGCAACCGAAGAAACACCCCTACCTCTTCTTCCGGCTCACATAGTCCAGCAACAGCGCAAGCGCAAGCGTCAGCACCGTGACGGGCTCGGCCACCTCGGAGCCGTAGACCTTCTCCATCTGCCCGCGGTTGCGCGCGATGTGCTCCAGCGTGGTCTTGAGCTGCTTCTCCCGCTCGCGACGCTCGTCCTCGGTCTGCCCCGCGCCGGTCTCGGCGAGCTTGGTGACGACCAGCTTCGTCTTGTCGTCCAGGTCGTCCGGCGCGGTCTCGAGCAGCGTGCGCAACGCCTCCGGGTAGTTCGCCTTGTCGCGCGCGGCCTTCTCGAGCTTGTCCAGCCCCTTCTTCTGCGCCCTGACCAGCTTCTTGATCTCCGCGGGCGCCCTGTCCGGCTTCACCTTCCCCTTGGCGAACGGCTCCAGCGACTTCTCGAGCGACGCGCACTCCCGGTCGATCCAGTCGTAGAAGTTCTTCTTCTGATCGTTCCTGACCCGCTGCACCTGTCGCGCGAAGAGCTTCGGGTCGAACTTCGTCGCGGGGACCGACTGCTTGCCGCCCATGGGTCACCTCCCGGCTGGGCGCAGTCTACCGGCGGGCCACCCCCGCCCGCACCGTCAGCCGCAGGGCTCCAGCCCCAGCCTGCGCCAGTTCCGCACGAAGTGGGCCCGGTCGTCGTCGTCGACGTCACCGTCGTCGTCCGCGTCGCCGTCCCAGACCGCCGGGTCGGTGTCGGTCTCCCCCCGGTGGAGCCGCCACCGGGCGTGGAACAGGTCCCAGTCGTCGCAGTCGGGCGTCCCGTCGGCGTCGAAGTCGGCGAGCTCCCGGGGCGAGAGCGTCCCGTCCAGCACGTCCAGCACGCGGCGCAGGTGCGGGTACGAGTCCGACCGCCAGGACGCCAGCACAAACCCCCGGTCCCGGTACCGGGCGACCAACGCCAGGTCGTACGCCGGGTACCCGCGCCCCCCCTCCGGGCCCTGGAACGCGCAGACCACCTCGGTCGTGCCCGGGTCGAGCGTGGCCGCGTTCAGACGCGAGTTCTCGAAGAACCGGTGCAGCCCGATCCACGCCGCCCCGCGCGTGTACCGCTCGATCGGACGCCCGCGCGCCACCGGCACCGCCTCGCCCGCGATCTTGACCCCCGCGTAGTCGGGGTTGTCCGCCATCGCGAGGATGGTGTCCGGCTCCGAGAACCCGTGCGCATCGACCACCTCGGTCCGCGAGGTCGCGTCGAACCAGAAGGCGTTGTAGCCCGCCTCGATCCACGGGCGCGTGTTCTGGTACGTCAGCTCGGCGCTGGCCCGCTCCGCGGCGCTCATGTTGCGCGTCAGGGTCGAGTCGGTCCCGGTACAGTCGTACAGCAACTCGCCACGCTCCACCCCGGCACGCGGCGTGTGGCACGGGTCGCACGCGTTGTTCTGCGTGGACCCGATGAACACGCCCAGCTCGGCGTCCGGGTCCTCCGCGAGCTTCTCGGAGAACCAGCCCCCGACCGCGTCCGCGTACACCGCCTTGCGCCACCGCTCCAGGTGCTGGAACTGCTGCTGCGCCACGTGCCCGTTGCTCGCCGGCAGCCCGCCCGGACGGTTCAGGATGAACCGCCGGAACCCGGCCCCCCACGCACGCTCGAGCTCGCCCAGCAGCCACGCCTCCGCCCCGGGGCAGTCCACGAACGCCGGCACAAAGCCCAGACCGTCCTCGGGCGAGCGCGACCCGTTGAACGGCGAGATCACCGCGATCGGGCGACGGTCCGGCGTGAAGCCCGCCAGGTCGGAGGTGTACCCCAGCGGGCCCGGCTCGTTGAGCACGTACGCCCCGCTCGCATCCGGCGGGTCGCAATCCACCGTCTCGTCGCACCCCCCCGGCTGGGCCGACGCCCCCGCGCACAGCCACCCCAGCACCCACCACCCCGGCCACGCACCCCGGCCCACACTCATGACGCGCTCATCTCGCCCAGGCGCTGGGCCCACACCACCGCACGCTCGGCGTGCGTCAGGTCGTACCGCAGCGGCGTCACCGTGATGCAACGCTTGAACAGCAGCTCCACGTCCGACCCCGCGTCGATCTCGTGGAAGTCGAACCCGCCCGCCGCGGCCCAGTAGTACGACTGCCCGCTGGGTGTCGAGCGGCGCTCGTACTGGTCGGCGTGACCGTGGCAGTTCATCGGGCAGACCACCACGGGCAGCTCCGCCTCCGGGTCGTGCGGCTGGTCGGCGTCCGGGCCGGCCAGCAGCGGGTCCGGGAAGAAGCCCGAGGCGTTCGTCGGGTCGCCCCGGGACGGCGCCTGCGACGGCAGACCTGCCCTCACCAGGCGGCTCACACGCTCCTCCTCGGTCTCGGGCACCTCGGGCGCCGGCGCCTCGCAACGAGGCACGTTGATGTTGATCACCTCGTGCGGGTCCAGCCCCACCTCGCCCGGGCCCTTGCCGTCCGCGGCGATCACACGCTCGATCGCACGACGCGCGTGACGCGCCCCCGCCCCGAAGTCCGGGTTGCCCCGCCCCAGGTGCAGGCTGACTGCCACCGCGGGCACGCCCAGGAACGCCGCCTCGATCGCCGCCGCCACCGTGCCCGAATAAATGATGTTGATCCCCGCGTTCGCACCCGCGTTCATCCCGCTCACGACCAGGTCCGGGCGTTCGCCCTCGCCGAACCGCTCCGGCCACAGCGTCGAGAGCGCCAGCTTCATGCAGTCCGCCGGGCGCCCGTCCACCGCGACGCCCGCACGCCCGTTGATCGTGGCCGGGCGGGTCATCAGCGGCTGGTGGAACGTCACGCCGTGGCTGGTGGCGCTCTGCACCGTCATCGGGGCCACGGTGAAGACCTCGGTCTCGGGCCCGCCGATCGGCCCGCCGAACGCGTCGCGCGAGGCGGGGTCGCTCGCCGTGAGCGCCGCGTGCAGGGCCCGGATGCCGGGCGCGTCGATGCCGTCGTCGTTGGTGAGGAGGATGCGCATGGGGGGGTCTCGCTCGCTTCCGTTTGGTGCGGCATCCTACGCCGTGCAGCGCCCTCGGCGATCAGCACCGACAGCACCAACGCGGCGCACACGCCCAGCAGGCCCGACACGTTCGCCCAGAACTTCAGCTCCGCCCCGGGCGTGAACACGCCCGCGCTCCACGTCTGCACGCACACCGCCCCGAACAGGGCCGCCGAGCACAGCAGCGAGCCGACGAGCGGCGCCCGGTGCGCCCGCCCGATCACCAGCGCGAGCGGCCACACCAGCAGCATCAGCAGGTACCCCCAGTTGAAGTCCTCACGGAAGAAGCGGTCGAGCAGCGGGAAGCCGTACACGCGCTCGGCCGCGCCCCGGATCAGCTCCATCCGCATCACGCACGACGCGACGACCGCGCTCCCGAGCGCCGTCCCGGCGAGCAGCGTCCGCACGCACGGGCTCCAACGCACCGCCACCCGCTCCTGCCGGAACCTCAGGCGCGCGTCGTCCCGCCCGCACTCCGGGCACCGGGCCCGCTCGTCGAGCCCCTCGAGGCTGTACCCGCACCCCGCGCACGCGTGGTCGCTCCGGTCCGGGCCCCCGCGGACACGCTCGCGCCGTCGCCGGAACCCGAAGACCGGCACGCCCAGCCCCCACTGCAGCCCGAGCAGCACCACGGTGTCCCCCAGCGACATCTCGAATCCGCACCCGCACATGCTTCGCCCCGTCTACCCCGAGAACGAGCGCAGACCGGCAGCGGCACCGGGGACGCTCCCGGGCTCGCTCAGGCCGGTCAAAGTTCGATCGGTTGGTGGACGCGGGCGATCGCCCGCGCTCGCCCTCAGATACGCCCCGGGCCCGGTCCGGTTCGCGGTTTTTCCGCCCACGCCCCGCTATCCTCCCCGTCCCGGACCCCGATTTTCGCGGGCTTGCCGGGACTTCCGAGGGAGCCCCATGCAGACCTACGACACCATCATCGACGCCATCGGCAACACCCCGCTGGTGAGGCTGCGGCGCGTCGTCGAGCCCAACTCCGCCGACGTCTACGCCAAGTGCGAGTTCATGAACCCAGCCGGCTCCATCAAGGACCGCATGGCCGCCCACATCATCAAACGCGCCGAGGAGGAGGGGCTGCTCAAGCCCGGCGGCACCATCGTCGAGAACACCTCCGGCAACACCGGCATGGGCGCCGCCATGGTCGCCGCCGCCAAGGGCTACCGCTGCGTCTTCACCATGCCCGACAAGATGAGCCAGGAGAAGATCGACGGCCTGCGCGCCTTCGGCGCCGAGGTCATCATCACCCCCACCGACGTGCCCGGCGACTCCCCCGACCACTACGTCAACCGCGCCAAGAAGATCGCCGCCGACACCCCCGGCTCCTTCTACATGGACCAGTACCACTCACAGTGGAACGTCGAGGCACACAAGCTCTCCACAGGCCAGGAGATCTGGGACCAGACCGACGGAGGGCAGATCGACGCCATCGTCGTCGGCACCGGCACCGGCGGCACCGCGTCCGGCATCGGACAGTTCTTCAAGGAGAAGAACTCGCCCTGCCAGATCATCGGCGTCGACCCCCTCGGCTCCGTGCACTACCACCTGTTCAAGACCGGCGAGCTCCCCACCCCCTACGTCTACAAGGTCGAGGGCCTCGGCGAGGACATCAGGTGCGAGGCCTTCCTCCCCCAGTACCTCGACGAGATGTACCAGGTCAACGACTACGAGTGCTTCACCATGGCACGCCGCCTCACCCGCGAAGAAGGCCTCTTCTGCGGCGGCTCGTCGGGCGGCATGGCACACATCGCCGTCAGGATCGCCAGGGAGATGGGCCCCGGCAAAAAGGTCGTCGTCGTCCTGCCCGACAACGCCTCCCGCTACCTCACCAAGTACCTCGACGACGCCTGGATGAAGATGCACGGCTTCCTCGAGCCCCGGCGCGGGCTCGGACTCATCGAGGACCTGCTCGACCCGGGCCGCACCGTCATCACCGCCACCGAGAACGAATCCGTCGCCGACGTCGTCCGGCGCATGCGGGCCGCCGGCGTCTCCCAGGTCCCCATCGTCGACCCCAACGGCAAGCCGCTCGGCATGGTCCACGAGATCGACCTGCTCCGAGGCCTCTCCGACGGCCGGGTCACCGGCCAGTCACCCGTCAAAGACATCGAGACCCAGCTCATGGGCCAGGTCCACCCCAAGGCCCAGGCCGAGGAACTCTTCGGCGTCTTCGGAGCCGACGAGGCCGCGATCGTGGTCGACAACGGCCAGGTCATCGGCGTCCTCACCGAGATCGACCTCATCGAGCACATGGCCAAGCAGAAGGCCTGATCCGGCCGCGTTGAAGAACTAGCCCATTGCGTAAGCAATGGGGCCCGGTCCTCCCTCCCGAAAGCCCCCCATGACCCACTCCCCCTCCGACAAGTTCGCCACCCGCGCCATCCACGCCGGCCAGCACCCCGACCCCGCCACCGGCGCCATCATGACGCCCATCTACCAGACCTCCACCTTCGTCCAGAAGTCACCCGGCGAGTTCATCGAGGACTACGACTACTCCCGCGCCGCCAACCCCACACGCACCGCGCTCGAGAAGAACCTCGCCTCGCTCGAAGGCGGCACGCACGGCCTCGTCTACGCCTCCGGCGTCGCCGCGACCGGCGCCGTCATCCACCTCCTCTCCGCCGGCGACCACGTCCTGCTCTGCGACGACGTGTACGGCGGCACCAACCGACTCTTCCACCGCGTCTTCCAGCAGCTCGGCATCCAGATCTCACTCGTGGACATGACCGACACCGAGGCCCTCAAAGCGGCCTTCAAGCCCAACACCAGGCTCGTCTGGCTCGAGACGCCGACCAACCCGACACTCAAGATCGTGGACATCGCCGCGGTCGCCAAGGCCAGCAAGGCCCACAACGCGATCCTGGCCGTGGACAACACCTTCGCCAGCCCCGTCCTGCAGAACCCGCTCGCCCTCGGGGCCGACATCGTCTGCCACTCGCTCACCAAGTACATCGGCGGCCACTCCGACTGCATCGGCGGCGCGCTGATCACCAACGACGACGAGTTGCACAAGAAACTCAAGTTCCTGCAGCTCTCCGAGGGCGCCGTCCCCGGCATCAACGAGTGCTTCCTCATGCTCCGCTCGACCAAAACGCTCCAGATCCGCGTGCAGCGCCACGGCGAGAACGCCATGGCCATCGCCAAGCACCTTGACGACCACCCCGCCGTCGAGAAGGTCATCTACCCCGGCCTCCCCAGCCACCCCCAGCACGACCTCGCCAACCGCCAGATGCACACCGAGAACGGCTACGGCGGCATGATCACGATCTACCTCACCGGCGGCCTCGACGCCGCGAAGAAGATGCTCGAGAAGACCCGCCTCTTCAGCCTCGCCGAATCGCTCGGCGGCGTCGAGTCCCTGATCGAGCACCCCGCCATCATGACCCACGCCAGCGTCCCACCCGAGCAACGCAAAACCCTCGGCATCTCCGACTCCCTCGTCCGCCTCTCCGTCGGCATCGAGGACGTCGAGGACCTCATCGCGGACCTGGACCAGGCGCTCGCCTAAACGCGAACGCCAAGACGCAAAGCAGCGCCAAGACGCAAAGAAAACCAAGTACTAGCCCCGAGCGCCAGCGAAGGGGTTCTTGTCTACATGCTCGGGTGCCCGCCTTCGACCCTAAGGGCTAAGGCGGCCTCCCCACCCAAAGCCTGCTTCGCGCTGCGCGTCGAAGCAGGGCACCGCCCCAAGCGCTCTCTCCGCGCCTCCGCGGTCCTCCGCGCCTCCGTGAACGCCCCCCTCCCTCCCCCCTACCGGAACACCTCCCCCGCCCGTGCCCCATGACGCGGCGTCATCCCCCCCGCCAACGCCTCGTGCAGCACCTTCTCCCCCTCGCCCCGGTGCGTGTACAGCACGCGACCCGGCCCGACGTGCGCCCCCCAATGACGCCGGTACACGTCCGCCAGCTCCTTGTTCCGCGCCAGCGCACTCGGCACCGCGTGCAGCATCGCCACCTCCAGACGCGTCCGCCGGAAGTACCGCCCGATGACCCCGGGCAACAGCCTCGACAGCAGCGTTTCGTGCCGGTTCCGCACCACCCGCTCGATGATGTACCGCGGTCGGTCGATCGGCCCCAGCGCCTCCGCCAGCGACGCCATGAACAGCGAGCACTCGTCCTCGCCCAGGTCCCCCGCCATCACCCGCACGTACCCGCCCGAGCGGGCCGTGACCTGCAAACCCGTGTCGTCACCCCGCTCCACCAGCCCCGCGTCCCGAAGCGCCCCCAGCACCGCCTTCGCCACCGCGCGCGTCAGGCTGACTTCACTCCACGCCTCCTTCTGACCCTGGAACACCGGGAAGCCGCCGGACTGCCCTTCCGCCGCCACGCTCGGCCTCGCCTCCAGCATCGGAGTCGCCACGCCCTCGAACGGGCCGCCGATGTCCCAGCGCCCGCGTGCCTCGTCGCGCCGCGACGCCCGACCCAGCATCTCCGCGTTGATCGCGGGCATGAGTTCGGCCAAAGACTCAGGGGCCAGGTCCGTGAACGAGGCGTGCACGTGCCCCACGCCCTTCTCCACTTGCCCGTCCTCGGTCACGCCGTACCACGTCGCGTGCCGATCGCGGAACCGCTCGTAGTCGCTCAGCCCGCGGGCGAACTCGTCGGCCGTGCAGATGACGTCCCAGTTGTTCGCCACCTTGCCCGGCAGCTCCGGGTCGAGCCGGATCGACCGCCCGCGCAATTGATTCACGCTCATCGAGGTCGTCACCGCGGTCAGGTCGATCAGCACGTTGGTCTTGGCCGCGTCCCAGCCCTCGCCCAGCAAGCCGCGCGTGCCGACGAGGCAGCGCGTGACCCCCGCCTGAAAGAGTGCCGTGATCATCGCGACGTACAAACGCGGCCCCCACCCCTCACCACGCCCCGTGACCACGCCGAACGCTTCGTTCATCTCCGCCTCAAGGGTGACCTCCCCGGTCGCGTGCTCCGCCAGCCACGCCCGAGCCTCGCCCAGGAACCGATCCACCAGGTCGTCGTCCACCAGAATGGTGCTGCCCGTCACCAGCACCGGGTCCAGCGCGTCCGTCTCCTCATCGCTCAGCAGCGCCCGAAACACCGCGATCGCCCCGCCCGTGGTCTCGTCCGCCACCTCACCGGCCGCGCCGAGTTGAGCGCTCGTGCGCTCAAAGTCCGTCACCACCACCGCCCGGATCGACTCGCCCAAGGTCCGCCGCTCCGCCTTCAGCACCTCCACCACCCCCGCGGCCTTCGCCTTCGAGTACGCGAGCACACGCCCCACCGGCGACGCGCACGGCCTCGACCCCGTCTCCGTGATCTGCACCCCCAGCAGCCGCAGCCGGTCCACCACCCGCTCCGCAAGCGCGTGGTCCTCGGGCGAGGCGCTCCGACGCAGCGCGTGACGCACGTACCGGTCCAGCACCGCCACCGCCACCGCGTCCTCGGGCGGCGGGTCCGCCAGCGTCCCCGCGTCCGGCGACGGCACGCCCTCCGGGATCGCAACCCCCCGCCGATGCAGGAACAGCGGCCCCGCCCACGCCAGCGTCTCGTCCCGACGCGCAAACGCGTTCCATGTCTTGGCAGTACCCGTCGGCAGGCGGCGAGTCGCCAGCGTCTCCGCCAGCCACTCGGGCAGGGAAGCCACCCGCCCGGACTCCACTGCTGGTTGCTCTCTGTGTGCGCACAATTCCTCCACCAGCTCATGCAAGGCACGGTCCGCCCCGGCCACGAACTCCAGCTCGTCCGGCGTCGGACGCACGAAGTGCACCAGGTCCTGGTACGGCGCCAGGTGCCCCTCCTTCACCACCGCCGGGATCGGCACCTCGAAGTCCACCTCACCCAGGAACTCGGCGTACCGGGCCGTGTCCCGCTCGTCCCGCCCACGCTCGTCCGGCGGCGTCGCGGTCAGCCCCAGCACCACCGGCCCGTCGAGCAGGTCGTGCGCGTCGGCCAGCACACGCCCCCAGTGCCCCAGCAGGTGGTGGCACTCGTCCAGGATCACCAGCCCCACGCCGCG
This sequence comes from Phycisphaerales bacterium JB040, assembly GCA_043101615.1. Classification (GTDB taxonomy): domain Bacteria; phylum Planctomycetota; class Phycisphaerae; order Phycisphaerales; family UBA1924; genus JBLHKT01. The sequence continues at coordinate 29,917 of JBICID010000101.1, read as the reverse complement.
CTCGCGCAGGCGACGGATCGCGTCGAGCGCGCCCGCGTGCAGCGTGCTCGTCGCCTCGCCCGCGTACGTCCGGGCCTCGGTCACCTTCCTGCGGTACGACGCCAGGCGCTTGTCGTGGTACGCCGGGTTGCGCGCGCGCAGGTCATCAACCCACACCGCCGCCTCGTCCGGATCGTCGGCGTGCCCGTCGGCGACCAGCGTCTCGATCCACAGCGACCGGGCCGCGTGATCCAGCTCCTCGTCGGCCCGCGCCGGCATCGTCACGGCCTGATACGTCAGCGAGGTCAGCAGCCCCGGACGCCCGGGATCGTCGCTCAGACGCTCGTCACGACGCTCCACCCCGAACAGCGACGCACGGCTCAGCCACTGGCTCTGGATCGCCGACGTCGGGCTCAGCACCGCCGCGGGCGTTCGCATCAACTCCGCCCACACGTACAGCCCGAGCACCGTCTTGCCCGACCCCGGCGGCGCGACGATGTGCAGACGCCGTTCCCCGCGCGCGAGCTGCTTACGGATGGCCGCCGCGGCCCGCTCCTGGTTGTCACGCAGCGTCCCCCCGAACCGGATGCCAGCAAACTCTTCGGGCATGGATCCAGCGTAGCAACAAGGAAAGCCAGAAAGACCCGTACGCGGAGGCGCGGAGGACCGCAGAGGCGCAGAGAAAGACAGGCATGAACGCGGAGGGCGCGGAGAGAGACAGTTTTTCTTTACTAGCCCCGAGCGCGAACTCCGCGTTCAGGCCCGTACTTTCTTTCTCTGCGTCTCCGCGTCTTCACTCCGCGCCTCCGCGTACCCGTCTTTCCTCACCGCGTCTTGTTCGCCACCCAGTTGTCCCGCCCGAGCACGAGCACGTCCGCGATCTCGATCGCTTCCTTGAAGCTCTCCTGCGCCTGCTCGCGGTCGTCGGTGTCGGGCAGCACCTTGCCCTGCTCGAGGTGCTCCACGGTCGGGATCGCGTCGCCGCAGATCAGCACCGTCCGTGTCGGCTCGGCCAGCAGCAGCCCGCACAGCCCGGGCGTGACGCCCGGCAGCGGGAACAGGTCCACCCCCGGCGCCAGCGAGTCCGGCGCCGCCCGACACTTCTGCAGCACCGCGATGTCCGTCCGCACCACCTCGCTCATCAGCGCGTGGTCCTCGGGCGGGGCCTCACCGGCATGCTTCGCTGCCTCCACGCTCTCGTGCAGCCTCGCCAGCGACTGCGCCAGCGGCACCCCCACGCCCTCCCGCTCTCGCTCGCTCAGCAGCCACTCGGCCTTGTCGAAGATCCCGAGCCCGCGACGGCACTCCGGGTGAAAGCTCGTCAGGAACACGTGCGTGATGTCAGACGGCTTCAGCCCCACCCGCTCGCCCAGGCGGGCCTCGATCGCTGGCCCGGGCAGCCCCGGGTCCACCAGGATCACCGCGTCCCCGGCCCGCACCAGGCTGGTGGTGGCGTGCCCCGTGCGCACGGAGCCGCGTTCGTTGCGCAACGGGTGAGCCGCGAGGGCGCCGATCGAGATCACTCGGAGGTCCATCCGGCAAGGCTACCCACGCCGCCACCCCCGGGCCGCGCAGGCACGCTCGGTCCGCGAAGTCGCTCCTCCGCCCTCGACCGGGCCCCGGAACCGGGCGGGGCCTTGCCCAGCCCGCACAGCCCGACCGGGGCCCCAGTCCTCCCCCGCCCCTCGTTCGTCGCGGCGCGATCCGCAACGCACCCTTGGCCCGCAGTTCCGTGGGCTCGCCGCATCGGATCGGGGAGTCGGGTTGGAGTCGCCACCGCCCGACCCCGCGGCCTGCCCCTGCATGCCCCCGCGCCGGTGACCCCCCGGCGCGGGGTTTTTTTGGGCCCCCGGAGCGCCCGTCCGAGAACACGCGATGAAACGGTCAGCCCGGTCTGTCAAAGAACGGTGAAATCGGGGACACGCCACGGCGCCGCACGGCCCGGGGCGGTGCGCCGGATAAACTCTGGCCGGCGCAAGACATCCGTTCCCACCCTTGCGGCAGCCACGCATCGGGCAGGACGCCCGATCTCCGCTCCGCCGGGGTGCAGGCCGAGGAGATGGCCAGATGACACGCGACCAGCACGCGACACAGAACGGAGACGCGCCCGCCCGAACCCGCACAGGGGGCGGACCCGACGCCCCCACGCCCGACGGCCTGATCACCCGCCTCGACACCCACTGCCACTCCAAGGCCTCGGACAAGCCCGTCATGGCCGCGGCCGGGGTCATCGGCTGCCCGGAGTGCTACTCCGAGCCGGAGCAGGTGTACGACCAGGCCGTGGCGCGCGGGATGGACCTGGTCACCATCACCGACCACGACACCATCGCCGGGGCGATGGAGCTGGTCGACCGCGGCTTCGAACGCTTCATCGTCGGCCAGGAGGTCTCCGTCCGCTTCCCCGAGGACAAGTGCCTGCTGCACGTCTTGGTCTGGGGGCTGACACCGGACCTGGCCGACCAGATCGACCGCGACAGCCTCCGCTCCGACGTCTACGCCTTCGCGGACTGGCTGGAGGAGAACGCCCTCCCGCACTCGTTCGCCCACCCGCTGTACATCCAGAACGGGCGCCTGACCCGGTGGCACGTCGAGCGGTGCGTGCTGCTGTTCAAGGGCTTCGAGTGCATCAACGGGGCCCACTCGGACCACCTCAACCGGGCGATCCACCGCTTCGTGAGCGACCTGGACCGCGAGCAGGTCGAGGCGCTCGAGGCCAAGCACGCGTTGCGGGCACGCCACGACCGCCCCTGGATCAAGGCCATCACCGGCGGCTCCGACGACCACGCCCTGCTCAACATCGGGCGCACCTGGACCGAGCTGGACACGCCCGGGGGCGTGCTGACCAACCCCCACGACTTCATGCGGCGCGTGATGGCCGGGGGAGAGAGCCGCTCCGAGGGGCTGGGCGGGCACTCCGCCCTGCTGGCCCACCAGATCTCGACCGTCGGGGCCAACTACTTCGGGCGACACCTCACCCGCAAACGCTCACCCGTGGGCAAGTACGTCTCCGCCAAGCTGCTCCGCTTCTTCGGCGTGCACATGGAGTCGCCCAGCAAGAAGCGGGTCGCGGCCTACAAGGTCGCCCAGAAGGTCTGGCTGGGCAAGAAAAAGAAGTCGCTCCCCATCGTCCGCGCACTCCGGGACGACCTGCCCGAGATCCTGGAACGCTACCCCGCCCTCAAGGACCGCCTGAACCCGGACACCTGGGTCGACGGGGCCGCGGTCAGCCAGCACGACGACATGCAGGCCTTCATGCAGGACCTGACCGACGCGCTGTCGCGCTCGATGGCCCCCAGCGCCAAGAAGGCCCTGCGCAAGCGCAACGCCGGCAAGATCTCAGAGTACCTGGTGAGCTACGCGATGCTGCAGTTCGCCCAGCTCCCCTACCTGCTCAGCCTGTTCTACCAGAACAAGGAACGCCAGTTCCTCGACCGGTTCGAGCACGAGACCTCCGCGCCCGGAAGCCGGGTCAGCGTCCTGGAGCGACCCATGAAGATCAGCCTGTTCACCGACACGCTCGCGGACGTCAACGGCGTGTCCCGCTTCATCCAGAACGTCGCCGAGCGGGCCCACGCCTCCGGGCGCGACCTGGAGGTCATCACCTCCTCCCCGCTCGAGTGCCCCGACGCCCCCAACATCACGAACTTCAAGCCCGTCTTCGCGATGAAGATGCCCAAGTACGACGACCTGGACCTCGCCCTGCCCCCGATCATGCGGATCATGAGCCACGTCGAGCGACACAAGCCCGACGTCATCCACATCTCGACCCCGGGCCCCGTCGGCTGCATCGGCTTCCTGGCCGCCAAGATGCTCAGGGTGCCAGTCCTGGGCGTCTACCACACCGACTTCCCCGCCTACATCGAGCGACTCTTCGAGGACCACACCCTCACCAAGATCTGCGAGAAGTTCATGCGGGGCTTCTACAAGCCCTTCGCCACCATCTTCACACGCTCGGACGACTACGTCACCTCGCTGGCCAACCTGGGCATGAACCGCGACCGGATCGTGCACCTCATGCCCGGCTTCGACGCAGAGGTCTTCCACCCGCGCTTCCGAGACGAGAGCCTCTGGCCCCGCCTCGGGCTCGACCCCGCCACCGTCAAGGTCATCTACTGCGGGCGGGTCAGCGTCGAGAAGAACCTGCCCATGCTCGCGCGGATCTGGCCGCGCGTGCGCGAGAACGCCGCCCATCGGGGCGTCCAGGCCGAGCTCGTCGTCGTCGGCGACGGGCCCTACCGCCAGACCATGACCCGGGAGCTCAAGGGAATGGGGGTCCACTTCCTGGGCTTCCGGCACGGCGAGGAGCTCAGCTCCATCTACGCCGGGTGCGACCTCTTCGCCTTCCCCTCCACCACCGACACACTCGGGCAGGTCGTCATGGAGTCCCAGGGCTCCGGGCTGCCCGCGGTGGTCACCAACGTCGGCGGGCCCAAGGAGATCGTCGAGCACGGACGCTCCGGCTACGTGCTCGACCACGACGACGACGAGGCCTGGGTCTCGACCCTGACCGACCTCATCTGCGACCACGACCGGCGCAAGGCGATGGGCCTGGCCGCCCACCACTACATCCAGCAGTTCAGCCTCGCCAACTCCTTCGAGCACTTCTGGCAGGTGCACACCGAGGCCTGGCACACCCACCTGGCGACCCTGGGCATCACACCCGAGACACAGGGGCACGCCCGACCCGGCCTGAACGGGAGCGCCCAGGTCGTCACCCGACCCCGGGACGCCTCCGCCTCCCCCGCCACCCCCTGACCCCCCCTCCACCGCCCCCCTCGCCTCCTGCCACGCTCCCCCGAACCGCCCTCGCGCATGAAAAACGCCCGCGGCCGTCAGGCCCCGGGCGTTCGTGGTTCAGACCGGCTGAGCGATCACGCGGCGCGACGACGCGAGGACGTGCGGGCGTTGCTCTTGCGCGGGCCGATGCGGCCCACGACGGTGCGGGAGTTGGTCTTGCTGTTGGTCGTCCGCTTGGCGGCGGGCTTGCGGGCGCTGGTCTTGCGGGCGGCGGTCGTGCGGCCCGTGCTCTTCTTGGCCGTGGTCCGCTTGGCGGTCGTCCGCTTGGCGGCGGTCTTGCGACCGGTGGTGGCCTTCTTGGCGGTGGTGCGCTTGGCGGCGGGCTTGCGAGCGGTGGTGCTCTTCTTGGCCGCGGGCTTGCGGGTGGTGGACTTCTTCGCCGTGGTCCGCTTGGCGGCGGGCTTCTTGGCGGTGGTCTTGCGACCGGTGGTGGCCTTGCGGGTGCTCTTGCGGGCGGCGGGTTTCTTCGCCGTGGTCTTGCGACCGGTGGTTCGCTTGGAAGCGGTGCGGGCGTGGGTGGTCTTGCGAGTTGCCATCGGAATACTCCATTGGGCCGGGCGCGATGCCTCGGCTCCCTCGATGCCCGGGCTCGCCCCGGGCGGTGGTGTCCCGGCTCTCCCAATGAGAGCCGACGGCGTCCGACCGTGCCGGCACTGCGCCGGCGCGTTCTCGGACAGCGCGTGTGTCGGCTTGCGGACGGGTCCGGATCAAGTTTCAGGCACGGATTTCAACACTTTGTGCGAATTTCTGCGGCCCCAGCCCGACCCCCCCGGGCGACCACGCAACGATGCGCACGCCCAAAATCTCAAGTTTCGCTCCCGGCGCGCACGCCTTCGCACGATCCCGAACCCCCGGCGCACGCCTGAACACTCACTTTCGTACCCGTTCCCCACGCATGAGCACGCCCCGCACTCCCCAAGACTGGTCGCCCAACTCCTGGAAGCAGCGCCTGGAAGCGCAGCAGGTGCGCTACACCGACCGCGACGCGCTCGAAGTTGCGCTCGCCAAGCTCCGCTCCCTCCCCCCGCTGGTCACCAGTTGGGAGATCGAACGCCTCAAGAGCGAACTGGCCCAGGCCCAGCGGGGGCAGCGCTTCATCCTGCAGGGGGGCGACTGCGCCGAGACGCTGGCCGACTGCCGCCCGGAAGTCATCACCAACAAGCTCAAGATCCTGCTCCAGATGAGCCTGGTGCTGATCCACGAGCTCAAGCGCCCGGTCACCCGGGTCGGACGCTTCGCCGGGCAGTACGCCAAGCCCCGCTCCAGCCCGACCGAGACCCGCGACCTGGGCGGGGCCCCCACCGAGCTGCCCAGCTACTTCGGCGACCTGGTCAACGAGGCCGCCTTCTCGCCCGAGGCCCGCACCCCCAACCCGCACCTCATGGTCCGGGGGTACCAGCACGCCGCGATGACCCTCAACTTCATCCGCTCCCTGCTCGAGGGCGGCTTCGCCGACCTGCACCACCCCGAGTACTGGAACCTCTCCTTCCTCGAGCACGCCGGCCTCGCCCCAGACCGCAGGGCCGTCTACGAACGCATGACCGCCACGCTGGCCGACGGCATCTCCTTCATGGAGAACCTGGGTGAGGCGCGGGTGGACGAGCTCACCCGCGTCGAGTTCTTCACCAGCCACGAGGCCCTCAACCTCCACTACGAGTCCGCCCAGACCCGCACCGTCCCGCGCCGCGACGGCTACTACGACCTCACCACCCACCTGCCCTGGCTCGGCGAGCGCACACGCCAGCTCGACGGCGCCCACGTCGAGTTCGCACGCGGCATCCGCAACCCCGTGGGCGTCAAGGTCGGCCCCGCCGCCTCCGGGGACGAGGTCCGGGCCCTCATCGACACGCTCAACCCCGAGGGCGAGCCCGGCAAGCTGGTCCTGATCGCCCGGATGGGGGCACGCAACGTCGAACGCGCCCTCCCACCCCTCCTCGACGCCGTCGCGCAGGACGGACGCCCCGTCCTCTGGATGTGCGACCCCATGCACGGCAACGGCGTCACCACCCAGGGCGGCATCAAGACACGCAACTTCGACGACATCCTCAGCGAGCTCGAACAGACCATCGACACCCACGCCGCGGCCGGAACCGTGCTGGGAGGCGTCCACTTCGAATTGACCGGAGACGACGTCACCGAGTGCGTGGGCGGAGCCGCGGGCGTGACCGAGGACGACCTGCACACCAACTACGCCAGCCCGTGCGACCCCCGCCTGAACTACGCCCAGAGCCTGGAGCTGGCCTTCCTGCTGGCCACCCGTCTCGGGGGGCGTCCCGCACAGGCGGGCTGAGAAACACCTTCCCTCTTGCGGACGAGTGATCCGTTCCGGACCTGTTCTCCCCACGGCCCGATACCTCGGGTACCCACCGGGAGCACACGATGCACTTCCACGCGACGCGCCCAGAACTCTGCGAGGTCAAGCCCCTCCACCGCAACCGACGCGAGTGCGTCCGCTACCCGGCCGAGGGCAGCGCGATCGCCATCGCCGAGCTCGGCGCCCGACGCATCGTCACCACCGTCCGCCTCGTCGACGCCTCCCCCGCCGGGCTGGGCCTGACCAGCCCGATGGACCTGCCCACCGGCGCCCACGTCCGCCTGCACTTCAACGGCTCCGACCTGCCCGGGCGCTCCGGCACCATCGTCCGCTGCCACCGCGCCGACGAGGGCTTCCGCATCGGCGTCTTCTGCGACGCCTCGGTCTGCGTGGCTTGAGCCAAAGCAGGTTGCCCGGCTCGATGACCCATCGCGCGGCCTGAGCTTTTCCAAGAGCACGACGCGTCTCGGCTCCCTCGGCTTGCGCCGAGGTAGATTTCTCCCACTACCCCATCCGCTCGCGCGCCAGCACGTACCGCTCGTACATCGCCTCCAGCGACGCCGGGATCACACGCACCCGCCCCACCACGCTCATGAAGTTCACGTCCCCGCCCCAGCGCGGCACCAGGTGCACGTGCAGGTGACCCGGCACCCCAGCCCCCGCGGCACGACCCTGGTTCACCCCCACGTTCACGCCCTGCGGCTCCAGGGTGGTCTCCACCAGCGCCATCGCGCGGTCGACCAGCCCCCACAGGCGGGCCCGCTGCTCGGGCGAGTAGTCCAGCAGTCGTCCGCGCGCCTCGCCCAGCGCCACCAGCAGGTGCCCGTTGGAGTAGGGGTAGCGGTTGAGCAGCACCATGCCGTGGGCGTCGCGATGGACGACGAGATTCTCGACGTCCCGATCCGGATTGGCCCAGTAGTCGCTCAGGAAGGTGGCGCCGGGGTCGCGCCGTGAGTCGGCGTCGTCGTCCACGGTCTCGAGGTATTCCAGTCGCCAGGGCGCCCAGAGCGCATCCCCGCTGCTTTGATCGTGTTGCGGGACGGGAGCTGCCATTCGCCCAGTTTAGCCCGGGGCGTGCCGCCGCCCCTAGACTTGCCCCCGCGACTCGATTTCCCCGTTTCCATCGCTCAGTTCTGAGCCATCGCCGCCCACGTCCGGACTTGAGGAGTCTGCATGATCACCGACCTCACCGTCAGCACCCGCGCCGGGGCCAACACCCTGGTGCTCGGGCAGTTCAAGGGCAAGAAGCTCGACAAGACCTCCGCCAAGCTGAGCGCCCCGGCGGTGAAGGCCGCGGGACGCCCCGAGGCCACCGGCGACCTCGGCTCGCTGGTCGAGGCCTTCCCCGAGGGCAACAGCAAGTACAAGCGGGTCGTGATCCTGGGGCTGGGCGACAAGGACACCTTCGGCCCCGGGCGGCTCCGCGCCGCCGGCGCCGCCCTGGCCCGCCTGGCCGACCGGGCCCAGATCTCCAGCGTCCAGATCGAGCTGGACGGGGCGCTGGGCTCCCTGAAGGAGGCCGTGGACGAGCACGAGGCCGGGAACGCCTTCGGCGAGGGCGTCGGGCTGTGCACCTGGAACTACACCTCTCTGCGGGGCAAGGCGACCGACGAGCCCAAGACCTCCAAGCTGTCGCTGCGTGCCTCGGACCGCGACTTTGTGGCCGGTCTGAAGCGCGGGCTGGCGATGGCCGAGTCCGCCGGGGTGTGCCGCGACCTGTCGCAGACACCCCCGAACATCGCGACGACGACGTACATCGCGGACCGGGCGATGCAGCTGGCCAAGGCGAACCCGAACCTGAAGTGCACCGTGATCAAGGGCGCCGCCCTCGAGAAGGAGGGCCTGCAGGGCCTGATCAACGTGGGCAAGGCCTCGGAGAACCCGCCCTGCCTGATCCGGCTGGAGTACACGCCCGCGGGCAACGGCAAGAAGAACGGCAAGCCCGCGGTGTTCGTCGGCAAGACCATGACGTACGACTCGGGCGGGCTGTCGATCAAGGTGGGGGGCTCGATGCGGGGCATGAAGCGCGACAAGGACGGCGGGTGCGCCGTCTTCGGCGCCATGCACGCCATCGCGACCGTCATCAAGCCCGGGCAGCGCGTGGTCGCCCTGCTGGCCTGCGCCGAGAACTCGATCTCCGACGAGGCCTACCGGCCCGACGACGTGATCACCTTCAAGAACGGCGTGACGGTCGAGATCACCAACACCGACGCCGAGGGTCGCCTGGTCATGGCCGACGCCCTGTGCTGGGCCTGCGCCAAGGAAGACCCGGCCTACATCATCGACATGGCCACCCTGACCGGGGGCGTGGTGGTGGCGCTGGGCTCGACCTTCGCCGGGATGTGGTGCGACGACGACGACCTCCGCCAGCGCCTGCAGCAGGCGGCCAAGGTCTCCGGCGAGCGCCTGTGGCGTCTGCCGCACCACCCCGAGTACAACCAGATGATGAAGTCGCCGGTGGCGGACATCGTGAACTCGGCCCCGGTGCGCGAGGCGCACCCGATCCAGGGCGCCGCGTTCCTGTCCCACTTCGTCGAGAAGGGCATCCCCTGGGCCCACATCGACATCGCCGGCGTGCACGCCACCGAGAAGCAGTCCGGCCCGTTCAACCCCGGCCCGACCGGCTTCGGCACCCGCCTGCTGGCCGAGCTGCTCGCCCAGGATTAACACCGGCCCGCCCGGAATCCGCGCACCAGACACCGGAATTCGGTCATACTGCCCCCTCACCCCGGCGTTGAGGAGGCGGCATGCCACACGTGGTCAACGGGATCGGCACCTGGTACTGGGGCCGCCGGAACACCTTCACGCGGCGCGACCTGTGCCCGCACTGCGGGGCCAGCGTCGAGCTGCGCTCGTTCGACACCCGAAAGTACTTCGTGCTGCTCTTCGTGCCCGTGCTGCCCATGGGCACGCTGCGCATCGTCGACGAGTGCCCGTCCTGCACCAAGCACAGCCGCGTGAAGCACGCCACGTGGCAGCGACAGATCGTCGCCAACGTGCAGACCAGCGCGGACATCTACCGGGCCCAGCACACGCGCGACCAGGCGGTCGAGGTGATCGCGGGCTCGGTGGCGTCTCAGGACCGCGCTCTCTTCGAAGAGCTCGAGTCCGACATCGAGTCCCGCTTCCCGAGCGACGCCGAGCTGCTGGACGCGCTCGCCACCGGGCACGCCTTCTTCGAACGGCGCGACGACGCCGACCGGGTGTGGGAGGCGTCGCGCGCGATCACCGACGCCGACGCGACCGCCGCGCGACACTGCTATTACCTGCTGCTGTGGGGCCGGCTCGACGACGCCGAGCCGTCGGTGCGCCGTTTCCTCGATCGCCCCGAGATCGACCACACGACGCTGTACGCGCTCTACCTCGACGCCCTGCTGTCCGCGGGGCGGGCCGAGGACGCCCTGTCCACCATGGACGGCCTCGAGCAGCGCCTGCCCGAGCTGGAGGAGAAGAAGGTCTTCAAGCCCATGCGCAAGCAGGCCGAGAAGCTGGTGGCCAAGCCGACCAAGTACCGGGGCGTCACCGGCTGGGACCCCGCGACACCCCTGAACGAGAACCGGGCGGCGTGGTCGATCATCTCCTATATCCCGTATATCGCGGTGCTGGGGCTGGGGATGGGGTACCTCACCTGGGCCCAGGTGGCCAGCGCCGGACAGAGCGCCCACCTCCTGAACGCGACCGACGCCGCGTACACCGTGACCATCGCCGGTGATCCGATCACCCTGAGCCCCGGGCTGAGCCGCGACGTGGCGCTGGGCGCCGGGGTGCACGACGTCACCCAGGCCGACCCCGCGCCCTGGTTCGAGCCGTTTCAGCTCGATCTGAGTGTCAACTTCTTCGCGGCTCCCTTCGTCCGGCGCACCGTGGTGGTCAACCCCGACCGCGTCGGGGTGATCGAGTACGAGAGCACGACCTACTCGACGACCGGCAACGCCTCGCTCCCCTCCGACGCCTACATGCTGCACGCGGGCGAGCCCGTGTACGACTTCGGCAAGATCGACCACCCGTTCGAGGCCTTCCCGGCCGAGGTCGAGCTGCCCGGCAACAACGCCGTGGCCCGCAACCGCGTCGGCGTGCTCGCGGCCGACCCGTTCACGATCGCGGTCCACATGGAGGGCGAGAACCCCGGCACCGGCCAGGCCTGGCTGCGAGACTACGTCCGTGTCGTCCCGACCGACGCGGACGGCGTGCAGTCGCTCGCGGCGTTGGCGACCGAAGAAGACCTCCCGCTCTTCGAGGAGCTCGGCGCGCAGCGCCCGCTGCTGATGGAGGCCCACCGCGCCTCCCAGACCCTGCGCGAGCCCGACACCGCCCTCGACGACCTGCTGGCCGAGTACGACGCGCTGCGCCGGGAAGTCGCGGGCACGCCCGACGAGCCCGTGGCGGACTACCTCTACGCCCGCCTGCTCCCGCGCCTCGACGAGGCCGAGCCGCTGCTCCGCACCGCGATGGCCTCGGGCCACCCCGACGCCGCGCCCAGGGCACGCGTCTCGCTCGTCTTCGGGTTCCTCGCGGCCGCACGCTACGCGGACGCGGCCGAACTCTCCGAGAACCCCGACGGCCCGCTCCAGGACGACCTGATCGCGCTGCGGACCGACGCTGTGGTGGGTGTCGGCGATCTCGAGGCCATCGCGACCCACGCGGACTCGTACGCGGACTGGATCGATCCGGTCCTGCTCGCCTGGGTCGAGGAACGTCGGGGGCGTGCCGACCGGGGTGCGTCCATCCTGCGCGAGTACGCCTCCGGCACGACGGACGGCGTGCTCGACACCGACAACGAGTACCTCGCCGAGCTCATGGCCCTGCTCGACATCGCCTCGGGGCGCATCGAGGCCGCCGCGAGCTTCTGGCGCAACTCCCAGTACGCCGAGGACGCCCTCGCCGCGGCGATGCTCGACCGCGACCCGGAAGCCCTCGCCCTCGCGCTCGACGAGTTCGAGCCCGACTCGATCGATCTCAACACCCTGCTGCTCTCGGCGCTGGCGACCCCGGTCGTTGACCCCAGCCACGCGGGCTATCTCGGCCGCGCCGTGTCCGCCCTGTCGCAGGGCGACGCCGAGCAGCGCCAGTGCGCCGCGTGGCTGAACGCCGAGTCCGCGCCGGACCCCGGCGACGTCCGCCAGCTCACGATGCAGCTGTACCTCAAGCGCCTCGTGGTCGCGAACCTGGCGCTGCGGTTCCCCGAGGAGCCGGCCTTCTCGTCGTTTGCACGCGAACTCAACGCCGACCCGCGCTACCCCGCGCCCGTGGTGACCCGCGCCCTGGACGCGGCCGCCACCACCGATTCCGGCGGCTGACATAGGATTCCCCATGCCCACCTACGAGTACCGCTGCGAGGCCAACGACCGCGTGATCGAGGTCCAGCACCCGATGAGCCGCACCGTGCGCACGTGGGGCGAGGTGTGCGACCTGGCCGAGATCGACCCCGGCGACACGCCACGGAAATCGCCCGTCGAGAAGATCCTGAGCCTCAGCTTCGTGTCCGGCTCCAAGCCCGACGCCGGCCCGTCCTTCCCCGGCGGCGGGTGCGGCGCGGGGTGTGGCTGTCACCCGAACTGATCTGCTCGTCACAGGATGCGCGGTAGGCTGGGCCCCGAGAGGAGCCCCCATGCCGACCACACCCGCCTGCCCCCCCACGCTCGCAATCTCGCTCGCCGCCCTGGCCACGCACGCCGGAGCCTGCCTCGCGGCCCCGCCCGAGCTGCCCTCGTGGTTCTCCGACCACGCCGTGCTGCAGCGCGACGCGGACTGCACGATCTGGGGGATCGCCGATCCGCGGGCCAACATCACCGTCGAGCTCGCCGGCCACGACGCCGTCACCGCCGCCGACGCCGACGGGCGCTGGTCCGTCACACTCCCGCCCTCGCCCGCGGGCGGGCCGCACACGCTGACTGTCACCGCCTCCGGCACGCACGGCGACGCCGTCCCCGAGTTCACCTCCCGCGCCGACATCCTCTTCGGCGACGTGTGGCTCGCGGGAGGCCAGTCCAACATGGAGTGGCCCCTGCACGCCACAACCCACGGCGAGGAGTTCATCGCGGGCGCCGACGACGACCGGCTCCGCCTGATCACGCTCCCGCACCAGACCGCCGCGGAGCCGCAGACACAGGCCGAGTCCAGCGGCTGGTCCCCCACCACGCCCGAGACGGCCCGCACCTTCTCCGCGGTGGCGTACCACTTCGGAGCAGTGCTGCGCGAGCACGAGGGCGTCCCGATCGGGCTGATCAGCACCAACTGGGGCGGCACACGCTGCGAGGCCTGGACGCCCCAGCCCGTGGTGCAGGCCGGCGGCTACGAGGGCATCCTGAAGCGCGATCAGGAGCAGGGCGCGGCGGACCACCGCTCCTCCGGCTCTCTCTACAACGCGATGATCCACCCGCTCACGCCGCTCAAAGTCTCCGGTGCGATCTGGTACCAGGGCGAATCGAACGCCGGGCGAGCCGAGCAGTACCGCACGCTCTTCCCCGCCATGATCGAGTCGTGGCGCGACGCGTTCGGCCAGCCGGACATGCCCTTCTACTTCGTCCAGCTCGCCAACTTCAAAGAGCGGGCGGACGAGCCCCAGGAGTCCGAGTGGGCCGAGCTGCGCGAGGCGCAGGCGATGGCCGCGTCGAGCGTCCCCCACACCGGCATGGCCTGCATCATCGATGTCGGCGAGGCCGACGACATCCACCCGCGCAACAAGCACGACGTGGGACGGCGCCTGGCACGCCTCGCCCTGCGCGACGTCTACGGCGCGAGCATCGTCGCCGAGGGGCCGACCTTCAACGGGCGCGTCACGACCAGGCACTGGCAGGATCTCGACCCGGAGATCCCGCGCATGAAGGGCATGCACGCCATCGGCGTCGAGTTCGACCACGCGGGCGACCTGCACACCGCCGACGGCGAGCCGCCGCTCGCGTTCGAGATCGCGACCGCCGACGGCCCGTTCGTGCGGGCAGAGGCCGAGATCGACGGCGACACCGTCTGGGTCTGGGCCGATGGCGTGGAAGCCCCGGCCCACGTCCGCTACGCCTGGGCCGACAACCCCGCGGTCAACCTCGTCAACGGCGACGGCCTGCCCGCGGTCCCGTTCCGCACCGACGACCGGGCCGGGCTCACCGCGGGTCGTGAGTGATTCAATCGGACCACTCGTAGAGGTACCAGGGGCTGTTCAACTCTCGATAAACGAACCCATTCACTCGGATTCCAGTCGACAGCGGCGTTTCCGAGAACGCGAATCCCCATTCCTCGAATACAAATCCACGCGCGGTCTCGAAGCAGACGACTCCGTCGTTGGTGGTCGTGATGCCGCGGACGCGATACAGCCCGATCCAGGCCGGTGTTTCGGGTTCGGAGCCAGCGAGTGCCGAGAGTGCGGCCCGCCGCATGGCAGGCTCGCTAATCCCGAACCGGATCCTCGTGTCGAGTGATGTCACCAAGAGCACAAGCCCCGCAGCTCCGCACAACGGGATCGACGCGTTCATCAGTGGCGGGAGAACCGCACTCACTCTGGCTTGATCGAAACCGCATCGAACGATCGCGATTACAAGTCTGAGAATCCATGTCAATGCCAGCCAGCCCCCGATCACTGTGAGAGCCAACCATCGGAGCAGGTCCGGGCCAGAGTCTGAGAGCGAGTACATCGCAAGAAGTAACCAAGCCGCGGACAGTCCAAGGTCCACCTTGAGCCACACTCTGAGCGACTTCGGGTCGTGGAAGCTCTTTGACTCTTGCTTCGACGCGTCACTTTCCGACATCCCGCTAGATACGAGTCCGATTCCGGGTTGTTCTGTGCTTACCATGGCCTCATGAAAACATTCTGCATGCTTGCCGCGGCTTACATGTGTCTCATGCCCGCATGCGCGGCAGTACACGAAGCCCCGACCGACGACCGCCACGCCCTCGAGCCCGGCTGGGCCACCGACGCCGTCTTCTACCTCGCCTTCGTCCGCTCCTTCGCCGACTCCACCACCGGCCCGCTCGCCGGGGACGGCATCGGCGACTTCCGCGGCATGATCGAGCGGCTCGACTACCTCAACGACGGCGACCCCACCACCGACACCGACCTCGGCGTCACCGCCCTCTGGCTGCTCCCGATCGCAGAGTCCCCCTCCTACCACGGGTACGACGCCACCGACTACACCAGCACCGAGCCCGACTACGGCACCATGGACGACTTCCGCGAGCTGCTCGACGCCTGCCACGCACGCGGCATCCGCGTCGTCTTCGACCTCGTCCTCAACCACTGCTCCAGCCGGCACCCCTGGTTCCTCGAGTCCACCCTGCCCGACTCCGACAAGCGCGACTGGTTCGTCTGGCGCGACGAGAGGCCCGACCAGCGCGGGCCGTGGGGACAGGTCGCGTGGCACACGCTCAGCGACCGCAACATCCAGCCCCCCGAGCCCCTCCCGCCCGAGGCGCAGGACGACTCCTTCTACGGCGTCTTCTGGTCCGGCATGCCGGACCTCAACTACGACACCCCCGAGGTCACCGAGGCGATGCACGACGTCGCCCGCTTCTGGCTCGAGGACGTCGGCGTGGACGGCTTCCGCCTCGACGCCATCAAGTACCTCATCGAGCGCGGCGACCAGCTCGAGAACACCCAGGACACCATCGACTGGTTCAAGGACTTCTCCGCCCACGTGCAGTCCGTGAAGCCCGGGGCCTGGATGGTCGGCGAGGTGTGGGACTCGCCCGAGCAGATCGAACGCTACATCGGGGGCGACAGCCCGACGCTCGATTCCTGCTTCGATTTCCCGTTCGCCTACGCCGTGATGGAGGGCCTACGCGACACCGACACGCCCCGCCTGCGCCGCGACCTGGCACGCTCCTTCCGCCTGAACGGGCACCGGGCCAGCACGTTCCTCTCCAACCACGACATGGACCGCTCCATGCCGTTTATGGGCGACTCGGTCCCGCGCGCGAAGGCCGCCGCGGCCCTGCTGCTGACCAACCCCGGCACCCCGTTCGTCTACTACGGCGAGGAGCTCGGCATGATCGGCACCGGCCCGCACCCGCGCATCCGCACCCCCATGCAGTGGACCCCCGACCGCGACACCGTCGGCTTCACCACCGGCACGCCCTGGGAGCAGCCCCAGCCCAACGCCCGCACCGCCTCGGTCGAGACCCAGACCGACGACCCCGACAGCCTGCTGAGCTGGTACCGCACGCTCATCCGCCTGCGTGCCGACCACCCCGCACTCCGCCGGGGGGACTTCACGCTCATCACGCCCGAGGACCACCCCTCCACCGTCGTGGCCTACACCCGCACGATCGAGAACGGGCAGCGGCTGCTCGTCATCGTCAACGCCGGGCCCCGGACCGAGACCGACTTCCGCGTCGACGCCGCGTCATTGGGCCTCGACCCCGAGCGCGAGCACACGGACCTGCTCACCGGCGAGCCGGTCGCGCGCATCCTCCCCAACCACCCCGACAAGTGGCGCCCGATCCCCACTCTCCGCCCCTACGCCACCCACGTCATCCAGCTCGACTGACCCCCCCACTCGTCCAACACCTCTCGTGAGGGTGCCACGGGTTGACCGGAGGGCAACCCGTGTCTTCCAAAGTCCGCGACACACAACCCCCCACACCCAAGACTCAGCCCGCCCCCACGATCGCCTCGTACGCCCGCTCGCAGGCCTTCAGGTGCTTCGAGCCCTTGCGCAGGATCGCCTTGAACTGGGCCTCGCCGTCCGTGTCCTGCCCGTTCTCGCCCGCGCGCGTGAAGGTCTGCATCGCGCGCGCCCCGCGCCGCTCCACCGCGGCCTCGACCTCCACCTCCGAGGCCAGCGGGCCCCAGTCCCCACCGGGCCAGAGCGCGTCGTACACGCGACGGGCCTCCACGGCCGAGAGACGGTCCTCGAACACGCTCACCACGCAGTCCGGGCGACGCTTCGCGATCGACTCCACGCTCTCGTACGACCCGCGCGCGAACTCCACCAGACGCTCGTCCCCCAGCCACTCCTGCCAGCCCGGGCTGCGACGCTTGTACCCCCAGTGCGACCGCAGCATCGCACGCGGCTCGCGCACCCGCAGCACCAGGCGCACCGGCGCCCCCGCCCCCTCGAGCTGCTCGACCCGCGCCAGCAGCCAGTCCGGCTCCTGCAGAAAGAAGTGCGGGTGCAGGCGCTCCACCATCCAGCCGCCCTGGCGGTCCTCGTCGGCCAGGTTGAACGTCGGGACCCGCACCAGCTCCTTCGGGCGCTGCTCGACCCGCACGCCCCCGCTCTGCACGCACAGCTCGCGCGGGTAGCGGTCGTGGCTGCCGCGCGTCAGACGCCCGAAAAGCACGCTGGACCGCTCGAACCGCGCGTGCGGGTGGCACCGGATCGCGTCGAGCATCGCGGTCGTCCCGCACCGGGGCGGCCCGATCACCAGCACGAGCCCCGCCCCGCCGGGAGGCGGGGCCGCGGTCGCGTCGGCGGGTTGGTCGGTCGTGTCAGCCATGCGCATGCCTCGATGTCAGCATCGGCCCGACCGCCTCGATCCCTCGAACCGCCAGCGCCACGACCAGCAGCAGCAGCAGGGCCACCGCCCCGCCCTCGTACAGCGCCCCGTGGTCCATCGCGTGCACCGACCCCTCGCTCGCCAGCCGGATCGTGCCCCCCAGCAGCGCGTCGAACGCCAGCCCGCACGCCAGGCTCAGCCCCGCGATCGTCGCCAGGTAGATCGCCGTCGCCCGCACGCCCAGGTCCTTGAGCGCCCACGAGATCGTCGCCACGTTCGTCGCCGGGCCCGCCAGCAGCAGCACCAGCGCCGCCCCGGGCGAGAGCCCGGCCGCGACCAGGCTGAACGCCAGCGGCGTCGAGCTCGTGGCGCAGATGTACAGGGGCACCCCGATCACCAGCATCGCCAGCATCGGCACGATCCCCGTGCCCACGTGCTCCGCGATCCAGTCCTCCGGCATCGACGCGGAGATCACCCCCGCCAGCACCAGCCCCACCGCCAGCCACGGCGCCAGGTCCACCGGCATCGTCACGAACCCGTGACGCGTCGCCCGCATCAGCCGACGCGGAAACGACTCGCCCATCCGCACCCGGTCCCCATCATCCCCCCCATGGTCGTGCCCCGCGTGCTCGCTGCCGTCCGAACAGCACGACTGCTTCTTCTCCGACGAGCCCGGAGCGCCAGCGACGGGACCGCCCGAACAGCACGCCTTCACCGGCTCGGGCTCATCCTTGGGCCCGCACTTCGAACACCCCTTCGACTCGCCCTCCGCCTTGTGCTCCCCCCCGAACCCCTCGATCAGCAGCCCCGCCGTGAGCGCCGTCCCAACAGCCACGATCGGTCGCGCAATGGCGAACACCGGCCCGAACAGCGCCCACGTCAGCGGGATCGACTCCTCCCCCGTCTGAGGCGTCGAGATCGCGAACGCGGCGCTCGCCCCGCGGCTCGCCCCGCCCCGGCGCAGCCCCGAGGCCACCGGGATCACGCTGCACGAGCACAACGGCAGCGGGATCCCCATCAGGCTCGCCTTGGCGATGGGCCACGCACCCCGCCCGGACAGCTGCCTCTCGATGAATCCGCCCGGGATCAGGGCGTGCATCGCCCCCGCCAGCCCGAAGCCGAAGATCAGCCACACCCCGCTCTCGACCAGGATGAACCAGAAACTCTCGACCCACGAGCGCAAGAAATCCATACCCACCATCCTAGCGCACGCGACCGCAACGCCTTGCGCCCGCGTCCGAACCCCGGCCCGCCCCGAATCCCCGCGACCGGGCGGGTGCCCCGCCCCTATCATCCGCCCCGCAGACCCGCCCCGACACGGACGCATCCGTATCCCAGACCCCGCCGAGGCCACCATGCCCTACACGCTCCGCCCAGACGAAGGCTACGACACCGACATCGAGACCACCAAGTACCTCAACGAGCACGTGGACACCGGCGACCGCTGGGTGCTCAACTTCGGGCCCCAGCACCCCGCGACGCACACCACGCTCCGCCTCGTGCTCGAGCTCGACGGCGAGCGCATCGCACGCTGCACGCCCCACATCGGCTACCTGCACTCCGGATTCGAGAAGCTCGGCGAGCACCTCGACTACAACCAGTACGTGACCATCGTGTCGCGCATGAACTACCTCTCACCCATCGCCAACGACATCTGCTGGCACCACGCCGTCGAGACCCTCTTCGGCATCGAGATCACCCCACGCGCCAAAGTCCTCCGCACCATCATGGCCGAGCTGGCACGCATCCAGGACCACCTGCTCTGCCTCGGGGCCGCGGCCCTCGACCTGGGCGCCTTCACCGGCTTCCTCTACGCATTCAACCCGCGCGAGAAGATCTACGACATCTGCGACTACATCTCCGGCCAGCGCTTCCACCCCGACTGGACCCGCGTCGGCGGCGCCATGCAGGACCTCCCAGACGAGGAGACCTTCAAGCGCATGGTCAAGAACTTCATCCACGACGACCTCCCCACCGCACTCAACGACCTCGACGGCCTCGTCAGCCGCAACCGCATCTTCATCGACCGCACCCAGGGCATCGGCGTGCTCACACACGACGAGGCCATCGCCTGGTCCTGCTCCGGACCCATGGCCCGCGCCTCGGGCGTCCGGCGAGACCTCCGCAAGGACGAGCCCTACCTCTGCTACGCCGACAACTGGGACGGCCAGGGCGCCGAGAAAGTCAGGTTCTCCGTCCCCCTCGCCGAGGACGGCGACGTCTACGCACGCTTCCAGGTCCGCCTGGAAGAGGTCAAGCAGGCAATCAAGATCATCGACCAGCTCATCGACCACATCCCCGGCGGGCCCATCGACGTCTTCGCAGACTCCAAGATGGTCAAGCCCGACAAGGGCGACGTGTACGGCTCCATCGAGGGACTCATCCAGCACTTCGAGCTCATCATGAGCAACCGAGGCTGGGAGCCCCCGGTCGCAGAGGCCTACGGCGCCAACGAGACCGCCAACGGCGAGCTGGGCTACTACATCGTCTCCGACGGCGGCCCGCGCGCCTGGCGCGTCAAGACCCGCCCCCCCAGCTTCATCAACTACCAGCTCGTCTCCAAGCTCGTCGAGGGACACATGCTCGCCGACATCGTCGCCGTCATCGGCTCGATCAACGTCGTCGCGGCCGAGCTGGACCGCTAGGGCGGCCCGTGCGAGCCGGGCGCCTGGCTGCGAGTCTGCTATCCGCGGCGCTGCTCCTGGTCGGGTGCGCCCAGCCCCGGGCACTCACCAGCGACGAGATCAACGCCGACCCCGCGATCGCCCGGGCCGTGCTGCACGTCCTGCCGCTGTTCGCGACCGCGTCGATCACGCCCGACGGCGAGCTCGAGGGAACCATCGCCAGCGTCATCCTCCTCCCGAACGGGCGTGGCCTCACCGCCGCCCACTCCGCCGTGGGCAAGGGGTTCCTGCACGCGAGCGACCCGGAGGCCAGCACCATCCGCCTCACCGTCGACGGCGAGCCCCGGGCCTACACCATGTCGGCGCTCGGGCTGATCGGCTCGCGCTCCCGAGAGATCGTCGTCGCCGACGAGGGCGACGCGGAGAACCATGCCCTCGACTGGGCCCTGCTCGAGATCGACTGGGAGGGCATGCCCGAGGGGGCCCCCGTCACCGAACTCGACACACCGACCCCGGGCGAGACCGTCTACCTCGTCGGCTACCCCAGCCGCTACCTCCCGGACGGATGGGACGCGGGCATGCCGCGCCCGGACTGGCCCACGCCCGAAGACTCGGGCTGGCTCTACCCGCCGGCGACCGTCCTCGCCGGCCGGGCGCTCCCCCACCACGACCGCTGGGGCCTGCAGGTCGAGCTCCCCGGCGTGGGCTCGCTCGACCTCTTCGGCCTCTCCGGGGGCGCCGCCTTCGTCCGCAACGACGACCGCATGGCCCTCGTCGGCGTGGTCTCACGCTCGAAGTGGAACCCCCTCTCCCGCACCGTGGTGCTCGCTCCCGTCCCGAACCAGGCACGAGAGGCGATCGAGTCGCCCTGAGGGATCGCGAACAAGGCCCCGCTCCAGGAGACCCCGAAGCTGAGCAACGCGAAGCATCGGACCCCGGCAAACCCAGTCCGAGCCTTCGCTCCGCTCAGGCTCGGCGTCCTCGGACTCTGCACACACGCCCCAACGTCCGATTCCATCGTCACGCCCCCCAACCACGCCCCCCCGCCCCCTCCAACCCGCACACACCCCCACCCGCTCGGGTCCGTCGTGCGCTCCCCTCCACTGCTCCCGGTTCCCCGCCGATTCGGGTGACGACGCCCCGACCCGGGACCGCCCCCGGCCCCGGGCTCGCACCCGGAGGAGCGGATGACCGACCACCCCCCCCACTCGTACCGCCGTCTCGCCCCGCTCGCCCTGTGCGCCGCCGGCGCCGTCGCGGGCTGCTCCGCCCCCGAGACCGCCAGCGTCCGCCTGCACAACGACGCACCCAACCGGGTCGCCGCGCGCATCGTCCACACCGGCGCCGCACGCGAGACCACACCCGTCCGTCGTGTGCTGGGCCCCGGGGCCACCGCCACGCTCGGCCCCGTCGCGATCCCCGAGCGCGGTGAGCTGAGATTGGTCCTCGAACCCGCCAGCCGGCACGACTACATCCTCGAGGCCCCCGTCCCCGCCGGGCTGACCGCGTACCACGTGGACCGCCCGCTCGGCGTCGCCCGCCTCGACCTCGAGCCCGCCGCCATCAACCCCTGGTGGACCCACGCCAACGGGTTCCTCTCCGCCTCGCAGCACGAGGCCATCGCGATGTTCGAGATGAACCGGGGCCTCCAGCGCCGCGCCGACGCCGAGACGCTCGACTTCCCCGAGCCCTGATCCCGGTCTTCTCGTGTGGGTGCCACGGGTTGACCCGAAGGGGCAAACCGTGCCGCAAGTTCCAAGCGGGTCCTCTCACGCCTGAAACGCCGACCGCACTGCACCCATAAAACCTGCCGTGCACACGCCCGATCCCATCACCCCGGGGGTGACCCGTCTCGCCTCGTTCGGAAGCGGGCGGGGCGAGATCATCGTCTACCGCATCGCCTACGAGCCCGGCGAGCGCATGCCGACCCACGCCCACGACACCGCCTCGCTCTCCGTGTTCGTCCGCGGGTCCTACCGCGATCGGGCCGCCCGCCCGGGCAGCCCGGGCGAGCACGCCACGACCTGGCGGTGCCTCTCACTGGCCCTCAAGCCCGCCGACGCGTTCCACGAGACCTCGATCGGCCCGGAGGGCGCCGTGGCCCTCTCCGTCGTCTTCCCGCAGGACCTGGCCCCGGGCCCGGGCTCCTGCCGCTGGTCGCGTGCCGCGGGCCCCGTCGGGTCGATGCTCGCCCTGGGGCACGCCTGCGCCACCGGAGCACTCACCAGCCGGAGCGCACGCGACGCCGTCGGGCGCCTCTGGCGCGACGCCTCCACCCACGCCCGCGCCGGCGAGGACCCGCCCGATCCCGCCCTGGCCCGGGGCGCGGCCCTGCTCGAGGCCGGGCACCCGCCCGGCGACGTCGCACGCACGCTCGGGCTGAACCCCAGCCACTTCGCCAGGGCCTTCCGGGGCGCCTTCGGGTGCTCCCCCACCGCCCACGCGACCCGACGACGACTGGAGCAGGCCGCGGAACTGGCGATGCACACCGACACCCCGCTTGCCCGCATCGCCTGGCGCTCCGGCTACTGCGACCAGGCGCACATGAGCAACCGCTTCTCGCGCGAGCTGGGCGTCACCCCCGGCGTCATGCGGTCCCTCGCCCGCACCATCCGCGAAGCCCCGGACCGGGGTTGAACCCCGATCCCCCCATCTCGCCAACCCACGGGCGCCCGCAGTCGGCGAGGCCCTCTGGGAGAACCCTGCGGGAGTTCGTCCGACCGCTCCGTCGCCGAAGCCGAGCCCCGCGAAGCTTCGGACCCGGGTCGGGCCGGATTGGGCGGGCCAGTACCGAGCCTTCGCTCCGCTCAGACTCGGCGTCCCCCCAATCCCCCCAGCATCGCATCGGACCACCCGGGCCTCTCGAGACGCCGCCCGCATCCCGGCGTGTTGTGCGCACAAATCGTCCAAGAACGGGCGCCGGGCGGACACCATCATCTGCCGAGACCGTTCACCCACACATTCGATCGGAGACCGCGATGACTCGACTGACCGCACTCGCCACGCTGGCCGGGGCCGCCCTGCTCGCGCACGCCCAGACCACCCTCAAGCCCATGTCGCTCGACGAGGGCCTGGCCGACCTGCCCGAGCGCTGGGCGGGCATCGCAGAGCTGTTCGACGTGCCCGGCGCCGCGATCGCCATCGTGAAGGACGGCGAGGCCTACGGCTGGACGTACGGCACCGCGAACCCGGAGACCGGCGCCCCCGTCACGCCCGACACGATGTTCTACATCGCCTCCATCACCAAGACCTACACCGCCACCGGCGTCCTGAAGCTCTGCGACGAGGGACGCCTGAGCCTCGACGACACGCTCGCGAAGCACCTGCCCGGCCTCGAGCTCCCGGGCGGGCTCTCGCCCGAGGACGTCACCGTCGAGGACCTGATCTCGCACCGCATGGGCATCAACGCGGGCATGACCGTGGTGCTGGACGCCTACACCGGCGAGATCACACCCGAGCGGTACGCCCACTGGCTGCCCCGGGGCACCGCCGAGCGGGCGACACGCTACACCAACGTGAACTACACCCTCGCGGGCCGGGTGATCGAGGCGGTCACGGGGATGTCGTGGCGTGACTACCTGGCGCAGGAGGTCTTCGAGCCCGCGGGCATGACGCGCACCACGCCCTTCGCGAGCCGGCTGTACGCCGACCCCGACGCCGCCTTCCCGACCGTATGGGACGGCGAGGGCTGGACCATCGCCGCACAACGCAAGACCGACCGCACCATGCACGCCGCGGGCGGGCTGGGCACCACCGCCACCGACGGCGCGGCCTGGATGCTGCTGCACCTCAACGACGGCGAGGTGAACGGGGGGCGTGTCCTGAACCCCGACACCGCACGCGCCATGCGTCAACTGCACGCCCCGCTCGACGAGCACGAGGGCTCCATCCGCATCGAGCACGGCTTCGGGCACGGGTGGAACGTCGGCACCTTCGCCGACCAGACCCCCCTGATGATGCACGGCGGCGGGTACGTCGGCACCGCCACCTGGGTCGGCATCCTCCCCGAGCACGACGCGGGCGTGTACGTGCTGGTGAACGGCGAGGGGCTCGCGCGCGGCTGGGCCGACATCGTCGCCATCGACGCCCTGGAACGCCTCTCCGGCGCCTCCGCCCCGTGGAGCCCGTACGAGCGCTTCCAGCAGCAGGCACGCGAGCTCAAGGCCTCCGGCGAGGCCCCGCGCGTGAGCCCGGGCCTGACCGTGCTGGGCCCCGACGCCTGCTCACGCCCCGCCGGCTTCTACACCGGATGGTTCCGAAGCGAGCTCCTGGGCACCCTGCGCGTCGAGGCCGCACACGGCGGCCTCACACTCTGGCTGGGCGACGCCACCCTCGCGCCCGAGCCCACCGACACCCCCGACCTGCTGCGCGTGCCGGACCTGCTCGACGACTCCACAACCCTCCGGTTCGTCGTCGAGCCCGACGGCACCGTCAACCGCGTCGTGATGACCAGCGACGGGCACGACGAGACGGTCTTCCGACGCTGACCCGTCGGCGGGCGCTCACCCGGGGCTCACCCACCCCGCCGCGGCGTAGTACAGCGGGATCCCCAGCGTGATGTTGAACGGGAAGCTCAGCCCGAGCGCCATCGGCACGTACACGCCCGAGTTCGCCTCCGGGATCGCCAGCTTCATCGCCGCGGGCACCGCGATATAGCTCGCGCTCGCGGCCAGGATCAGGAACAGGAACCCGTCGGCCCGCGGCATGCCCAGCCCCCACACCACCAGCAGCCCGATCAGCGCGTTCATCAGCGGGATCGCCACCGACAGGATCGCCGCCATCCGCTTCGAGCCCGAGATCGTGCGGAGCTGGCGGCTCGCCACGATCCCCGAGTCCAGCAGGAACAGCACCAGCACGCCGTCGAACAGGTCCTTGCCGAACGGCTCGAGCGCCCGCCAGCCCGAGTCCCCCGTCGCGGCCCCGATCGCGATCGACCCCAGCAGCAGGAAGACCGGGCCCGAGACCACCGCCTCGTGCAGCAGGTGCTTGAGCTCGTTCCTCCGGGTCGTGAACAGCTCCCGGGCGCCCCCATCCCCCGAGAGCCCGCGGTACAGCAGCACCGCGGTCACGATCGCCGGGGCCTCCATCAGCGCCCGCGCCGCGACCAGGTGCCCCCCGAAGCCGACCCCCTGGATCTCCAGGAACTTCTGCGCCGTGATGAACGTGACGACCGACACCGACCCGTACGCGCCCGCCGTCGCGCACGCGTCCGCCAGGTTGAACCTGGCCCACCGCAGCATCGGGACCACCAGCAGCGGCACCAGCGCCGACAGCACCACCGCGAACACCAGCGGGAGCACCGTCTCCCCGCTCAGGCCCGCCGCACGCAGCGCCACGCCCCCCTTGAAGCCGATCGCCCACAGCAGGTACAGGCTGAACAGCTTGGCCAGGTCGCGCGGGAACTCCAGGTCGGATTTCACCAGCGTCGCCGCCATCCCCAGGAAAAAGAACAGGATCGGCGGAGACAGCACGTTGTCCACAAGCGGTCCGAGGTTCATCGGCGGCGAGTGTACGCCCAACGCGACGCAACGTCCGAGAACCGGGCCGGATCTCCGCTCGACGCAAGACGCCCGGGACGCACCCGCGCCGCTTTCCGGACCATCGCTCCAGTCCCGACCGATTCCCGCCGATACCCGGGAGCCGGCCACCCGACCCGCGCACGACCCGTCGTCGCACGCCGCAGGCCCGCACCGGAGACCGCCCATGCCGACCACCCCCGCTCGAACGCTGACCCGGGCGATCCTGTCGGCCTGCCTGCTCCCGCTGGCCCTCGGCTCCGGCGGGTGCCTGCCCGACACCCAGCCCGTGCAGGTCCGCCTGAACAACCAGGCCCCGCACGCGATCGCCGCGAGCATCGTCCACTCGCGCGGCTCCGCCACCCAGACACTCGTGCGGCGCACGATCCGGGCCAATCAGACCGACACGCTCGGGCCGATCCCCAGGCCCTCCGGCGGCTCGCTCAACCTCGTGCTCGAGCACGCCGAGCAGTTCGACGCCACGCTTCGCACGCCGCTGGCCTCCGGCCTGACCTCCTACCGCGTCGTGCAACCCACCTTCTCCGCCAAGGGCCCGCTGGAGCTGCGCCCCGAGACCGCCGAGCAGGAATGGACCGAGCTGCGGGGGTACATCCCCAGCTCCCGGCGCGACCCGGACCGCGAGTAATCCCCGCCCGCCCCCCACTCCCCGTCCCGGACGCGTGAGCGGGCCGGAACCGGCCACCCCGGGCGGGAGTACCCTTGCCCATGCGCACCGCACCCTCCCGCCCCTCGCTCGCCGCACTCCTGCTCGCGCCCCTGCTGCTGGGCGCCTGCACGAACACGACCGAGGTCACCGTCCGCAACGCCACGTCGGGCTCGCTCACCGCGGTGCTGCGTGTGGACCGCCTGGGCGACGCCTCGACGATGCTCTCCAGCCACACGCTGCGGCCCGGGCAGGAGGCCACGCTCATCTCCGATGAGGTGCCCCCGCTGGAGTACATCGAGCTCGCGATCACACGCCCCGGCGACATCGGCAACGTGCCCACCACGCGGCGCGTCCCGCGCGGCGTCTCCGCCTGGACCCTCGCCCCGGACCCCGACGCCTGGTCCGGCGTCGCCATCATCGAGGGCATCGACGACTCCATGAGCCGACAGCCCGCGGGCGCTACCATCGACGACTCTCAGAACCGCTGATCGGAGCCGTCCGCATGCCCTGGATCACCAAGAACTCCGCCACCGACGCCGTCGACCGCTCCGGCGAGCCCGAGCTCACCGACGCGATGAAGGCCGACCTGCGCGACAACTACCTGCCCCGCTTCGAGACCACCCTCGCGGCCCTGCTGCCCGCCCTGCACATGATCCAGCACCACTACGGCTGGGTCAGCCGCAAGGCCATGCTCGAGATCGCCGAGTTCCTCGAGGTCACGCCCGCGGACGTCTTCGACACCGCGACCTTCTACGAGGAGTACTGGACCAACCGCAAGGGCGAGCACCTGGTCAGCGTCTGCCGCTCCATCGCCTGCGAGTTCTGCAACGCCACCCCCTGCACCGAGGCCGTGAAGGCACACCTGGGCATCGACGTCGGCGAGACCACACCCGACAACAAGGTCACGCTGGTCGAGCTCGAGTGCCTGGGCTCGTGCGGCACCGCCCCCGTCGCCCTCATCGACGACGACCTGCACGAGAACCTCACCCCCGACGAGCTCGTGGAACTGGTGAAAAAGGTCCAGAACGGCACCTACACCAAGGGCGGCACCGGCGCCGTCAAGGGCCAGCCCCGCTGAGCCCACCTCTTCTAGGGTGCCCCGCAGAAGGCTGCGCCGTCTGCGGGATTCCGCCAGCAACGTGGAGAAGCCTTCGGCGTCTCCACGCCACCCTCGCCATCCGATTCTGAAGCCGAACCGGGCCCCCTCCCGATTGTGGTGGCATGAACACTCTCCGCAGATTCCGCGCGCACACGGTTCTCGCAGCCCCGCTCATGGCCCTCGGACTCCTCGCCGGGGGGGGGTGCCGGACCGTCCCCTGGGACGACACCGCGGGGGCGGCCCAGGTGCAGGTGATCAACCGCACCGAGAACACGGTGCGGGCCTCGCTGCACCTGGCCGAGCGTCGCGAGGGGCGGGACGGGGCGAACCTGATCCGTCGCGGGGAGCTTGAGACGATCTGGCGGAAGAACGCCGAGGCGCTGGACGTCCCGCAGCCGCGTGAGTTCCTGGGCACGCGCGACCCGGGCTCCGACTACGTGATCTGGCTCCGCATCGAGCCGGTCACGCCGAGCTGGAAGGAGCGCCCGGTGCACTGGTACGAGTTCCTGGGCCCGCCCCCCAAGAAGGTGACGATCTCGGAGCGGACACG
Organism: Phycisphaerales bacterium JB040; assembly: GCA_043101615.1. GTDB lineage: Bacteria > Planctomycetota > Phycisphaerae > Phycisphaerales > UBA1924 > JBLHKT01. The sequence goes on along the minus strand of JBICID010000101.1, from coordinate 1,943 downwards.
TCGCGACGAGACGCACATCATCGTGCTGGCCGACGAGGTGATCGCCGAGCCGGTGCCGTACCAGTACTGGCCGGTGTCGGACATGACCTTCGCCGAGAACGGGCCGTGAGGGGTGAAGCGAGGCACCAGGCACTAGACATCAGGCACTCGTGCTCTGGCAGTGCGGAGCGCTCACCCAAGCCCACACGTCATCGCTCACCCGATTACAGCGAGAATCCTAGTGCCTAGTGCCTAGTGCCTAGTGCCTAGTGCCTAGTGCCTCTCCTCAGGCTTTCTCGCCACCACCAGCACCGCCGCGTGCCTTGTCGTGAACCGCACGGGCGCCTTGCCGTCGCCGATGCGGCGCTTGCACCAGTTTCGCACCACGCTCTCGGCGGGCTCGAACAGGTACGCCTCGCCGTCCGTGTTGCAGAGCCCCACGGCCAGATCGACGCCCTCATCATCGATCTCGAACCCGGCCGCGCGCAGCCCCTCCAGCCACGGCCCCATCGTCCGCCCGACCTCGTCGAGCGCGAAGTCGAGCGTGTGCACGCCGACGCCCCCCGGGCGGGTGACACGCCACAGGTCGGCGCACACGTCGGGCACGGTCTCGAGGGGGGCGTGCTCGAGCGCGGAGATCGAGAACACCGCGTCGAAACCCTCGTCCGGCAGCCCCGCCCTGTGCTCCCCCAGCAGGCCGTCCACGTCGGTGCAGTGGGCCCGCCTGGCCCGCCCCTCCGCCACGCGCTCGGGCGTGTAGAACGCGCTGTTGTCGATCGTCCATACCTCGCGCCCGGGCGCCCGCTCGTGCCCGTTCCCGCCGAAGGCCCGGTACATCTCGTCCCCGAAGCCCACGCCCGCCTCCAGCACACGCCCGAACCGCTGCGTGTCGTGCAGCACGTCCGCGACCCACGCGTACCCGAGCAGTTTCAGGCCCCAGTGACGCTGGGGCATGGGGACGCCCCGGGCGTGAGCCCGTTCGAGGCCGTCGATGAGGTCGTGGCAGGTGCCGATGCGGAAGCAGCCGCGCCCCAGGTCGCGTGACGAACGAGAGGCCGGCAGCGGGCGCGTGGTGGGAGCGGAGGGCGCCATTTACGACCCGTCGATCATGCGGAAGACCCCGCCCAGCACGCTGCCCTCGCCCTGGCTGCTGCCCCCGTGGCTGGGGGCGCTGGCGATGATGCGGTCGGCCAGCCGGCTGAACGGCAGGGTCTGCAGCCAGACGGTGCCCGGGCCGGTGAGCTTGACGTAGAACAGGCCCTCGCCGCCGAACAGCTTGTTCTTGATCCCCTTCACGAACTGGATCTCGTAGGAGACGCCGGGGTCGAAGGCGACCAGGCAGCCGGTGTCGACCCGCAGCGTCTCGCCCCGGGCCAGCTCGCGCCGCACGATCGAGCCGCCGGCGTGCAGGAAGGCCTGCCCGTGCCCGGCCGGGCTGCTGAGACGCTGCAGGATGAAGCCCTCGCCCCCGAACAGCCCGACGCCCAGACGCTTCTGGAAGTGCAGGTTCACCTCGACGCCACGGGCCGCGACCAGGAACGCGTCCTTCTGGCAGATGATGGTGCCCCCGTGCTCGCTCAGCTCCAGAGGCACGATGCGGCCCGGGTACGGGGCGGCGAAGGCGCAGTCGCGCCGCTGGCGCCCGTGGTTGTGGAAGAAGGTGATGAAGAAGGACTCGCCGGTGACCATGCGCTTGCCGGCCTCGAACAGCTTGCCGAACATGCCGCCGGCGCCCTGCTTCATCGACAGGCTCGTCGCCATCTCGACGTCGTCCTCGATGTACATCATCGCCCCGGCCTCGGCCACCACCGCCTCGTCCGGGTCCAGCGTGATGACGACCGCCTGGATGTCGTCGCCGATGATCTCGTAGTCGATGATGTCCGCCATGGTCGTGTCCTCCGTGAGCAACCGTGCCCATCCTACCGGCCCACCCACACCGACAGGACGCCCGGACACCAGCAAGA
>JBICID010000100.1:0-18214 GCA_043101615.1 Phycisphaerales bacterium JB040 | reverse complement strand
GCTGCGCCGTCATCGGGGCACCCGTTCTTTGCGTACGCCATCCCTCCCAACGAGCCCGGAGCGCACGCGACGGGACCGCCTCCCCATTCCCTCACAGCGCCTCAGCCACCCATCACCCCGGCAGCGCCGCCGTCACGATGTCCCGATCGCTCACGACCACTCCCCCGGGCGGCTCGACCGTCACCGCGAAGAGCGCCGCCTGCCCGATCGGCAGCTTCGCGTCGATGGGGACGATCACGGTGCCGTCCACCGAGTTGAACACGCCGCCGTCGACGGGGCGTTGGGTGAGGATCGGGGGGAAGCCCTCGACGGCGAACTCCGGCAGATCCCCGATCCGTCGCTCGGCGTCGAAGATCCAGAGCTGGTACTGCAGCTCCGTCGGGTTGTTGGAGGCCAGGCCGGTGAAGATCATGTAGCCGGTGTCGGTGGCCTCGTCCCAGACGACCTCGCCCGCGAGCTGGTTGTCGTACGCGTGGGGCGTCTCGGTCAGGCCCAGGTCGTCCAGCCCCGCCCACGAGGCCGTCACCGCGGTGGGCAGGTTCCGCATCTGCTCGACCTGCTCGGCGAGGGACAGCACCACGGGCGCCTGCTCCGCGCCCCCGGGCCACCACGCGATCGCGGCGACAACCAGGCAGGCCGCGGCGGCGAGCCAGCCCCCCCAGGCGACGGGCCCGGCCCGGGTCGGGGCGTTGGCGGGCTCGGCGGGGGTGCCGGCCAGGCGGAGGCCCGGGGCGTCGGGGCCGGCGCCGGGGGCTCCGTGGCCCGGGTTCGCGTCGCTGTCGCCGGCGTCCTGGGCCTCGGCCTTCTTCAGCTCGCCGGCGACGCGTGAGCCGAGTTCCAGCAGCGAGGCGACCACGTCGTCGGGCGGCGCCTGCACGTCGAGGTCGGACTCGACGAAGAGCACGTCGAGCGAGGCCACCGGGTAGTCCAGCTCGTCGCCGTGCAGCCCGTGCTCGGCGGCGAGCGCCTCGAGCTCGGCGGCCTGCTCGGGCGAGAGCCCGTGGATGGCGCGCTCGGCCATGAGGTCGACGAGGCGCTCGTTGTCGGTCCAGGGCCGCGTGGTCATCGCGACACCTCCGTTCCGGCACGCCCGTCGCGGGCGTCCTTCTCCTGTTGCTGTGCGAGTATCTCCCGGAGCCGGATCAGCCCGCGCCGGATGTGCGCCTTGACGGTGCCGAGCGGGAGCCCCGTGGAGGTTGAGATCTTGTCGTGGCTCATGCCGTGGAAGATGGCCAGCTGCAGCACCCGCTGCTGCTCCTCGCTGAGCATCCTGAGCGCGGCCCGGGCCCGCCTGGATTCCTCGCTCAGCTCCGCACCGTCCGTGTCGGGCTCGCCGGCCACGCCCGGGGGCTCGGCCCCCTCGATCAGCGCGGCGGTGTCGGGCCGACGCCCGGAGCGCCGCAGCCGGTCGATCAGACGCCGGCGGGCGATCGTCGCCACGAACGTGGCCTCGGATCCCTGCCGAGGGTCGTACCGCCCGGCGCTCTTCCAGACTTCCAGGAAGATGTCCTGCATCGCGTCCTCTGCGTCCTGTCGCGTCGGGCACATCCGACGCGAGAGCGTCCAGACCAGCCCGCCGAACTGGCGGGTCAGCTCGTCGAACGCGCCGTCCTCCTGCGAGGCGACACGCTCCAAAACGGTTCTCTCTGCGGTGGTGGACACGCTCCGTGGCCCTTTCAGGTGACGGAGCGATAGTAGTCGTGATTCACGAGGGGCATCAACAAACGACGCCATTCCGATCATTGCGGACACGCTCCTCGCTTGCGTGCGACCGCACGGCTCTCGCCGTGCACGAGCAACACGCGTTCATCGGTCAGTCGGGCAGGATCACCGAGTCGATCACGTGGATCACCCCGTTCGCGGCCTCGATATCGGTCTTGACCACGGTCGCGTTGTCGATCTTGACCTTCCCGTACGACGACGAGATGGACACGTCCGAGCCCTGCACGGTCGTGGCGGACTTCAGCTCCACCACCTGGTCGGAGTACACCCGCCCCGGGATGACGTGGTAGGTCAGGATCCCCGCAAGCTTGGCCTTGTTCTCCGGGAGCAGCAGCTCGTTGACGGTGCTGCCCAGGGCCGCGAACGCCTCGTCGGTCGGCGCGAGAACCGTGAACGGGCCCTCGCCCATCAGCGTCTCGGACAGGCCCGCGGCCTCGACGGCGGCGAGCAGCGTGCCGAACATGCCGGCGCCCTTGGCGACCTCGGGGATCGTCTTGGTCTCCGGCAGGATCACCGAGTCGATCACGTGGATCACGCCGTTGCTGGTCTCCAGGTCGGTCGCGGTCACCTTCGCGCCGTCGACCTTGACCGTGCCGTTGTCCCAGGTCTTCACGTCGATCCGCTGGCCGTTCAGCGTGGTGTGGAAGTCCTTGGCGACCACGTCCTCGGCGTACGCCCGGGCCGGGACCACGTGGTAGGTCAGGATCGCCTGCAGCTTCTTCTTGTTCTCCGGCTTCAGCAGGCTCTCCACCGTCCCGGCGGGCAGCTTCGCGAACGCGTCGTTCGTCGGAGCGAACACCGTGAACGGGCCCTCGCCCTGCAGCGCCTCGACCAGGCCCGCGGCCTTGATCGCCGCGACCAGCGTCGAGAAGTTCTCGTTCCCCGCCGCGACCTCGATGATGTCGTCCATCGTCTCGAACGCGCCGCCCTCCATCACGGAGAGAGTCGCCGTCGTCATCATCTCCTTCTCGCCCGAGCAGGCCTTCGCCGTGTCGCACTGCCCGAAGGCGGCTCCGGCAGACATCGCGAGCATCCCGGCGGTCATAGCAAAGCGTTTCATGATCCCAGTTCCTTTCCGATTGAGAGTCGAGTTGTGCCGTGCGGCGATTCCCCTCGCCGGCACAGGCTCGGGGCCAACACGCCCCGATGGGTTCTGCCCTCGCCTTCGAGCCCCCCGACACACACGGATGCAGGAACGGCGCCTTTTCTACTTCCGAGAAGACCGGCCCGCACAACCTCAGAATCCGCCAGAAACAGACCCGCCGGTCTGATTCGCCGCCACCCGCCCCCCACACCCCCCCCTCACCCCTCACCGCCCACCAGGTCTGAAATCACCACCCCCCTTCCCTACCATTCCCCACGCGTCGAACGCCCATTCCGCGGCACCCGGCGCTACGAGGGAACACGCCATGACCACGTCCAATACCAGCGGCTCTTCTTCCATTTCCGGCCCCGGCCTCGGCGGGGGGGTCGACCCCCACGCCGTCACCATCTCCGGCCTCGTCCTCGACCAGACCTACTCACCCGAGGACATGCCAGAGTCCCTCCAGCACATCGCACGCGACATCGCCGAGCCGGGCCAGTTCCCCTACACACGCGGCCTCTACCCACAGGGCTACCGCTCCCGCCTCTGGACCATGCGCCAGTTCGCCGGCTTCGGCTCCGCCGACGACACCAACGCACGCTTCAAGTACCTTCTCAACGCCGCGAAGACCTCCAAGACCAAGGCCAACACCGGCCTCTCCACCGCCTTCGACCTCCCCACCCTCATGGGACGCGACTCCGACGACGCCCTCTCCCTCGGCGAGGTCGGCAAGTGCGGCGTCGCCATCGACACCATCGAGGACATGCACCGCCTCTACGCCGACATCCCCATCGACCAGGTCACCGTCTCCCAGACCATCAACGGCCCCGCCGCGGTCATCTGGGCCATGTACCTCGCCATGGCCAAGCAGCGCGGCATCGGCTGGGACACCCTCGGCGGCACCCTCCAGAACGACATCCTCAAGGAGTTCCACTCCCAGAACGAGTTCATCTACCCGCCCGAGGCCTCCGTCAAGCTCGTCGTCGACACCATCGAGTTCCAGTCCCAGCACCTCCCCAAGTGGAACTCCGTCTCCATCTCCGGCTACCACATCCGCGAGGCCGGCTCCACCGCCACGCAGGAGCTCGCCTTCACCCTCCGCGACGGCATGGAGTACGTCGAGGCCTGCCTCCACCGCGGCATGGACATAGACCAGTTCGCCCCGCGCCTCTCCTTCTTCTTCAACTCCCACAACGAGTTCTTCGAGGAGATCGCCAAGCTGCGGGCCGCCCGCCGCATCTGGGCCCGCATGATGCGCGACCGCTACGGCGCCAGGAACGAGCGCAGCTGGTACATGAAGACCCACGTCCAGACCGCCGGCTGCTCCCTCACCGAGCAGCAGCCCCTCAACAACATCGTCCGCGTCGCCTACCAAGCGATGGCGGCGGTATTGGGGGGGTGCCAGTCCCTCCATACCGACTCCATGGACGAAACCCTCGGCCTGCCCACCGAGCAGGCCGTCACCGTCGCCCTCCGCACCCAGCAGATCCTCGCCCACGAGACCGGCGTCACCCGCACCGTCGATCCCCTCGGCGGCTCCTGGTTCATGGAGTCCCTCACCGACACCGTCGAGGCCGAGGCCCTCTCCTACATCGCCGACATCGACGACCTCGCCGGCGGCCCCTGGTCCCCCGACCGCATCGACGCCCTCTCCACCCCCATGCCCTCAACCACGCCGACCGGCGCGACATCCCCCAATGAGAGCCCGGAGCGAGAGCGACGGGCCCGTGCCAACGCTGGGGCCGGCGGCGCGTTTTACAAGGGCGGCGTCATCGAGGGCATCCACAAGGGCTACTTCCGCCGCCAGATCGCCGAGGCCTCCTACCGCTTCGCCGAGGAGTGCGAGTCCCACGACCGCATCATCGTCGGCGTCAACGAGTACACCGACAACGACGAAAAACGCCCCATCGACATCCTCCAGATCGGCCCCGAGGTCGAGGAGACCCAGCTCGAGCGACTCGCCGAGTTCAAGTCTCGCCGCGACGACGACGCCGTGAAGCGGTCGCTGGATGCCATCCGCGAATCCTGCCGCAACAACGACAACGTCATGCCGGCTCTGGTGGACGGAGCCCTGAACAACTGCACCCTCGGCGAGATGGTCCAGGCCATGGCCGACATCTACGGGCGATACACCGGCGGGCCGGAGTGGTGAGCCAGACCAAGGCTAATCCTGACGACTTTAAATGGGAGGTCTGGCACGAGTTCTGGGTCAGGGGCTTCGAGGGCTCTATCGAGTCGATCGCGGATCGCCTTGAACTGCCGCCGCCACACAGATCGGGGTTAAAGGGAGAATCAAAGCCTGGCGGGCGGAGGATAAATCAGGTTTCGTTCTGCATCTATGAAACGCGCCGTCGATCCGGCGATACAAACTGGTGGAATCAACACGCGCACTTCGAGGACCTGATTTCACTGTTGAAGTCGTTGGAGCAAAGACAAGCCGTGATCGATCAGTTGTCGGCGGAATGCTCTGTCGGGCTCCAGACAGTCGTCATGAGTGACTCCCCGTTCAGCACGTTGCCATTCACACCGGATCGTCTAGCCCAACTCGCAAAGGTTGGATTGAACTGGTCGTATGTGTTCTACGGCACGCCGCTCGATCTCGATGAGTGGGGACTGTCTCCCGAGCAATTTTGAACGCCGGTGCCCTGCTTCACGGCGAAGCCTGAAGCAGGTTCGAGGACACCCCAATCACCCAGCGACCCGCCGTCCGCCTTCGCCCTTCGGGACGAAGGCGGGCACCTGAAGGTCCCTCAACCCCACCCTTTCCAAATCTCAATCCCCCCGTCCTCACCCGCGAAGTCCCTCGCCGACGACCAAGCCCACTCCTCCGGCCGCTCCACAAGCCCCCGCCGAACCGGATTCCAATGAACGTACCGGATCTTCTCCTTCAACTCATCCAAGTCCCGCACGTTCGGGTCATACCCACCCCCGCGCTGCCAGTAGCGCACCTGCCCGCGTGAGTCTGTCAGACGCTCAAGTCCCCGAGTTCCGCCCTCGCGCCACCGCTTGATCTCTTCCCGTGCAAACCCCTGCTTGAGCCCACGCAACACAGGACCAATCTCGCCGGGTGCCCTGCTTCACGGTGAAGCCAAAGGCAGGTTCTTGGATTCCTCAGCCACCACAGGACCCTCCGTCCGCCTTCGCCCTTCGGGACGAAGGCGGGCACCGGCGAAGCCTGGAGCGGGCTCCCTCACCTCCACTCCCTCCAAATTTCAATCCCACCCGCTTCCCCCGCATAGTCCCTCGCCGACGACCACGCCCACTCCTCCGGCCTTGCCGCCAGACCTCGCCGCACCGGGTTCCATTGGCAATACCGAACCTTCTCCCGCAACTCTTCAAGATCGCGAACATTCCGGTCATACCCACCCCCTCGCTGCCAGAACCGAGTCGCCCCGCGCGGATCAACCATCCGTGGCAAAGCGGAGGCCTCCTTCTCCCGCCACCGCCGTATCATCGATCGCGCAAACCCCTGCTTGATCCCACGCAGCACCGGCCCAATCGCTCCATCCTTCGGCAGAACGATCAGGTGCGCGTGCTCCGGCATCACCACCCAGGCAATCACCCGAAACTCCAGCCGTTGCCTCTGAATCTCCAGGTGCTCGACAAACGCATCGCGAGTCTTCGGATCGCTAAGTAACGCCAGTCGCTTGTAGCACGAGAACGTCAGAAACCGAGCCTGATTCGGAATGTCAAATCGGGTGACCGACATCGCTCCAGCCTACATCCGCCTTCGCCCTGCGGGTCGAAGGCGGGCACCGTTTGATTGACATTCCTATGGACCGGTGCCGTGCTTCGGCCCGAAGGGCGAAGCACGCGTTGGGTGGTGAGCCGCCTACGCCCTTTGGTTCGAAGGCGGGCACCGTTTGATTGACATTCCCATGGAACGGTTCCGTGCTTCGGCCCGAAGGGGGAAGCACGCGTTGGGTGGTGAGCCGCCTACGCCCTTTGGTTCGAAGGCGGGCACCGTTTGATTGACATTCCCATGGAACGGTTCCGTGCTTCGGCCCGAAGGGCGAAGCACGCGTTGGGTGGTGAGCCGCCTACGCCCTTTGGTTCGAAGGCGGGCACCGTTTGATTGACATTCCCATGGAACGGTGCCGTGCTTCGACCCGAAGGGCGAAGCACGCGATGGGTGGTGAGCCGCCTTCGCCCTTCGGGTCGAAGGCGGGCACCGGTGCTGGGTGGTGAGCCGCCTTTGGCCTTCGGGCCGAAAGCGGGCACCGGGCGTACTGCATGGCTTTGTGCGCCAAATCTCTTCACTGTCGTGTGTTTCGGGCGGGTTCGCTGGAGGTTCGTGCGGCGTGTGCTAGACTGGCGCGAGGGGGTGGGCGATGCGGACGAAACGGCTGGATGATGTGCATGATGATCTGTTGCGTGCGTTTCTGGACGCGCGGCGGGGGTTGGTGGATGTGAGCGCGTCCTTCGGGCTGACCCTGGGGGAGTTGGAGGCGTGGCTCGGTTCGGAGCGGACTCGTGGTGAGCTGGCGGCGTTGGAGCGGTTGGCGGAGGCTCGGGGGCGAGCGATCGCGGCCCAGGGGCGTGCGTTGGCGCTGGCGACGCTGGTCGAACAGTTGAACCAGGCGCCCGAGGCGTCGGTGGCGTCGCCGGAGGATCTGGACCGGGCGCGGCGGGCGAGCGGTGAGTTGCTGCGGGGTGCGGCCCGGGTGGGCGGACGCGTTCGGGCGGGCGGTGGCGGTCGGGGTGGGGGTGAATCAGATCGACCGGCGGGGAGCCAATCGGTCCGTGAGGGCTTGTCGGAGTGGTTCGGAGGTGGGTTGCGTATGAGTGCGTCGTGAGATGGGTGAGATTGGGGTCGGCCTCTCCGTTCCCGTTCCTCTCCCGTTCCCCTCCCACGTTCCCTGTCATAGATCGGGGAACTGTCCCGTTGCTCGCGCTCCGGGCTCGTTGGCAGAGGCGGAGGGGGTAAAACAAGCCCCTCACGCCAGTGAGGGGACCCGCGCAACCCCACAACCCCAAATCCCAACCACAAAGCACACCACCCCCCCAACCCCTTGTGCCACCCCCACAACCCCGGTAGCGTGCACACCCACCCACTCGCCCGAGACCCGCCCCATGCAAACCCACCTCGCCACCATCGCCGCCGCGACCCTCTGGTGCACCGCCCACGCCTCGCCGGACCTCACCCCGCTCGTCACCCCGGTCCAGCCCAACGACCCCACCTGGATCGACGACCACCTCAACAACGCCCGCGTCGTCCTCATCGGCGAGGAACTCCACGGCATCGCCGAACACATCGAACTCAAAGGCCAACTCGCCCGCCACCTCATCGACCACCACGCCTTCACCCACGTCCTCATCGAAGACGACGTCTTCAAAGGCGACACCCTGAACCGCGACCTGCACGAAGCGTTCGCGACCGATACCGACGCTACCAGCGCCGGCATGCTCGCCGGCTTCTACTGGTGCTGGAACGTGCAGGAACTCGCAGACGCCATCGACCTCGTCATGCGGTCCAACCACGCCCTGACACTCGGCGGCTTCGACGTCCAATCCCCCGCCGGCGCCCTGCAACGCATCCGCGAGCACGCTACTCCCGAACAACGCGAACTTGCAGAACGAATCTTTACCCCTTCCCGCGACGACTACGCCGCATTCGGCATGGAACAGCACGAGTCCGACCACAACGCCCTGGTCGCCGCTGCCGAATCCAGCGACGACGCGCGTGTGTCCAGGGCCTTCCGCCACCTCGCCCGCGTCCAGCAGGTCCGCGCCGGCGGCGCCGACTTCGGCCCCCGCATGAACGCCCGCGACCGCGGCATGGCACAGAGCGTCCGCGACATCCTCGAGCAGGACCCGTCCCACCGCGTCGTCGTCTGGGCCCACAACGCCCACGCCGGCTACGAGCCCTTCTACGAGTCCTTCACCGGCGGCGTCACCCCGCTCGGGGCACACCTCCGCGACATGGGCTACCAGACCCTCTCCATCGGGGCCGTGTTCGCACGAGGCGAGACCCTCCTCGACCCCCGCCAGCGCGAGGACGACGGCTCGGACACCGGCACCTTCGAGCCCGAACCCGACACGCAGGCCGGCGCGTGGGCGCTGCTCGGCGAATCCGGGCAATGGCTGCTCGACTGCGACCGGGCGAGCGACCCCGGCACGCCCGAAGACGCCCGACGTTTCCTGACCGATTCCCCGCCCGGCCACTTCAACAACTACGGCGACGCCCGCCCCCTCGCCACCAGCCACGACCTGATCCTCATCAACGCCATCGTCCGCCCCGCGACACCGATCCGATGATTCACACCCGCCGGATCCGGTGGTGCGAACCGGGCTTTTATTGGGTGGGGGTGAGTGATATCCTTTTCACATGAAACGAGTTGTGTACCGGTCGCGTGAGTCGGAGCCGATGGACGAGGGCCAGCTGGCCGAGCTGCTGTCCCAGGCGCGTCGCAAAAACGACGAGAAGAACATCACCGGCATGCTGATCCGGCACGACGGGTGCTTCCTGCAGGCGATCGAGGGGGAGGACTCGGTGATCGACCGCCTGTTCGACAAGATCCGGCACGACCCGCGCCACACCGACGTGGAGACGCTCTCGGACGAGCCGATCTCGGCCCGCACCTTCCACCGCTGGACCATGGGTTTCCGCGACATGTCGCCGGGGGAGATCCGGAAGATCGCCCGCCTGGCGGAGCTCGCATCGGAGGACCCGCTGCTGGTCCGCGTGACGGCGCCCGAGGCGAACGGCCTGCTCAGCGGCGCGGCGGAGATGTCGGGGTAGGGCAGACGTGCAGCGCAACGGCCCACGCGTGGCGTGCGGCCAGGCAAAGACAGAAACCCCTCGTCGGCGCTCGGGGCGTGTTACTCGTCGGCGAGGACGGTGTTGAGCAGGTCGGCGAGGCGGACGCCGGCCTGCTGGAGGCGGAGCTCGACGACGGGGAGGGTGTGCCGGACGTACGCGTCGTCGAGAGTGTCGCCGTGCCGGACGGTGTAGGCGTACTCGAGGGCGAGGCGGTTGGACTCGTAGGCCCAGCGCCCGGCGGTGTTGGCCCAGTCGTTGGGGTTGGCGTCGGCGGTCCAGGCGAGGCGGTCGGCGTCGTCGATCTGCTCCGCGAGGCGGCTGGCCCACTGCGGCCACTCGCCCAGGTCAGCGCCCTGGATGATGCCCGAGTCCCAGACGGAGTGCAGGTTGCGCTCGCGTCCGAAGAAGACGGTGTCGATGTCGTTGCCGCCGCGGTCGTCGGGGCGCCCGGCGTGCAGGGGCTGGTGGATGTCTGCGACGAAGTGGATGACGAACTTGAGTGCCTCGACGCGGTCCTCGTGCGGGGCGGTGTCGTCGGCGAGGGTGGCGGCGAAGTCGTCGATGGCGCTGACCACGCACCCGGCGTCGGGGCAGTCGCGGTCGTGGATGTAGCGGGTCGCGTGGTCGGGCATGTTGACGTAGTGGAGGGGGGCGGTCCAGCGGTACTCGTCGGTGGGTCGCACGGCGTCGGCCCAGGAGCCGACCTCGGCCATGGCCTCGGGCTCGAGGAGGGCCGCGACCTTGGCCTGGGCCTCGGGGGTGAGATCCATCCAGGCGAGCTGGGCGACGATGGCGTGTCCCTCGCGTCCCCAGCCGGCGAGGAGGGCGAGGCTTGCGATCGCGGCGGCGAGGGCGAGGGCGCGTCGGGGGGTGGTCATCGGGTGCTCCGTGGGCGGGATTGGTGCGACCGAGGGGAGGCGGGATGGTATCCGGTCGGTGTGGGGACGCCGCGGCTGGTCCGTGGCGTGTCGCGCTCTAGACTGGTTGTGACCACAAGGAGGTACTGATGGGTTCCGGGCACGAGCGGACGGGCGGGTTTTCGAGGCGTGAGGCGTTGCGTGGGATCGCCGCGGGCGGGCTGGGTGTCGGCGCGGCCGGGGGGCTGCTGGGGGCGGGCAAGCGGTCTGAGGGGCGGCGGCGTGTGCTGCGGTGCGCTCATCTGACCGACGTGCATGTCAACGGCGAGAAGGGGTCGGACGAGGCGCTGGCGCGCTGCTGCCGGGACCTTCAGGAGCGCGGGTGCGAGCTGATCCTGAACACGGGCGACACGGTGATGGAGTTGAACGGGGCGAGCCTGGCGTCGGCCGAGCGCCAGTGGGGGCACTGGCGTCGTGTGACGAGGGCGGAGAGCTCGGTGGAGGCGATCCACGCGATCGGGAACCACGACTGCTGGGGGTGGGAGCGTGACTCCACTGAGAAGCGGCGCGGCAAGGGGATGGTGGAGCAGGAGCTGGGGCTGCCGGGGCGGTACTACAGCGTGGACCGTGCGGGGTGGCGGTTCGTGGTGCTGGACTCGATCTGGTCGGGCGACGGGGGCGGGTACACCGGGAAGCTGGACCTGGAGCAGTTCGAGTGGCTGTCGGAGACGCTCGGTCGGACCGGTCCGGAGACGCCGGTGTGCGTGCTGACGCACATCCCGATCGTGACGGCGTGCGGGTTCTTCGACGGCGAGCGATTCGGCGCGAACGGGTGGACGGTGCCGGGGAGCTGGATGCACGAGGACGCGGGGGTGTTGAAGGACCTGTTCGCGCGGCATCAGAACGTGCGGCTGGGGCTGAGCGGGCACATGCACCAGGTGGACCGGGTCGACTTCCAGGGGGTGAGCTACCTGTGCTCGGGCGCGGTGAGCGCGAGCTGGTGGAACGGGCGGTACTACGACTGCGACTACGGGTACACGCTGCTGGACCTGTACGACGACGGGAGTTTCGAGCACGAGTACGTGGGGTACGGGTGGGGTACTGACTCGGGCGGCGGGGCCGTGGGCGGGTGATGGGCGGCTTCGGACGAGGGGGCACGCCGGTGTTCGTTCGTCGCGGGACGGCGGCGCCGGGCGATCCGGACGAGCGTGCTGCGTTTCTGCTGGATCTGGGGCTGTCGCTGTCGAAGTACGGGGCGGCGTCGTACCGCATCGAGGAGGCGATCGACCTGTGCGCGCAGAGCCTGGAGGTGCAGGCGGAGTCGTTCGCGATGCCGACGAGCCTGTTCCTGAGCGTGGGTGAGGGTCGCGATCAGCGGGTGTACCTGCGCCGGGTGGAGCCGGGTGACCCGCACCTGGAGAAGCTGGCGGCGGTGGACCGGGTGTTCAACGAGGTGGGGGACGGGACGATCGGCGTGGAGGAGGGGCGGGCCCGGCTGGCGGCGCTGACGCGGGGGGAGCGGTATCCGAACTGGGTGATCGGGGGGTGCTTCCCGGTGATCGCGTCCACGGCGGGTGTGTTCCTGGGTGGTGGGTGGCGCGAGGTGGCGACGAGCTGCGCGATCGGGCTGGCGGTCGGGACCCTGGTGATGACGGGCGGGCGGGACCTTCGGTGGCGCCGTCTGATGGACTTCCTGGCGGGGCTGACGAGCTCGGTGCTGGCGGCGGTGGCGGGGGTGTGGGTGTGGCGGGAGCACGGGATCGACGTGCCGACGGTGATCCTGGCGGGGCTGATCGCGCTGGTGCCGGGTCTGACCTTGACGCTGGCGATGAGCGAGCTGGCGATGAAGCACCTGGTTGCGGGGAGCACGCGTCTGGTGGGTGCGCTGATGATCTTCGTGGGTATCGGTTTCGGGCTGGGGATCGGGGCGGAGGTGGGTGCGTGGATGGGTGTGGAGTCGGTGGTGTCGGAGCCGCTGCCGCTCTGGATGACGCCGCTGGCGCTGCTGGTGGCGACGGGCGCGGTGGGTGTGTTCTTCCGTGCGCGTCCGCGTGACTTCGGAGTGGTGCTGCTGGGGACGGTGAGCGCGTTCTACGGTGCGCGGCTGGGGAGCATTCTGCTGGACCCGCGTCTGGGCGTGCTGGTGGGGGCGTTCCTGCTTGGCGCGGCGGCGAACGGGTATGCGCGCTGGCGGGACCGGCCGAGCGGGATCGTGAGCCTGCCGGGGATGCTGATGCTGGTGCCGGGCGGGCTGGGGCTGCGCGGGTTTACGCAGTTGATGGAGGCGGACGCTATTGGTGGCGTGCAGACGGTGGTGACGGTGACGATCGTGGCGGCGGGGTTGGTGACGGGGTTGCTGCTTGCGAGTGCGGTGGTGCCGCCGAGGAAGGTGCTTTAGGAAGGCATCGGGGACTGGGCATCGGGCATCAGGGGAAAGGCGTTGGGCGGGGGGAAGCGGGCGTTGGAGTGTTCGGGTTCCCTTGCTTGCGCTCGGGGCTGGTTTGGGGTGTGGAGCATGCTTCGCGGTGTTCACGAGACATTGCTATTACCCCCTCCGTCACGCTTCGCGTGGTACCTCCCCCGCCCCCCCACGAGTGGTGAAGGGGGAGGATTTGGAGACCCCTCGCTTGCGCTCGGGGCTAGTTGGGGAGGGCCGCGTGTTTACGCACGTGGTTCGGAAATGGCGGAGAACCCCCTCGCTTGCGCTCGGGGCTAGTAGGAGGCGTGGAGAAGGCTTTGCCGTCTCCACGGCACCAGTCGATGGGGGAGGGCTGCGTGCTTACGCCCGCGGCTCGGTTTAGAGGATTAGTTGAGCCAGAACATGTATTGGAAGGCGCCCTGGTCGAAGGCGGTCTGGAGGTCGTGCCAGAGCTGGTCGGAGGTGCAGTCGCCCACTTCGAGGTAGGGGGTGGCGGCGGAGCCCTGGATCCAGAGGATGAGGTCGAAGGGGCGGGGGTCGGTGAAGACGCGTTTGACGTTGATGCCGCGTTCGTTGTTGCCGCGCCAGAAGCGGGCGACGCGTCGGCCTTCGAGCAGGTCGGTGGCCTCTGTGAGTGCTCGGAGCCAGACGGCGCGCTGCTCTTCGTTGAATGAGACGTTGGGGAGGGCGGTGCTGGTCTGGGTGGGGTTGGGGATCCACTCCATGTCGTCGTCGGTCTCGGCGTCGTAGTGGGACCACATCTCGTGGCCGAGCTCGATGGTCTTGAGGAGGTGGCGGCGTGCGGATTCGGTGCGTTCCGGGTCGGTGACGTCGAGGCTGAGGAGGTGGACGAGTGCGACGAGGTCGACGGCGTCGGGGCCGCCTGGCGCGGGGTAGACCTTTCGGAGTCCCTTGAGCTGGGTGTGGGGGGACTCGTTCTTGGCGAAGAAGAGGTGGCCGGCGCGTTCGAAGAGCTCGCGCGAGTCGTGTGCGAGGAAGAAGTCGCCGGCGGCCATGAGGAGGTGGCAGTAGCCGCGCAGCCAGGCGACGTCGCCTCGGTCGAGGGCGATGGCGTAGGCGTCGGCGTCTGCCTGGGAGGGGTCGAATCTTCGCTGGATGTTGGTGAAGACGCGCCAGAGCTGCTCGTCGGGTGCGCGTGTGCCGGAGTTGTTCATGTCGAAGTGGACGAGTCCGATGGGGAGGCGGAGCTTGACGTGGGGGTCGTCGATCTGCGCGAGTGTGGCCTCGGCCTCGGCGATGGTGTCGAGGAAGGTCTGGATGTGGGCGCGGAAGAGGGGGTAGTCGATGGGCTGGGGGTCAAAGTTGAGGAGGGGGGAGAGGCCCTGGTCGCCCATGCCGGTGACCATGGAGGCCTGGAGGGGGAGGTTGAATCCGCCGTGGGTGTGGATGGTTTGGATGGCGGTTTCGCCGGCGCGGAGGAAGCGTGTGACGGCGAGGGCGAGGCGTGCGTCGTCGTTGTCGGGTGATTCGTCGAGGAAGGCGGTGAGGGTGAGTTCGGTTTGTTCGAGGGAGGCGTCGCCGACCTCGCCGGTGATGGCGGCGCGGAAGAGGGTGTCGACCTCGTCGCGGTCGGGGCCCTGTTGGGCGAGGGCGGTGGTTGTGAGGAGGGTGAGGGATGCGGCGAGGAGGCGGGGCATGAGGGGGCTCCTTTCGCGGGGTGGTTGATTGTATGAGATCTTGGCGGGGGACCGCGTGCTTACGCCCGCGGCTCGGAAAAGGCGGAGAACCCCCTCGCTTGCGCTCGGGGCTAGTAGGGAGGGCCGCGTGCTTACGCCCGCGGCTCGGATAAGACAGGGAGACCCCTCGCTTGCGCTCGGGGCTAGTTGTGGGTGAGCCAGAGGGAGAGGATCCAGAGGGCGGTGTGGAGGGTGATGATGGCGTAGAGGGTTAGGCGGTATGGGCGTTTGCGGGTTTTGTGGCGGATGAGTTGGCGGGTGAGGAGGGAGCCTGGCCAGCCGCCGAGGAGTTCGAGGGTGTGGAGGGTTTTTTCTGGGGTGCGTCGGGTGTTGCGATTGGCCGCGTGTTTGTCTCGTATGAGCGCGATGGCGGTGATGCAGGACATGAGGAGGTAGATGGCGGCGGCGTAGGGCAACATGGGGTGGTGTCCTCGGTAGGCTGAGGGTAGCGGGCGGGGGAGGAGGTGCGGCGTGCGGAATCGATGGACTTCGGTGCTGGCATGTGTGGTGGTTGGTGTGCTCGCGACGGGTGCGCTGGGGCAGGCGAGCGGGGAGCGGCGGTGGGAGGGGCTGCAGCGGCTGGAGAAGTTTGAGGATGCGTTCGAGCTCGCGGTGCGGGAGGCGGAGCGGGACGGGGCGTCGTGGTCGTGGGCGCTGCTGGCGGCTCGGTCTGCCGGGGCGATGGGGGATGCTGAGGGAGCGGGGCGGTGGGTTGGGGAGTCGGCGGCGCGGGGGTACTCGGGGATCGCGACGATCGAGGCGATGCGGGAGTTCGATGGGGTGCGCGGCGAGGAGGCGTTCGAGGTAGGTGTGGAGGCGGTGCGTGCGCGGGCGGCGGCGCGGATGGATGCGTTCAAGGAGGAAGCGTCGCGGCACGAGCCGTTTGTGGTGCGGACTGCTCCTGCGGGGGATGGGCAGGGAGCGGGACCGATCCTGGTGATCGCGCTGCATGGGACGGGTGGGACGGGGAGGCCGCTGGCGGAGTCGGTGGCGGCGAGCCTGGAGGGCGCCGGCGTGCGGGCGGTGGTGGTCGGGCCGGACGGGGTGCGGTCGAGCGGGAGCGGGTACGCGTGGACGTTCGTGGACGAGGCGTCGTGGTTCGTGGGCCATCTGATCGAGCGGTTCGGCGAGGAGTACGGGATCGAGCGTCAGCGGACGGTGGTGCTGGGGTTCAGCCAGGGTGCGAACGTGTTGCTGGAGAAGGCGCGGACGGAGGCGGGGTGGTGCGCCGGGGTGGTGGCGGTGTGCGGGTACGTGGAGACGGAGCGTGACTGGGGCGTGCTGGGCGAGGACGCGGAGCGTGTGAGGGTGTGGCTGGTGATCGGGCAGCGGGATCCGTGGGTGCGGAACAACCGGGAGAGTGTGGGGTTGCTCGAGGGCGCGGGGTTTGACGTGAAATTGGAGATCGTGGCTCGGCGGGGGCATGAGGTGCCATCGGGGGCGTTGGGGGAGCGGGTGCTGGGGGCGGCTGTGCTGGACGCGGCGAACGCTGTGGTGCGTGTGGAGCGGGGTCCCTAGGATGGAGACCCTTTTCTCGGGGGTGATTCGGCTGCCGGCCGGCGGGTGAGGGATCCGCCGGTGGGCGGGCGTATTCGAGGTTGTGTGCGCATGGCTGAGCGACTCGGGACGGCGACGAGCGAGTTCGAGAAGAAGGATCGGTGCGCGGGGCTGGCGCACCGGCCGCGTGTGCTGCTCGGGAAGATGGGGCTGGACGGGCACGATCGTGGGGTGAAGGTGATCGCGCGTGCGCTGCGTGACTCTGGGATCCACGTGATCTACTCGGGGCTGTGGCAGACGCCGGGGAGCCTGGCGGTGAGTGCGCGGGACGAGGACGTGGACGTGATCGCTGCGAGCATGATGAGCAACAGCCATCTGACGCTGGGGCCGCGTCTGATCTCGGAGCTGGCGCGTGTGGGGCGTCCGGACATCCCGGTGCACATGGGTGGGATTTTGCCGCAGGAGGACCTGCCGGCGCTGAGGGAGGCGGGGATCGCGGCGTGCTTCACGACGGGGACTGGGCTGGAGGAGATCGTGGGTGCGGTGACGGGGACGGTTCGTGAGCGGTCTGAGACGGTTGGGAGCGGGAAGGCGGAGGCGCAGCTGGCGAGGGACCTGTCGATCGTGGCGGAGGGGGGTTCGGTGCGTGCTGGGGCGACGCGCCGTCGTCCGACGCGTGTGATCGGTGTGACGGGGTCGCCGGGGGCCGGGAAGAGCACGCTGGTGGCGCAGCTGGTGGGGGAGTACTCGCGTCGTGCGGAGTCTGATGCGAGCCTGGGGCGGTGCGCGGTGGTGGCGTTCGATCCGAAGAGCCCGATCACCGGCGGGGCGCTCTTGGGGGATCGGCTGCGGGTGGACTTCAACACCCTCGGGGACAAGGTGTTCTACCGGTCGCTGGCGATCCGGGGGGAGGACTACGCGGGGTTGAACGAGATCGTTGAGTTGGTGGGTGGCGATTACCGAGGTTGAAAACGGACTGGATGCCGTCGCGCGATACGGTGAGTTGCGCCCCGACGTCGTGTTGCTGGATGTGGGCCTGCCGGACATCTCCGGGCTGGAAGTCGGTCGCCGTATTCGTCAGCGCTGGCGCGGTGCCGCTATTCTGTTCTTCACCATGCACGATGAACTGCCCATGGTGCGCCAGGCTCTGGATGTCGGTGGTCTCGGGTTTGTTTCGACGAGTTGCGCGCCGGACGAGTTAGCGGAAGCGGTGAAACGGGTTGCTGCCGGGCAACCCTATATTGAGCACCCTATTGCCACCCGCCTGGCAATGAATCGCGAACGGCCAGTGGATCACCGGCTCAAAGACATGACCCAGCGGGAAATGGAAGTGCTGTTGATGTATGTCCGGGGTGAGAGTGTGACGGGCATTGCCGAGCGCCTGTGCGTGAGCAACAAAACCGTGTCCAACCATTTGGCCGGGCTCAAGAGTAAATTACAGGTGGCCTCGTCGGTAGAGTTGATACATCTGGCGGTGGATGCCGGGTTGATTCGCTATGGTCAGCTTGAGGAGAGTCGGCGGGTCTGAGCCCGCCGGTGATTCACCAGTCGAACGGGCAGGCCGTGCACCCTTCCATGTGTGTGCCCTCAAAGGTGGCGTAGTGAATACGGGTTCCTGAAAGGTCCGCGTTGGCCAGGTTGGCCAGCCCCATCTTGGCTTCCTGAAGGTTGGCGCCGGTCAGGTTAGCTCCCTCCAGATCGGCTTTGGGGAGCCAGGCAATCTCGAAGCTGCTGAAGGACAGATTGGTGTTCCGGAGGGTGGTGCCGGAGAACCGTGAAAAATCGAAATTGGCACCGGTCAGATCGCTGCCGGTGAAGTCGGCACCCTGGGCGAACAGGTATTCTGCCTGTACACCCTGCAAGCGGGCATTCCGAACCGAGGCGCCCCGCAGGCTGGCCCGGTAGAGCTGCGCCCTGAAACCAGTGACATTATCGAGGTTGGCGCCATCAAGGTTGGCTCCCCTGAGACTGGTGTGGCTCAGATTGGCTCCGGACAGGTTGGCCCCCCGGAAATTGGCACATCGCCAGGCCCCTTTTTTCCCAGGCTTTATTCCGGAGTTCCTTATGAAACCTGTCGTTACTGCATCAATGCTGCTGCTCCTGAACCCTGCCCTGGCCGCAGACTACATGGCCGGAGAGGATCAGGCACCGGTGATCAATGGCTGTGTTCTGGAG
>JBICID010000099.1:0-27649 GCA_043101615.1 Phycisphaerales bacterium JB040 | reverse complement strand
TCGATACAGGAGCAACATGAACAGGCCCGCCAGCAGCACCAGCAGGCCCCCGCTGAGTACCCGCTGCTGGACCGGCAGGGCCAGGACAATCACAAGGGCGAGTGGAATGGCCCCGTACACGCAGATGAACATACCCGCGAGGTTGCGGATGTACGGCCTATCCAACAGCACCAGGGCGAAGTGGTGACGCAAGCCGAAGCCGGCGTCGGCGAACCTGATCTCGTGTGGCTGCATGCCGAGGGCCCAGCATGCGACCGGTTGCAGAAACCAGCCACGTCCACGCTTGGCAAATCGGTTCGGCTTCTGGGGTGTCACGGTCGGGACGAGTTTGTAGGCCACAATCGTCAAGGCGACGCAGAGGCCCAATGTGACCATTCGCAGCGATGCACCAATCGGGCTGGAGACCGTTCGCATCAGCCATAGCACGATCGCCATCGCGAGGAGCAGCGCGATCAGCCACAGCACCACCTCCCACGTCAAACTTCTCCTGCGCCGCAGGTACATCGCAGCACTCGGCGCCAGGGTTCGCTCGACATCCGCGTCTTTCTCGCCCACGGTGTCTTACCCCGTCTTGACCTTCCACGTCGTGCCCTTCGCCGAGTCGATCAACTCCACGCCCAGGGCGTCCAGTTCCTCGCGAATCGCATCGGCGCGGCCCCAATCCTTGGCCTTCCGCGCTTGGGCCCGCTCGGCGATCTTCGACTCGACCAGCGCCGCATCCACATCCGCCGCGGCGGTGGGCTCGGCCGCGTCTTCCAACTCGAACACGCCCAGCACCGGCCCGATGTCGGCGAAGACATCGAGCAGGCCCAGTTCATCGACCTGCTCGGGGTACTCCTCCAGGATGCGCCGACTGTCGCGCTCCTCCAGGACTGTCTTCGTGTCGTCGACCGGATAGCCCTGCGCTTCGTTGAGGAACTTGTTGATCTCTCCCATCGCGCCGGCGATGTTGAGATCGTCGTCCATGGCCGCCTTGAAGGCGGCGTGCAGGCGCTTGCGGGCGGCGGCGACGGTGTGCTGGTTCCAGGCGAGCGACTGGCGGGCGATCTGGATCCGCGCTTCCTTCCAGCGAGCCAGCATCTTGGCGCTGTCCTTGAGTCCCTGGAAGGTGAAGTTGGCGTTGCTGCGGTAGTGCGTCCTGATGAGTTCCAGGCGGATGGCCGCCGGGGCGTAGCCTTCATCGCAGAGCTGCTGCAGTGTGTAGAAGGTGCCCTTGGACTTGCTCATCTTCCCGCCCTCGACGAAGAGGTGGCGGGGGTGGAACCAGTAGCGGGCGAAGTGCTCCTCGCCCGTCGCGCCGCAGGATTGGGCGACCTCGCACTCGTGGTGCGGGAAGAGGTTGTCCTCGCCGCCCGAGTGCAGGTCGATGACGCCGTTCGTGTCGGCGCCGAGCAGGTGCTGGGCCATGACGGAGCACTCGAGATGCCACCCCGGATACCCCTCGCCCCAGGGGCTGTCCCAGCGCATGAGGTGCGTCTTGTCCGGCTTCCAGAGCATGAAGTCCGCCGGATGCTTCTTCACCGCCTGCGTGTCCTCCGTCACGCGCCCGCCGGCGCCGGAGCGCAGCCGATCGAGCGTGTTGCCCGAGAGCTGCCCGTACTTGGGGAAGGACTGTGTGTCGAAGTAGACCACGCCATCGACGGCCACGTAGGCGTGCCCGCTGTCGATCAGCGTCTGGACGAGATCGATCATGGGCTGGATGTACTGCGTGGGCCGGGGCATGACCTCGGCGTGCTCCTGCTGGTCGAAGGCGACCTTGAAGCCGAGCGCTCGCGAGTCCTTCAGGAAAGCGTGGATGTAGAACTCCGCCACGGCCATGGGGTCGCTGGGGTCGATGTCCACGCCGGCCGGCAGCTTGCCCGACTTCTTGTCCTCGAGCAGCCGCTTGCGGGCGACCTCCATCTTGTCCTCGCCCGAGCCGTCCGCGACCTCGTCATCGGTCATGTGGCCGACATCGGTCATGTTGACGATGTGGGCGACGTCGTAGCCCCGGCCCTCGTTGCAGAAGGGGGACTCCAGGTAGCGGCGCAAGAGGTCCGCGGCCAGGAAGCTGCGGAAGTTGCCGATGTGGGCGTAATCGTAGACGGTCGGGCCGCAGGTGTAGAAGGTGACGCTGGCCGGGTCGGCGACGCGGACCGGCTCGACGCGGTTGGTGGCGGTGTTGTAGAGGCGGAGAGCGGGGGGGGTCATGGGGGAAGGGTAGGGATCAGTCGCTGTCGGGCTCGGCCCCGCGACCGAGCAGCTTGCGGGCGATGCGCTGGCGCTCGCCCGCGGACAGCACCACGAACCACGCGAGCGGCGCGAACACGCCGGTGTAGCCCGCGCCCGCGCCCAGGATGACGAGCCAGTCCCCGGTGATGCCGAGCCAGCCCGGCAGCCACAGCATCGGGCTGGCCAGGAGCGTGATGAACAGCGGGCGCCCGATCGGGGCGAGGGTCTGGGCGGTGGATTCCTCGAGGCAGCGTCCGGCGATGCGGGACAGGAGCACGACGTGCACCACGATGAAGATGGCCGAGTAGGCGATCGCCGGGGCGTAGAAGGCGATGCTGTCCGGGAGGAGGCCCCCCTTGGCGGCGATGATCAGCGCGATCGCGAGCACGGGGTTCCCGAGCCCGCCGACGAGGATCAAGGGGGCGTACCTGGAGACGTAGCCGGCGCCGTAGAGCAGCCGTATCCACCCGTCGGAGACGGACCGGGCGGCCATGCCCAGGGCCAGCAGCCGGATGGTGGCGACGGCCAGGGGGAGCTCGACGTCGGGGTTCTCGAAGCGGTCGGCGACCCAGACCATCAGGAGGGGCTCGACGAGCACGCCGATGGCCAGCGCCGCGGGGAGCGCCACGAGGGCGTGCAGGCGCGTGGAGGCCCTGGACAGGCGGCGGAGTCGGTCGAGGGTGGACTCCGTGGTCGAGAGGCGTGCGGCGACTGCGTCGAGCCCGTCGGTCATGCCCACGGTGGCCATCCGCGCGTAGGAGGTGAGCTGGATGGCGATGGTGTACACCGAGTTGAGCGTCAGGGCCGTGGACTGGTTGAAGGCCAGGTTGAGGATGATGTTCGCGAGCCGGAGGTGGAGGTTGAGCGCGACGGTCACGGCGGCGTTCCATCCCCCTGTGGTGAGTATGGAGCGCAGGGGGCCACGCGCGGCTCGCCCGAGCGTGGGGATGGTGCGTCGGTCGAGCGCGATCATCGCCGCGGCGGCGAGAACGGCGATCGCCCCCATGCCGGCTCCGGACCAGAGCCCGAAGAGGGTGAGGCCGCGACCGGGATCGTCGATGGCCAGGACGGGGAAGAGGACGACGGCGACGGTGAGCGGGGCGGCGCGTTCGATGGTGACCCAGGCGTTGTGCAGGGTCATGCGCTCGGAGACGATGAGGATGTTGATGGTGGGGGTGAGGCAGAGCACGACGCAGGTGAACAGCCCGCGTCCGACCAGGGCCCATCGTGCGGGCGCGACGAGGTGGTCCGGGACGTTGAAGAGCGGGACGATGGCGATCATGGCCGCGAACAGCAGGGCGGCGCCCGCGGTGAGGCCCGCGCAGACGACGCAGGCCGCCCGAAAGGTCTCCCGGAAGGTGCTGTCGCTGCCGGAGTGGAAGGCCTCGCCGAGCTCCCGGTTGAGCCCTCGCATGACGACCTCGCGGAACATGCCCGCGATGCCGCCGGTGGAGATGAGGAGCCCCCAGACGCCGAATGCGTCCTTGCCGAGGCCGGTGTAGAGGATTGGGATCTGGACGAGTCCGAAGGCGAGGGTGAGCGCGAGGCGCGAGTAGTTGGTGGCGATGCGGGCGAGGCCGCGCCTGGACTCCGAGGTGGTGCGAGTCGGCGGCATCGCGTGTCAGGCGGCGTAGTCCGGTGAGCCCTCGGCGCGCCAGCCCTCGGGGTCGTCGTGGCCGGGCCCGACGCCGTCCTCGGTGTAGTCGTCGTAGCCGTCGTAGCCGGCGATGGCGTCGGCGTTGAATCGCGCCATGAATCGTCCGACCGGGATCATGATGGCCAGGGCGCCGAGCGTGGTGATGAAGTAGGTGTTGGCGAAGGTGGAGGTGTCGCCCCGCGCCAGGCCGAGGATCTGGCCCAGCGCCGCGCCGACGGGCAGCACGATGAAGGGGGTGGTGGGCTGGTGGCGCACGATCTCGTCGAAGACGCGCACGAACACGCCGAGGCAGAGCCCGTAGACGATGATCGCGTACCAGCCTCCCTCGGCCGCGGCGACGCCGACGATCCCGCAGGAGAGCTTGATGCGGTCCTGCTGGACGCGCTGGATGTTGGCCTGGTCCGCGATGAGCACGGACTGCGGCTCCGGCTTGCCCGGCCACAGCATCCGGGGCACGTTGAGCGCGAAGAAGTACCGGAGCGTGAAGAGGTGGCGGGGCTCGTAGCTCTCGGGGTAGTTCTCGATCAGCCACAGCGACGCCGGCCCGGTGGCCTGGCCGTCGATGAGCTTGGCGACGCCCGTCGCGACGCTGCCGGTCGTCTGCATCGCGGAGATGTGGTCGCCGGCGGAGCGGTCGTGCTCGGCGGCGGAGCGGACGGAGGTGTACAGGGCGACGAAGAGCAGGGGCCCGGCCGAGAGCAGGGCGAGGCGCGTCAGCAGCGTGCGGGTGGGCAGGTAGCGCCAGTGGGCGAAGTACATGCCCCAGACCATGCACCCGAAGACCGCCACGATGGAGCGGCGCCCGAAGGAGCCGGTCATCACGGTGACCAGGTTCGCGGCGACGAAGAAGAGCGCGATGCCCGCGTAGGCCGGGTTCAGCAGCCGGGGGGCCCACACCCAGCCGAGCAGCCCGCAGGCCATCGCCGCCGTCGCCACCCCCAGGAAGTCCGCGACCACCCCGAGCACGGGCACGTTCACGGCGAAGCGGAGCGGGACCGCCAGCAGCGTCAGCAGGATCGCCAGTCCGATCAGCGCCATCGGGTTGTTCGTCTCTGGCACCCGCGGGACCCTGGCGGCGACCTTGCCGGCCAGCGGCCCCCAGCGGTAGCTGAGCGCGAACACGATGAAGAAGATGGTGACGAAGGCGGCGAACTCCAGCCCGGCCGCGCCGGGGTCCTGCAGCCTGAAGTAGTCGTAGTTCTCGTTGATCATCCGGAGACCGACCGAGGTGATCTGGAAGAGGATCAGTCCGACGAGGGCGATGTTGCGCAGCGACAGGATCTCGTGCCTGCCCGAGGCGTGCTGCCAGACCATGAGCAGCGCGACGAACCCCGCGAGGGTGAACAGGTAGAGCCCGAGGAGGATCATCATGCCGTGACCCCCCGCGGGCTCGAGACGGGCTCGTCGCCCGCGCTGTCGCGGCGCGGGGCGAGGATGGAGTCGATGGCGGCGTCGAGGTCCCAGGCGGGGGCGCCGTCGCCGAGCAGGCGGCGCAGGTGCGCCTGGTCCTCGATCAGCACGTCGCGGAGGCGCTCGAGCGTGGCGCGTGAGGGCGGCGAGGGGCGCGGCGGGGCCTTGGGCAGGAACCACCGGTACAGGGTCTGGCGGAAGTGCTGCGGGATGACCCGGCGGAGGCCTCGCCGGTACCAGCCGGCCCGGTTGATCGCGGTGAACACGCCCCGGTGCACGGCGCGGGTGTCGCCCCGGTTGTGGATCTTGTCGGTGTCCGGGCTCGCGTGCGCCGGGTCGAGCCCGAGGAAGCGGAAGAGCTCGTCGGCGCCCGCGCGCCGGTCGCGCGTGTAGTCCTCGAACTTGACCACCCGGAGCCGGTCGGTGCCGAAGGTCTCGATCCAGGGCTCGAGCTGGTAGGCGTAGCGGGAGTAGTCGGTGAAGGCGGGGTCCTGCGCGAGCGCCTCGTCGGGGTCGGGCACGGTCTCGCCCCAGCTCAGGGCGTGGTAGTGGTGCGACAGGGCCCGGCTGATGGGCTCGCGGACGATGTAGATCAGGTCGGTGCCGGGCCCGAGCACGCGCCTGGCGCGCTCCGCCACGCCATCGTGGGTCGGCCTCTTGGTGTACCCGGTGGAGGCGTCGCCGCACCGGGCGCCCGTGGGGGCCGGCTGGAAGTGGGCGGCGTACTCGGCCCTGCCGTGCTGGGTCTCGACGCCGTCGCTGACGAGGGCGTGGATCTCCTTGTCGACGGGGATGAAGACGCCGGGGTGGGCCCGGAGGTCGTGGTACAGGGTGGTGGTCCCCGATTTCATGGCGCCGATGATCAGGAAGTCGGGGAGTCGCATGGGCGGGCGCACGTCGCTTGGGGGGCAGTGAAGGGAGGGATGGGGCGCGTCGTCCGGGCTTTTCGGCCGGGCGCCGTGCCCGCGACAGCGGGGAGATCATACGCCCCGGCCCGGGTGACTACGCCTGTGGGTCTGTGCGGGTTCGCCCTCGGTTGCGGGGGGGCGTCCGGAAGGCGATTATCGCTTGACCGTTCGCCCGACGATGGAGAGCAGGGCCCGCCTGGACCTGATGACGCGTCGCTTCCAGGCGAGCAGGTGGAACAGCAGGATCAGGGGCCCCTTCATGTAGGAGCGCGGCCCCTCGGACTCCATGTAGACCAGGTCGGTCTCGAGCCCGCCCACGCCGGTGCAGACGCGGTCGATCCGGCGTGCGGTGTTGAACTTGTACTGCACGGGGTAGTGGTAGTCGTCGACGGTGCTCTTGCCCTGGACGAGTCGCAGGACCCACTCGTCGATGCCGAGCCTGTGCATGGCGCCGGCGATGAGGGTGAAGTAGTGCCCGCCGTTGGGGGTGACGAAGTAGTACACGCCCCCGGGCTTGAGGACACGCTTCACCGCCGCCATGAAGGCCTCGGGGTCGGCGACGTGCTCCATCACCATGAACGAGTACGCGATGTCGAAGTGGTTGTCGGGCAGCTCGGCGGTCTCCATCAGCGCGTGCTGGAAGCGGTCGAAGATGCCCTCGGGCGGCTCGACGTCCTCGGCGGGCTCGATGCCCCACAGCTCCGCGGCGTGGGGCCTGATGGCGCGGACGTAGCCGATCTCGCGCCCCATGCCGCGCCCGCAGCCGATGTCGAGCACGGCGGCCCCCTCGCGTGCGCGGCACTCGTCGATGATGGCGCGGGTCAGCACGGCCCGCCGGTCCGAGATGTTGGCGAAGTTGTAGCTGGTCAGCAGCTCGTCGAAGCTCTTGTGGTCGTGCGCCCTGACGGGCTCGATCAGCGACCGGGGCGTGCCGGGTTCGTTCGTGCTGGCGTGCTCGGTCGTGGTCATGCTGGCTTCCGTTGCTGGTCTGGGGTCACAGGGTATCGACCCACGCGGTATCGGTCTCGTACCCGGCGAGCATGAGGGCCTCGCCGGCCCGGTCGGCGAAGATCTCGCCCGCCTCGCGCGTGAAGTGGTTGGCCCAGTCGCCTGCCTGCCCCTTGCGGAGGAAGCTGGAGCGGTCCTCGGCGCCGGCACGCCGGCCCTTGCTCTGGCGCGCGAAGCTGAACTTGTCCAGGGCCATGGCGACACGGTCCGGGTCGACACGCTCGCCGGCCAGCTCGTCCATCGCGGCCTGCAGCGCGCCGGGACCGTCGGTGAGCAGGTCCTCGAACCGGAGCGCGACCGCGTTGGCGTGACGCTTCCCGCCCGGCGGGTCGTAGAACGACCGGACGTGGTCCGGCCAGTTCACGGGCGAGGCGTGCGGGCGGTCGAGCTGGGCCTCGACGAAGCGGGCGATGTTGGCCTGGACGTCGTGCTTGTCCCTGAGGGCGGGGAAGTAGGGACGCATGTAGCGCGGGAGGG
Source organism: Phycisphaerales bacterium JB040 (assembly GCA_043101615.1). Lineage (GTDB taxonomy): Bacteria > Planctomycetota > Phycisphaerae > Phycisphaerales > UBA1924 > JBLHKT01. The sequence continues at coordinate 19,978 of JBICID010000099.1, read as the reverse complement.
TGGGGTTCGGGCCGTCCGGGATCTCGCGGGCCAGGTGGAAGTAGAAGGAGACGAGCGAGTCGCGACCGTCGCGCACGGTGTAGACGGTGCGCGGGTAGCGGGCCCAGACCGTCTCGTGCCCGTGCACGACCGCCGGGCAACCGATCGGGAGCAGCGAGTGCTTCGGGAACGGGAGCTGCAGCACGTCGGCGACGAGGCTGGAGATCCAGGTGGTGCCCGACTTGGGGTAGCCCACCACGAACACGAAAGGGAAGGTGTTCGGGAGGCGCGTGCCGAGCTGCCACGTGACCTTGTGCGAAAGGGCACGCAGGCGGATCTTCATCGGCGAGTCTTTGAACATGGGGGTGTCGGGGTTCATCCGTCGCCCCCCGCGGCTCCCAGGGAGCGGTAGAGCTCCACGTAGCGGTCGGCGATCGCGCTGCCGGCGAAGGTGGCCCGGGCCCAGCCCCGGGCGGCGTCCGACATCGCGCCGAGGCGCTCGGGGTCGGAGGCGAGCCCGGCGATCGCGTCGGCCAGCGGCCCCGGCGCCTGCTCGATCAGGACCGCCCCGCCCGACTGCTCGAGCTCGGGCCAGATGTCCACGCCGCGCGTGATGATCACGGGCGTTCCCGCGGCCATCGCCTCCACGATGGCGAAGCCGAAGTTCTCCTGGCTGGTGGGCAGGGCCGAGAGGTCCGCGGCCTGGAGCAGGGACACCTTGTCGGCCCCGGAGACCATGCCCAGGAAGTGGCACCGGGCGCCGACGCCGGCCCGGGCCGCGCGCTCACGCAGCCCCGCGACGTACCCCTCCTCGCCGGTGCCCGCGATCAGGAACTGCGCCGGCGTGCCGCGGTCGGCGAGCAGTCGGGCCGCGTCGATGAGGTGCTCCACGCCCTTCTTCACGTGCAGTCGCGACATGAAGACGACGGTCGGCTCACCCGTGCCGAACCCCGGGAAGGCGTCGCGTGCCCGCTCCGGCCCCGGTCCGGGATCGAACGGGGCGAGGTCGAAGACCAGGGGCACGACGCGTCCGAGGCGCTGGGGGAACCACTTCTTTGCCTGGTCGAGCTCGCCCCGAGCGGTGCAGTGCACGGCGGCGGCGCCGGCGAGCAGGCGTCGCTCGACGAGGGCGTGGTAGAGGCGTTTCTTGGCGGCCTTCTGGCCCATGGACCAGTCGTCGAGCATGCCGTGCGTGGAGAGGACGTAGGGCACGCCTGCCCGTCGGGCGACGCGTGCGAGCTGGGTGTTGGTGGGCTCCCACATCGCGTGGAGGTGCAGGGCGTCGGCGCCGTCGAGGTGGCCGGCGACGGCGCGGAGCGCGTCGCCACCGAAACGCCCCAGCGCCCGGGCCGGGGCGGGGAGCGTCCGGACCGTCGGGACGCCGCGGGTGCCGGCGACCCACTCCTCGGGGACGTCGGTGCGGTCGTGGGTCAGCAGCGTGACGTCGTGACCGGCGGCGGCCAGGGTCGCGGTCAGGTCGAGCACGCACCTGACGACGCCGCCGTCCTCGAGATTCATGCGCTTGAAGTAGTGGACCAGTCGCATCGCGGCACTCTACGGGGCTGGGGTTGCGGCGGGGGGGGAGGCGGGCTGGCTGATCTTCCGCTGCGCGAGCCTGACCGCGTTGTCTCCCGCGCAGATCGAGTGGCCGGGCAGGTCGTGCATGACGGTGGACCGCGAGCCCACGACGGTGTCGCGACCGACGGTGACGCCCGGGCCGATGAACACGTCCGCGGCGACCCAGACGTCGTCCTCGATGGTGATGGGGTCGAAGATGAGCGGCATGTCGCGCCGGGTGTAGTCGTGGCTGGCCGAGCACAGGTGCACGTACTGGGAGACGGTGCAGCGCGAGCCGATGGAGATCGGGCCGAGGCAGTACAGGATCGCGTGGTCCCCGATGGCGGTGTGCGCGCCGACACGCAGGTGCCACGGGTGCGAGATCTTGACGGTCGGGCGGATGCGTGCGGCGGGGTCCACGTGGGCGCCGAACAGGTTGAGCAGGCGCCGGCGCAGGCCGTACCAGTTGTGGAACGACATCCGGAACAGCGGCTGCCCGAGGTACTGCCAAAGCGCCTCGACCAGGCGCTGGCGGGCGGTGCGCCCGCGCATGAGGCGCACGGCCTCGGACGGGTCGGTCGCGCCCGGGGCGGGCGTCCGCCGGTGTGCGGCCGGGTCGCGCGTCACGCCGAGCCCTCCCAGTCGTACCCGAGGCGGTTGAGGGCGGGCTCCATGTGCGGGCGGATCCGCTCGAGGGTGGACGCGTCCAGCTCGTCGCGCCAGGCCTCGACCGAGTCCGGGCGGGCGGTGGCGCGGGCCCGGGCGGCGAGCAGCTCCGCGCGGTCCAGGCGGGCGTGCTGGGCGATCCGGTGCAGGGTCGGGTCCGGCTCCGCGGCGGCGTCCTCGTACCGGAACAGGTGGTAGGGGCACGAGCCGTCCTCGCGCAGCGGGAGGGCCTCCAGGTCGTCCAGCACGCTGGTGATCATCGCGGACCACTGCTTGGCGAGCACCACGTCGGGGTGGTCGTGTTCCAGCCAGTCCCGCCACCCCGGGGGGCGGGCGCCCCAGAAACGCAGCGAGCCGCCCGTCAGCTTCTGCCGGAGCATGTCCAGGACCTTGCCGGTCTGGGCGGGCCAGTCGCGCAGCGGGGTGCGGACGGCCCGCTTCAGGGCGTTGCGGGCCGGCACGCCCCCGGCCATGATCTCCGCGGTGGAGCGGATCACCGAGCGCCCGTCGCGCACGACCAGCAGCAGCGTCGCCTCCGGGTAGACCGCGCGGACGAAGGGGACGCGCAGGCAGTTCGACGGCGTCTTCTCGATCAGGCGGCGCCGGCCCTGCCTGACGACCTCACGCTCGAACGCGCGCCGGATGTGGTCGACGACCTCCGGGCGCGCGTGCGACGCGTCGAGGCGGTCGTCGGGCAGGTCGGCGTTGCCCCAGCTCCAGATGTGCCTGGGCTCCTCGACGTAGGCCAGGTCCGGGTGCCCGGACAGGACGGAGCCGAGCCAGGTCGTGCCCGACCGGTGGGTGCCCAGCAGCAGGATGGGCGACGTGTCGGCGGGGTGCGTCACGGGGCGGCCCCCCCGTCGGCGGGGCGATTCGCCGGATCGGCCACCCAGGCGTGGTCGGGCTCGTAGCCGAGCCGGATGAGCGTGTCCCCGGCGTGCCGGTCGAAGTCGGCGCGGTCGTCGCGGGTGAAGGCCTCGCGCCACTTCGGGGGGCGCGGGGCGCGCTCGACCAGGTTGGTGGACCGGAGTCGCCCGGTCAGGCGTGCGAGGCGAGCGTTCCAGGGCGACGCGCCACGCGGGGGCAGGATCGGGTCGGCCGGTCGGGCCGGCTCTCCCAGCGCGTCGGCCAGGCGCTCGAGCTCGCCCCGGGGATCGGCGAGCAGGTCCTCGAAGCGGACGGCGTGGACGCGGGGATCGACGCGCGAGCGTTCGCGCCACGCCTCCGCGTGGCGTGCCCAGCGGGCGGGCGGGACGACGCCCGCGACTGGGGCCCGCAGGAACTCGGAGAGCCCGGCCGGCGTGGCGGGGTCCACGGCGCGCCGGTGGAGGTGGTAGGCGGGCATCACGGCGCGCCCGTCGCGCACGATCCACAGGACGACGCCCGACCCGAGCGCCGCCTCCAGCCAGGCCCGGGGGCCGGGGGCGAAGCCCTCGAACGCGGGGGTCGCGTGGCTCTTGAGCAGGGGGCGCGGCGCCCGGGCCAGCACACGCCCGGCACGCTCGACGGTGATCGGTCTCGGGTGGTCGTCCGCGAGCCGGTCGACCGAGCAGTAGAGGACGTCGTGCGGGTTGGCGCCGAGCCTGGGTCGCGCGCGACAGGCGGGGAAGTTCCGGCGCAGCGTGTCGATGAGCAGGTGCGTGCCCGAACGCTCGTGCGACACGACCAGGACGGGGCGGTGTTGTGCGTCCTGGCTCGCCATCAGTCGTGCAGCTCCCGCTCCTTGAGCTCCTTGGCGGGGTTGCCGACGTAGACGGTCTTGGGCTTGAGGTCCTTGTAGGCGCTCGAGCGTGCGCCGAGGACGGTGAGGTTGCCGACGGTGACGTTCGGGCCGACGTAGGCGTCCGCGCCGATCCACGCGTCCGAGCCGATGACGATCGGGTCTCGGATGAGCGGGAAGCGCCGGTCGGTGTGGTCGTGGGTGCCGGCGCACAGGTGGCCGTACTGCGAGATGATCGTGCGCTCGCCGATGGTGATGCGCCCGAGGGAGTAGAGGATGGCGTGGTCGCCGATGGTGACGCTGTCCCTGATCTCGATGTTCCAGGGGATCTCGACGTGGGCGGTGGGCCGGATGCGGACGTCCCTGCCGATCCTGGCCCCGAACAGGCGGAGCAGGGTGGCGCGGAAGCCGTACCAGTTGTGGAAGGACAGGCGGAAGGCGGTCTTGCCGAACACCATCCAGATCGCGCGCAGGACCTTCTCCTTGAAGGTCCAGGGCGAGGCCTCGGGGACGAGCTGCCCGTGCTCGGCGTCCACGCCCGGCTGCGCCTCGGCGGCGGGGCGCCCGGTGTCCGGCGCGGTCGCGGGGCGTTCCGGGGCGACGCCGTGCGTGGAGGGGTCCTCCGTCGGTCGCTCGGGCGCTGAGAAGACGCGTGTGGGCGCGGTCGGGACGGAATCGGCCTCGAACCTCGGCGACCCCTGCTCGGCGTCGCCGACGGTCGGGTAGGAGCGCGACCGCAGCAGCCTGAGCTTGAGTGTGATCATCTGCTCGTAGGTGGCCAGCAGCCTGGCGTAGGTCATGCCGGCGCGCCCCTCGAAGATGCCTCCGAGCGCGAACAGGGTGATGAACCACCTGATCTGGGGCCGGAAGGGGAGGTGGTAGATCAGCTCCTTCCAGGCCCGGCGTCTCTTGACCACGTCGCGGGAGAGGAGCCTGGCGGGCCCGGGCGGGCTGGCGTCGTCGAGCACGACCTGCAGCGCCTCGAGCGAGGAATACCGGTTGTGCTTGTCGAGCCAGTCGTACAGGCCCTTGGAGAACATGTAGTGCAGGTAGGGCTGGAGCAGGGTGCCGAGGCTGGTGCCGGTGCGCTCGCGCTGGCCGTGCCCGTAGTCGATGAAGCGCATGCGCTGCTTGTGGAACAGGCGCATCTGGTAGGTGGGGTACCCGCCGGCGCGTCGGAGCCAGCGGTTCATGAAGATGAGCTTGTGCGGGACGTAGAAGCCGTCCTCCTCGGGGGCGCCTTTCAGGACGGCGTCGATCTCGGCGACCAGCTCCGGGGTGAACCGCTCGTCGGCGTCGAGGTGGAACACCCAGTCGTGCCTGAGGGGGATGTGCTCGATCGCCCAGTTGCGCTGCTTGCCGAACGACTCGAAGGGGTTGGTGTAGACCGGGACGCCGCGCCGCTCGGCGAGCTCGCGCGTGCGGTCCTCGGACCCGGAATCGAGCACGTGGACGTCGTCGGACCACGCGCAGGAGTCGAGGCAGCGCTCGATGTTGATCTCTTCGTTGAGCGTCAGGATCACGACCGAGACGGGCGGCCTGGGTCCGCTGTAGCCGTCGGGCGTGACGGGCGTGTTGTGTCGGGGGACGTTGCTCACGGGTGTCCGGTCCTGGTGCGTAAGCCCTTGACAAACAGATGGTTCTGGCGGCGGCCGGCCCCGGGGGCCATCCGGGCTCGGGCGCGAGTATAGGGTCGGGCGGTCAGAGCCCCTCCAGGAATTCACCCCACTGGGCGCACGCGGTCGAGGCGTCGTAGGTGCCCAGCAGCGACGCGCGGGCACGCTCGCCCATCGACCGTCGCCGCTCGGGGTCGCGCGCCAGGTCTCGGATGGCGTCGGCGAGCGGCTCCGCGTCGCCCTCGGCGAACACCAGCCCGGACTCGGTCTCGCACAGGATCCGCGCGATCTCGGACTCCGGCGAGCCGAGGTACAGCGAGGGCCGGCCCGCGGCCATGATGCCGAACAGCTTCGACGGCACGATCAGCCCCTCCAGCCCCTCGCGCACCGTGATCAGATGCACGTCCGCGGCGCCCAGCGAGTACCGGATCTGGTCGCGCGGCAGGTAGTCGAGGTAGCGGGCGTGCTCGCCCAGCGCGTGCTCCTCGATGAACGCCTCCACCTCCGGGCGGCGCTTGCCCCCGCCGATGAAGACAAAGCGGACCGGGATCTCGTTCCCCGAGCCGTCGCGGGGCGGGCTCTCCGCCACGGACTTCATCGCGGCGCAGATGGTCTCGGCGTCGTGCGCGATGCCCCAGTTGCCCGAGTACATCACGACCACCGCGTTGTCCGGCAGGCCCAGCTCGGCCCGGAACGGGTTCTCGTCGTGCTCCACCGGGGCGATGCCGGAGGTGTCGGCCCAGACCGGGATCAGCTTCACACGCCCGGGGTCCGCCCCCTTGTCGAGCACGAGTTGCTGCATGCAGCGCCCGAGCACGACCACGGCGTCGGACTTGCGGAGGATCCGCCGGTTCAGGCGGTCGAAGAAGCGGGTGAGGGGCGAGGACGGCCTCATCACGCCGCACGCGACCGCGACGTCCGGGTACATGTCCATGAGCCAGAGCACGGACCTGGAGCCCCGCAGGCGCCGGTTCAGCAGGGCCAGCTGGGCGATGAAGGGGGGCGTCGTGAAGGCCACCACGGCGTCGGGCCGGTCGATCCGCAGCAGGCGGAACGCGGCGCGGAGGTAGAAGATGGCGAAGTCCGCGGCCCGCAGCAGGATGTTGGACCGCCCGAACAGCGAGGCCCCGACGCGATGGATCTCGATCTGGTCGACCGTTTCGCGCCTGGGGAGCTGCGCCCCCGACTTGCCGTAGACGGAGCGTGAGGCGACGACCGAGACGCGGTGCCCGCGACCGACGAGGTGGTCGGCGAGGTCTCGCGCCATCTGGGCGGTGGCGACAACGACCGGGTAGAAGGCCTGGTTGAGCAGCACGACGTGCATGGGCGGGTCCGGTCTTCGGTTCGTGGGCGAGCCCGATCGAGCGTGAGGCGGCGAGAGGGGCCTACGCCCGGCGTGTGGGGCGGGATCGTAGGGCGTCGCGGGTTTTGCGAGGTGCTCGGGTTCCCGGACGCACCGGGGGCGCCCGGGAGGGGCTCTCGGTCAGGCGACCTTCCGCCCGGCCCTGCGGAGGCGCTTGACGTCCCGCCGGTGGGGGGTGGTGGCCGGGGGGTACCCGGGGTCGGGGTTGGGGGCCAGCGTGAGCGTGCCCTGCTCGATCTTGCGGACGGCCTGGATGAGGGCCTCGGCGGCGAGGGGCTGCTGGCGCCGACGCACGTCGGCGAGCGAGTCCTTGGGGCGGACGGCGCGGGTTCGTTCGGTCAGGATCGGCCCGTCGTGCAGCCCGTCGGTCGCGTAGTGGACCGTGACGCCGGTGATCTGCTGCTCGTCGGCGAGGGCGTGCAGGGTCGGGGCGAAGCCCCGGTAGTGGGGCAGCAGGCCGTGGTGGAGGTTGATCGCGCCGTAGGGCAGCGCGTCGCGGAGGGCCCGCGAGAAGATCTGGTTGCAGCCGATGCAGACGAGCAGCTCGACGCCGCGCCGGCGGAGCGTCGCGATGAACTCCGCGGCGTTGACGTCGGGGAAGGCGTCGGTCTTCACGCCGTAGTGCCGGGCCGCGGTGGCGGGGCGGACGGGGTTGCGGGTGCGTCGGAGCCACTGCTCGGTCACGCGCGAGGCGGCGGCGCGCCGGGCGCGTCGGAGGCAGCGTCGGGCGGGGGCGACCGGGCCGTAGGTCCAGGCCGCGTCGAAGGCCTTCTGCCAGGCGGTGCGTCCGGAGACGTCGCAGGGCTGGATATTGACGCCCACGGTGGACATGGCGTGCTCGGCGAGGAACTCGGAGAGCAGGCCGGCGGTGTGCTCGTAGTCGTCGAGCACGAGGACGTACTTGGTCAGCGTGCGCATCGCGGCGTGGGTGCGGGCGCGCCCCATCTTGCTCTGCTCGTAGACCGAGAGGTGCTCGGGCAGCACGTACTCGCCCGGGTCGCGCGGACGCAGCGCCGGGGCCGGCAGGCGGGTCGCGGGCGGGGCCTTCCTGCCGGGGACGGCGCGAACGGGCGGCTCGGCGACCGCGGCACCGGTCGCGGGGCGGGCGCCACGGATCTCGTCGTCGGGGGGCATGAACTCGGCGAGGGGGTCGCCCGGCTGGTCGATGTCGAAGGGCGGGGTGTTGAACTCGTTCATGCGCGACTCCTCCCGGGCTGGGTCCGAACGCCAGAGTGGGACAACTGGTGGCAACCGTTGCAAGCGGGATGGCTTGCCCGGATTGACAGCGCCCCGCGCGAGGCGACACATCCTGCCCGGCCCGCACAGCCGGACCGCCGCATGTGGGGGGCCCCCGGAACGGCCGGAGGAGCACAGAGTGGGAGCGGAGGGGGCCCCGGCGGGGTCAGAAGGGCCAGATGAGCGGCGCGATGGCGACGCACAGCACGCAGGCGATCACGTTCAGCGGCATCCCGAAGCGGGTGAAGTCCATCCAGCTGTAGTTGCCAGGGCCCATCACCATGAGGTTGGTCTGGTAGCCGATGGGGCTGGAGAACTCGCAGGAGGCGGCGATGGCGATCGCGACGGCGAAGGGCATGGGGTTCAGCCCCGCCGAGGCCGCCATGTCGATCGCGATGGGGAACATCAGGATGGCCGCGGCGTTGTTGGTCATGGTCATCGTGAAGGCCAGCGTCACGATGTAGACGGTCGCGAGCAGGGCGTGGTGGCCCAGGGGCCCGGCGAGGTTGACGAAGAAGTCGGCGATGGCCTGCGCGAGGCCCGAGGACTGCATCGCCTCCCCGATGCCGAAGGCCGCGCCGATGGTCACCAGCAGCTGGAAGTCCACGCCGGAGCGCGCCTGCGGGCCGGTGCAGCAGCGGGTGACGATCATCAGCCCGGCGGCGGTCATCGCGGCGACCATGGTGGAGAGCCAGCCGGCGGTGATGGTGACGACCAGGGCGACGAGGATGGCCATGGCGATCCAGCCGCGCTCGTGGCGCAACGCCGCGGAGCCCTCACGCTCGGAGACGAGGTAGAAGTTGTCCGAGTCGGCGAATCGCTCGGCGGCGCCCTTGGGGGCCTCGAGCAGGAGGATGTCGCCCGCTCGCAGCGTGATGTCCCCGATCTTGCCCTTCAGCTCCTGGCCCTGGCGGCGCACCGCGATCACGGCGGCGCCGAACCGCGTCCGGATCCGGGCCTGCTTGATCGTCCGCCCCGCGAGCTCGGACCGCTGGGCCACCACGGCCTCGTGCAGCTTGAGGTTCGGCCGGTACAGCGGCTCGTCGTGCGCGTTGCCGGTCGGCTCCAGCCCGCGGATGGTCTGCAGGTCCACGATCGAGTCCAGCCGGCCCACGAAGATCAGCACGTCCCCCTCCGCCAGCACGAAGTTCGGGCCCACCACGATCGACTGGTCGTCGCGGTCCACGCTGGACAGGAACAGCCCGGGCAGCGAGCGCAGCCCCGCGGCCTCGACGGTCTTGCCCGCGATCGGTGAGCCCCTGGCGATGGTCAGGGCGGCGTGGTAGCCCTCCGGGGGCTTGTCGTCGGCGGCGGGCAGGCCCTCGCCCTCGTCGGGCGCGGGGTTGGGCAGCAGCCGGCGCCCGAACAGCAACATGTACCCCAGCCCGCAGATCATGATCGGCACGCCGACCAGCGACAGCGTGAACATCGAGATGGCGGGGGCCTTCTCGCCCTGCTCGACCGCGATCACGCCGGTGTCCACGGCCTGGGTGAGCGCGTCGGCCACCACGATGTTGGTGGACGTCCCGATCAGCGTGCACACCCCGCCCAGGATCGAGGCGAAGGACAGCGGCATGTAGAGCTGGCTCGCGGCCAGCCGGCAGCGCTTGGCGATGCCCTGCAGCACCGGCAGGAACATCGCCACGATCGGCGTGTTGTTCACGAACGCGCTCATCAGCGCGACCGGGATGGCGAGGCGCGCCTGGGCCTGCAGCGTGCTCTTCGGGCGCCCGATCACGCGCGAGGCGACCAGCTGCATCGCCCCGGTCTCACGCATGCCCGTCGCCACGACGTACAGCAGGGCGACGGTGATGACCGCCGGGTTGGCGAAGCCCTGCACCGCCGACTCGAGGTCGAGCACGCCGGCGAGCAACAGCGCGGTCAGCACCCCCATGATCACCAGGTCGGTCCCGTACCGCCCCTTGGCCAGCACCACAACCATGCCCACCACCAGCCCCCCGGTCAGCCACGGGTGCCACGGCTGCCACTGCACGGCGGCCAGAACGGGGTCCGATATGGGCGGGGCGCCGAGCGGCATGGCTAGAAGTATCGGCGGATCGGGGCCGGAGTTCTCCGGATCGTGTGGGAATGCACGCGGAGATAGGGGCGGGGGGGGGAAATGAACGCGGAGCCCGCGGAGGGACGCGCAGAAGGGCCGGCAGGGCTGGCTAGAGATACAACCGGGAGGCCAGCCATTGCGCCACAAGCCACAACAGCCCGACCGACACAAACAAGCCCAGGAACGAGAGCCAGAACAGCCCGCGCCGGCGTTGGGGGGGCAGCACCCGCAATGGGCGGCGCTCGGTGAAGTCGAGCGGGAACTGCCGCCCACACTCCGGGCAGGTGACTGGGTCGGCAAGCGTATTGCCGGAAAGGTCATACGAGCAGTGCGGGCAGACGTGGGTGGGGGCTGCCATGTGCTACTCCATCATCCACGCGATGCCCGCGCCGGCCAGGTACGCCAGCCCCGCGACGCCCACGTACGCGCCCAGCAGGTTCAGGGGCAGGTGGGCCCGCACCGGCTCGGGCTGGCGGGCCCGGAGCCACAGGATCACGCCCGGGATCACCACCACCGCGACGGGCACGAACAGCACGTACGTCCGCACCGCCACCCGCGCCCACGGGCCGGGGTGGTTCAGCGCCCCCAGCCCCAGGATCCCCAGCGCCAGCAGCGACGGCACGATGATCCACCCCGCGGCCGTCCGCCGGTTCAGCCTCGCGGAGTGGACCTGGGCCGCCCGGTACGCCTCGCCCCGCTCCACGATCTGCCCGCACTCGGGGCACTGGAACTCATCGGGGTAATGCACCGGCGCGATGTCGTAGCCGCAGTGGGGGCAGTGGTGGCGGACGGGAGCGCGGGACCGGGGAGGCATGGCATCAGTATGGCGTGAAACGGACCTGTGTTCACACAGGGTGTGGACGCCGAGTCTGAGCGAAGCGAAGGCTCGGATACTCGCGCGGGTTGGGGTCGAGTTCCGAACCTTCGCTTCGCTCAGGTTCGGCGTCGGGCCGGAACGAGATTTGCCCCACATCTGAACTGCGGACGCAGAATCCAAAGCCTGAAGCCCGATGCCTAGTGCCTAGTGCCTGATTCCTCTCCCCCTTATTCCGGCTCTTTGATCCCCAGCGCCTGGATCGCCGCGATCACCATCCCGTGCACCCGCGGCGGGGCGCACACGATGCCGCGGTTCTTCTCCAGCTTCGCCCCGTGTCCGAAGTCGAGCTCGTGCCCGTAGATGTCGGTCACCGCGGCGCCAGCCTCGGCCGCGATCATCGCGCCCGCGGCGTGGTCCCATATCTTCTCGACGTACCCCTTGCGGGTCGGGAGGCGCAGGTAGGCGTCGGCCTGCCCGCGCGCCACCACCGCGTACTTGCACTGGCTGTCGATCCGCACCGGCTCGTCGATCGCGACGGACCGCTCCGTCTGCAGCCACTCCAGGATGCGTCCCGTGTCGCCCTGGTTCGAGTGGGCCGCCTCCACCGAGCCGGTCACCGCGATCGGGTCCTCGGGGTCGTGGTCGAGGCGCGTGATGCGGATGCTCTCGGCGTGCTCGTCGGTGGCGCTGGTCTCGTACACCCCGTCGCCCCGCATCGCCCAGTACAGGCAGCCGGTCGGGTCGGCCTCGGTCAGGTCGGCCCCCATGTCCACCGGCAGGTTCGGGCACCCCATCACGCCGACGACGGGGCGGGCGTCCTCGATGAGCCCGAGCGCGATGGCGTACTGCTGCCCGCGCAGGAAGCCCTTGGTGCCGTCGATCGGGTCGAGCGTCCAGAACGTGCCCTCGCTGGGGTCGCCGTGGGCGGTCGGGTCGTAGTTGCCCAGGTCGATCGCCTCGAGCATCTGCTCCGCGGTCAGGTCCGGGAAGACCTCCTGCGCCGCGGCGAGCGTCGCCTCCAGGTGCGTCGCGTGCTCGGGCTCACGCAGGAACCCGCTCGTCTCCTCGCCGACCATGCGGAGCCGGCGCCCGTCGCACCCGTACAGCTCGTCCCGCAGCGTGATGTTCACGATCGCCTGGCTCGCGAAGTCGGCCACGGTCACCGGGCTCTTGTCGTCCTTGGTGATCGCACGCAGCTCGTCCAGCCCCTGCTGCACCTGGCGGCAGACGTACCCGGCGCGGGTCACGGCGAGACGGGCAACGGTGGCGGCCTTGGCGTAGTCGGTCATGGTCTCTCCCGGTGCTTGGAGTCGGTGCTTTGAGTCGGTTCTGGGAATCGGGACGAGGCAGGGTGGGTCAGGCGAGCGCGTCCGGCAGAAGGTCACGCGAGCGCAGGGCCGCGACGAGCTGGTCCACGGACTGCTCCACGCTCTGGTCCGCGGTCTTCACGTGGATCTCGGGTTGCTCGGGCGCCTCGTACGGGTCGTCGATCCCCGTGAACCCCTTGATCTCGCCCGCTCGCGCCTTCTTGTACAGCCCCTTGGGGTCGCGCGACTCGCACACCTCAAGCGGCGTGTCGATGAAGACCTCCAGAAACGCCAGCCCCGCCTCGTCGTGGATCGCCCGGACCCGGGCCCGGTCGGCCCGGTAGGGCGAGATGAAGCTCGTTAGGGCCAGCACGCCCGCGTCGGCGAACAGCTTGGCGACCTCCCCGATCCGCCGGATGTTCTCGGCCCGGTCCTCGGCGGAGAAGCCCAGGTTCGCGTTCAGACCGTGGCGGACGTTGTCGCCGTCCAGCCGGTACGCGTGCACCCGTGCCCGCACCAGCCGCTCCTCGAGGGCGCTGGCGACGGTGGACTTGCCCGAGCCCGACAGCCCGGTGAACCAGAGGGTGGCGCCCCTCGAGCCCAGCAGCGCGGCCCGGTCGGAGGCGGACACCGCCCCCTCGTGCCAGAGAATGTGGGTGCCCTTGGCGTCGGGTTTTCGGTCCTGGTAGGGGGATTCACTCATGGGAAGGGGGTGCACGCGGCGTCGGGGGTTGGGGTGTGCGGTCTGCGACGGGTCGGGGGACGGGGGAGGGGAGTGTAAGCCAAGTCTTGACAGGGGAGTGCGACAGCGAGTTGCGATCGGGCGATTGGGGGCTAGGATCGGGACCGCGGCACGGTTCCCGTGGCGCGGGCCGTGTGTCCCGACACTCCCCTTCTGATTCCGCATCCGCGGAGGACTCGATGAGCGACCTGCCTCACTACCGGCTGACCCACCTCCAGATGCTGGAGGCGGAGGCCATCCACATCATGCGCGAGGTCGCGGCCGAGTTCGAGCGACCCGCCCTGCTCTTCTCGGGCGGCAAGGACTCGATCGTCATGGTCCGGCTGGCCGAGAAGGCCTTCCGCCCGGCCAAGTTCCCCTTCCCGCTGGTCCACATCGACACCGGGCACAACTTCCCCGAGGCCCTGGCCTTCCGCGACGAGCTGGTGGCGCGCCTGGGCGAGCGCCTCATCGTCGCCAGCGTGCAGGACCTGATCGACCAGGGCCTGGCGGTCGAGGACCCGGGCATGTACCCGAGCCGCAACCGGGCCCAGATCCCCACGCTGCTCAAGGCGGTGGAGGACAACCGGTTCGACGCGCTGTTCGGCGGGGCCCGGCGCGACGAGGAGAAGGCCCGGGCCAAGGAGCGGATCTTCTCGTTCCGCGACGAGTTCGGCCAGTGGGACCCCAAGAACCAGCGCCCCGAGCTGTGGAACCTGTACAACGCCAAGATCGCCATGGGCGAGCACATCCGCGTCTTCCCGCTGTCCAACTGGACCGAGATGGACGTCTGGCAGTACATCAAGCTCGAGGACATCGCCGTCCCCAGCCTGTACTTCAGCCACCAGCGCGACGTCGTCACACGCATGGGCCAGCTCATGCCGATCGGGGACGCCCCGTTCGGCCCGCGCGACGGCGAGCAGGTGCAGAAGGGCAAGACCGTCCGATTCCGCACCGTGGGCGACATGTCCTGCACCGCCGCCACCGCCAGCCCCGCCGCGAACCTGGACGACATCATCGCCGAGGTCGCCGCCGCCCGGGCCAGCGAGCGCGGGGCGCGGATGGACGACAAGACCAACGAGGCGGCCATGGAAGACCGCAAGAAGGAGGGGTACTTCTAGTGTCCACCATCACCGCCGACACGCGCGAATTCTCCTCCGACGGCTACCTCGACATGGAATTGCTGCGCCTGCTCACCTGCGGCTCGGTCGACGACGGCAAGTCCACGCTCATCGGGAGGCTGCTCTACGACTCCAAGAGCATCTTCGAGGACCAGCTCGAGGCCGCGGAGAAGGCCTCCCTCTCCCGGGGCGACGAGCGCGTCAACCTCGCCCTGCTCACCGACGGCCTGCGCGCCGAGCGCGAGCAGGGCATCACCATCGACGTCGCCTACCGCTACTTCGCCACCCCCAAGCGCAAGTTCATCATCGCCGACTGCCCCGGGCACGTGCAGTACACCCGCAACATGGTCACCGGCGCCTCCACCGCGAACCTCGCCCTCATCCTCATCGACGCACGCAACGGCGTCATCGAGCAAACCCGCCGGCACTCGTTCATCACCAGCCTCCTCCGCATCCCCCACCTGGTCGTCTGCGTCAACAAGATGGACCTGGTCGACTGGTCCAAGGAGCGCTACGAGCAGATCCGCGCCGACTTCGAGGAGTTCGCCGCCCGCTTCGAGATCACCGACGTCACCTTCATCCCCATGAGCGCCCTGCTGGGCGACAACGTCGTCACCCGATCCGAGCACATGGGCTGGTACCAGGGCCCCTCCCTGATGCACCACCTCGAGAACGTCCACATCGCCGGCGACCGCGACCTCATCGACCCGCGCTTCCCCGTGCAGTGGGTCATCCGCCCACAGTCCGACCAGCACCACGACTACCGCGGCTACGCCGGGCAGGTCGCCAGCGGCGTGTTCAAGGTCGGCGACGAGGTCATGGCCCTCCCCGGCGGCCTCACCAGCACCATCACCTCCATCGACCTGGGCGGACAGCCCGTCGACATGGCCGTGCCCCCCATGAGCGTCTCCATCCAGCTCGCCGACGACCTGGACATCTCGCGCGGCAACATGATCTGCCGCACCAACAACAAGCCCAACCCCACGCAGGACGTCGAGGCGATGGTCGTCTGGATGCACGACCAGCCCATGGTGCCCGGCAAAAAGTACTCCATCAAGCACACCACCAACTCCACCCGCGCCGTCATCAAGGGCATGAAGTACCGCATCGACATCAAGACACTCAGCCGCCAGGAGGACGCCACCCAGCTCGGTCTCAACGAGATCGGGCGCGTCACCCTCCGCACCATGGCCCCCCTCATGGCCGACACCTACCGCCAGTGCCGCTCCACCGGCTGCTTCATCATCATCGACGAGGCCACCAACGGCACCGTCGGCGTCGGGCTGATCCTCGGGCAGAACGTCTGAGCCCGGCTAGCGGCACCGGTACGACTCCGTCGGCGCCGCCTTCTGAGAGTTCGACTTGTTGCCCCCCGGGTCCGTGTCGTCACGCAGACCCGTCCAGCGCCGAACCTCGATGTGGTACGCCCCGTCGGGCTGACGCACCCCCACCAGCTCGACCGACCGCCCGTCCATCGTCCACTGCGCAAGCGTCGCCCAGTCGGGGCCGTGCTGATCGGTAACCGTCTGCTCGATGACGAAACGCGCCACGCCTCAGCCCTCCCCGCCATCGGATTGTGTGGCCGGAGGCGCGTCGTCGGCACCCTCCGGCTCCAGGTCGGTCCACACAATCGCGTTGCGCAGCGCCCGGGTCGCCTCGCGGTACACCCGCTCCGTCTCCCACGTGCCCGCCTGTGCGTCCCTTTCCATGAGCTGGCGTACGGCCTGCAGGAACGCCTCGCGCGGGTTCTCCGGCTCGGCGCGCATCGCGTTCTCGAACGCGATCCGTGGACGCACGCCGAGGGTCCGCGCCGCGCGCTCGTACACGCGCGCCAGCACCGACGGATCAAGCCCCCGCCCCTCGAGCAGCGCCCGCTCGTCCTCCAGCTCCGCCTGCCACCGGGTCGAGGCGCCGCGCCTGGCCACCTCGGGGTCCACGCCCCTGTCCAGCACGTCAAACGTCGGCACGGGCAGCCCGAGCGAGCCGTCGTTGCCCACCGGGAAGTCCAGGGCCAGGTAGCCGACGACGATCGGCTCGTCGAAAGTGTCCACCAGCGAGACCGACCGAGCAGAGGCCGCGACGAACTGGGTGTGCACGCCGAGCGTCGCGTCGTCGGTCAGCGCGTTCGTGCTCCCGTCGGCGGCGGTCCCGAGGTTCCTGGAGGTCTCGTTGAGCTGCTCGGCCGCGCTGGTCGTGGGATCGGCCCGGGCGGCGTCCACCGCCAGGGACGCGGGCGAGCCCGCGCCCGCACTCGCCGAGGCCCCACGCGACGAGGCGGAGCTGATCGTGATGTTGAAGGTTCGCACCCCGTACACGCGGTTGACCGCGCGGACGTACAGCGGGCCGTACCCGACCGACCTCTTGAACTCCCGCAGCAGGTCCTGCCGCTGCTTCGCCTCCCCGGACGCCCCGTTCCAGTACTCGCGGACCGCCCTGCCGAGCTCCAGCTGGTCGAGGGCGTACGTCTGGACGTCCTTCATCGAGATGGTGCCGTTGGCGTTGCTCGTCGCCAGCGCCGACAGCCCCACCGGCACGCCCTGCACCGGCAGCGCCAGATCGAACGAGCCGCCGTTCGCGACGCTGAACGAGTACGACGGGAAGGCCGCGGGCGGCGCCTTGCGGACCGCGCCCTCCGGCGCGTCGTCGGTGTGAAACATGCCCCAGCGCCTGGCCAGGTACCGGTCGGACCGGTCCGTGTGCGCCAGGCGCGGCAGCTCGAACGGCAGCGCCAGGAAACCCTTCTCCTCCCACTCGGTGTGCTGCTCACGCACCGGGCGATCCACCAGGAACATGTCGCCCGGCAGCAGGTCCGCCGTCGGCGGGTACACCGGGATCACCTGGCTGGCTCGGATCGTCTCGCACCAGTCCTTCGCCACACGCTCGAGCTGCTCACGCCGCGACGCGCACCCCGGCAGCGCCAGCGACACCAGCAACGCCCAGCACGCGGCCCACAGGCAGGACCTCACAACGATCTGATCTCGCATGGCGTGCCCTCCGGGTGGTCCGGAAAGCCTACCTCATGCGCTCACCCGGCGCGGGCCGCGCCCGCCTGTGCACCGCTCGTGCACACCCCGGCCCCGTCGTCTCAAGCCACAATCGCACACCGGCGCCCCGGAGCGCGATCGCGCATCACACGAACCGACACACAAACTTGTGTGATGCTGGCCGACACATTCTTGTGTGTCACCCGTTCCGGGTGCGCTCACGCGCGACGGCGCCTCGCGCCCACCAGCGACAGCCCGAGCAGGCCCAGCGACGCCGGCGCCGGCGCCAGCGCGGGCGTGGCCCGAAGCTCGGGGCCCAGCTCGAACCACTGGCCCTCGGCCCGAAGCCAGGTGATCGAGACC
Source organism: Phycisphaerales bacterium JB040 (assembly GCA_043101615.1). Taxonomy (GTDB): domain Bacteria; phylum Planctomycetota; class Phycisphaerae; order Phycisphaerales; family UBA1924; genus JBLHKT01. The sequence continues at coordinate 2,469 of JBICID010000099.1, read as the reverse complement.
GACGAGAAGCCCGACCCCCCGGCCTCGTACAGCACCGTGCCCGATCGCGCGTCTTGCCCGTCCAGGGTCACTCCGTCCAGCGAGACGCCCGCGGCGTCGAAGAACCCCAGCCTCACGGCGCCCCTGTTCTGGTGCCGGTACGAGAACCAGAGCGACCCGAGGGGCGCGTCGAACCCGAGGGTGGTGGCGCCCCCCTGGAGACGCCACACGCCCTCGCCCGTGATCTGGTTGGTCGCCGAATCGGTCGAGACCGAGGCCGCGAACGACTCGAGGTTCGAGTTGAACGCCAGTTCCGTGACAGACTGCCCGAGCGTGAGGGCCGTGAGATCCGACGCCCACGAGGGCGACGGGGCCGGCCGGTCGAAGGTCGCGATGCCGGCCGCGGCCTGGGGCTGGGCGAGCCAGGCGAGCGAGAGGATCGTCGTCGTGAGCACCGACGCGATGCGTGTGCGGGTCGAGCTCTTCTGGTTCTTCACGCCGGACCTCTTCTCTTGAAGCGTGGGGAAACTCCGAGAAGACGGTCCGAAGCACAAACGAGAAATGCCACGCCCTTGAGAAAAAGGCGTGGCATTCTGGAGTGAGATCAGGACGTGTGCCGTCTGTGACGGTCAGGCGGACCGGCGCCGGCGCCCGACGATCAGGCCGACGCCCGCCAGCGCCATCAGGGCCGAGGGGGCCGGGACCGGGGTGAAGTTGAAGTTGTCGAAGGCCATCGACCCGCCCACGTTGAACACGACCCTGTTGAACGCGGCCTCGGAGCCGAGCGGGTCGATCCGGTTGGCCGAGCCGTCGCCGAACGCGACCCCCGCGTACCGGATCGGGTCGTCGGCGAAGTCGGCGAAGTCGTACTCGGCCACCAGCGTGCTGCCCGCGAAGAACTGCACGCTGGTCTCCTCCAGCGTGGTGTCGTCCAGGTCCAGCACGTCGAAGCCGAAGGAGACCAGGTCGGTCTCGAAGGTCAGGATGATCTGGCCCGCCGCCCGCATCGCCTCGTCGTCCGGGTTGGTCGCGACGCCCCCGAGCAGCCCGCTGTTGTTCTCCTGGATGATCAGCACGTTGCCCGAGCGGTCGTCCAGGTTGCCCATCGTGCGGTACGAGTACTCCAGGTCCGGGTCGGCCGTGCCCATCCGGTTGGTGTCGAAGGCGACCGCGGCGTTGAACGACTTGTTGAAGTTCACGGCCGAGATCGAGACCCCCATCGAGGCGTACTGGCTCGTGACCACCTCCCCGTGGGCCAGACCCTCGAAGTCGATGATGTCGGCCTGCGCCAGTCCGGCGGCGGCGGCGGTCGCGGCGATGATCGTCTGTGCGCGCATGTCTCACTCCTCAATCAGAACCGGACCCGGTCAAACCGAGCCTCGGGGCGCGCCCGGACCCCGGGCACGAGAGGAAGGTGCAGCGCCCTCGCGAGCGTGCCAGCGGATTTGGAAAATTCGGCACAGACGGCACGCCACGCACCACCGATCCCGGGGTGCCGAGCCGGGCGAGTGCGTGGTTATCGGACGCACAGGGCGGGCGCCCCACCCCGCCCCCCGCCCGCGAACGCCCTGCTAGCCTTCCCCCATGCACTGGGACGACGACGAGGGACTGGATTCCGGGCTCGATCCCGAGGGACCCAGCGCCGAGGACCTGGAGCGCTTCGGGGCCGAGCTCAACACCTGCCCCGACTGCGGGCACGAGGTCTACGACCAGGCCCCCATCTGCCCCCACTGCGGGCACGCCTTCGAGGAGGGGGAGCGCCGCCTGCCCCTGTGGGCCAGCCTCGCGGGGGTCACCGCCATCGTGGCGATCCTGCTGTGGGCCCTGTGAGCCGGGCTACTCCACCACGCCCAGGTCGGCCTTGGTGAACAGCGCCTCGAACCGGAACCCCGCCCCCTGCACGTTCTCCCGGGCGCCCTCCTGGCGGTCGATCACCGTCAGGACCGCCCGGACGTTCGCCCCGGCCTGGCGCAGGGTCTCCGCGGCCTCCAGGGCCTGCCCGGCGGTGGTGGCGACGTCCTCGATGAACACCACGTCGTCCCCCCGGGCGAGCTCGCCCTCCAGCTGCTTCGCGGTGCCGTAGTCCTTCTTCTTGTTCCGGATGAAGATCGAGGGCAGGCCGGTCTCGAGGGAGGCGACGGTGACGAGCGGGATGCCGCCCAGCTCGGCCCCGGCGAGCCGGTCGAGGGTGACCCCGGCCTCGCGCTCGATGGTGCGCAGGCGCTGGGCCAGCAGCACGCCGACGGGCCGGAGGACCTCCGGGCGGGTGGAGAAGCGGTACTTGTCGAGGTAGTAGGAGCTGGTCCGCCCGGATCGGAGGGTGAAGGTGCCCCGGAGCAGGCTGGCGTCGGCGAGGCGCCCGGCCCTATGCTCGGCGCTCCCCTGGCGGTACCGGACCAACCCGCCTCACCAAAACCGGAGGACAGCCGTGACGACGATGCAGCGGGCCATCACGCCCGTGACCCGGGTGGCCGTGGCCGCCGTCGGCGC
>JBICID010000098.1:0-32037 GCA_043101615.1 Phycisphaerales bacterium JB040 | reverse complement strand
ACCGGCCCGGCCCCCCCCGGCCCCCCAGTACGAGCCCTCGGCGCAAGCCGAGGGACCCGGGACCCTTCGCGACCGACGGGAACGCTGGCATTCTCTGGGGCACAGAACGCGCCCGGATCCCTCCGCTCGCGCGGAGGGCTGGTCCCGAGCCTTCGGTGCCCTGCTTCGATCCGAAGGGCGGAGCAGGGCTTGACCGAACGCCGCCTTCGCCCTTCGGGCCGCAGGCGGGCACCGTCTCCGCTCATATGAGCAAGCCGGCGGAGACTCACGCCGCTCCCCCGGGCTCCTTCCCGTCCGCCCGCCACAGCTCCGCGAACACCAGCCGGTACCGCGGCGGCAACGCCGCACGGATCACCGTCCGAGCCAGCACCCGACCCGTGAACGCGCTCGCCAGCGCCGCCGTCGCCAGCACCGGGTAGCTCAGCCCGACGAGCGTCGGCCACGCGACGCCCAGCGCGTACGAGCGTGCCCACATCCCCGTCTCGGCCTGGCTCCGCAGCAGCATCGCCGTGATCACCCCGCCCAGCAGCACCGTCCCCGCCCCATACGCCGCGACGCGCCACCGGCCGGCGCGCACCAGCACCACCGGCCACGCCAGCGTCGCCCCGTACACCATCAGCCAGAGGAACCCGAGCGCCGTCGGGTACCCCTTGTCGAGCTGGCGCCACACCGGGCCGTGCCGGCGCACCATCGCCCGAAAATCCTGCGATTCCGCCCAGCCCTCGTCGATGGAGCTCCAGTAGTTGCCCGTCGCGCGGACCACCGCCGCGGACGAGCCGCTCTCCTGCATCTCGGTCTGGTGTCGCTGCGCGATCCGCTCGGCGATCCCGTTCACCTGCCCCTCGAGCACCGGGCCCGTGGGCGCCACGCTCAGCGACAGCAGCAGCGCGAACAGCCCGACCGCGACGAGCAACCAGGCCGCCCCGAGCAGCGCACCCCAGCGACGCGCCCACGCACCCAGCCCCGGGTACTCCTGCAGCGCGCACACCCGCCCGCACTCAGGGCAGCGGGCGATCGGCAGCCCGTAGTGCTCGTCGCGCACGATCGTCTGCCCGAACAGGTTGAACCCGCACCCGACGCAGGCACGGTCGGTCTGGATCTGCCCCAGCACCTCGAAGGCCGCACCGGCGCCTCGGCCCGTCTCCGTCCGCTCGTTCATCGGTCCATCCTTACGCGGCGTGACGCACGCCGCCTGCGCCTGGCGTGCATCCGCGCCAGCACGCGCCAGCCGAAGCGACCGCCCGCGCCCAGCGGCGTCGCCAGGCACGACACCCCGACCAGCCCCAGCAGGAACGCCGCGTCCCGCAACAGCCCCCGCCACAGCAGCCGGATCTCGTGCTCCCGCCGGATCGCCGCGTCGCGGGCGCTGGGAACGTCCATCAGCATCTCCGTACGCGGCCCCGCCCGCGACCAATCCCACGCGAAACTCAGCACCACCGGCGCCAGCACCACCAAGGCCCACACACCCGCCAGGCGCACGCGCGCCCGCCACGAACGACCCCAGTGCGGGAACGCCCCGCCCAGCCATATCCCCGTCGCCAGCACCACCGCCCCGATCCAGAGCAGCCCCGCCCACCACGGCCCGTCGAACCGCCTGTCCGGCACCGCCAGCGTCGCCAGGGTCACGCCCGCCAGCCCGCCCGCGATGGCGAACTGCAGGATCAGCAGCCCCCAGCCGATCAGCAGGCGGCGTATCTCGCGCCACACGTGCGACGGCCCGGAGCGCGTCCGCACGCACGCGAAGTTGCATCGCGGGCAGACGACGACCGGCAGGGCGTAGTGAGGGTCGGGCGGCGCCCGTCTCTTCGACAGGTCCAGTCCGCACCGTGCGCAGGAGTGTTGCAGCCTCACGCCGTGCACGATACGGGATCGGGCGTCGGGCGGTTCGGGCGAAGCCTGAGTCGGTCGCGAGGTTGTCCGGGGGGGGGGTCCGAGCCTTCGCTGCGCTCAGACTCGGCGTCTTTCCAGACTCGGCGTCCTTCTACAAGCCCTCGGCGCAAGCCGAGGGACCCGGGAACCTTTGAGACCAATGGTAATGATGACTTCTTCAGGGGCACACTGCGTCCCCGGGCCCCTCCGCTCGCGCGGAGGGCTGGATACTTGCCCGGTGCCCTGGTTCGACTCGAAGAGTGAAGCGGGCAACCGTCTCCAGGGCCGCCTTCGCCCTTCGGGCCGAAGGTGGGCACCGTGTCCGCAGTCGTGCGCAAGCCCTCGGCGCGAGCGGAGGGAGAACTCACACGCTTCTCGTCGAATCCGCCGCGGGCCTCAGCGACACGTGGGCCAGCCGCCTGCCGCACTCCGGGCACACGTCCGCCGGCAGCCCGCGCACGTCGTACCCGCACCGGAGGCACCGGTCGTACCCCTGAGCATGCAGCGCGTGCGACCGGGCCGCGTGCAGCAGCGCAAACGGGTGCCCCGCGTGCCACAGTGCCATCGGCAGCACCAGCCCGATCCCGTTGGCGCGCGAGACCGGCACCCACCCGCCGGTGAATTCCAGCACCGCCAGCCCCAGCACCTGGAGCACCGTCACGCACCCGCCTAGCACAACCAGCGGTAGCGCGGCGTAGTGCCCGAACAGCATCCCCAGCACCCACGCCCACGCGAGCGAGCACACTATCGGGCTCAGCACGTAGCACCCCGCGGCACCCACCAGCATCCCCCACACCGGAAACAGCACCGCCACCGTTGCCACCATCGCCCGAAGCCACGCCGAACGCCCGGTCGCCGCACCGACCGCGCTCAGACCACCCCCCAGCCCCGCCAACGCAAACGGCCCGTACAGCCCCGCGAACTCGCTGTAGGAAAAGAGCTGGCTCTGGATCAGGTACAGGCACGACCCGAGGATCCCGAGCCCGGCTCCGCCCCAGAGGAGCCAGTGGTTGACGCCACACGGCACCCGTAGAGACGTGACGTGCACAGCTCAGACTCCGGTCATTCGACTGTTTTCCACTTCACCCCGTCCCGCTCCACCCGCCTGTACAGCGTGTCCCGCTCCACCGGCTCGAACCCCGCCTCGCGGATCGCGCGGATCAGGTCGTGCACCGTGGTCTCCTGGTGCGTGCCCTCGCCGACGAGCTTGGTGATGTCGTACCACACCACCGTGCCGTCGATGTCGTCCGCCCCGGACTCGAGCATCAGCTGCGCCATCGGCAGCGTCTGCATGATCCAGAACGCCTTCACGTGCGGGAAGTTGTCCAGCATCAGGCGAGCCACGGCCAGCGTGCGGTAGTTCTCCAGCCCGCTCGGCCCGGGCAGGTGCTCCAGCTCACTCCCATCGGGGAAGAAAGGCAGCGGGATGATCGTTTGGTAATACCCGCCCCTGTCGGCCGTCTTGGGTGATGGAAGTTCGACCCCCGGGCGCGTGAGGGTGATCACCGGGGATCCGATCCCCTCCGTCGCCGCGAGCCCGGGCTCGACCACGTCCGGGCCCGCCTCCACCCCGGTGTACCCGATCCGCTCGAGCGCCACGTCCTGCGAGCGTCGCAGGATCTCCATGTGCACCAGCCGCTCTTTCCGCTGGTCGATGTGCCCGTACAGGATCGTCGCGTTGGAGTTCAGCCCCAGCTCGTGCGCCACCAGGTGCACGTCCAGCCACTCGTCCGAGCGGATCTTGGTCCGGTGCGTCTCGTCGTGCACGCGGTCGTCGAAGACCTCGGCCCCGCCGCCGGGCAGGCTGCCCAGCCCGGCCGCCTTCAGCTCGCTCAGCACCCAGCGGATGCCCGCCTGCCGGTCGCTCTTCTTGTACTTCTTGGCGATCTTGGCCAGGTGCACGATCTCCACGGCCGTGAACGCCTTGATGTGGATGTCCGTCCCGAGCGCCTCCGCCTCTTCCTTCATCCCCCGGATCATGTCCGGGTAGTAGTCCCAGGGCAGGTACGGCTGCAGCCCGCCCACCATGTGGATCTCGGTCGCCCCGTTCCGGATCGCCTTGCGGACCTCGGCCCGGCCGTCCTCGACGCTGAAGGTGTACTCGCCGGGCTGGCCCTTCTTGCGGTAGAACTCGCAGAACTTGCACGACAGCGCGCACACGTTCGAGTAGTTGAAGTGACGGTTGATGTTGTAGTACGCCACGTCCCCGTGCAGGCGTCGGCGGACCAGGTCGGCGAGCTCCAGCACCGTCCACAGGTCGTCGGTGGTGTACAGCACCTAGCCGTCGGCCAGGCTCAGACGCTCGCCGCGCTCGACCTTGGCCCGGATCGGCTCCAGGCGCGGGTCGCGGATCTCCGGGCGTGCCAGCGAGTCATCGACAGGGATCGGTGCAAGCGTCGTCATGCCCAAGAATACGGACCCGGCCCGTTATTTTCAATATTTCTTGAAAGCAATTCCCCAGCCGCCCCTCAGCGGGCGGGCCCGCGTGGCTCCGCGCTCGTGCCCGGTCACAGGGTGATGCGGACCTTGGCGAGCGGGATCCGGGCCTCGATGCGCAGGGCCGCGAGCCCCCGCTCCCGCAACCACCGCTCGCCCAGGTACTTGGCCGATGAATCCGCGGCCCGCAGGCTCAGCACGCCCCGGGAGAACGACCGGAACTCGAGCCGATCGGAGAACGCACCGCCCGCCGGGTCGTCCGCGAGCGTCTGCTCCCACGCCCGCGCCGCCTCGGACTCGGCACGCGACAGCGAGCGCACGCTGCGGCGTGCCCGTTCCACGGCGTCGGCGATGGTGAGGTCGCGCTGGCGGACACGGTGCTCGCGCAGCTGCGCCACGTGGGCGGCGGCGGCTCGGTCTCGGGGATCTGTGCTCACGCCGTGAGTGTAAAGGCCCGCACGACGCCACGCCACAGGCGCATCGTCCGCGTGCGCGAGGCGCACGCGCCAGGCTCCTCGGCCCGGCCCCGCCGGGGATACTCGCACGCCTGTGGGGCGGGGAGGGGGGTGCTATCCTTGCGGTCCATGACGACCGCGATCTCCATCGAGGGGCTGACGAAAGTGTTCGGGAGCGGGCCGTCCGCGGCGACCGCCGTGGACGGCGTCGGCCTCTCGATGAAGCCCGGCGAGCTCTTCTTCCTGCTCGGCCCCAGCGGGTGCGGCAAGACCACCCTGCTCCGCATGCTCGCGGGCTTCATCGACCCGACCGCGGGCGTCATCCGCTTCAACGACAAGGACGTCACGCACCAGGCCCCCAACAAGCGCAACACCGGCATGGTCTTCCAGAGCTACACCCTGTGGCCGCACATGACGGTCGCGGCCAACGTCGGCTTCGGGCTCGACGTCCGCAGGGTCAGCGCCGGCGAGAAGAGCAAGCGCGTCCGCGAGGCCCTCGAGACCGTGCAGATGGGCCCGTACGCCGACCGCAAGCCCAACCAGCTCTCGGGCGGCCAGCAGCAGCGGGTGGCCCTCGCCCGGGCGCTGGTCATCCGCCCGGACGTGCTTCTGCTCGATGAGCCGCTGTCCAACCTGGACGCCAAGCTCCGCAACGACCTGCGCCACCAGATCCGTGACGTGTGCAAGGGCGCCGGCCTCACCACGGTCTACGTCACGCACGATCAGAAAGAGGCCCTCTCGATGGCCGACCGCGTGGCGCTCCTGAAAGCGGGGCGCGTGGTCCAGCTCGGCTCGCCGCGCGAGCTGTACCGCAGACCGATGAACCGCTTCGTCGCCGAGTTCCTGGGCGAGACCAACCTCGTCGAGGCCAGGGTCGTCTCGCGCGAGGGTGGGCGGGGCGTGCTGGAGACCGCGGCCGGACGCGTCGAGAGCGTCGCGTTCTCCGACGAGGTATCCGACGCGGGCGCCGGGTCCGAGGTCCTGCTCTCGCTCCGCCCGGAGGCGCTCCGGCTCGTCGGCGCCGGCGAGGACGGCGCCCTGAGCGCCATGCTCGTCGAGACCACCTATCTCGGCGAGACCGCACAGCACGTGGTCGACCTCCCCGGCGCCGGCCGGGCCCGCGTCGCGGAGCTCAACCCCTACGGCGGACGCTTCCCCGGCGAGGCCGGAGGCGTCGGCGAACGCGAGGCGGGCACGCCCGTGGGCGTCAGGGTCCACCCCGAGGACGTCGTCGTCCTCAAGCGCGGGTAGCCGCTCGACCGGATGCTCCCGACCGCCACGCGCTGGATGGATCGGCTCCTGTCACGTTGAACACATTCCAGAGTTGAGCCCGGAGCGTCAGCGACGGGCCGCGCGGTTCAACAGCACCTCCCCCAGGTCGTGGCGTCGCACCCGAAGTCGAGTCTCACTCAGTCAGTCGACGCTGCGGATCGCAAGCCCGCCCCGTCGCTCGCGCTCCGGGCTCTTCGCAGATCTCGTGCCTGTTCCCGGACCCCCTCACTCACATGAGGGGCTCGTCTCGAATCACTCCCCGCCGATCCGGTCCAGGATGTCGTTCAGCCCGTCCCGCAGCCGGTCCCTCCGCTCCTGCGGCGTGCCGCCCGAGGCGTCGGTGTCGATGGTCCACGGGTTGTCGGCGTTGAGCGCGCCCCGCTTGCGCAGCCCGATGTTCAGGAAGCGGTTGAGCAGCGAGGACACCGCGGCCTGGTCGCCCCCGATCCCCTCGGCCAGCAGCTCCGCGGCGGGGATCTGCACGAACACGTTCTCCGTATTGTTGATCAGGTCGTAGCTGCCCCGGGCCGGCACGATGAACTCGCCCAGCGGGATGGCCAGGTCGGTGACCGACAGCGTCCCCTCCGACAGCGTCGCGGTGAAGGCGTTGAACGAGTCCCCGATGGTCAGGTCCTCCTTGAGCGCGAGCTGCAACGCCCGCTCCGCCTGCAGCACCGCCGAGCCGGGATCGATCGACGCGCGGAAGGAGGCCCGGGCCAGGTCGAAGTCCAGGGGCAGCGAGAGCGCCGAGACGGTCACCGACGCGGGCCGGTGCGTCCCGGGCGTCTTCGTCACCGCCCCGACCACGGGCAGGAACGGCGTGAACTGGTACGAGAACGGCTGCGTGATCTCCGTCAGCGTGATCACCGCGGGCTGGGTCAGCGAGACCTCGCCGCGTGCGGCGACCGCGCGCAACGAGGCGGTCGTGCGGGGCGAGGTCAGCGTGGCCTCGACGGTGCCCCCGTCCGCGGGGAAGTCGGCCAGCGTGACGGAGGCGTCGGCGGTGTCCCCGAGCATGTTGGTCGCCAGCGTCGAGCCCAGGAAGAAATCCAGCACCGCCGGGTCCGCCCCCGCCAGCGTGACCTCGCCCGTGAACGCCGGCGGCGCGTCCGGGTCGTCCAGCAGGTGACGCGCGAGCAGGTCGGCGGTCAGGGGCGTGCGGTCGGACGACGTGACCGAGGCGGTGAGACGCGTCACGCCGGGATCGTCGGTGGTGCGGACCGCGATGTCGGCCTCGTCGTACGTCGTCACGCCGGCCTCGCGTGCGAGCGCGAGCGGCGCCAGGTTGAGCGTGGCGTCCAGCGACGGGGACCCGGCCCCGGGCAGCACCAGCGTGTTCAGCGTGGCGATGACCGTGGCGGGACGCGCCAGGCGCAGCGCGGTCGGGTCGGCGTCGAGCTCGTCGGCGGTCTGGTCGGTGGTGATCTGCAGCAGGTCGAGGGCACGCGGCGTCAGGGTCGCGGTGAACTGCGCGGGGCGTGCGAGTCGCACGGACTCCTCTCCGACGTAGAACACCAGCGGGTCGGTGCTGAGGCGGTCGGCGGTCAGCGTCACGTTGACCTCGTCGAAACGCTCCTCGTCGTTCACCACGGGCGTGGTGCTCGCCGACAGCACGGCGGTCGGGCCGAGCAGCTCGCCCGCCAGCCCCGGCGCCCGGCGCGTCATCAGGTCGATCAGCTCGGTGTCCCGCATGTCCAGGGTCGCCCGGGCCGTCAGCACGCCCCCCTCGGACCGGCTCAGGTCGCCCGTGATGGCGTAGTCCCGCCCCGTCACGGTGAACGGCGCCGCCAGCGTCCCGCCCTCGAGCACGGGCCTGGCCTTCAGGGTCGGGCGGTCGTCCAGGCGGGCCAGCGCCAGGGCCGGCGTCACGCCCCCCGGGTATGAGTCCGGATCGGCCTGGCTGACCGTGTCGACCTGCAGCGTCGGATCGAGCCAGCGGGCCAGCGCCAGCGTGCGCACGGTCTGGGCGTCCAGCGTGATCTCGGTCCGCGCGGGGCGGGCGCCGTCGGCGTCCGCGAAAGTGGTGACGGTGTCCACGGTCGCGCGTCGCAGCGCGTGCTCGAGGTCCGCCAGCGCCACGGTGGTCAGGCGAGTCTGGGTGGTGAGTCGCGCATCCTGGAGGCTCACGTCGCCCTGGATCACGCTCACGCGGATCGGGTCGGGGTGGTCGGGGCTCCGCAGGGTCACCGGGTCGATGGTGAAGTCGCCCGCGCTCCGGATCCCCGCCAGCGCACGCCCCGCGCTCATCGCGTCCAGATCGACCGTGAGTGTTGTCAGTGTCACCGACACCGCCCCGTCCTCCTCGATCGTGAGCGGGGCTGGCCCGTCCCCAGCGGGCAGCAGGGTTTCCACCAGGGGCGACAGCCGGTTCACATCCAGGCGCAACCCCACCGACGGGTCGACCGTGATCAGCGGGCCCTGGAGGTCCAGCGAGGTCTGCAGACGGTGGTTGTCCGAGCGGGTGTCGATGGCCAGGCGGGTGGCACGGTTCTCGTCGCCCTCCCCCGGCGCCACGGCGACCAGCGAGGCGGTGATCGCCGGACCGAGCAGGTCGGCCAGGCGCGGCGCGTCGGGCCCCGCGAGGGGCTGGAGCAGCGTGGTCGGGAGATCGGTCGCGGTGAGGGACCCCTCCAGCGCCGGCACGCGCGTGGGGGCGTACGCCCCCTCGCCGGTCAGGAAGCGGGTCGCGGTGACGTCCACGTCCAGGATCCCCGCGCCGCGCTGGTCGATGGTGGCGTCGAGGCTGGTCTGCACGTGGAGGCGGTCGCCGTTGAGCGAGGCGGTCAGCGTCACGGGCTGCAGCTCGATCGAGGAGGTCGGGGGACGCCCCTCGCCCGGGAACGGGTTGGGCAGCGTCGCCGCGAGCCCGGAGAGCCGGAGCGTCAGGCCCGCGGTGGCGGTGTGCAGGTTCATCGGGCCGGTCTGCTCGGGATCGAGCGAGAGGGGCCAGTCGAAGTCGTGCACCACGATCTCGAGCTCGGGGGCGGTGGTGAGGTCCAGGCTCTGGTCCTCGAGCCAACGCGCCAGGGCGGGCGCGCCGCGTCGGAGCGGGCCCGTCTCGATCGCCAGCGTGTTGTCGCCGGACGGCGTGAGCCGACCCGCGTCGAGGGTCGCGTTCAGGGTCAGCGAGGTCGTTTCGGACGACAGGCGGGCGCCGAGGGTGGCGCTGGTGTCGTGCCCGACCCGTCCCCGGACGGTGAGGTCCCCGGACGCCGCGGGCCCGAGCGCCACGGGCAGATCGACCGACTCGCGCAGCCCCGGGGCGAGCGCGCCGACCAGCGCAGACGGGAGACGGTCGAAGGTCAGCGAGCCGTCCGTGGTGATCTCGTTGGAGCCCACAACGCCGGACGGGGGGATCAGTCCGAGCAGCTCGACGTTCAGCCTCGCGGTCGGCGTGGGATCGCCGGGGCGCTCGGGCTCGAGCACGAGGTCGGCCTCGACCAGCGTGGGTTGCCCCGCCTCGGCCACGACCCGGCCCGTCGCGGTGCCGCGGGCGTCCGGACGCCCGGACGAGGTGATGGTCAGGTCCAGGCGTTGGAGGTCAAGGCGTGCCGCGAAGGCCTCGGTCAGGTCGATTTGCCGCAGCCCCGGCGCGTCGTCCGCCGGGGGGAGGTCGGTGGGCCGATCGCCGTCCGGGTCCGGGGTGAACGCGTCGGCGTTGAGCGTCGCGCTGCCGGAGACGGTGATGACGCCCAGGTCGCCCCGGCCCCGCGTCAGGGCGAGGGCGAGCAGGGGCCTGTCCAGGCTGGCGTCGACCGTGGCGGTGTGGGCGTCGGGTGACGTGACCTTCAGGCCCGTGACGGTCTGCGGGCCGGACCACGACAGCGCGACGGACTCGGGCTCCAGCGTGGTGCCGTCGGCGAGGGTCGTGGTGAGGGCGCCCCGGGCGATGTTGGACGCGATGGACGGGCCGGCGAAGTAGACGCCGGCGCCCAGCGCACCGAGCAGCAGGACCAGCGCGACGGTGAGGTTGCGGAGGGTGTGACGCTTCCGGCCGGTGGTGAGGGCGGAGGTTTCCCCGTGGGTGACGCCTGACATGCTGTGCTCCTCCGTGAAGGCCCGTGCATGGTATGGGATGCGGGCCGCGGGCGGAAGCGGTCGCTCGGACCCGGTCCCGGTGCGTCTGCCCGTGGGTGCGCTCAGGCGCCACGCCTCTGCCGGCCAAAAAAAACCCCGGGCCGGAGCCCGGGGCGGCATCATCCGTGATGCTGGAGATCTCACGATCTCCGTAGTTCTCTGAGAATCCGAAGGCCGGAAGGTGGGGGGGTCAGCCCTTCTTGTCCTCGTCCTTCACCTCGTACTCGGCGTCGATCACGTCGTCGTTGCCGGGCTCATCGCCCGCTGCCCCGCCCGCGCCCGACTGCTCGTACACGACCTTGCCGAGCTCCATCGAGGCGTTCTGCAGCTCCTTGAGGGCCGCCTCGATGGGCTCCTTCTCGTCGCCCTTGAGCTTCTCTTCGAGGTTGCTGATCGCGCCCTCGATCTGGCTGCGGACGTCCGGCGTGACCTTGTCGCCGTACTCCTCCAGGCTCTTGCGGACCTGCCCCAGCGTGGCGTCGCCCTGGTTCTTCAGGTCGACCACCTCGCGGCGCTTCTTGTCCTCCTCGGCGTGGGCCTGCGCGTCGGCCTTCATGCGGTCGATCTCGGCCTCGTCGAGCCCGCCGGTGTTCTCGATGCGGATGTCGGCCTTCTTGCCGGTGCCCTTGTCGGTCGCGGTCACCTGCAGGATGCCGTTGGCGTCCAGGCCGAACTCGACCTCGATCTGCGGCACGCCGCGCGGTGCCGGGGCGATGCCCGTCAGCTCGAACATGCCCAGCGAGCGGTTGTCCTTGGCGAACTCGCGCTCGCCTTGCAGCACGTGGATCTGCACCGAGTTCTGGTTGTCCGCCGCGGTCGAGAAGACCTCCTTCTTGGAGGTGGGGATGGTGGTGTTGCGTTCGATGAGCTTGGTCATCACGCCGCCCATCGTCTCGACGCCCAGGCTCAGCGGGGTCACGTCCAGCAGCAGAACGTCCTTGACGTCGCCCGAGAGCACGCCGCCCTGGATCGCGGCGCCCACCGCGACGACCTCGTCCGGATTGACCGTCTTGTTGGGGTCCTTGCCGAAGATCTCCCGGGCCATCGCCTGGACCTTCGGGATGCGGGTCGAGCCGCCGACCAGCACCACCTCGTCGATCTTGCTCTTGTCCAGGTTGGCGTCCTTGAGCGCCTTCTCGCACGGGCCGCGCAGCCGGTCGAACAGGTCCGAGCACAGGCTCTCGAACTTCGATCGGCTGATCGTGACCTGCAGGTGCTTCGGGCCGTTCTGGTCCGCGGTGATGAACGGGAGGTTCACCGTCGTCTCGGCGGACTGGCTGAGCTCCTTCTTGGCGCTCTCCGCGGCCTCCTTCAGGCGTTGCATCGCCATCGGGTCGCCCGTGAGGTCGATGCCCTCCTGCTTCTTGAACTCGCCGGCCAGGTGGTCGATCAGGCGCTGGTCCCAGTCGTCGCCGCCCAGGTGCGTGTCGCCGTTGGTGCTCAGCACCTCGAACACGCCGTCGCCGACGTCCAGGATCGAGATGTCGAACGTGCCGCCGCCCAGGTCGAAGACCGCGATCTTCTCGTTGGACTTCTTCTCCAGCCCGTAGGCCAGGGCCGCGGCGGTGGGCTCGTTGATGATGCGCTCGACCTTCAGCCCGGCGATCTCGCCGGCGTCCTTGGTCGCCTGGCGCTGCGCGTCGTTGAAGTAGGCCGGCACGGTGATGACCGCGCGGTCCACGGGCTCTCCCAGGTAGTCCTCCGCCGTCCGCTTCAGCTCCCCGAGGATCATCGCGGAGATCTGCTGGGGCGTGTACTCGTCCCCCTTGATCTTCACCTTCACGAAGTCCTTGTCCTTGCCCACGACCTCGTAGGGCACCAGCTTCTCTTCCTGCCCCACCTCCTCGTGCCGACGCCCCATGAACCGCTTGATCGAGAAGACGGTGTTCTGCGGGTTGGTCACCTGCTGGTGCTTGGCCGCCTGACCCACCAGACGCTCGCCCTTGTCGGTGAAGCTCACCACCGACGGGGTCGTCCGGTTGCCCGACGAGTTGATCAGCACCTTCGGGGTGTCGCCCTCCATCACGGCGACCACCGAGTTGGTCGTTCCGAGGTCAATGCCGATGATCTTGCTCATGGCCTGCTAGCTCCTTTCGTGGGCCGCGTGACCGGACGAGCCGGCACCGACGCCAACGGATTGTTGCAACCCCCGTGCCACCGGATCCGGAGGCCACGAGCGCAGGGGAACCCCTGTTTCTCGGCGTTTTCCCGCCCCGCCCGCCCGAATCCCTGCCAGATCGGCAGGCCGGCCCGGGATTCCCGCCGCCGCGCCCGCTCACCGCCCGGGCGCCGCGACGTGGCGCCGGCTTCCCACCCGCCACGCCGTCAGCACGCCCAGCACGATCATCACGTGCACGACGGTCGGCGTGTTCAGATAGTGCGTGCGGATGTTGCGGATCCGGTCGGGCCCGGTCCAGCCCGCGCTGACCTCGGGCAGCGGCCAGACACAGCCCGCCACCACCAGCAGCGTCCACAGCCCGCACCACAGCCCGAGACGCCCCGAGCCGGCCCGCCCGACGGACAGCGACCCCAGCCCGATCAGGTACCCCCACGCCCACACGCTCGTATCGAACCGCTGCCCGAACGCCCACGCCAGCAGCAGCCACAGGCCCAGGCAGCCAGCGCCCAGCAGCGGCGCCGCCAGGAACGCGCGCCGACCGGGCGCCGTGCGCGACGGGTCGATCACGCCCGTCACGCGCCGCTCCAGGTCCTCGGTCCACGCCAGCCCGAGCACGTCGTACGCGCCGCGCAGCGTCTCGATGGGGCGCTCGATCAGGTCCCCGAAGCGGACCCGGGCGACCAGCGGGCGCCCGCGGGATCGTTCCAGCTCTTCGATCTGTGCGCCGAAACGGGCCAGCGTGTCGTCCAGCTCCTCCCCGAGCTCGCCCAGCAGCCGGTCGTCCTCGACCGGGCCCTCCAGCAGGTGCGGGGAGAGGCGGTGGTGCATGCGGAGATTCGAGGCGAGCACGTCCCCACGCTCGCGTTCGATGTGGACAAATCGCACGCGACCGCCGAAGAGCTCGTCCAGCGCGCCCGGGTGGGCGGTGTGGGCGGGGTTCTTGAGCAGCACGCTGCGACCCGGGTGACGCGACGCGACCTTGCGCACAAACCGGGACAGTGCGCGCTCCCAGTGTGCACGTTCGCGCGCCGTGAGCCCCTCGAGCGTCAGGTACCGCGCCCAGTGCGCCCGCTGCGACGGGTACAGCAGGCGCCCGGGCAGCGGGCTCACCAGGTCGGACGCCGCCAGCGCGAAGTCGTCCTCCGCGGGCCAGGACGGCCCGAACGGGACGTCGTCCTGCGGGCGGGTGTTGGGCAGGAAGGGCAGCGTGATCAGGTTCAGCACCGACCACGAGGCCAGGTACCCCTGCGGGGCCAGCGCCTGCGCCCAGCGTGGCGTCACGAACCGTCGGTCGCAGGCAAGCAGGTTGTGCAGATACGTCGTGCCTGAGCGGTAGTACCCCGTGACGACCACGACCTCGCGGTCCGTGCGCACCGTCGGGCGAACCGCGAACCAGAGGGCGCACAGGATCCGCTCGGGGAGGGTGAGCAGCGTCGAGAGGGTGGAGATCGCCAGCGCGAGGACGACGCGCGGGACGTAGCGGAGCCCCCCGCCCCGGACGCCGCGCCGCCCCCCGCGTGCGAGCAGGCGGGCCCAGACGTCGAGGGGTGCGAGGGAGAGAAGGTTCGGGACGGGGAGCACGGGGCGAGTGTACGGGCGGGCGTCCACAGCGGGGCCCCCCCCCAGTGGGAGAACCCCCTCGCTTGCGCTCGGGGCTAGTCGGCCAATGCGCGGAGGTGCTCGATCATCTGTCTGAGTGCCTCACCCCGGTGGGAGAGGCGGTTCTTCTCGTCTGGTGCCAATTCCGACGAGGTGCGGGTGTAGTCGGGCGGGACGAGGAAGAGGGGGTCGTAGCCGAAGCCGCCCGCGCCGCGTGGGACGTCGTCCTCGCTTGGGCGTCCGATGCGTCCCTCGAAGGTCCCCCGGCTGGTGGCGAGGGTGTTGCCCTCCGGGCTGGCCAGGACCATGGTGCAGACGAACCGGGCGGTGCGGGCCTCGGGCGGGACGCCCTCGAGCTCGCCCAGCAGCCGGGCGTTGTTGGCCGGGTCGCGGACGTCGCGCGGGTCGCCCCGGTCCTCGCCCCCCGAGTAGTAGTGGGACGAGATCACCCCGGGTGCGCCGTCGAGGGCGTCCACCTCCAGCCCGGAATCGTCCGCGAGGCAGAGGTGCCCGGTGAGCCGGGCGTACGTCACGGCCTTGAGCGTCGCGTTCTCGAGGAACGAGCCCGAGCCCTCCTCGGGCTCGGGGAAGGGCCCGCCGTACTCGTCGAGGGTGCGGACCGGGAAGCGGTGCTCGAGCCTCGCCTCGGCGAAGAGACGTCGCAGCTCGGCGATCTTGCCCGGGTTCTGGGTGGCGAGAACGACGGGCCTGGGCGGGGCGGTCATGGCGGGCTTTCGTGGCTGGGCGGGTCGAGACAACTGGTTTCGTCGGTTGTGCTATTGTTGCCCCCATGCCCAGCGAGACGACCAGCAGAGCACGACACGAGATCGCGCGGTCCGCGGCGGACAAGGCCGAGGCCTTCCGCGGCGGCGAGGGCGCCAAGGCCCTCATCGGCTTCGACGGCTTCATCGACTCGATCATCCACCTGGTCTCTCAGCGTCGCAGCATGGAGCTGGACGACTTCGAGCGTCTCGAGACGATCCCCGCCTTCGCGACCCGCGTCGGCATGGCCGCGGGCAAGAGCGCCAACATCGAGATGGTGATCCGCGAGCAGCGGTTCGGGGGCAACGGCCCGCTGATGGCGGGGGCGCTGGGGCGGCTGGGGATGGGCGTGACGTACATCGGGGCCGTGGGACAGGAAGACGCACCCGAGACCCTCAGCCCGGTCTACGAGGAGTTCGCGTCCCGGTGCGAGACGGTGATCCCGGTCGCGGCCCCCGGTCACACCGACGCCCTCGAGTTCGAGGACGGCAAGGTGATGCTGGGCAAGCCCCAGAACATCCAGAGCGTGACGTGGGAGCGGCTGAAGGAGACGGTCGGACTGGAGCGGATCGAGGGGTACTGTCGCGGCGCGGCGGTGGTGGGGGTGGTGAACTGGGTGATGATGGGCGGGGTCGAGGGCATCTGGCGGGGACTGATGACCGACGTGCTGTCGAAGATGACACAGGCGGACCGCCCGCGTGTCTTCATCGACCTGTGCGACCCCGCGAAGCGGACCGACGCGGACGTGAAGCGGGCGCTGGGCGTGATCCAGGAGCTCAACGCCGTCGCCCCGGTCACGCTCGGCCTGAACCTGGCCGAGAGCCAGCGGATCGCCACCGTCGCGGGCGCCTCCCCGTTCGACGACTCGCACAACACCGGGCTGGGGCAGGCGGTGCGTGCGACGGCGGAGTCGATCCGCGAGACGCTGGGGCTGGACACGGTGGTGGTGCACCCGCGCGAGGGGGCCGCGGCAGCGCGCGCGGGCGAGAGCGCATGGTTCGAGGGGCCCTTCACACGCGAGCCGAAGCTGAGCACGGGTGCCGGGGATCACTTCAACGGCGGCTTCGCCTTCGGGCAGGCGGCGGGGATGGCCCTCGACGAGTGCCTCGCGTGCGGGACCGGCGTGAGCGGGGCGTACGTGCGTGATGCGCTGAGCCCGTCGCGTGAGCGGTTGGTGGAGTTCCTGCGGGATCTGCCGGCGCCGGCGTGAGTCGGGTCTGATTAGGCACCGACGTGTTTGGCGTGGGGCCTCGTGCTCACGCTCGAGGCTCGGCAAGACGGTCACTCGTGATTCGGGCCCGTTGTGGGCGGTGCCCCTAGCATGGCCCCATGCCGACGAAACTGTTCGAGAAGCTGGGCGTCGCGGACCACGAGCGGATCGTGACGCGGTACGTGGGGCCGCCCGAGCCGTCCGACGGGATCGTCGCGAGCATCAACCCGGCGACGGGCGAGGCGATCGCGGGCGTCCGCCTGGACGACCGGGCGAGCGCCGAGGAGGCCATCGCCCGCGCCCGCGAGGCGTTCCTGAGGTGGCGGTCGGTGCCGGGGCCCAAGCGGGGCGAGGTGGTGCGCCGGATCGGGGAGGCCTACCGGGCGCACCGGGACGACCTGGGCGCGCTGGTGAGCCTGGAGATGGGCAAGATCCTGGCCGAGGGCATCGGCGAGGTGCAGGAGACCTTCGACATCGCCGACTTCGCCGTCGGGCTGTCCCGCCAGCTGCACGGCATCACCATGCCCAGCGAGCGGGCCGAGCACTCGATGAAGGAGCAGTGGCTGCCGCTGGGGCCGGTCGGGGTGATCACCGCCTTCAACTTCCCCAACGCGGTCTGGGGCTGGAACGCGATGCTCGCGGCGGTCTGCGGCGACAGCGTCGTCTGGAAGCCCAGCCTGCTCGCGCCGCTCACCGCCATCGCCACCAACGAGATCGCGCGTCGCGTCGCGGCCGAGCACGGGCACCCGGACCTGTTCACCCTGGTCATCGGGACGGACGACGAGGTCGGCGAGACGGTGGTGAACGATCGAAGGCTGCCCCTGATCTCGGCGACCGGCTCGTGCCGCATGGGACGGGTCGTGGGCGCGAAGGTCGCGGGACGACTCGGGCGGTGCCTGCTCGAGCTGGGCGGGAACAACGCCTGCATCGTTGAGCCCGACGCGGACCTGGACCTGGCGCTGCAGAGCGTGGTGTTCGGCTCGGTCGGCACCGCCGGGCAGCGGTGCACGACGACGCGCCGCCTGATCGTCCACGAGTCGATCGCGGACGACTTCGTGGCCCGCTGCAAGAAAGCCTTCGAGAGCGTCCGCATCGGCGACCCGCTGGCGGAGGGCACGCTGATGGGCCCGCTGATCCACGACGGCGCGGTGGAAGAGTTCGAGAAGGCGGTCGGCGCGGCCAAGGAGCAGGGGGGCGAGATCGTCACCGGGGGGACGCGGGTGGCGCCGGACGACCTAGACCAGACGATTCGGGGCGGGAGCTTCGTGCGTCCTACGATCGTGCGTGCGCCGGCCGGCAACGACCTCCCCATCGCGATGGAGGAGACGTTCGCCCCGATCCTGTACGTGTTCACGTACGCGGCGCTCGAGGAGGCGATCGCGATGAACAACGCGGTGGACCAGGGCCTCAGCTCGGCGATCTACACCGGCAGCGTCCGGTCGAGCGAGCGGTTCCTGGACCCGTCGGGCGCCGGCAGCGACTGCGGGCTGGCGTACGTGAACCTCGGGACGAGCGGCGCGGAGATCGGCGGGGCGTTCGGGGGGGAGAAGGACACCGGCGGGGGGCGGGAATCGGGCTCGGACGCGTGGAAGGCGTACATGCGCCGGCAGACGTGCACCACGAGCTTCTCGACCGAGCTGGCTCTTGCACAGGGGATCCGCTTTGAGTGACCAGACCACCACCGACACGCTCGCCATCAAGGCCATCGAGGAGATCAGGAGCGGCATGGCCGTGGGCCTGGGCGCGGGTCGCACCGCGGCCCGCGGCATCCGGGCGCTGGCCGAGAAGGTCCGCCTGACCGGGCTGGACATCCGGTGCGTGGGGGCGAGCGACTCGTCGGACGCGCTGGGGCGCGAGCTCGGGCTCAACATCGTGGACTTCGCGACCATGGAGACGCTCGACGTGCTGATCGACGGCGCCGACGAGGTGGACCGCGATCTGCGCGTCATGAAGGGCTCGCGCGGCGCGATCACGCGCGAGCGCATGCTCGCCTGGGCCAGCAAGCACACCGTCTACATGGTCACCGCGGACAAGGTCAGCGACAAGATCGGCACCAAGAGCACGCTCGCGGTCGCGGTCATGTACTTCGGGCTGGCGAGCACGCGGGCCGAGATCCGGCGCCTGGGCCTCAACGGCGTGGTGCGGCGCGACCTGAACAACGAGCCCTTCCTCACCGACAACGGAAACCTCATCCTCGACATCACCCTCGAGGGCGACGAGGCGCTCGACGACATCGCCAGCCAGCTCAACGACATCCCCGGCGTCATCGCGCACGGCCTGTTCACACGCGAGGCCGACACGATCATGATCGAGCACGAGAACGGCGAGATCGAGGTCGTGGAACGCCCCCCCCACGAGGACTCCGCCGGGGCGGGGTGAGGGCCGAAGGATTCCAGCAATCACCAATCGATGACTAGCCCCGAGCGCGAGCGAGGGGGTTCTCTGCATGTCCGAACGCGGTCTCATGAACCCCCTCGCTTGCGCTCGGGGCTAGTTGTTGGGTGAGCATCCGTTGCTTGCACTCGGCGCGTCCACGCCCGTCGTCTCGCTGGGCGGGCTGAAGCAATCGAGGATCACGCACCCATCCTCGGTCGTCGCGCCGTGAGGGAGGTTGGGCGGGAGCACCACGCACTGGCCCGCAGCGGCGTGCAGCTCGCGTGTGCCGGAGTCTTCTTCGAGCGTGAACGTGATCGAGCCCTCGAGCACCACCGCGATCTGCTCGTTGGCGTGGGCGTGCACGGGCACGCTGAAACCGGGCTCGAGCGTGACGCGTGAAAGCATCATGTGCTCGCCGACCACGCGCTGGCGCGAGATTAGCGGCATCGGGCGGTCGGTGGGGAGGTCGGACCAGTCGTGGAGTGTGGCGGGGGAGGGCATGGGCGGAGTGTAGAGCCGAACGCTATCAGGTGCCGTGCTTCGACGCGCAGCGCGAAGCACGACGCTCGGGTCGAACGAACCGCCTTCGCCCTGCGGGTCGAAGGCGGGCACCGGCAAAAAGGGTCGGCTTACTGCCCCTGCGCCAGCGAGTAGCCGCGTTTCCCGTCGTAGCTCTTGAGCGGCGTGAAGCTGCAGACCTCGAACTTCTCCGCGATGCGCCCGAGCAGCTTCACGCAAGGCTGCACGCCCAGCGAGCCCGCCGTCGCGGGGTCGCGCAGCTCGAAGCGGCAGCGGTGATGGTCCACCAATTCGGTGTACACCGAGCCGGAGGGCCAGACCTGCGTGCCGCGGTTGGAGATCAGCGTTAGCTTGAAGGGCGTGTGCTCGGCGACGCGCTGCAGCTTCTCGGCCAGCTCCAGCGGCGAGAGGGGCGAGTCGAGGTAGACATCGGCCCCGAGGTGCTGCACCACCGTGTTCTCGATGGTGTGCATCATCTGGTTGGTCTGCGGGCGCGGGCTGGTGGTGTGGTCCACCGTGTCCTGCGTGCCGACCACGCGCGGCACGCAGGTCTCGGGCGTCTTGCCCAGGTTCCCAGCGATCGCCTCCGCGAACGCCCGGGTGCCGACGGGGTCGTTCTTGCCCTTCACGTCGCCCGTGTGCACGCCCGATTCGAGCGTCCGCAGCAGGGCGTTGTTGATGATCGCGGCCTGCTTGGCGAGCCCGACGTGGCGGAGCATGATGAGGCCGGAGAGCAGCAGCGACGTCGGGTTGGCGACGCCCTTGCCGGCGATGTCGGGCGCGGTGCCGTGCACGGCCTCGAAGATGCTGACGCGGTCGCCGATGTTGGCGCTGGGCGCGAAGCCGAGCCCGCCGACGAGCCCGGCCGCGAGGTCGGAGACGATGTCGCCCTGCAGGTTGGGCAGCACGACCATCTCGTACTTGTCGGGCCTGAGCACGAGGTTCATGCACAGCGCGTCGATGATGACGTCGCCCTTCTCGAGGCCCGGGTAGTCCTCGCCGAGGAGCCTGAAGCGCTCCAGGAACAGGCCGTCGGTCATCTTCATGATGTTGGCCTTGTGCCCGCAGTGGACCGTCTTGAGCCCGAGCCGTGAGGCGGTCTCGAAGGCGAACCGGTGGACCTGGTCGCAGCCGGGCGCGGTGATGAGGCGCAGGCACTCCACCACGTCGTTGGTGAGCCGGTGCTCGATGCCGCCGTATGTGTCCTCGATGTTCTCGCGGACGACGTAGAAGTCGACCGGCACGCCGGCGCGGCTGAAGACGGTCTCGACCCCGGGCAGGCTCTGGAAGTGGCGCAGGTTCGCGAAGGCCCCGAAGGTCTTGCGCAGGGTGACGTTGATCGACTTGCCGCCCCCGCCGACCGGGGTGCCCATCGGGCCCTTGAAGATCAGGCCGGTCGACTCGATCAGGTCGATGGCCTCGTCGGCGATGCCGGCGGAATTGCCCGCGGCGAAGACCTTCTCGCCCATCGGGGCGTCCTGGAAGTCGAGATGGTCGAGCACGCCCGCGGCGTCGAAGACCAGCATGACGGCGTCCATGATCTCGGGGCCGATGCCGTCCCCGGGGGCCAGGGCGATGGTGAGCTTGGAAGACATGGGGTGCTCCGTGTGGGCGAGAGACGGGTGGGTCGGCACGATAGGCGTCCGGGGTGAGCGTTTGTGGCCCGATCCGGGGAGGGCGTGGTTCAGCCGCCCCGCGCCCGCGGCGCGGACGCCCTGTTCAGGCGGTCGAGCACCGCGAGCCAGCGCGGGTCGGACCCGTCGCGAGACGGATCCAGACGCACCGCGATGCGGGGCGGGGCCCCCGCGTCCGCCTCGCGCAGGGCGGCGTACAGGCGGGCCGCCGCGGCCGCCGGGTCGGGCGGCAGCACGATGACCGCCTCGCCCGCCTGCGCGTCGGCGGGATCGACGACGACGGGGGCGTTGGGCCGGTAGTGGGGATGGCGCGTGCCGGGCGAGGCCGGCGGGTGAGCCCCCGACGCCGTGCCGGTCGCGACGCGGACCTCGACGCCGAGCACCGACGCGATCCGGTCCGGTGTGATGTCGCCCGGGCGGAGGACGGTGGGTGATTCGGTACTCAGGGCGAGCACGGTGGACTCGAGGCCGACGACGCAGGGGCCCCCGTCGATGACGTGGACCTCGGACTCGTTCCAGTGCGCCCGGACGTGGGCGGCGGTGGTGGGCGAGACGGCGCCGGACGGGTTGGCGCTCGGTCCGACCAGCGGCTCGCCCAGGGCGTGCAGCAGCGCGAGGGCGTCGGGGTGCCTCGGGCAGCGGACCGCGACGGTGTCGCCCCCGGCGGTCACGATGTCCGGGATCGACGCGTCCCGCGTCAGCACCAGCGAGAGGGGGCCGGGCCAGAAGGCATCGGCGAGTGCCCGGGCGTGCTCGGTCCAGCGGGCGACGCAGGCCCGCGCCATGTCGGCGTCGGCGACGTGCACGATGAGCGGGTTGTCGGCGGGCCGGCCCTTGGTCTCGAAGACGCGTCGCACCGCGTCCTCGTCGGTGGCGATGGCGCCCAGCCCGTACACGGTCTCGGTGGGGAAGGCGACGGGGCGTCCCGCGCGGAGCCGGCGCACGCCCTCCGCGATGGCCTCCGGGCCCGATGCCGGGGGCGCGGCGCTCATCCGGCCTGATCGTCGCCCGGGGGCGTGGCTTGGGGGGCGGGCGTGCCGGGCGGGGTGTAGTCCAGCGGGCTGGCGCCGGGCTCGAGCTGGTTCGCGTCCGGCACGACGAAGTCGATGCGGTTGCGCTGCAGCGTGGTGCCGGTCGCGGCGTGCAGGTCCGCGATCGAGCGGTTGAAGTCGATGATCGCGTTGGACTCGGCCCGCTCCGCGGCGGCGAGCGACTCCTGCTGGTTCAGCTCCAGGTTGAGCCGCTCCACGCTGTAGCCCGCGTCGGTCAGGCGCTTCTCGACCTGCAGCGTGCGGAGGGCCTCGCCCTGCGCGATGCGCGACAGGCGGGCCTGCTCGATCAGGCGGGCGTTGGTGACCAGCGCGTTCAGCGCCCCCTTCACCTCCACCACGATCCCCTGCACCGTTGCGCGGTACGCGACCACGGACTGCATCCGCTCGAGGCGACGCCGGCGGTACTCCGCCTCCCCCAGCCGGTTGCCCAGGGGCTGCTCGAACGTGAGCCCGAACAGGAACGAGTCGATGAACTCGGTCTCGAAGTTCTGCTGGTAGGTGTCGCCCGCGTTCTCGTCGAGCGTCAGCATCTGCAGCTGCGCCTGCAGGTCCAGCCGGGGCAGGCGCGAGTTGCGGGCCAGCGCCTGCCGGATGGAGGCGTCGTCGATGTCCAGCAGGGCCTGCTCCATCTCCGGGCGCTGCTCGGCGGCGGTCGTGATCGCCTCGACCAGCGAGAACTCCACCGGCTGGTCCAGCGGGGCGTCCACCGGGATCAGCAGGATCTCGGAGCCCACGGGCAGGTCCGGGTCGTTGATCAGAGCCTTGAGCCGGTCCGAGGCGTTGCGCAGCGCGGTCTGGGCAGAGAGCAGGTCGCCCTTGCGCCGCTCGACACGCGAGATGGCGTCGGCGATCTGGGCCTGGCGGGCGTCCTGCACGCGCCGCGCGATGATGTCGTCGCGCGTGCGAACGCCGCGCAGCAGCAGGCGGTGCTGGATCACCAGGTTGCGGTACGCGCTGACCAGGTCCCAGTAGGCGTTCTCGACGCTCGTCAGCGACGTGTTGAGCGTCTCGCGCAGGCCGGAGATCTGGCGACGCTCGGCGTTGCGTCCCAGGCGGAGCTCGGCCAGCGCCGCGTCGGAGCCGAACCCACGCAACAGCGGCTGGGTGAAGTCGAGGGTGTAGCCCAGCGCCGCGGCGGGGTTGGGCGAGCCCACCGGGCCGAAGGACGACCCGCGCTGGTCCGTGTACACCAGCGACTGCGAGACCCCGAACGAGCCGCCCGTCTCGAGCTGGCGGTCCAGCCCGGCGGTCCAGCCGACGGACTGGTCGGCGGAGTTGAGCGAGTCCAGCCCGAGGAAGCCGGGCCCGACCACGGGGGTGTCGTTGTCCTCCCAGGTCACGCCCGTGGAGAAGACCCAGTCGAAGCGGGCCTCGTTGGAGACGTAGATGGCCTCGGCGATGGCCGGGACGAAGCGGGCGATCTGGATGTCCAGGTTGTGCTCCAGGGCGTTGGCGATGGCCCGCTCCAGGGAGACATCCAGCGTGGTGGGGGCGTTGCCGTACAGGTCGGTCCCGAACAGCTCCTCCGGCGTGGGGGGGGCGGTCTCGGGCTCGCCTTCATCGTCCTGGCCCTCGGCCTTGCCCAGGTCGGCGAGGTAGCCCTCAACGGAGTAGTCCTCCTGGATGAGCTCGAGGTGCTCGGGGCGGATCTGGAGGGTGTCGGAGCGGTCCGGCCCGCGGGTAGCGGTCTGGGGCTCGGGATAGTCCGAGGCGTCCCGGATGTGTCGTTCCAGGGCGTCGAGCATGGAGGCTCTGAGGGAGTCCTCGGTCCGCTTTTCGATCGGCCCGGGCGAGCAGGCCGCGAGCGTGAGCAGGGCGGCGGCGGCGGTGGCGTGTCGTGTCATGGCTGGAAGGGTAGGACGGGGGGATGGCGTGACGATGGGTGTCTGTTGGGCGTCGTTGGGGGCGAGTTGTGGGTGCGCTGTGGGGGGGATGACGGAAGCGCCGGAGATCGGGGATCCTCGTGCGCCGAAGTCCCTGGAGGGGCTTAGACTGCGTGGACGGGCGGAGCCCCGAAGGACTTCTTTGCGCGAAGGAAACGAACGATGATGCAGCGGCTCTCGGTGGCGTGTGTGATGGCGACAGGGTCCGTGCTGGTCGCGCAGGACGCGACCGGTTTCCGGGACGTGGAGCCTCGCTGGGTGGTGACGACCGAGGCGGCGACCCCCCTCAAAAGCGGGAACCTGGTCCAGCTCTACGCCGTCGCGGAGCTGGCCGAGGGGACCGTGCTCCGCATGGACGGGGAGAGCTCCGAGTGGGTGCGTGTGGTGTACCCGACCGGCGTCTACCCCTTCGTGCGGGCCTCCGACGCGCGCGACCTGGGCAACGACCGGATCTCCCTGACCCGACCGAGCCAGCTCTTGGCGCCCAACCGCCAGATCGGCCTCGCCGGGAGCTGGCGGAGCGTGTACCGCACCGCCCTGCCCGCCGGGACCGAGCTCGAGATCGTGGGACGAGAGACCAACACCGACGGCGACGTCACCGCCTACGCCGTCAAGCCCGTTGTGGGCGACAACGCCGGCAGCCGCCCGTACGGGTTCATCGGCGTCGGGCTGGTCCGCGACGCGACCGACGAGGAGGTGCGGGCCCACCTGTCCACGGCGGAGGAGCGACCCGCCGCCCCGCGCCGGGACCAGACCCCCGCGAACAGCCGTCCGGCGAACGCCGACCCGGCGCAGGACGTCGACAACTCGCTGCTGGACCCGATCGACATCACCCCGCCCGCCGGCGCCGACGACCCCGCGCTGGACGAGCAGGACCGGCCGGCGACGGACGCCGGGCGCGAGATCCCCGGCGTGACCACCCCCGCGGACGGCCAGCCCGTCGAGATCGACTCGGGCGCCGTGGGCACGGTCGAGGACGACGCGTACGCCGATGAGTACGGCATCCGCCCGGCCCGCCTGGTGGAGCTCGAGGACGCGTTCCGCGAGGCCCGCCAGCTCCCGAAGGAGGAGCTGGACGCCTCGCTCGAGGAGCTGCTGTCCGAGTTCCGGCGTGCCCAGGAGGCCGCGGACGACGACGCGGTGAAGCAGGCGCTGGGCAGCCGCATCGCGTGGCTGGAGATCCGGATCGAGACGCGCGACCAGCGCCGCAAGCTCGACGCCTTCCTCGCCGAGGCCGACGACGCCCGCGCCGAGAACGCGGCCAGGGTCCGCGAGTGGCAGGCCGGGCGCACGTTCGACCTGGTCGGGCGTGTGCTGGTGAGCCGCGTGTACGACGGCGACCGCCTGCCGAAGATGTACCGCCTGGTGGGCGAGGACCCGGTGATCGGCCCGCGCACGCTGGGCTACCTGCCGGGCAACGCCGAGTTCGACGCGAGCCAGTACGTCGGCCAAGTGATCGGCGTGCGTGGACGGATCGAGCAGGACCCGCAGACGCGCCTGCGGATCGTCGAGGTCGACTCGGTCTCGGTCATGCCGGAGTAAGCGGCTCCGACAACGCAAACACAAGAAAAGCCCGGGCCAAGACCCGGGCTTTTTGCTTGATCGCTGGGCC
Source organism: Phycisphaerales bacterium JB040 (assembly GCA_043101615.1). Lineage (GTDB taxonomy): Bacteria > Planctomycetota > Phycisphaerae > Phycisphaerales > UBA1924 > JBLHKT01. The sequence continues at coordinate 7,162 of JBICID010000098.1, read as the reverse complement.
AGAGTGGGGGGGGAGGGGGGTCAGATCGAGCGGGCGGGCTCGATGATGCCGCGGCACTCGCCGAAGCCGATGCGCCGGTAGCCCTCGCGCTCGCAGTAGCCCTTCAGGATGACCTCGTCGCCGTCGGCCAGGAATTTGCGTTCCTCGCCGGTCGGCAACGTGATCGGGGTGCGCTGCGTGCCGGGGACGATCTTGGGGGGGGTGGCCCAGGGGTCGCCGTCCCAGGTGAGCTCGAGCAGCGAGCCGCGTGCGTCGCGGGCCTTGCCCGAGACCGTCCCGGACGCCAGCAGGTCGCCGGGCTGCATCAGGCAGCCATTGACGCTGTGGTGGGTGAGCATCTGGGCGATGGTCCAGTACATGTCATTGAATGAGCCCTTGGAGAGGCGGACGGGGTCCATGCCCTGCTCTCGCATCTGGGCGCTGGCGAGCCAGACCTCGAGCGTGAGATCGAAACCGCCATGCTTCTGGTTGTCGTCGCTGCTGAGGTAGGGCAGGGGCGTGGGGTCGCCCGCGGGCCGCCGGTACGCGGGCGAACGGAAGGGCGCGAGCGCCTCCAGCGTGACGAGATACGGCGAGACGGTGGTCGCGAAGCTCTTGGCCAGGAACGGCCCGAGCGGCTGGTACTCCCACTTCTGCAGATCGCGGGCCGACCAGTCGTTGACGAGGCAGAGCCCGAGGATGTGGTCCTCGGCGTCGGCGAGGTCGATCGGCTCGCCGTGCTCGTTGCCCTTGCCCAGCACGAAGCCGACCTCGAGCTCGTAGTCGAGCAGCTTGCAGGGGCCGAAGCCGGGAGCGCCGCCGTCCTCGGTCGGGGCGGTCTGGCCGACCGGGCGGCGCACGGGCAGCCCGGACGGGATGACGGTGGAGGCCCGCCCGTGGTAGGCGATCGGGATGTGCTTGTAGTTGGGCAGCAGCGGGTTGTCGGGCCGGAACATGGAGCCGACGTTGGTGGCGTGGACCACGGAGGCATAGAAGTCGGTGTAGTCGGCGACCTGGGCGGGCACGATCAGCGTCTGCTCTTCTACCGGGACGAGGATCTCGTCGCGATTCTCCAGATCACGCAGCGCGGGGTTGTCCTTGAGCAGCAGGGCCTGGACCTTGGGACGCAGGCGCGACCACAGCCGGCTGGAGGTCTCGAAGACGTCGGTCGCGAGCATCTCCTCCCAGTCCGGGTCGTCCTCGTCCACGGCATCGGAGATCGCGAGCTGGCCGAGGTCCAGCAGGTGGTTCCCGATGCGGACGCAGGGCGCCGCGAACCGCTCGGTCTCGTCCCCGAAGTCGTCCTCGACCACGCGGCAGCAGAGGGGGAGGTTCTGGAGCGGGAAGTCGGTGTCGGGCTCGTTGGCGGAGTCGACCCAGGACTGCAGGTCGGGGTTGTGGGTGTCGTCGATGGGGTGGGGCATGGCGGTCTCGGTGTTGGAGATCCTCCCCCGTCACCGATCGTGGGGGGGCGGGGGAGGTGGCCCGGCGCAGCCGGGTCGGAGGGGGTCAAGGCTCGGCCCGCGACTCCCTCATCGCGGCGGCCTCGCGTCGGATGGTACTCAAGACGCTCGGGAAATTGCCCAGCACGTCCTTGGCACGAAAACGGAGCACTTTGAGTCCGCGGGCGTTCATCCATTGGTCACGTACGGCGTCCATCGTTTTCCGCTCACCCTGGTGCGAGCCACCATCGATCTCGATGACCAGACCGAGCTTGTGTACATAAAAATCGGCGATGTATGGCCCGAGCGGGTGCTGCCGGCGAAATCGGTGCCCGTCGAGATTTCCGCCCTTGAGATCGCGCCAGAGGAGGGCTTCAGGGAGACTCAGATCGTGACGGAGATCGCGTGCTCGTTCTGTTGAGACGCTGGTGGCCTGCACTGGTTTGTGGTAGTTGGGGCGTGGCATGGACGCTGTCAATACCCCCTCCGTCGACTTCGGCGACACCTCCCCCGTCGGTGACGGGGGAGGATCTTGAGTTACGCGTTCAGGAGCTTGAGCTTCTTCAGGTCCGCGATCGGCTCGTCGAAGGAGCAGGAGCCGTAGGAGACGCAGAAGGCCTCGCGGGCTCGCACGAGCTGGTGGGTTGTGAGCGAGTGCCCCTTCCAGCTCGCGCGGTCGTTGGTGAAGGCGAAGGTCGCGGGGTCGGTCTCGCGCAGGCACTCGGTCAGGGTGTCGGCGTCGATGACGTCGGAGTAGTGCAAGGCGGCGCCGAGGAAGACGTTCAGGAAGCCGTGCATCACGCTGCGTGGGGGCTGGTCCTCGTAGGTCAGCGGCTGCTCGCCCCGGACGGGGTGGTGCAGGCCGGCGGTCGCCTTGAAGGGCACCTGCGCGTGCACGCACGCCGCGATGAAGCCGGCGACCGCCTCGGGCGATGGGATCAGGTCCGGCGTCACGCCGCCGCAGCGGATCTTGGCCGTCGCGTCGTTGCCCGCCAGGGCCGCGACGTACCCGCGCGGGTCCTCGGCCACGGCCTCCTTGGGGAACTCGATCGCGACGGACAGGTCCTCGGGGATGATGTCCAGCGCCTCGTCGATCGCGTGCACCTCGGTCACGCGCAGCTCGATGGCGTCGATCTTGGCCCGCCCGTGGGCCGTCTCGTCGTGGTGCGCGTTGAAGGCATCGATCGCGTGCAGGGCGGGCTCCAGCGCGGTGTCGATCACGCAGGAGACCGACCACGGGTCCGCGGCGTCGATCATCTCCTGGTACCCGCTGGTCGCGTAGGTGCCCGGCATCAGCATGGCGCCGGTCTCGGAGAGTTCCTCCAGACGCGACGCCGAGCAGATGAAGCGGGCCAGCGCGTGCGAGTGCGGGCCCATCAGGTCACGCGCGTAGTTCGTCGCGGCCTCGCTCATCGGGAGCTTGGCCGGCGGGAACAGCCCGGCGTAGTCGATCAGGCCGTTCATCAGGACGCGGAGTGATTCGGTCATGCGGGCATGGTAGTGGGGCGGGATTGGCGATGCGGAATGGCGACGGGCCACGGGCGCAAGCGCGGGGGTTCTGGCGGCAACCTTGGATCTCGCATAGAGAACCCTCGCTCGCGCTCGGGCCGAATCCCCTTGGGGATCGTCCGGTTCCACGAACCACGAAACTACTTCGCCAGCTTCGCGATCAGCCGCCACAGGTCGTGGGGCGAGAGCCTCCGGCCGGTCCTCTCCGTAAAGCGTTCCGCCAGTGCATCAAAGTCGGACGTGAACGGCAAACGGTCACGCTGCCCGAGCGAGCCCACGGCCTCCACCACCAGCCCCTCCAGCACGGACTCCTCGTCCGGCTCGATGGAGGGCGGGTGGTCCTTGGCCTTGCCGAGCCTCGGCAGCTTGCCCGCCTTCCGCAGGTTGTGCAGGCGGTGGAACGCGTCGCGCTTCGAGCGGAACGCCCCGCCCGACACGGCGCTCACCTCGGCGAACACCGCGTCGAACTGCGGGGTGTACGGCAGCGCGTCGAGCGTCCGACCGGCGCGGGCGTAGGCCGCGATCAGGGCCCGGTCGCGCTGGTCGGGCGGCGGCGAGCCGGGGAAGAGCGAGGCCGGCGCGTCGGGATCGGAGTCCGCGTCGTCCGCCGGGGGTGCGATCGAGGGCGCGTCCCCGTCCGGCGCGCGCTGGCCGGTGGTCAGCAGCGGCTCCCACGGGGTCATGGCCTCCTCGGGTGCGCGGGCGGGGTCCAGGAAGTCGTCCAGGCAGCGCTGGAACAGGGCGTGCCGGCGTGCGCCCGTGATGCCCGAGTCGTGGTGCCCGGTCGGCACCAGGAACCGCCACCGACGCCCCGGGTCGCACGCCAGAGCGTTGTACATCGCCGCCTGCGTCGGCGCCGGCACCACGTCGTCGCGCTGCGCGATCTTCACCAGCGCCGGCGAGCGGATCCGCCCGGCGTGCACCACCGTGTCGCACAGGCGGAGCCGGTCGCGGATCGCCTCTTCCAGCTTGCGGTGACGCGTGATGAGCTCGCCGACCTCGCGCGTCGTGCCCGTGCGCGCGCCGTGCGCCAGACGCCAGGGCCAGTCCGCGAAGGTCGGCAGCCCGACCGCGAGCCGGTCGATCAGCGGGTCGTGCGGGACCTTGCCCGACAGCATCGCGCTGGCGATCACCGCAAGACCCGCACCGAACGACTCGCCGTGCAGGAACAGCAGCGGACGCGAGGCCCCCTCCGGCGCCGTCGCGGACAGCTTCACGCCCAGCAGCGGGGATTCCGTGCGGTCGAGCATGGCGTTGCGCAGCGCTCGGCAGGCGTTGGCCACGTCCGCCACCGCGTGCGGGAGGATCCACGCCCGGTCGCCGTCCAGCCCCGGCGTGGACGCGGCCAGACCTCGCGTGATCCAGCCGCCCCCGGCGTGGTCCGGTTTCGTCAGGTCGCCGGTGTCGCGCTGCGAGCCCGGGTAGCCCCGCACACGCACCACGAGCACCGCAACGCCCCGCTCGGTCAGCCGGCGCCAGCGGTCGTCGTCGGCGTCGAGCGACTCCGCGACGCGGTACCCGTGCGAGGTCACCAGCCCCGCCCGCACCGGGCCGGACTCGGGGCGCACGAGGCGGCAGCCGATCCGCGTGTCCCCGACCGACAGGAACTCGTGCGTCGCGGTGGGGTCCGACGGGTCGTCGCCCGGGCGACGGCCGGCGAGCATCGGGCGACGCTCCGCGAGGCGGTCGAACCAGTCGGTCCAGAACGGGCGGTGCTGGCGGACCGGCGTCGGGTCGGCGACGCGTGCGAGGGACCGCACCAGCGAGTAGCCGAAGTCGTCGGGCAGGTCCGACATGCTGCAAGGATACGGCTGCGGAGGACGCCGAACCCGAGCCACGCGAAGGTTCGGACACGCGGGCTCGCCCGTCAGCCGGTCCCCGGTCCCACGGCCGCGGGGTTCCTCGTCAGGGCTGCGCTTCCTCGAACGCCCGCATCATCTCTTCCTCCACCAGCTTCTTGCGGGCTTCCTGGTAGGCCCGCACGAAGGCGGCGTGGTTGTAGTCGGCGAGCCAGAGCTGGCTGGTGGGGCGGGCGTCGCCCTCGGCCTGCGGGCCGCGCTGGGCGGTCCACATCATCTTCGTGCCGTCCGGGCTGAACACCGGCAGTCCGTCGAAGCCGCGTGCCTTGGTGACGCGGATCCTGGGGCGGTAGGGCTCGTCGGCCTTGGCCGAGACGGCGAAGACCTCGTAGTTGGCGTGGCTGAGCTCGCTGGTGGCGTAGAACAGGTACTTGCCGTCGGGGCTGAAGAAGGGGCACCAGTTCACGTGCTCGTTGTCGGTGAGCTGGGTCTCGCGTTCGATGCCGGTGATCGTGCCGGTGTCGGCGTCGAACACCAGGTCGGCGACGAAGACCTGCAGCAGGTTGTCGCCCCGCCGGTCCGAGCGGTAGGTGATGCGGGTGCCGTCCGGGCTGAAGAAGGGCCCGCCGTCGTAGCCCTCCGCGGTCACGAGCGGGGTGTGGCTGCCGTCGGTCGTGTCCAGCACCCACAGGTCGCCGTCGTTGCTGCCGGGCTCGCAGTGGGTGTACAGCACGAAGCGACCGTCGGGGGACCACGTCCCCTCCGCGTCGTACCCGTCGCGGCTCACGAGGGCCTCGCGCGACTGCTCCATGAACCGGTAGGTGCCGCCGGTGGTGCTCATGACCGCGGCGACGTCGCCCGTGAGGCGGACGATGTCCATCTCGCGCGGGAAGTCCCACTTGTAGCGACCGGTGCCGCGCTGGTAGCCGGGCGCGTTGGGCTCGGCGGGCGGCGTGGTGGTCGTGCCCAGCAGGATCGTGCCGGGCTCGGTGGGGTGGAACCAGCCGCACGTGTTGGCCGAGCCCGGGGCGGAGACGGGCGCGATGAGCGTGAGCCGGTCGCTGGCCTCCTCCGGGAGCGTGGAGACGTACATGGTGTAGTGCTCGCCGGGCTCCTCGCCCTCGGGCGGCACCGGGATTGCCTGGAAGATGACACGCGTGCCGGTCGGGTCGAAGTAGGCCTCGCCGGCCTTCAGGAAGTCTTCGCGCCGAGTGATCTGGCGGTGGTTGGTCAGGATCGGGGCCTCGAGCGCGGGCCACGCGTCGTCCCACTCGGGGTTGGGCGACTCCACCACGCCGGGGTTGGCGCGAGCGCCCGGCTGGGCAGCGGAAGCGGGGGGGGCGGCGAGCAGACACATCGTCGTGAGGGTCGTGAGCATCGGGAAGTCTAGAGTCACTCTCGTGGAATCTCCCCCCGAACAGGCAGGTCAAACGGGCCCCATCCCGGGCTCGAGTCAGGGAACGCAGCAGGATCCGGACGCGTTCCCGCCGGTGCCGCGCTGGGTGTACGACCCGCCGAAACAGGACCCGCCGGTCCTGCACGAGGAGGTCTACGAGCAGGCCCAGAAGGACGGGAGCACCGTCCGGGGCGGGTACGTCGTCATCGACAAGCCCGCCGGGCTGCTGGCGGTGCCCGGCATCGGCGAGGACAAGCAGGACTGCGCCCGCTCGCGCGTGCACGCGATGTACCCCTTCGCCACCGGGCCGATGACGGTCCACCGGCTCGACGTTGCCACCAGCGGCGTGCTGGTGCTCGCCCTCGACCCCGCGACCCACCGGAACCTGTCGGTCCAGTTCGAGCGTCGGCGCATCACGAAGCGCTACCTGGCGCTGGTCGAGGGGCATCTGGACCCGGCCCTCGGGGACGGGGGCGTCATCCAGACGCCGATGCGCAAGGACCTGGACCGCTCGCCGGCCCAGCTCGTGGACTTCGACCGGGGACGGGACAGCCAGACCAGGTGGCGGGTGCTGGCACGGGAGACACTCTTGGGCGAGCCGGTCACACGGATCGAGTTCGAGCCCGTGACCGGGCGCACCCACCAGCTCCGAGTGCACGCGGCCGACATGAAGCCGGGCGCGGTGCGCGTGGTCGGGCCGGGCCCGAGCGGCGAGCCGCCCGTCGAGTTCGCCGACGGCATGGGACGCGGGCTGGGGGCCCCGATCGTCGGCGACGAGCTGTACGCCGGCCGGATGGACCTCGGGGATCGCCTGATGCTCCACGCGTGGACCATCACCCTCAACCACCCGGTGAGCGGCAAGATGATGAGCGTGCGAGCGCCCGAGCCGTTTTGAGTACGAGCATGAACAACTAGCCCCGAGCGCGAGCGAGGGGGTTCTCGTTTTCGTCATGACCAGCGAAGAACCCCCGCGCTGGCGCTCGGGGCTCGTACTCCGATTGATCGAGTGTGGGGGGGAGTGGGGGGAGTGGGGGGGG